>JABAQR010000024.1 GCA_019187485.1 Lysobacterales bacterium | reverse complement strand
GGCTCCATTACGCCGATCCTGGAGTGGATCGTTTACGGCGATCCTGAAGTGGCTCCATTACGCCGATCATCGACTGGCTCCATTACGCCGATCCCGAAATGGCTCCATTGGGGCGGTCGGTGACAGCGGGCGACCTGGGAGGCGGGACCATCACGCAGGCGCCGACCGGTTTCAATCCGCGCCCGCCTCACGTGAGGCGGGCGACTCCACCGCGCCGGCTTGCGCATGATGCGCCGCGGGTTTCAATCCGCGCCCGCCTCACGTGAGGCGGGCGACCTCACGGCCACGCTGGTGCGCCGTGGCATCAAGGTTTCAATCCGCGCCCGCCTCACGTGAGGCGGGCGACCTCGCCGTCCGGGAACTTCACCCACAGCTCGTCGTTTCAATCCGCGCCCGCCTCACGTGAGGCGGGCGACGCCGGTGGCGCGCTTCGCAGCGCAGCTGCACCAGGTTTCAATCCGCGCCCGCCTCACGTGAGGCGGGCGACTCTGGTTCTGCAGGTATCGGTTCCCAAAGAACCATCGGGCCGGGATGCGCGAATGCGTTGCCCGGACTCCCCCGCGAGGCATCGGCGAGGGAAGGAAAAAGAAAAATACCGAAAGGTCTCAAGCACTTGCCGAACCCGCGAAACTGGAGGCAACCGGCGTTCGCTCGCGGTTCGCGGCTACACGACCAGTGGCCCTTCGAAGTCTATCGCACGGAACACGCCGTGTTGCCGGACTCGCATCGCCACCGGTTCGGTCAGTTGGTAGAAGCGCAAGTTGTCTTCCTTGAGGTCCACGATGCCGAGCAAGCGCCGCTCCAGGGCCTCGAACTGCATTTCGTTGAGCCGGCACTCGAAGACCGACCACTGCACGCGCTGCCCTACCCGCTCGCAGGCCTTGGCGACTCGACGAAGGCGCCGACGCCCCTCCCGGGTGACTGTATTCACGTCGTAGCAGACGATGATCAGCATGGTGGTCAGCGGTGCAGATATGGCAGGTAGGACTCGGTGTCGCCGCGCAGGTGTCGCGCCAGCAGGCGCGCCTGGATCTGGGGCAGCAGGCCGTAGGGAACTTCGGCTTCCAGCAGCGGATGCCGGATCTTCTCCTGGCGCCGCGTCTGCCAGGCGGTGGCGACCGACCGGCGTGCGTCGTCGCTGAGCAGCACGGCACCGCCTTCGGTCACGCGGAAGTCGGATTCGCCGACTTGACCCCGATTGATCAAGGTCAGCGCCAGCCGGTCCGCCAGCACGCTGCGGAACTCCTCGACCAGGTCGAGGGCGAGTGCCGGCCTGCCCGGGCGCAGGGCGTGCAGGAAGCCTACCTGTGGATCGAGACCGCAGCTCTCCAACGCGGAACGGCAGTCGTGCGTCAGCAGGGTGTACAGATACGACAGCAGCGCATTGCAGCGGTCGCGAGGCGGCCTGCGGCTGCGCCCATCCGGCACGAAGGCGGTCCGGCGGTCGCGTCGGATCATCGCCCCGAAACAGGCGAAATAGTTGCGCGCGGCCTCGCCTTCGACGCCACGCAACCCGTCGAGCTCGGTGGCCACGGTGGCTGCACGCAAGGAGGCCTCGAAGCTGCGGATCGTCGCTTCGAGTCGGGCGCGGTCCTCGTCATCGTCGCAGTCGCGGGCCGACCGCTGCAGCGTCGTGCGGCTGTTGCGCAGTTTGCCGAGCACGCAACTGCGGGCGATGGCGAGCGCGGCGGAGGCGGCTTCGGATGCCCGGTGCTGTGCCTGGCGAAGCAGCACGTTGCCGCTGACCGGTCCCTCGATCCGCGCCCTGAAGCGTCCGTTGCGATCGAGCAGCGAGATGCCGATGCCCCGCTCCGCGCAGGTGCCGATCAGCGCGGGCGAAATCAGGATGTCGCCCTGGCAGACGATCGCTCCGAGGTGGTGCAGTGGCACGCGCAGGCGGGTGACGCGCTCGACTTCGATGCGCACGGTTTCGTTGTCGAGGTGCAGGTAGCTGCCCTCGGTGAGCACGTGCAGGGTGTTGAGCAGGGTGTAACTGAGACTCATGGGCCGCGCAGCTCGTCGAGCAGTTGCCGATAGCGGTCGCGGCCGGCGATGGCGGCCGGCTGACACAGCTCGATCAAGGAGCAGGCGCGGCAGCGGGCGTCATTGGCGGGCGGCGGGAGGACTCCGGCACTCATCATGGCGCGCACGGCGGCCACGGCAGCCACGACTGCCTGGCGCAGTTCGTCCGAGATGGCGACCCGCCTGCGGCGTCGCGATCCGTGCTGGTAGATGGCGCCGGCCGGCACGCTGCGCCCCGTCATTTCCTCCAGGCACAGCGCTTGTGCCGCCAGTTGCAGCTCGTCGTGCAGGCGTTGGCGGCGGGGACCATGCTTGTACTCGACCGGAAACGGCGTGCCATCGCCGTCGAACTCGACCACGTCGGCCTTGCCGACGAGGCCCAGCCCTTCGCTCCACAAGGGCATCGCGCGCTCGATGCGCAGGCCCGCGCGGTGCTCGATGCCGGCCTCGTCGACGAGGGCGTGGACGGCGCGACCACGCGCCGTATGGACGTTCTCGGCGAAGGCCTGCTCCTGGTGGATCAGGGCGCACTGGCGCGGGCAATAGCTCCAGTGCTGGAGGGCCGAGATCGGGATGGGGTCAGGGGTTTCCATCGTCGGGCATGCGAAGTTGCCGATAGCTGCCGTCCGCCGACACGACCAGGAACAGTCCCTCGCCCTTCACCGCTTCGAGCACTGCGAGCACCGCGTGCACTACTTCGTCCGCCGATCGCGGCACGAAGCGCAGGTAGAGCACGCCAGGTGGCGGTGGCTCACGCCGTTTGAACACCAACTCGCCATAGTCCCGATCGAAACTCAGCAGCCAGCGAGCATCGTCCCGCACCCGCCGGATGACCGCCAGATCGCTGGCGCCGCGCATGGCCACCGCCACCGATTCGATATCGCAACCCGCCTCGCGCAGGCCACGAATCGCACCCTGCGGGATGTTTTCGTCGGCAAGCAGCCGGCGCATGGCTCAGGCGACCAGTTTCCCGCTGACGACGAATTCCTCTTCCGAAACCAGCTCGGATGCGAGGGCGTACACGGCCAGCAGGTCTTCGCGACACAACTGCGGATAGGCATCCAGCAGGGCCTGTTCGGCCCAGCCCTGCGCGAGCAATCCCAGCAGGAACTCGACGCTGAGCCGTGTCCCGCGCACATGCGGTTTGCCGAACACGACGTCGTCATCGACAGCGATGCGGTCTTTCCAATGCATGTCAGCATTTCCTCTGCAGGCGGACGTGAGGTGCTGCCTCCATCTCGCCGCCGACTTCGAGCGGGCGGTCGTCGAAGCGCACCTCGTAGTCGGAGAACGCACGCGGCACGGGCACATCGCCTCGACGCGTCACCGTCAGGCGATCGAACAAGGCGTGCGCATGGGCATTGCCGAGTTCGGACGCATGCTCGAACACATACAGGCCGCGGGTGGCCATCTGCCCGCGCGCGGCGCTGCGGTCGTGCTCGAACATGTCGGACAGCGCCTGCCACAGCAAGTCGAGGTCGGCCGCGTCGAAGCCCGTCTGCTTCGCGAGGAAAGCGGACACGAATCCATGGGCGCGATAGAGCCCGTAGGGCACGGTGTGCTTGCGGCCCATGGTGCGATTGTCGCCCTGCTGTTTCTCGGCTTCCGCCTCGGTGGCGACCGCGATGCGCGTGATCGAGTGCTCCAGCGCGACGACCGGGTCGATCGAGCGCGCGAAGGTCAGTTGCACGGGACCACGAACCTGACCGGCATTGGTACCCAAGGACATGACTGCCCCGAAAGCGCGCACGTCATAGAAGTTCTGGCACATCCAGGCGCGCGCCTTTTCCACGTCATCGGCGCTGCCCTTGCGCGTTGCCTTCTTCTTCGAGTCGTCCGCTTGCTGCCCGCCGCCCAATCCCAGGGCTGCGTATGCGCGCTCGTGCTGCAGGTTCAGCACGGCTTTTTCGCGGACGTAGATTTCGTGGCGATTCTGCCCGGGCTGCGGCGACACCTGGGTCTGGTCATGGGTGAGCGCCACGTAGTTGCGCACCTTGCGCTTGATCGACACATCGGTGACCAGCCCATGACCGGACTCGGCGTCGATGCGCGGCAGATTGCCGGCATCCGGATCGCCGTTGGGATTGCCGTCCCTGACGTCGAACAGCAGCACGAAGTCGTAGCGGCGCGTGAGATCTGCCATGTTCAGTTCTCCGTCTTGGGTTCGGTTTCGTCGGCGCGGGCAAAGAAGGACTGCCGTTGCTGGTAGTAGCCCAGCGCGAACATGCCCTGCGAAGGCAGGTCGAGTTGGCGTGGGAAGTCCGAGAGCAGGGGTCGATCGAGGCTGCCGCAGATGCCACCAATCTGCTTCTCGAACCAGGCGCTCTCGCCATCCGCAAGCTTCTTCAGGTGCGCATTCTTGAGACGCAACAGGGTCGGGAACACCGCAGCGGGCGTCGTCGACGCGGCACCGTAATAGCGATCGCGGATGGTCGCGTTGATGCCGGGTTGCGCGCGTGCCTGGATGCGTTCGAGCACGGCGAACAGGCGCCCGAGCAGATAGGCCGGGTGACTTTGACTCATGTCGAGGGTCTCCTGGATGAGGTCACGATGCGTGTCCTCAGGGTGGCGGCGGCGATGCTCACGGTTGAGGCAGGCCTTCAGGATCGCCGCGCGCAGATATGGGACGTTGCCGACGGCTTCGCGCGTGCCTTGTTCAGCCCGGCAGCGGCTGACCGCCGACTGCAGCAGGCTCGCGGGATAGGCCGTGCCTTCCAGGATCGCGCGCGTCCACTCGCCCGCGATCCGTGGCGGGATGTTGTCCGCCTTGCCCTGCGCTGCAATGCTGGTCAGCAGGCGGAACATCGATGGTGTGTTCGGATCGCCATCGAACTGTTTCTGGATGGCGAGGTCCCGGAAGTGCTGGAGGATGCGTGGCGCGATCTCGCGCAGGGTCGCCTGTTGCCAGAATCGAATGGCAATACGCGCGGCATTGGGCGCAAGCCCCAGGATGAAGAAACGGACGTCGTCGCCCGCCGCGTCCACGCGCCCGCTCTGGAGTGCGGCGAATCGAGCGGTCACGGCTTGCACGCCCGCGTCCGGATCATCACCGAAGATCGACGCGAGCGCGGCGTCCAGATCGGTTCGGCGGTCTGCCCAGATCACCGTGGTGGCATCGCCAACCTGGACTCGGTTCGGGGAGTCCCGTGACAGCAATGCGTTCAACGCCGTGGAATAGGCAAAAACCGCACGTGTTCCAACCGGCGCGTTTTCGCCCTGTCTTTCCGTCTTGCCATAGGATTCGAACGCCCGTGCATTGAAGGACACCACGTTTGCGCCAGAGGTCTGCGCGTCGCGCACGCCCTTGATCGCGGGATGCAGGCGTTCGATCTCGGTTTCGAGGCCTTCGACCAGACACCGGCCGCGAGCCGCCTGTGGGCGCCCGATTAGCTTGATGGCCGCAATCACGCTCTTGCGTTGACAAACCAGTTCGCCGCTGCCCGAATCGGCCAGCGCGAAGGTCATCACCGGGTTGGTCTCGACGATGTCCGGCCAACTGGGGTGAGACTGCACGACCGTCCAGTCCGCACGAGCCAGCGCTTTGAGAACCGCCTGGATACCATCGTCGTCTGGAGCGAGGCGGGAAAGTTCCTCGACGCGAAGCGCGAACGCGCAAGCAGGAGACGCCGTTGCCGGGCTGTTGCGCCCTCGATCCAGCCCAATGACGTACTCCGCCGAGTCCCAGAGCAGATTGGCCTTCACCCCCGAGGTCTTCTTTTCGCCCTGCGGCACCAGGAACGATCGCGCAACAGTACGTCCCTGATCGATCGAACGCGTGTCGCGCAACTGCAGGACGCCACCCTCCAAATCGAGTTCGATGATGAATGGAATCGCCTTGTACTCGAATCCGGGAACCGGCAGGTGCCGCGCGGGATCCGGATCGGCACAGCGCCGATCGTAGTACTCCACCAGTGCCTGCAGGATCACTGCACCACCTCGGCATCGTCGAGCTCGGGGACCTCGACCACGCCATCACACATCACGGCACGGAAGAACCGGGGCGTCGGGTCCTCGGGGTTCGCGAAGTCCATGTCCAGCAGCATCCAGCCGAGATCGCGGTTTTCCGGGATCGAGGGCTCCAGCGAGGGCGGGTCATCGACCAGCCGCCAGCTCGCCGCGAACTCGCGGCAACCAAGGTAGGGCTGATTGACGCACTGACCGGCGCGCGCGCGGCGCTCGAACATCTCGAAGAACTTCATCGGCGGCGAGTCGTCGCCGCGGCCGGGCAGGACCTGCAGGTCGGCGTGCAGGCGGTAGGCGACGTCGCGCAGCAACAGCGACGCGCGCTGCTGGCGGTCCTCGTCGACGTACAGGGCCAGCGCACCGCGCCCCACCGACATCGCCTGCTGGACATTGCGCATCGGGATCACCGATGCCACCTCGTTGCGGCGCAGATTGGCCCAGCGGATGGGCGCCAGGACTTCGATGCGGCGCACCCGCCAGCGGATCGCCGGCTTCCACAGGATCGCCTCGAATACGGCGCGGGCGGCGGACGGGGTGATCACGTCGTAGGAGACGCGCTCGACCTTCATCTCGGGCCGGGTGAAGCAGGCCCATTCGCCGCGCACCTCCAGGCAATAGCGTTGCGAGACCATGCACGACTCCTAGAACACGAGTTCGTCCGGCGCCAGTGGCGCGTCCTCGCGCAGCAGGCCGAGGCGCGAGTCGTAGCGTAACGCGTTCTCCAGTACGAACCACCCCGGCAGGGGTTCGCTGACGTCGCCCAGCGACTGCCAGCGCCGGACGTCGCGCTCGCGCGCCTGGACGACGAAGCGTTGCAGGGCGCGCAAGACCCAGCGATCAGGATGACCGGAACGCAGTGCGTTCAAGGCCTGCTCGCGAAGTTCAGCGGGATGAGGGACGACCAGTGTCGCCAAGCCCTGGTCGGGAATCAGCCGGAACGCATCGGCGGCGCTGCGGAAGCTGAGCGCGAACTCCGGGCTCGCGCGCAGCAAGGTGTTGATGCCGTGTCGGTCAGGCTCGAAGTCTCCGTACCAACGCTCGAAATAACGCGTGAAGTGTTCGGGCCCGAGCGCTTCCGGTCGCGAGTTTCCAAGTACCGATATCGTCGCCTGCTCGGCCTTGACCAGGGCGTCGAGCAGGCGCGGCAGCGGCCGCCGGAACATCACGACGCGCCCGCCGCGTGGCCCCAATCTTCCCTCGCGATTGCAGCGCCCCGCCGCCTGGGCGATCGAATCGAGGCCAGCGAGTGCGCGAAAAACCACCGGGAAGTCGAGATCGACGCCCGCCTCGACCAGTTGCGTGCTGATCACGCGCAACGGACTTGGATCGCCGTTGCGGCGCGCCTCCAGCGCGATGCGAATCCGCGCGATGCAATCGGCTCGGTGTTGCCCGCACATGGCCGCCGACAGGTAGATGCATCGCTCCCCACCGACCGCATCGACGGCCGCGCACAGCTCGGCCGCGTCCTTGCGGGTGTTGACGATCGCGAGCACGCAGGGCTTGGCGGCGATGCGTTCGGCGATTTCCGGGATCTCGACCGGCTCGCCGAAGCTGGCCGGCCACTCCAGTCGGACGCGTTCGAGCGCCGCGTACAAGGCCTCGGCGTCCGCGACGATGTCGCGCGGGCGTTCGCCGTCGCGAGTCAGTCCGCGCACGTTTTGCCGCGGATCGAAGCGGCGGATGTCCGTGAGCACCGGTTGGGTTGCCGTGCACGACACCAGCGTCGCGCCGTAATGGCGGACCAGCAGCCGCAAGGCATCGAAGGTGGGCTGTCGAAACTCGGGCGGCAGCGTCTGCGCCTCGTCGAGGATGATCACGCTGCGCCGCAGGTTGTGCAGCTTGCGGCAGCGCGAGGTGCGCGCCGCGAACAAGGACTCGAACAACTGCACGTTGGTGGTGACGATCAATGGCGCATCCCAGTTCTCGCAGGCCAGCCGGGTGTGCCGCGTCTCCTGATCGGCGGAGACCTCGACCTGGCTGTGGTGTTCAACGAGCGCATCGGCGCCGAAGACCTGCGCGTACTGGTCGGCCGTCTGCTCGACGATGCTGGTGTAGGGGATGGCGACGATGACCCGATCGAGCTCGTGCGCGACCGCGTGCGCGAGGGCAAAAGCCAGCGATGCGAAGGTCTTGCCGCCTCCAGTCGGCACCTGCAGGCTGTACACACCTGGAGGCCCGGTCGCTGCGGTTCGGCAATCGGCAAGCACGCGTGATCGCGCCCGCATGACCGAATCGTCCGCGCGTCCCGCGGCCTGGACCGCTGCCGCGAGGGCGTCCAGATGCCGGTCGAGCCGATCTCGATACTCACAAAGCGGTGGGAATCCGGTCCGCGCCTGCGCCTTCCCGGGATTGAGATAGCGCTCGGTGTCCAGGAAGTCGGCATCCACAAGCGCCGAAAAGAGCATGCGCACACCAAGCGCCTGCGCCAGCTCTTCGCGTTCGACGAGGCCCGGCAGGCCGAGAAGGGCGCTGCGCGCATCGAGCGTGCCTGGCAGCGCGAGCATGTCGGGATGGAGCCTCGCGCACGCCTGCACTGCCTCGCGCCATTCCCGCTCGGAGTCCGCGCCGTCGCTTCCACGCAGGCGCGCATCCAGGTCGGTCTTGTCGTAAAGGCCTGCGTGGTGGGCGGCAATCAGGTGCGCGAGCAGCCAACCGGCACGCTCGCCGTCTTTCCCGAAGCCTTCGGTCAGGGACTTGAGGGCGTGCAGCGCGCCCGCCGCGGAGTGAGATTTTTCCTTCTGCGCGACGCCCTTGCCTTCGATGTGGGCATCGTCTTCCTGGCGCACGTATTTCTGGAAGCCAGGCCGGAACTTGCCGAGGTCGTGCCAAAGACCGGCGAGGTGTGCCCAGGCCGCCACGCCCGGTTCGGCGCCAGCGGCGGTGGACCGCGCCACCGCGAGCAGATGGTCGATCAGCAGGTGCGCCGGCCCGTGGGCGATCGGCGGCTCCAGATTGACGGATTCAACGCTCGTGGCGTGGCTCTCGCTGGCGACTGGCGAAGGAAGTCTGCACCAAGTGCTTCGTGAGCGTCGGGCGCTCGAGACCGTTCGCCGGGAATCGCTGCCGCTCGGGGATGCTGCGCAACCTGGTCGAGGACACAACCCGCCACGACGTCGCTGCCTGCGAGGTGCGCGTGCGCATCCTCACGCATACCGGCGCGCCCGAGATCCACGTCGACAACCTTGGTCCGCGACGGACGCCGGGAGTGCGCGTGCGAGTGTCCGAACGATTCCATCGCGAACCGGGATCGCGCGCACCCGGCAGCGGCCTCGGCCCGTCGGTCACACGCCGGATCGCCCAACTGTACACGGCGATCCGGTCGTTGCAAGGCTTCGATGTCGCCAGCGGCGTGCATGCGGCTGCGGCCAGGGGCCGTCCGGACCGACCATACAGTCGCGAATGCCGGGGATCCCGCGATGATCGCCGATGATCGCGTCTGGACAGGGTTCACGCAGGCCCGCAGACTACGCCGCCCTTGCCCCGCGTCGACCCTGCATGGCCCGCATCCTGGTGCTTCACGGCCCCAACCTGAATCTGCTCGGCACGCGCGAGCCGCAAATCTACGGGCACAGCACGCTGGCGCAGCTCGATGCGCAATTGGTGGCGCAGGGCGCCGCCGCCGGCCATGAGGTGCTGACGGCCCAGAGCAATGCCGAACATGTGCTGATCGAGCGCATCCACGCCGCGCACGGCGACGGCACACGCTGCATCGTCATCAATCCCGGAGCATTCACGCACACTTCGGTCGCGCTGCGCGATGCGCTGGCGGCGGTTGCGATCCCTTTCGTCGAGGCACATTTGTCGAATGTGCACGCGCGCGAACCCTTCCGCCGTCATTCCTATCTCTCGGACCTCGCCATCGGCGTGATCGCCGGTTTCGGTGTCGACAGTTACCGCTATGCGCTCGATGCCGCCATCCGTCGCGTCGGCTGACCCCATTCCACCGTTGCCCGCGCCAGGAGTTCCGACATGGCCATGGACATCCGCAAGATCAAGAAACTGATCGAGTTGCTCGAGGAATCCAACCTCGCCGAGCTCGAGATCCGCGAAGGCGAGGAGACCGTGCGTCTGTCGCGCTGGCCGAAGAACCTGCCGGTCGCGACCACCCCGATGCCGTCGCCCATTCAGGCTCAGGTCGTGCCTGCCGTGCCGATGGCAGGCGTACCCGCGACCGCGGATCCGGCCCCCACCGGCAAGCCCGCCGAGCCGCAGTACGAGGGTCAGGTCGTACGTTCGCCCATGGTCGGCACCTACTACGGCGCCAGCGCCCCCGGTGCCGCGCCCTTCATCAAGATCGGCCAGCAGATCAAGGTCGGCGACACCCTCGGCATCATCGAAGCGATGAAGATGTTCAATCCGATCGAGTCCGAAGTCGCCGGCACCATCGTCAAGATCCTGGTCGAGAACGGCCAGCCGGTGGAGTTCGACGAGCCGCTGGTGGTGGTGCAGTGAGTTTCGTTCAGCCGTTGATGGTGGACGCAAAGGACGCAAAGTGCGCAAAGGACGCAAAGGAAAGCCTGAGCAAGGGGAAACGCCTCACTCCAGCCTCCCGAAAGGCTTTTCTTGTCCAGTCACGCCCACCAACCAGGCGGATTGTCCCGACGCTGATCCATGCTTTTTTTGCGTGCTTTGCGCACTTTGCGTCCTTCGCGTCCACCATCTGGCGCCTGGACGAAGCGCGAGCCGCAGGAGCCACCCATGCTTGAAAAAATCGTCATCGCCAATCGCGGCGAGATCGCGCTGCGGGTGCTGCGGGCCTGCCAGGCGCTCGGGATCAAGACGGTGGCGGTGCACTCCACCGTGGATCGCAACCTCAAGCACGTCGCGATGGCCGACGAGTCGGTGTGCATCGGCCCGCCGGCGCCGAAGGACAGCTACCTCAACATCCCGGCGCTGATCGCGGCCGCCGAGGTGACCGACGCCCAGGGCATCCATCCGGGCTACGGCTTCCTGTCCGAGAACGCGGATTTCGCCGAGCGCGTCGAGGAATCCGGCTTCGTGTTCATCGGCCCACGCCCGGAGACGATCCGGCTGATGGGCGACAAGGTCAGCGCAATCACGGCGATGAAGCAGGCCGGCGTGCCTTGCGTGCCGGGTTCCGGCAAGCCTTTGGACGAGGACGCCGCGGAGACCGCACGGATCGCCAAGGACATCGGCTATCCGGTGATCATCAAGGCCGCCGGCGGCGGCGGCGGGCGCGGCATGCGCGTGGTGCACACCGAGATGGCGCTGCTGAACGCAGTCGCCATGACCCGCGCCGAGGCCAAGAGCGCCTTCGGCAACGACCAGGTCTACCTCGAGAAATTCCTCGAGAACCCGCGCCATATCGAGATCCAGGTGCTCGCCGACGGCCAGGGCAACGCGATCCACCTCGGCGAGCGCGACTGCTCGATGCAGCGCCGCCACCAGAAGGTGATCGAGGAAGCGCCAGCGCCGGGCATCAGCGAGAAACAGCGCGCCGAGATCGGGCAGGTCTGCGTGGAGGCCTGCAAGCGCATCGGCTACCGCGGCGCCGGCACCTTCGAGTTCCTGTACGAGCGCGGCCGCTTCTACTTCATCGAGATGAACACGCGCATCCAGGTCGAGCACCCGGTCACCGAGATGGTCACCGGCGTCGACCTCGTGACCGAACAGATCCGCATCGCCTCGGGCGAGCAACTGCGCTACCAGCAGCAGGACATCGTTCTGCGCGGCCACGCGATCGAATGCCGCATCAACGCCGAGGACCCGAATACCTTCACCCCGTCGCCCGGCACCGTGAACCGTTACCACCCGCCCGGCGGCCCCGGCATCCGCATGGAGACGCACCTCTACGACGGCTACAGGATCCCGCCGAACTACGACGCGATGATCGCCAAGCTGATCGCCCACGGCCCCGACCGCGCCACCGCGATCGCACGCATGCGCGTCGCGCTGTCCGAACTCGTGATCCAGGGCATCAAGACCAACATCCCGTTGCAGCAGTCGAACATGCTCGACCAGATGTTCCAGGTCGGCGGTTTCAACATCCACTACCTGGAGCGGAGGTTGGCGGAGGCGAGGAAGGCCTGAGAAGCGGGGAAAAGGAAAATGGAAAAGGGAAGAGCCGCCCCGTGTCGGGTCCGACGGGTTGTTTCCTGATCCGAGAATCCCTGCACCTGCATTCTCGAGCCGCTTTTCCCCCTTTTCCTTTTTCCCTTTCCCTTTTTCCCGCTCCCGACATGCCCTGGCTCGAACTCCACCTGCGCCTGACTTCTGCCGAGCACGCCGCCGTCGAGGAGGCGCTGGAATCACTGGGCGCGTTGGCGCAAACGCTGACCGATGCCGAGGACAACCCGGTGCTGGAGCCGGCACCAGGCGAGACGCCGCTGTGGCCGCATCTGAAACTGCAGGCGCTGTTCGCGGTGGAGCAGGATCCGCTGGAACTGCTGGCCGAAATGGAAGACCGGCTGCCTGAGGACGTGCTGCGCAGCGCGCGCTTCGCGCGCCTTTGCGACCGCGACTGGACACGCGCGTGGATGGACCACTACCAGCCGATGCGCTTCGGCCGCCGGCTGTGGATCTACCCGACCACGGTCGAGCCGCCGGCCGATCCGGAGGCGGTGATCGTGCGCCTGGATCCGGGCCTGGCCTTCGGTACCGGCACGCATCCGACCACCGCACTGTGCCTGGAGTGGCTGGACGGGCTGCGCTGGCAGGGCGAGACCCTGTTCGACTATGGCTGCGGCTCCGGCATCCTCGCGGTCGCAGCGCTGCGGCTGGGCGCGGGGCAGGCGCACGGCCTCGACAACGACCCGCAGGCGCTGGTCGCCTCGCGCGAGAATGCGCAGCGCAACGGCGTGGCCGAGCGCTTGTCCCTGCTGTCGCCACGCGATCCGCTGCCGCCGCCCTGCGATCGCCTCGCCGCCAACATCCTGTTGAATCCCTTGATCGAACTCGCCGAACGCATCGCGGCCGCTGTGAAGCCCGGTGGCGCGGCGGTGTTCTCGGGCATGCTGAAGGGCCAGGAAGTCGAATTCATCGCCCGGTACCGCAGTTGCTTCCAGGACTTCGCCGTCCGTCAGCGTGAAGACTGGATCCGCATCACCGCCACGCGGCGATAGCGGGACGACGCGCGCCGCAGGCGATTCCATCCGGGCGGGATCCGGACCCGGAGCACTCCGTGCCCGCGCTATGGCGCTTCGGCCGCGAGGAAGCGGAACTCGAAAGCAACCGCCTCGCGGCCGGGATCGGCAACTTCGAACACCAGCGGTGCGGTGGCGCCGGGCGGGAAGCCGCGCACGCCACTGCTGGCGTCGGCGAGGTACTCGGCCGGCTGGAATCGTCGGCGGGCGATCGCGCGTTCGCCAAGATCGGACAGCGTGACCTCGACGACCGGGAAACGCTGCACGAAGCTGGCATCGTTGATCATGCTGGCGCTGATCAGCAGCGCCTGCGGTGCGTCTGGATGCGGGCGCACTTCGCGACTGACCAGGCGAATCGAAGCGACCGCGCTGCGCATCGGCAACTGGCAGCCGACCCGATCGCAGAAACGGTCGAGCCAGGGACGCACACGCGAGTCCTCCAACAGCCACGCACGCTCCGCCCAAGCCACCTGAGCACCGAGGAGCATCGCCAGCAGCAGGCTGCCGAGCCACCAGCCGGCATTCGTTGACGGCCGCAGCGCCGCCGCTCGACGGCTGGCGCCCTCGATGCGCGGCGGCGCCCGCATCTCCGGCACCTGGTCGCGGGCGGGCGCGCCACGGCCACGGTCGGCGCGATCATGCAGAAAATCCCCAGGCAAACGGGCTTCGCGACGCGCGCTCAGCGACGGCATGTGCTCGTGTGGATCGTGCTCGGCGGCGGGCGCGGCGAACAAGGGCGACTGCCGCGGCGCCGGTCGCATCGCCGGCATGTTCAGCACCACCGGTGTCGCGCTCGCATCCGCATGCGGCAACTCGTGGAACGAAGCCTCGGGCAGGTGCTCGATCAACCGCTCCAATCCGTCGAACACCGCCCCGCAATGGCCGCAACGGAACTGTCCGCGCGCGCGCGCCAGCACCTCCGCCTGCAGGCGGTAGACGGTCAGGCAGCGGTGGCACTGGGTGTACATGGCGGCGGAGCATAGCTGCCCGGAAGCGATGGGCGGCTCGGCGTCCGAGCGAGTCGACGGCGGTCGGCCGCAACAACGCGCATGCGCATCCGGTTGCACCGACGACCGCCCGCGCCCGCTGCCGGTCGACAGCCCTTGCCCGCATAATTCCCGAAGTCACGCGGATGGCCGCGAAGGGCTTGGCGTCAGAATCCGTGCAGATCGCCCTCGAACTTTCCATCACTCCACGTCCATGCGCGTCCTCGCCCTGCTGTCCAGCCTGATCGGCCTCGTGGCCACGGCCGACGCCCGCGACTGGCAGATCGCGCCTGGCGGCAACGTCCAATACGACTGGCTGCGCACCGACCAGGACGGCACATCGCGGCAATGGCGCAATCCGCGTCGGACGCGACTCTCGGCCGCGCTCAAGAGCACGAGCGGCATCGACGCCAAGCTCGAGTTCGACGTACACGCAAACACCACCACCGACGCGTTCCTGCGCTGGCGCGGTGGTGGCCACGCCGTGCGCATCGGCCAGTACAAGCAACCCATGTTTCTGGACGAACTGACACCCGACCGCTACACCCTGTTCATGGAGCAGGGCCTGCCGGCCGCCTTCGCACTCGCTCGTCGACTGGGCCTCGAATACAGCCGCGCCACCGCCACCTGGCGCTACAGTCTGTCCGCTTTCGACGGCAATCTGCGCGGATCGCAGGAGGGCGCCGGGGTGGTCGCCCGAGTGGTCCACACGCCCTGGGTCGATGCGGGCAGGGTGCTGCATCTGGGGCTGTCCGCCGCCAGCGAATCCCCCGACGGCGGTCTCGCCCACCTGTCCTCGCGTGTCGAGCAGAGCGGCATCGGCGGTACCCGCCTGGACACCGGCAGCCTGGTCGGTGTCGAGCGCATCCACCGCGCCGGCGTCGAGGCGCTGTGGATCGCGGGTCCGTGGACGCTGCAGGGCGAGTATCTGCGCGCACGCCTGTCTCGCCGTGGCGCCGCCGACGCCGACTTCTCCGGCTGGTACCTGCAGGCCGGCTGCTTCGTCGGCGGCGACCGCGCGAGCTACCGCGACGGCGCCGTCGATGCGCCGGAACTGGGCGAGGACGGTCGCGCCTTCGAGCTCGCAATGCGCATCAGCGACCTCGACCTCAACGACGCCGGCGTGCGCGGCGGCAAGGCCCGCAACCTCACGCTCGGTGCGAACTGGCACCTCGGCAGGCACCTGCGCCTGACCGCCAATTTCGTGCGTGTCGACGGCGCGCGCGGCGATGCCGAGGTGTCTCCGAACGTGCTGGAAGCGAGGCTGGGCTTGTCGTTCTGAGGCGATCCCCGCGGCTCCGGAACCCACAACCCACCGACCGGAAACTAGACTCGCCCACTTCGCCACTCGCCCGCCCGGCCCATGCGCGTCGTCGTCAAGATCGGCTCCTCCACGGTCACCCAGTACGGGCGCCTGCACGCGCCGCGGCTGATCGACTATGCGAAGGTGCTGGCGCAACTGCTGGCGGACGGGCACGAAATCGTCTGGGTGTCCTCGGGCGCGGTGGCGGCCGGGCGCGAAGTGCTCGGAATCGCACCGGGCGAGCGCCGGGTCGCGACCAAGCAGATGCTGGCGGCGGTCGGCCAACCGCGGCTGATGGCGCTGCTCGGTGAACTCTGCGGCCACTATGGCCAGCGCGTCGCGCAGGTGCTGCTGACCCGCGCCGACCTCGAGAACCGCCGCAGCTACCTCAACGCCCGCCGCACCTTCGAGGAACTGCATGCGCACCGCGTGCTGGCGATCGTCAACGAGAACGACACCGTCGCCACCGAGGAGATCCGCGTCGGCGACAACGACCAGCTCTCGGCGCTGGTCGCCAACCTGGTCGACGCGCGCCTGCTGGTGTTGCTGACCGACCAGCAGGGCCTGTACGACGCCGATCCGCGCACCTGCCCGCAGGCGCGCCTGGTCGCGCGCGTGGACTCTCCGGAGATTCCCGAGCCCCTGTGGCAGGCCGCCGGCGGCCGCGCCGGCGTGCTCGGCACCGGCGGCATGCTGACCAAGCTGCGTGCCGCCGACATCGCCCGCCGCGGCGGCACCGAGGTGGTGATCGCCAGCGGCGAGGATCCGTCGATCCTGCGCGCGCTCATCGACGGCGCCGCGCACGGCACCCGCTTCAGCGCGCTGACGCCACCTCGCGAGGCACGCAAGCGCTACATCCTCGGCGGACTGCGCACCGGCGTCGGCGTCGCCATCGATGCCGGCGCGGAACAGGCGCTGGCGCAGGGCAAGAGCCTGCTCGGCGTCGGCGTGCGCGCGATCAACGGCGAGTTCGAGCGCGGCGACACGATCACCGTGCAGTCGCTCGAGGGGCGCGCGCTGGCGCGCGGCATCGCCAACTACAGCGCCGCGGAGCTGCGCCGCATCGCCGGCCGCCGTTCCGGCGAAGTCGAGACCATCCTCGGCTACGATTTCGGCCCCGAGTTCATCCACCGCGACGACCTGGTGATGCTGTGAGCCTGCAAGACGAAGTGCGCGGCCTCGCAAGCGCCGCGCGCCGCGCCAGCGCGGCGCTGAAGCGCGCCAGCGGCGAGGTCCGCGACGCCTTCCTCGGCGTGCTCGCGAGCCTGCTCGAGAACCGCGTCGGCGAGATCGAGAGCGCCAACCGCAGCGACCTCGCCGCTGGCGAGATCGCCGGAATGGCGCCGGCAATGCTCGATCGCCTGCTGCTCGACACGCGCCGCATTGGCGCGATCGCGCAGGACCTGCGCCAACTCGCGCGCCTGCCCGATCCGCTCGCCGAGCGCTTCGATGCGCGCACGCTGGACAGCGGGCTGCAGGTGCACAAGCGACGCGTGCCGCTCGGCGTGCTCGGCGTGATCTACGAGTCGCGCCCGAACGTGACCATCGACGTCGCCGCACTCGCGATCAAGACCGGCAATGCGGCGGTGCTGCGCGGTGGCAAGGAGGCGATCGCCAGCAACCGCGTGCTGCTCGGCATCGCCCGCGAGGCGCTCGCCGACTGCGGACTGCCGGCCGACGCGCTGCAGTTCGTCGACCGCAGCGAACGCGAGGCGAGCCTGGCGCTGTTGCAGCAGGACGACCTGATCGACCTGATCATCCCGCGCGGAGGCGCCGGCCTGCATGCCTTCTGCCGCCAGCACAGCCGCATCCCGGTGATCACCGGCGGCATCGGCATCTGCCATCTGTACGTCGACCGCCACGCGGACCTGGAACGCGCGCTGCCGGTGATCCGCAACGCCAAGGTGCAGCGGCCGACGGTCTGCAATGCGCTCGACACCGTGCTGGTGCACCGCGAGGTCGCCGCTCGCTTCGTCCCGGCGCTGGTGGCGCTGCTCGGCGGCGACGGCGTCGAGTTCCGCTGCGACGATGCCAGCCTGCCGCTCGCCGACGCGGTCCCGGAAATGCGCGTGCGTCCGGCCGGGCCGCAGGACTTCGACACCGAATGGCTCGCGCTGGTGCTCGGCATCCGCGTGGTCGACGACGCCGAAGCGGCGATGGCGCACATCGAGCGCCATTCGAGTGGCCATTCGGACGGCATCCTCAGCGAGAACCCCGAACTCGCCGCCACCTTCCTCGAGCGCATCGACTCCGCCGCGGTCTACTGGAACGCGAGCACGCGCTTCACCGACGGCGGCGCCCTCGGCCTCGGCGCGGAAGTTGCGATCTCCACCCAGCGCCTGCACGCGCGCGGCCCGATGGGCCTGGCCGAACTGACCAGCTACAAATGGGTGATCGAGGGCGACTACCATGTGCGCTGCTGAGTGGGCGCGGAGCGCCATGTGAAACCGGCTGGCGCGTGCCTGGTCGGGACGCTGGCGCTGCTCGGCTCGACCGCGATCCTCGCCTTGCAGTGGACCACGGGGTGGCCGTGGCAGTACGCCGGACTGTTCTCGGACGGCGTCAGCTACCTCTACATGGCCGATGTCATCGGCGGCAGCCGCGATCCGCTCGCGCTGACGCACTGGCAGCAGTCGCAGTTCCCGCCGGGCTATCCGGCGGTGCTGTCCTTGTTCGGCGGCGGCACGCTCGACACCCTGCGCGCGCAGTGGGTGCAGGCCGGCACCAGCCTGGCGACCGCGCTCGCGCTGGCGCTGTGGTTTGCGCGCACCGCTGGCTCGATCGCCGCGGGGCTGGCCCTGCTGTTGCCCTGCCTGCTGTTCCCGTGGCACTTCCCGTGGGCGCTGGAGCTCAGCTCGGAACCGCTGTTCCTGGCGCTGCTCGCGTTGTGCTTCTGGCACGCTGATGCGGCGGACGAGGCGAGCCACCGACTGTGGGTGCTGGCGCTACTCGCGGGACTGCTGTGCCTGGTGCGCAACGCCGGATTGCCGCTGGTACCGGCGCTGGCTGCGTGGGCGCTGGCGCGGGGTGCCGGTCGCTGGCGCGTGCTGGCGGCGAGCGCGCTGGCGCTGTTGCCCATGCTCGGCTGGGGCATTTTCCGCGCCAGCGTCGAGGTGCGCGCCGGTTACGGCGATGCCTGGCCGCTGCTGCTGCGGGTCTTGCGCGAGCGCCCGCTCGAATGGGTCGCCGGTCAGTTCACGGGATTTGCGCAAGGCCTGTCGCCGGCCTTCCCGGCGAGCACGGCGAGCGTCGTAGCCGGCGCGCTGCTGCTCGCACTCGCGCTGCCGACGCTGTGGCGCGGCTTGCGCACGCGCGAACTGCCGGCACTGTTCCTCACCGGCTACCTGCCGCTGGTACTGGTCTGGCCGTATCCGGCCGAATCCTCGCGCCTGCTCGGCGTCGCATTGCCGGCGCTGCTGTTGTACGCGTGGCGTAGCGCCGTGGCCCTCGCCGTCGGCAAACGCATGCCGTTGCCCACACCCGCGCTGGCCGCGCTCGCGCTCGCGGCGGTGCTGGTGCCGGCGTCGGATGCCTGGTGGCACACCCTGCGGCGCAGCGTCTCGCCGACCATCGATGCGGATCTGGGCAGCTACCGCCGCAGCGCAGGCTGGTTCGCGAGCACCGATCCGGCGCAGTTCGCGGAGATCTCGCATCGGCTGGTACTGCTCGCGCGCAGCGCCGGCGAGCGCGTGCCGGAAAACGCCTGCATCTACACGACCCAGCCGGCGCTGGTCTCGCTGCACGCGCACCACGCAGTGCGGCGCACGCCACCACAGGTACTGGACGCCAACGGGGCGCGCACCGCGCGCGCCTGCGACTACGTGATCGTCAGCGCGCTGGCGACGCTGCAGGGCCTGAACCGGCCGCTGCACCCGCTCGGCAGCGATGGTGGGTTATTGCAACCACTGCTGGTCTCGCGCCTCGGCGACCCGCGCGAAGGCCCGGTCGTGGCCGCATTGCTGCGCTGGCGCGACTAACCACCGTCGCGGCGAGCCGCACGGCGTGGTCGGGTATCGGGCCACAGGTCGAACACCTCTCGATTCCGGAGAGCAGTCGCAAGGTTTGTGGCGGGAGCGACGCGTGCAGCGCAACCCGAATCGCGGCACCTGGCGTCGCGTCGCACCCGTCGCCCGGAGACCGGCCTCCTCAGAAAGCCGCGTTCCCCGGCGTGCGCGGGTACGGGATCACGTCGCGAATGTTGGCCATGCCGGTGACGTAGGCCACGAGGCGCTCGAAGCCGAGGCCGAAGCCGGCGTGCGGCACGCTGCCGTAGCGGCGGAAATCGCGGTACCACTGGTAGTGCTGCGGGTCGAGGCCGTACTTGACCATGCGCGCGTCGAGCAGGTCGAGGCGCTCCTCGCGCTGGCTGCCACCGATGATCTCGCCGATGCCGGGTGCGAGCACGTCCATCGCCGCGACGGTGCGGCCGTCGTCGTTCATGCGCATGTAGAAGGCCTTGATCTGCTCGGGGTAGTTCATCACCACCACCGGGCGGCCGACGTGCTCCTCGCTCAAGTAGCGCTCGTGCTCGGTCTGCAGGTCCACGCCCCAACTGACCGGGTACTCGAAGGCCTTGCCGGACTTCTGCAGGATCGCGATCGCGTCGGTGTAGTCGATGCGCGCGAACTCGGCGGCGACGAAGTTCTCGAGGCGCGCGATCACGCCCTTGAGCACGCGGTCGTCGAAGAAGCGCAGGTCCTCGCCGCAGCGCTCGAGGATGTCGCGGAACACGCTCTTCAGCAGCGCCTCGGCGAGGTTGGCGTCGTCGTTGAGGTCGGCGAAGGCGATTTCCGGCTCGATCATCCAGAACTCGGCGAGGTGGCGCGGGGTGTTCGAGTTCTCGGCGCGGAAGGTCGGGCCGAAGGTGTAGACGCGGCTCAGCGCGAGGCAGTAGGCCTCCACCGCGAGCTGGCCGGAGACCGTCAGGTAGGCCTCCTTGCCGAAGAAGTCCTGCGCGAAGTCGACCTTGCCGGCGTCGGTGCGCGGCAGGTTGACGAGGTCCAGCGTCGACACCCGGAACAACTGGCCGGCGCCCTCGCAATCGCTGGCGGTGATGATCGGCGTGTTGACCCAGCAGAAGCCCTGGCGGTCGAAGAAGCCGTGGATCGCTTGCATGATCGCGTGGCGCACGCGGGTGACCGCGCCGAAGGTGTTGGTGCGCGGGCGCAGGTGCGCCACTTCGCGCAGGAACTCGTAGGAGTGCGCCTTCGGCTGGATCGGGTAGGTCTCGGGATCGTCCACGAGGCCGACCACACGCACCGCGCTGGCCTGGATCTCGAAGGCCTGGCCCTGGCCCTGCGAGCGCACCAGCGTGCCATCGGCCTCGATCGCGCAGCCGGCGGTCAGGTGCTGCACTTCGCCTGTGTAGTTGGACAAGGTCGCCGGCGCGACCACCTGGAGGTTGGCGAGGCAGGAGCCGTCGTTGACCTGGATGAAGGAGATGCCGGCCTTGGAGTCGCGGCGCGTGCGCACCCAGCCCTTGACCGTGATCGTGCTGCCTTCGGCGTGCTTGCCACCCAGCGCGTCCTTGACCGTCGCCCAGCTCATGTCCGTCCTGTCCGGTGTTCGAAGGGCGCGGATCATAGCGCGCGGCCGCAAGCGAGCCGCAGCGCCGCCTGCGCGATCACGCCCTCCTCATCGGCCGGCACGATGTACGCACCGATCGCGCTGTCCCTCGCGGCGATCCGCGTCGCGTGACGCGCGTTGGCGTCGGCGTCGAGGCGCGCGCCGAGCCAGCCCAGGGTGTCGACGATCGCCGCACGCACCGGCGCCGCGTGTTCGCCGATGCCACCGGTGAACACCAAGGCGTCGAGGCCGCCGAGCATCGCCGCAAGCGCGCCGACCTCGCGCACGATCCGCAACACGAACAAATCGACCGCAGTGCGCGCAGCCGCATCGGCGCTCGCCAGCAGCACGCGCATGTCGCCGGAGAAGCCGGACACGCCGAGCAGGCCGCTGCGCTGGTACAGCAGATCCTCCACCGCGTCGGCGTCCATGCCGCCGCGCAGCAGGTGCAGTATCACGCCGGGGTCGATCTGCCCGCAGCGGGTGGCCATCGGGACGCCGTCGAGCGCCGAGAAACCCATGCTGCTGGCGACGCTGGCGCCGCCGCGCAACGCGCACAGGCTGGCGCCGTGGCCGAGATGCAGCGCGATCGTGCGCCCGGCCGCGGCGCGCGCGTCGAGCGTCGGCAGCACCGCCGCGAGGTGCTGGTAGGACAGCCCGTGGAAGCCGTAGCGACGGATGCCGGCACGGTGCAGCGCGTCCGGCAGCGCGTAGCGTTGCACGAGGTCGGCGTTGCCGCGATGGAAGGCGGTGTCGAAACAGGCGATCTGCGGCAGATCGGGATGACGCGCCGCGATTTCGCGAATCCCGGCGAGATTGTGTCCCTGGTGCAGCGGCGCCAGCGACGCCAGCGCCTCGAGCTCGGCCAGCACCGCGGCGTCGACGCGCGCCGGTTCGGCGTAGCGCATGCCGCCATGCACCACGCGATGACCGACCGCGTCGAAGCGAATGCCTCTTTCGTGCAACCGATCGAGCAGCCAGGCGACCGCAGACTCGTGACCGGTTTCGCCCGGCAAGGCTTGTTGCGGCCAGTCCACGCCGGCCGCGCGCGCACGAAACACCGGCGCGGAGGGCAGATCGCCGATCACCCCGCGCAACTGGCAGGTCCCGTCCTCCTCGTACAGGCCGAATTTCAGGCTGGACGAGCCCGCGTTCAGCACCAGGCAGCGCGGCGTCATGCGGCATTGCCGACGAGCGCGCGTTGCAGCGACCGCTGGCGGTGATGCACCAGCAGCACCGCGATCGCCGCCGAAGCCAGGCGCGTTTCCACGCTGTCCGCGCGACTGGTCAGGATCACCGGCACGCGCGCGCCGAGCACGATGCCGGCGGCGTCCGCGTCGGCCATGAAGGACAGGCTCTTGGCGAGCATGTTGCCGGCCTCGAGGTCGGGTGCGATCAGGATGTCGGCGCGCCCGGCCACCGGAGAATCGAGCTTCTTGATCCGCGCGGCGTTCAAGTCGACCGCGTTGTCGAGTGCGAGCGGGCCATCCAGCAGGCCGCCGGCGATCTGGCCGCGATCGGCCATCTTGCACAGCGCAGCGGCCTCGATGGTCGACTGGATCTTCGGGTTCACTTCCTCGGTGGCAGAGAGAATCGCCACCTTCGGCTGCGGATTGCCGAGCGCGTGCGCGAGGTCGATCGCGTTCTGCACGATGTCGACCTTCTCCTCCAGCGTCGGGAAGATGTTGACGCCGGCGTCGGCGATGATGATCACGCGGTCGAGCACGGGCACGTCCATGACGAAGCAGTGGCTGACGCGACGCCCGGTGCGCAGCCCGGATTCGCGTGCGACCACCGCCGACAGCAGCTCGTGGGTGTGCAGGCTGCCCTTCATCAGCATGCTCGCGCGGCCCTCGCGCACCAGTCCGGCCGCCACCTCGGCCGAGGCGTGGCTGTGCGGAGTGTCGACCATTTCGATGCCGGACAGATCCAACCCGAACTCGCGCGCGACGCTTTCGATGCGCGCGCGCGGCCCGACCAGAATCGGTCGGATCAGACCCACGCGGGCGCCTTCGAAGGCGCCTTCGAGCGACACGCGGTCGCAGGGATGCACCACTGCGCAGGATTCATCGGGCAGGCCGCTGCAGTACTCGATCAGGCGCTGGTATTTGGTGTGACGAGCTTCGACCATGACGAACTCCAGGTGGTGGCGTGCGCGAGCATCGCCGCGCGCATCTGCCGCGGCAATCTGCACCTTCGTCGCCCGCGCGAGGCGTTTGTGAAACAATTCGCGACAGACGTGCTGGACTGGTCGCAGTCTGGATCACCGCCGGCGCGAGACCTGCGGCGCCCTCCACCTCCGTGGGCCAACGAGCGCAGGATTCGTGCTGCGTCGACCACCCCGAACCCAAAGCCCAATCCATGCGTCCGATCCTGCTCGCCCTGCTGCTCCACGCCACCACCACCGCAGCGGTCAATCTGCAGATCCCCTCCGGCCACCCGCGCATCTGGTACGGCAACGCCGCGCGCCTGGCCCAGGCGCAGACCTACTTCGGCAGCACGCCGTTCACGCCACAGGGCAACGACATCCAGTTCGAGCGCGCGCTGCGTGGCCTGCTGACCGCCAACAACGGCGACTGCGACGCCGCGCTCGCGCACCTCAATGGCTGGCTGGTCGAGAACCACGGCAACCGCCGCGACGCGCTGCGCCAGCAGGGCGAGGAACTGCTGCTGATCTACGACTGGTGCCACCACCGCCTGACGCCGGCGCAGATCCAGACCCTGGTGGCGCGCTGGAACGGCTACATGGACGTCGAGATCGCGGACGACTTCGCCAACCACGGCGCCGAGGCCAACAATTACTTCTGGGGCCGGGTGCGCAACGAGCTGATCTGGGGCATCACCAGCTTCGGCGAGAACCCGCGCGCACAGGAGTTCATCAACCACGCGCTGGACACGCGCTTCTCCGACTGGTTCGCCGATTTCTACCAGGACTTCGGCCGCGGCGGCGTGTTCCCGGAAGGCGCGGACTATGGCGTCGTCAGCCTCTCCTACCCGATCCTGCCCTTCGCCAGCGCGGCCGACTACGGCTTCGACCCCTACGCGCAGACGCCCTACTATCGCGAGGCGATCTACGCGCTGCTGTACGGCACCACACCCGGGCCGACGACCCTTTCCGGCAGCTTCTCCGGCGGCGCGCTGCTGTTCCCCTTCAACGACGACGAGACCCTGCACCAGGGCGGCACCATCAACGCACGCGAGTATCTCGGCGACTTCGCGCGCTGGATGGGCGCGCGCGCACCGACCAGCGGCAACGCGCGCCACATCCGCGCCTGGCTGACGCAGACCGGTGCCGGTCGGCGCTGGATGTTCGACGCGCTCGGCGGCAGCGGCAATCTCTCCGACTACGCCGACTTGCCGCTCGACTACTACGCACCGGGCGCCGGCGTGTTCTCTTCGCGCACCGGCCACGACGCCGCCGCGATGCAGGTGCAGCTGCAGCTCGGCACGCCGGGCCACATCGAGCACCGCCACCAGGACGGCGGCAGCTTCCAGGTCTGGCGCAAGGGCCGTTTCCTGAGTCGCGAAAGCGCCGGTTACGCCGACAACCTGCGCGGCTTCATGGGCGCCGGGCCGAACATCGACACCGGCCATCCGCTGGCGCATAACACCCTGCTGTTCGAGGCCTGGAACACCGGGCGCTGGGTCGGCAGCGGTCCGATCGTGATCCCGCCCGGGCAGCCGCGTTTCGAGAACCCGCGCGACCTGCCACGCGTGACGCGCCTGCAGCACGAGCCGGCCTTCAGCTTCGTCGCGATCGACTACTCGGACGCCTATCGCAACATGCCCGACAGCCGCGTCGACTGGCCCTACGCCGACCAGGCCTGGCGTGAGTTCGTGTTCATCCGCCCGCTGCAGGCGCTGGTGATCCTCGACCGCACCCACGGATCGGCCGATTCGCTGCTGCCCTGGTACAACGGCGGCGGCTGGCTGCTCAGCGGCCCGCACGTCGCCGCCGCGCAGGTGCGGCGCAGCTTCATCCTGCATTTCGAGACCCAGCCGGTGGCTGCCGGCAACCGGCTGTCGGCGGCGCTCGGCACGCAGACCGCGGAGCTGATCACGCTGATCCCGGCGGCACCGGTGTACCGCGTGATCCACGAGGACGTCCCCGGCGACGAACAGGCCGGCCAGTACCGTCTGGAACTGGATTCGGTGGGCAGCGTCGACGGCTATTTCCTCAACGTCGTCACCGGCTACGATGCCGGCGAGGCGCCGCTCGGTGCCACGCTCAGCGAAGACGCGTCGAGCTGGACCCTGAGTCTCACCCACCCGGTCCGTGGCAACGCCAGCCTGACACTGTTCAAGGGCATGACTTCAGCCGGCGGTAGCCTGACCATCGGTGCCATCACCACACCGTTGCGCAACGACGTGCAGGGCATCAGCGTCACCAGCGAGCGCCCGGTCTGGGCCGGCGGCGATGCGGTGTTCGCGAACGGTTTCGAATAGATGCGCCGCGTACGGCACGGCCCCGCATAGACTCGAAGGGTCTCCATCGTCCGGCAGCGCATGACGCCCTGGCTGATCCTCAAACGCGAATTGCGCGATCTGTTGTCGTTGTGGCTGGTGCCCGGTCTGGCGGCCTTCCTGCCATGGCGCTGGTGCGTGCATCTGTACTGGTGGCTGGCCGGCACCGGCTTGCTGCTGCGCGAGGAAGTGAGCGGCAGCCGCGGCGGACGCCGGATGCTCGGCTTGCCGCCGGACGATCCAGCCTTCGACCGTCGCTTCCGCTTCGGCTTCCTGCTGGAGCATGCGGACCTGTTCCGCGCGCTCGGGCGCGGCTGGCGCGGACTGGCGGCGACCATGCCGGTCGTCCGCGATGCCGCCTCGCCGCCCGCGGGTGGGTTGTGCTTCTTCTACAGCTTCAACCAGGGGCTTCCGGCAATGGCGGCGCTGCGCGCCGCCGGATACAAGGTCTGGATGGTCTACCGATCCCTCCCCGGACGTCCGCCCGGCGCGGGCTGGTTGCGTTACGCCTACATGCGACTGCGCGTGCGGATGGTCACCGTGGTATCCGGGAACCCCGGAATCGCAACCGGCGGCGCGCGCGAACGGATCGCCACGGCAGTGGCCGCAGGTGGACTGGTATTCTTGGCGGCTGACTCGCCGCCGCGTCCTGGTACCGGAGTGGTGCCGATGCGGTTTCCGGACGGTCGTCAGGGCTGGTGGCGCAGCGGTGGTCCCAGGCTGGCGCTGGAACTGACCGGCGAGCGCTACAGTGTTCGCGTACGCATCGATTGGAAGGCGCGGGAGCGCAGCGCGCAGTTGCGCCTGTTGCCACCCACGGAGGATCTGCGGGAGCTGGTGACGCAACTGAACCTGGAGTTCTGCGAGAACTTCGCGGAGCAACCGGAGTTGTGGTTCCACTGGCCGGGACCACAGGGTTTCTTCCAGTTTCCCGAAGGCGCGCGCCCGGACCTGTAGCCCGGACCCGGTGCGGACCACCCGTTCGCGGCGCGCGCGGTCTCGCTACTGGATGAGGTCGACCTGCGTGATCGGCGTACCCGTCAGCAGCCCGAAGTGCCCGAACCCGAAGGTGCGACTCCCGGCCTCGTTGGGCACGGTCGACGAGTGCACGCCGCCGACGGTGCACACACCGGTCGCGCAGACGATCTGGTCGGACCAGGATTTGATCGAATAGCTGCGCTGTGCGAAAACCTGGCCCTGCAAACCATTGGTAAACGGGCTGTTGACCGACAGGCCCCAAGCTCCGCAGGTACTGGTCCACACTTGGAAGGGATAGCTGCCACAGGTCCACAGCCCGCGGAAAGCGCCCGCGATGCCGACGAAGGTGTGCACCGAGCCCGCCAGACCCAGCTTGCCGATCTCGCGCGCCGCCAGGGTGGCGCCCATCGAATGCCCGAGCACATCGATGCGGCCGGTGCAGGAGGCCGCGCGTGCCTGCGTCAGTGCATTCGCGACCGGCGTTTCCTCGCTGCCGTAGTGGTCGTTGCAGGCCGCGCAGACCTTGCTGCCCCAGCTCGGTCGCCAGATCTGACCGGCGCTGTAGCCACGCGCGAGCAGCTCGTTGTAGGTGTTGTCGAAGTCACCGGGCTTGCCGGCATTGCCATGCACGAGTACCACGTTGTCGACGCAGGCGGCCGCCAGCGGCGCCGACAGGATCGCCGCGAAAACGCTTGCAACTCCGATGCGGAAAACGATGTTCATCCAGTCCTCCTCCCAGGCCCGAACGCGCGCGACCACCCCGCGGTCGCGTCGTCCCGAGTATGTCGCGCGACCCGCCGCTCGCCACTGGTACCTTCGGACAGGATACGCGTTATCTTGGCGTCGCCCGGGCAACCGTACCACGAGCGTCATGCATCCCTGTCGCAGTTGCGGCGCCTGCTGCGCCGCCTTCCGTGTGACCATGCACTGGCTGGAAGCCGAGCAGCGCGTGCTCGACCCGGAGCTGGTCGAGAAACTGGACCCGCATCGGCTGACGATGCGCGTGAACGATGCCAGCCGGCTGCGCTGCATCGCGCTGGCAGGCGAGATCGGCACGACGGTGTCCTGCGGCGTCTACGCACAGCGTCCGCAATGCTGTCGCGACCTCGTCGCGTCGTGGGAGTTCGGCCAGCGCAGCCGCCAGTGCGATCTCGCGCGCATCCGCCACGGCCTGGCACCGCTGACGCCGGCGGACTGGCCCGCAGCGGCCAACTGAGCGCACCCAGGACCGTCGCCTGGCGTCGGCCACATCGCAGACGCCAGCCCGTGATCGCCCGATCGACCCATCCGGCGTCACGGAACAAAGCGGCGTCGCGGCTGCACGCGGTCGCACAGCGCAAGACGGTCTCGCTAGACTGGAGTCAACGCAAGCAACCCGCGATCCCATGCACTGCAGCCATCCGGAGCATCGACACGGCAGCACCGAGATGCTCGGCCGCCTCGAATTTTCCTGCGCCGAGCGCGGCCTGCGGCTGACGCGACTGCGCCGGCGGGTATTCGAGCTGATCGCCGCCAGTGAACGGCCGGTCAAGGCCTACGACCTGATGGACCAGATCCGCGGCCAGGGTTCGGGGCCGGCCGCGCCGCCCACCGTGTACCGCGCCCTGGATTTCCTGATGGTCCACGGTTTCGTGCACCGGCTGGAAACCTTGAACGCCTATGTGCCCTGCCCGCACCCGGAGGCCGAGTCGCACGGCAGCCAGTTCCTGATCTGCGAGCAATGCAAGCAGGTGCTGGAACTCGAACTCGTGGAGGCGGCCGCGCAACTGCGAGTGGAGGCGCGCGCACGCGGCTTCGAGCCGCATCGTCATGTGATCGAAATCTACGGCCTGTGCGCGACATGCCAACCGGCGCGTTGATCCTCGCACTGCTGCTGGCGCAGACCGCTCCGGCCAGTCCACAGGCGGCCGCCCCGGCGGAGATCCGGCAGTCGCCGCCTGCCGCGACGGGAAGCGTGGTGCCAGCTCCGGCAACAGCGGCCGCAGCGATGCCTGCGTCGCCAGCAACCGCGGACGCGACCGACTTGCCGGCCGCCGTCGAAGCGGTGCCCGATCCAGGCTTTGTTCTGCTCGGCCGGCGCGTGGAGCCGGGTACGCGCACGCGCGTCAACTGGCGCTCGGGTGCCACCTTCATCGGCGATCCGATGCAGGTACCGATCAACGTGGTGCACGGCGCGAAGCCCGGGCCGGTGCTGTGCCTCACCGGCGCCATCCACGGCGATGAACTGAATGGCGTCGAGGTGATCCGGCGCGTGCTCGGCGCGCTCGATCCGACCGAACTCGTCGGCACCGTGATCGGCGTGCCGATCGTCAACATGGCCGGGTTCTCGCGTGGCTCGCGCTATCTGCCGGACCGCCGCGACCTGAACCGCTTCTTCCCGGGCAATCCGAACGGCAGCAGCGCCTCGCGCATCGCCTTCGACTTCTTCGACCAGGTCGCGTGCCGCTGCGATGCCATCGTCGACTTCCACACCGGTTCCTTCGACCGCGCCAACCTGCCGCAGGTGCGCGGCGACCTGCGTCTGTCTCGCGTGGTCGAACTGACGCGCGGCTTCGGCGCGACCTCGGTGCTGCACACGCCGGGCGCTGCCGGCATGCTGCGGCGCGCCGCCACCGATGCCGGCATCCCCGCGGTGACCTTCGAGATCGGCGCACCGGTGCGCCTGGAGCCGATCGAGATCGAGCATGGCGTGTCGGCGATCGAGACCCTGATGAACAACCTCGGCATGACCCAGCGAGTGCGCCAGTGGCGGGAACCGCAGCCGATCTTCTACGAGTCGCGTTGGGTGCGCGTGACCCGGCCGGGCATGCTGTTCAGCGACGTGAAGCTCGGCGACCGCGTGCGCCAGGGCCAGCGCCTTGGGCGGGTCATCAACCCGCTCAACGACGAAGCCTCCGAACTGGTCTCGCCGGTGCGCGGGCGCATCCTCGGGATGGCGCTGAACCAGGTGGTGCTACCGGGCTACGCGGCCTTCCACGTCGGCGAGGAGGCTTCCGAGGCGCAGGTCATCCGCGATGCCGCGCGCACGCCGGCGCCGAACGAGGAGGCCGAGAGCATGGACGAAGGCGTCGCCGCGCCCCTCGAGGAAGGCTCGACCGAGCAGGTCGAGGATTACACGCCGGAGTCGGAGCCCGAGTAGTCGCTCCCGCGAGGCGACTCAGGCGAGTTCGCTGGCGTGCTCGACCCAGGCGTCGAGTACCTGCTGTTCGTCCGGCGAGATGTCGATGATCCTGCAACCTGCCCAGTGGCTGCGCTCGGTACGCATCGCCTGGCTCCACAGGCACTGGATCCCGATCTCCAGCCGCCGCGGCTGAGCTGCGGCGTCGCGCAGGAGGAACTGGACCTGGAACAGGCAGCTTTCCTCGATCGCCGCCGGGCCGATCAGCATCATGCCATCGGCGGAGAGATTGCCGATGCGCCCGATCGTCGCGCCGGTCATCGCGTTGGTGACCAGGATCGCCTCCCTGGTGCGTTTGCGGACGGATCTGCGCGCGACCATCTCAGCTCCCGGATTCGTGCGCACTGGCGCCGTGCAGGGTGGACAGGATCTCACGCCAGGCGCGATCGACGAGATAGCCCTGCTCGGCGTCGATCACACGCACGCGCCGCTGCGCCCAGTCCTCGGCGAGCCGATCGAGCTGGCGCTCTTCCAGCCGGCTGCCGCGCGGATTCAGCAGCAGGCAGCGGCCGGTGATCGGGCTCAGCCAGCACAGGCGTCGCCGCAGCGGCGGCAAGGGAGGTTCCTGGAGGATCTCGAGCCAGCTCCCTTGTGCCAGCTTCTCGATGGCTTCGCGCGCGGCGAGCGTTTCCAGCCCGACTTTGCCGGGAACCATGACGCCCGCCTCGACTTCGCCGACACGCGCCCCTCCGCCCAGCCGCGGACGCTGCCGCATCAGTTCGTCCAGTTTGCGCTCGACGGTCTGCCGCACCAACTCGGTGCGGACCTCGGCCAGATGGCGCAAATCGGCCCAGGCGGCGGCGATCGCATCGTCGTGGAAACCGATCGCGGACAGACCGTCCTCGATCTCGCCGCGCACCGAGTCGAGCATCCAGACCGCGTCCGGCGGGCCGGGCTCGCCGAAGGCGTCGACCAGGCGGTCGACCACGTCCAGGCGCTCGTCGGTCTTCGCGTGGTCCACGCCCTGGCGCAGCATCGCCAGCGCGACCGCGTCCACCCATGCGTTCTGAAGCAGCGACTGGACCGCGCCGGGCAAGCAACTGTCGGCCAGCCGCGCATGCACGGCCTCTTCGGCGGCCGCCTGTGCGAGATCCAGCTTTTCGCGACCGCGTGCCGCCTCGACATGCCGGCGCTCGGCGATTTCGACCTTCTTCTGCAAGGCCCCAAACTGGCGTTCGACTTCCTCGACCGCCTGCTCGAAAGGCTCGATCTGGTCCTGGTAATCGCGCAGCAGGCGCTCCAGCGCACCCTTGAGCTTGTCCAGCACCGCCCGATCGGCGTCCTCGTCCTCGATCCAGTGCCCGAGTCCCTCGGCGAGCTCTCCCAACAAACGCCTCGCCGCATGCGTGCGCCGCGTGAAAAAACCGGTGTCGCGCAAGGCGACGCGCAGAACCGGGATTTGCAGGCTGGTCAACAGTTCACGACGCGCGCTGGTGCCCGGAAAGGGCTCCAGCAGACGCTCGAACAAAAGGTCGACGAGATCGAGGACATCCTGATCCTCCTCGCGCAGACGCGGCACGCTGGCAGTGCGTGCGCGCATTTGATTGAGCAGTTCCTGGCGGATGTAGGCGCCGTCCAGTCGCACCCCGAGCATCCTCGCTGCGACCGGCTGCCGTTGCAGCGCACCCAGCGCCTGGACCAACTCGGAGCGATCGGCCAGCGGACGCGAACGCGCCTCGTCGCCATTGCCCGCGGCAGCACGCCGACGGCCGCCGGCGAGTTCGCGAAGCATGCGGAAGAACTCCAGGTCCAACGGTCGGTCGACCGGCGCCCGCGCCGGTCCGGACCACGCCGCGGCCGGCACAGCGTGCGCCGGCCCCGCAACCGGAACATCGAGCGGCAACTCCGCGGCCGACGGCGGCTGCGTACTCGCCGTGGCCATCGGCTGCGGATCGGGCTCCGGGATGACGGGCCTTGCGGGCAAGGGCACCGGAACCGTCCCCGGCACCGACGGAGCCAGCACCTGCGCCATGTCGACAATGGGCTCGCTGGCGGACGTCGTTGCCGGTTCCGGGCGGCCGCCAATCCGCAGGTTCGGGTACACCCGATGCGCGACGAGGTAGCGATTGAGCGCTTGGTAGAGCGCCCGCGCTTCGGCAAACAAAGTCTTGTCGATGCGCCGAAACAGACCCATGCGGTGGGTCCGATCGAGCGTGAAACGACGCGCACCGACGGCCAGCGCGACGCACAGTTGCTGCGGACCGGTGGGCACCGCTTCCACTTCCAGGGGCGGGCGTCCGGCGATCACAGCCAGCCGCCAGCAAAGCTCCTGCATCGCCTGGCCCGCACGGATCTCGGCACGCGCGGCCACCTGCGAGAGCATCAGCTGCTCCTCGGGCGACACGCTGTCGCAAACCTCCTCTGCGGCCAGCGCGGCGGCGGTTCCTGCGTGCACCATGCCCAGCAGTGAGCGTTGGATGGCGCAACGCGTCGAGTGCACGAACCCGTCGCGGTGGCGCCGCAGCTCTCGCAGCCCGGCGACTGCCAGATCGCGCTGCTCACCGGTCCGGATGCGTTCGACGTGTGCCGAAAGGTCACGCTCGAGTTCGTCGAGTGCGCGCTCCAGCCCGTGGTCGACGACCGGCAGCAGGGTCTGGAAAACGCCTTCGACGAGCGCACGCACACGCGGCGGCAAGGCCAGTTGCGGCAGCCGCGCGAAAGGCACGGGCTCGAGCGCCGCTATCACGCTGCGACTCATGGGCGAACGTCGGTACCTGGAGGCGATGCGGGGATTCTAGTGTGGTGTTCCGTAGTTGACTTGAACAGAGTTCCGATGATTTTTGCGTCGAGGCAAGGCGCGAAGAGGACTCATGGCGAGACGGATCCGTTCTCCGCACCGGCGTCGCTCCATCGCGAGTCGCACCCCTGCTGCGCTCCTCTTGTGGCGACGCGGGGCGAAATGCAAAATCATGCAAGGAGTTGCACGGAGCGGCCCGGGTGATCGATCCGGATGGCTACAGACCGAATGTGGGAATCGTGTTGATGCAGCGGGACGGCAGCGTCTTCTGGGCGCGCCGCGTGCGCCGCGACGGCTGGCAGTTCCCGCAGGGCGGCATGAACAGCGACGAGACCCCCGAGGAAGCGATGTACCGCGAGCTCCTCGAGGAAACCGGCCTGTCGGCCGAGCACGTCGAAATCCTCGCGGCGACACCCGGCTGGCTGCGCTACCGCCTGCCGCGACATTGCGTGCGCACCAACGTGCGGCCGGTCTGCATCGGCCAGAAGCAGGTGTGGTTCCTGCTGAAACTGGTGGCCGACGAATCGCTGGTGCGTCTGGACGGCACCGAACGCCCGGAGTTCGACCTGTGGCGCTGGGTCGACTTCTGGTATCCGCTGGAGCATGTGGTCGCGTTCAAACGCGGCGTCTACGAACGTGCGCTGCGCCATCTGGCACCTGCGGCGCGCAGGCAAACCGAGATCGCCGAGGAACCGCAAACAGCGATGCGCAGCGCACGCGGCTGAGGGGCCCGCCGGGTCCAATCCGCCCTTGCTCCGGCGGGCATGCCCGCATCGCTCCCGATGCGTGCCTCGCTGCTCCCCCGGAAAAACCCCTCGCGAAGTCGCGGCTGGAACAGACCGAACCGCGCTTGCGGGCGCGTGCCTCGCTGGTTGCGCAATCGGGGCGAGCACGCCCCGCACGAGGATGAACGCATGCCGCTGCGAATCGGCTTGGAATTGACAACCATTCGCATTGCCAATACGCTTGCGGCCGGACACGAAGATGGGACACCGCCATGTACGTCTGCCTGTGCAACGGGGTTACCGAATCCGCAATCCACCGCGCCGCACAAGCCGGGATCCGTACGCTGGGCGAGCTGGCGATGAGCACGGGCTGCAGCACGGGCTGCGGCAGTTGCAGCGAAGTCGCCGAGGAAGTGCTGCGCGACGCAGTCGCGGGCCCCGCCGTTCACCATCGTCGCGAGTGGGTTGCGGCCTGAGCTGGGTCGGCGCCCGCCTTCGGGCGCGAAAGCGAACACTTCGCAATCATCCTCTCGGTGTACCCGCTGGCTATGATCCGGCACCCGGTCGCGCCGCGATCGCAAGTCAGGATTCCGGCCATGAAAGGCGACACCAAGGTCATCGCGTGCCTCAACAAGATCCTCGCCAACGAACTGACGGCGATCAACCAGTATTTCCTGCACTCGCGGATGTTCCGCAACTTCGGCTACCGGGAGCTCGCCGAGCACGAGTACAAGGAATCGATCGACGAGATGAAGCACGCGGATCGCCTGATTGAGCGCATCCTCTTCCTCGAGGGCCTGCCGAATCTGCAGAAACTCAACAAGTTGCTGATTGGCGAATCCCCGCGCGAGATGCTCGCCTGCGACTTGAAGCTGGAGGAAGCAGGGGTTCCCGATCTGAAAGACGCCATCGCCCACTGCGAGTCGGTGCGCGATTACGGCAGCCGCGAGCTGCTCGAGGGGATCCTCGAAAGCGAGGAAGAGCACATCGACTGGCTGGAGACGCAGATCGGCCTGATCGACCAGCTCGGCGAGCCTTTGTACCTGCAGGGGAAAGTGGGCGGTTGAAGTGGGTCGTGGGTGGCGGGCGGCAAGTTCAGACTTGCCCTTGCCGGTGGACCAGAGACCCCATAGAATCCGCGCCCCGTCCGGAACCCCGGGCGGTCGCCTCGCTTCACCGCATCGACGGGAAGCACTACCCCGAGAGGATACTCATGCGTCATTACGAAGTCGTGTTCCTGGTCCATCCCGACCAGAGTGAGCAGGTGCCGGCGATGATCGAGCGCTACCGCGCGATGATCGAAGGCGACGGCGGCAAGATCCACCGTCTGGAAGACTGGGGCCGCCGCCAGCTGGCCTACCCGATCCAGCGCCTGCTGAAGGCGCACTACATCCTGATGAATATCGAGTGCACCGCCGGTGCGCTCAAGGAATTGCAGGACGCCTTCCGCTTCAACGATGCGGTACTGCGCCACCTCATCATGCAGATGGCCGAGGCGGTCACCGAGATGAGCCCGATCATGAAGACCAAGGACGAGAAGCCGCGTCGTCGCGACGACGATTCGGGCGACTCCCCGACGGCCGTCGGCACCGGTGGTTCCGACGACGACTCCAGCGCCGACGCGCGCGCCTGATCGACGCCCGAGAGGAGATCCATCATGTCCCGTTTCTTCCGCCGCAAGAAGTTCTGCAAGTTCACCGCCGATGGCGTCACCCAGATCGACTACAAGGATCTGAACACGCTTCGCCAGTACGTCTCCGAGACCGGCAAGATCGTGCCGAGCCGCATCACCGGCACGCGCGCGCGCTTCCAGCGCCAGCTCTCGACCGCGATCAAGCGTGCCCGCTTCCTCGCGTTGATCCCGTACACCGACAGCCACTGAGGAACTGACCCATGGATGTGATCCTGCTGCAGAAGGTCAAGAACCTCGGCAACCTCGGCGACCGCGTCAAGGTCAAGCCGGGCTACAGCCGCAACTACCTCGTGCCCTACGGCAAGGCTGTGCCGGCCACCGCCGGCAACGTCGCCGAGTTCGAAAAGCGTCGCGCCGAGTTCGAAGCGCGCGCCAACGAAGTGCTGGCCGCCGCCGGCTCGCGCAAGGAGCGCCTGGAAGGCCAGGCCGTGACGATCAAGGCGAATGCGTCGACCGAAGGCAAGCTGTACGGCTCGGTCGGCCCGCGCGACATCGCCGAGGCCTTCACCGCCGCCGGCCTGCCGCTCGAGAAGTCGGAAGTGATCATGGGCGAAGGTCCGATCCGCCGCGTCGGGGAGTTCGACGTCGAAGTGCATCTGCACGCCGACGTCCACATCACCGTCAAGGTGGTGGTCCAGCCGGAAAGCTGAGCCACTACTGCGTCCCCCGGAGCCCGCGTCCCCGCGAGGGGGCGCGGGCTTTGCTTTTGGGGGAAAGCAAGAGCGGGGCTGGGGGCTCGGGGCTGGGGCGCGATCGCGACGGGTCATGGCGAGTGCCTGTTTCGGCGCGGGCGCCGGGTCCCAGCGCACGGGACTTCGATCCTTGCGCCCCAGCCCCCAATCCCCAGCCCCGCTTCTGCCCCGCACGCGTTGAACTTTGGACCTGCTCGCCCCAGCATCGAAGCCATGACCTCCCTGCACGACTCCGTCCGCACCCCGCCCTACTCGCTCGACGCCGAACAGGCAGTGCTGGGCGCGCTGATGCTCTCCGATGAGGCCTACTTCAAGATTTCCGACAAGGTCGTCGCGGAAGACTTCTACCGTCACGACCACCGCATCATCTTCCAGGCAATCGCGGCGCTGAAGGAGAAGGGTCAGCCCTGCGACGCGGTCACGCTGGGCGAGTGGCTGGAGCGACGCGAGGAAACCGAGGCAGCCGGTGGGATCGGCTATGTCGTCGAGATCGCGAACAACACGCCAGGCGCGGCGAACATCGTCGCCTACGCCGAAATCGTCCGCGAGAAATCGATCCTGCGACAACTGATGGAAGCCGGTACCCGGATCGTCGACGACGTGTTACAGCCCGAGGGGCGCGGCAGCGAGGAACTGCTGCAGGGCGCCGAGAAGCTGGTGTTCGACATCGGTGAGCGCGGCAAGCGCGGCCGCGGCAGCTTCGTGCCGGTGGCCGATGCGTTGCGCGAGGCCTATCGCACCATCGAGCACCGCTACTCGAACAAGGGCACCCTGAGCGGACTCGACACCGGTTTCGCCGACTTGAACAACGCCACCAACGGTCTGCAACCGGGCGATCTCGTGATCGTCGCGGCACGCCCGTCGATGGGCAAGACCTCCTTCGCGATGAACATCGCCGAGCACGCGGCGATCCAGAGCGGCCAGCCGGTCGCGATCTTCTCGATGGAAATGCCGGTGGCGCAACTCGCGCTGCGCATGATCTCCTCGCTCGGACGCGTCGACCAGCGGCGCTTGCGCAACGGCGATCTCGCGGACGAGGACTGGCCGCGCGTGACCAGCGCGATCACGCTGCTGAGCGGCGCCAAGCTCTTCATCGACGACACCGGCGGGCTGTCGCCTTCGGAGCTGCGCGCGCGCGTGCGCCGGCTCAAGCGCGAACACGGTCTCGCGCTGATCGTGATCGACTACCTGCAACTGATGCAGGTGCCGGGCACGCGCGAGAACCGCGCCACCGAGATCAGCGAGATTTCGCGCAATCTGAAGGCGATCGCCAAGGAAATGAACGTCCCGGTGGTCGCGCTGAGCCAGCTCAACCGCTCGCTGGAACAACGCACCGACAAGCGCCCGATCATGGCCGATCTGCGCGAGTCCGGCGCCATCGAGCAGGACGCCGACCTGATTTGTTTCATCTACCGCGACGAGTACTACAACCAGGAATCGCCGAAAAAGGGCATCGCCGAAATCATCATCGCCAAGCACCGCAACGGGCCCACCGGTTCGCTCGAGCTGTGGTTCCGCGGTCCGTACACACGCTTCGACTCGATCGCGCGCGAGGGCGGCGTGTTCGAGGGGTATGGTTGAGCGGCGCTGCTTCGCGCGCAACCTCGGAGACCGACTGTGGGAGCGGGTTCATCCCGCGAGGGAATGGGCCCGGGAGGCCGTCAGTGGCCGCGTGTTGCGACCTCTCAAGTGTTCGGAAAGAGCAGCCACCCCACGGTCCTCGGGGCTGGCGCACGGGATCGTCGGTCATGAACAAGGCCAACCGCAGCGAGATCTTCCGCCGCCTGCGTGAGCTGAATCCGCGGCCGACGACGGAACTGGAGTACGCCACCCCCTTCCAGTTGCTGGTCGCCGTGGTGCTGTCCGCGCAGGCCACCGACGTCTCGGTCAACAAGGCCACGCGGCGGCTGTTCGCGGTGGCCGCCACGCCCGAGGCAATGCTGGCGCTCGGCGAGGAAAGCCTCGCTGACCACATCCGCACGATCGGCCTGTACCGCAGCAAGGCGCGGCATGTGATCGAACTCTGCCGCCTGTTGCTGGAGCGCCACGGCGGCGAGGTTCCGCAGCAGCGCGAGGAACTGGAAGCGCTGCCCGGCGTCGGTCGCAAGACCGCCAACGTGGTGTTGAACATCGCCTTCGGCCAGCCGACGATCGCCGTCGACACCCACATTTTCCGCGTCGGCAACCGCACCGGCATCGCCCCGGGCAAGGACGTGCGCGCGGTGGAGGAGTGCCTGCTGCGCGTGGTGCCGCCGGAGTTTCGCCACGACTGCCACCACTGGCTGATCCTGCACGGTCGCTACGTCTGCACCGCGCGCAAGCCGAAGTGTCCGCAATGCCCGATCCGCGACCTCTGCGAGTACCGCGAGAAGTCGGCGTAGAACGTACGCCTTGGCGTGGCGACCACCCTACCCCAACGCCTGCTCGATCGCCGCGATCAGCTCCGGCGCGTCCGGCTTGACCGTCGGCGCGAAGCGCGCGAGCACCTGACCGTCGCGGCCCACGAGGAACTTCTCGAAATTCCACGAGATGTTTCCCGGATGCGTCGCCTTGGGACCGGCCAGCCAGTCGTAGAGCCGGTGACGGCCGGGACCATTGACCTCGACCTTGCCGGACATCGGGAAGGTGACGTCGTAGTTGAGCGTGCAGAACTGCTGGATCTCGGCCTCGGTGCCCGGCTCCTGCCCGGCGAACTGGTTGCAGGGCACGCCGAGCACCTGGAAGCCACGGTCGTTGTAGCGCCGGTGCAGGGCTTCCAGTGCGGCGTACTGTGGCGTCAGGCCACAACGGCTCGCCACGTTGACCACCAGCACCACCTCACCCTCGAAGCGATCCAGCGGCAGTTCCCAGCCATCGATACCGGGCAGACGGAAGTCGGCGAGCTTGGACATCGTGGTCGTCCCCATCCAGGTGGCCGTGAATGCCTTCGGAACCGTCGTGTCCCTTCCCGAAGACGCGAGCGCAGGCGGGACCGGGCGGGAACGTCCTGCCCCGGCCATGATGGTCGCATCCCCCGCTTGCGGGCTAGGCGCGTCCCGACCGTTTCGGTGCGAAGCATGCCACCGCCGTCGCTGGCGTAGGTCAACCGGCGGCGAGAATGCCGGCGGCGCGTTCGGCGAGTCTGCGCTTGAGCGGAGTCAGGCGATCGACGGCGCGCAGACCGAAGCTGCGTGCGGCCACGAGCGGGCCTTCGGATACCGCGTACAGCCGGTTCAGGCCGCCGAAGGCACGCCCCGCCAGGGTCGCCTCGCTGCGACGCGCGCGCCCCCAGCGGCTCAGCCTGGAATCTGCGAACGGCTCGCCGCCCGCAGCCAGGGCTGCCTCCACGTCGGCCAGCAAGGCTGCGACGTCGGCGAACCCCAGGTTGACGCCCTGCCCTGCCAACGGATGCACGACGTGAGCGGCATCGCCGACGAGGATGCAGCGCCCCTGCGCGAAGCGCCGTGCGATCTGCGTGCGCAAGGGGAAAGTCGCGCGTGCGGACGTCAGTCGCAGGCGTCCGCAGACGCCGTCGCTGGCGCGCAGCAAGGCAGTCTCGACCTCGCCCTCCGACGCCACCCGCAACGCATCGGCGCGCGCGCTCGGCAAGGTCCAGACCATCGACGAGCGCCCGTCGGCCAGCGGCAGCAGCGCCAACGGACCGGAGGGCAGGAAACGCTGCCAGGCGAGGCGTCCCAGGCTGCGCTCGGGCTCGACGTGGGCGACCAGGCCGCTCTGGCCGTGGCCGCCACCCTCGACGCCGATCAGCAATTGCTCGCGCACCTGCGAGGCCGCGCCGTCGGCGGCAACCAACAACCGCGATGACCACCGGCTGCCGCCGGCGAGCCGCACACGCAGGCCACCAGCATCCTCCTCGAAGCCGTCCAGTCGCTCTCCCGCCAGCAAGCGCACGTCCACCTCGGCCTGCAACGCGCGCCACAACGCGCCGGCAATCAGGCGGTTCTCGACGATGTGACCAAGGCAGGGCCAGCCATAGTCGACGGCCGCGAAATCGATGCTCGCGCCGCTCTGGGCATCGCGCACATGCATGCGTTCGTAGGGTGCAGCGCGAACCGCCACAATCTCCGGCCAGACGCGCAGACGCTCCAGCAGGCGCTGCGCGTGCGGGGCGATGGCCACCACGCGCAAATCGACCGGATCGGTCGCGCTCGGCGGCACGGGCGGATGTGGCTCGATCAGGCCGACGCGCAGGCCCGCGCGCGCCAACCCCAGCGCCAGCGCGGCGCCGACCATGCCGGCCCCGACAATCAGCGCATCCAGCGAGGAACCGTTACGCATGCGCGCCTGCCCGCACCCACGCGGCGCTGGCACCGCGGAATCCCATGCCGCCGAGTTGCAGATGCTCACGCAGCGGCTCGCAGCGATCCGCCATCAACAAGGCGAAGGTGCGCAGCAGGCGTGCCGGCGCCGATTCCAGGGTCGTACCGATCGCGAGCGCGTGGCTGAACCCGGTGGTGGCGGCGCGATCGGCTGCGCGCGCCGCCGCGTAGCCCTGCAGCAGCGCCTCGTCGCCGAGGTCGTGGCCCGTGGCGTGTGCCGTGCGCAGACGCTCGGCCAGCGCCGCGACATCGCGCAGGCCGAGATTCAATCCCTGCGCACCCACCGGATGCACCGCCTGGGCCGCATTGCCGACCAGCACCCGGCGCGCCGCGGTCAGCCGCTCCGCGAGTACCCGACGCAAGGGATAACCCACGCGCGGACCCGGTGTACGAAGGCGCCCCAATCGGTAACCGAAGGCATCCTGCAACTCGGCCAGGTAGTCGTGGTCCGCAAGCGCGAGCAAACGCGCTGCGTCCGCCGCGGGCACGACCCAGACCGCACCGCAGCGTCCGCCGGCCTGCGGCAGCAGCGCCACCGGACCGGCCCGGGTGAACCGCTCGTAGCCGATGCCCGCGTGTTCGCGCTCGGGTCGCAACGAGCAGCAGATCGCGTGACGGCCATAATCGTGATACTCCGCACCGATGCCGGCGGCCGTGCGCAAGGCCGAATCGGCGCCGTCGGCGATCACCAGCAGACGCGCCCGCAGCGGCGTGGCGCCGGCGTCCTCGAATCGTGCTTTGATCGCGTCGTCATCGATCCACGCCTGCGTGATCGACTCAGGCACCCGCAGTTCGATGTCGCCGCAGGCGCGCACCGCGCGCTGCATCGCCGCCAGCAACCGCCGCGCCGGCACCACGACGCCGAAACGGGGCCGACCGGCATCGGCAGCCGACCAGCGCGCAGCGCCGAATTCGCCGGCACTGCTGGCGTGGATGCCGCGGATCGGCTCGGCGTCGGCGCCGAGCGCCTGCAACACCCCCACGGATTCCAGGATGCGACAGGAGGACTCCGACAGCGCCAGATGGCGTTCGTCCGGCCCGCGCACCGTATCGTCCAACGGCAGCCGATCCACCAACGCAACGCGCAGCCCCGCACCGGACAGGGCCAGCGCGAGAGAGAGCCCGACGAGGCCACCGCCGGCGATCACGAGATCGTGTGTGAGGGCTTCAGACGAGGGCACGAGGGCACGAGGGCACGAGGGCACGAGGGCACGAGGGCACGAGGGCACGAGGGCACGAGGGCACGAGGGCACGAGGGCAGCATACGATCCCGCGTTCGAGTCGCAAGTCGCGGCCGCGGGTAGACTCTGCGCCTTTTGGGAGGCGCCATGAAGCTCGACCTGGGTTGCGGCAGCCGCAAGGCGGAGGGATTCCTCGGGGTCGACATCTCGGCCGATGTCGGTGCCGACTTCGTGCACGATCTGCGCGTCGTGCCCTGGCCCTTCGCCGACGACAGCGTGGACGAAGTGCGCTGCACGCACTTCTTCGAACACCTGAGCGGCGAGCAGCGTATGGCCTTCATGGACGAGCTGTGGCGGGTCATGAAACCCGGCGCGACGGCGCTGTTCATCACGCCCTACTGGCAGAGCTACGGCGCGGTGCAGGATCCCACCCACCAGTGGCCGCCGGTCTGCGAGGCCTCCTACTTCTACTTCAACCGTCGGTGGCGCGAGACCGCGGGCGTGGCGCACTACCCGATCCACTGCGACTTCGACCTCAACTACGCCTTCTGGATGGGGCCGGACTGGCTCAAGAAACCGCAGGCCGAGACCGCCTTCGGTCTCAAGCACTACTGCAACGTCGCCAACGACCTGCACGCCACCCTGCGCAAGCGCGCGTGAGCGGATGCGGCGGACGCTTGCGTTATGCTGGCGACCTCGCATCCACGCCTGCCCCGGACCGTACCCATGACGAACGAGACCTCGCCGCGGCTCGCGCCGCGCACCGCGCTGGTGATGCTGCTGATCGTGCTCGCCGCGCTCTCGCGGCTGCTGCCGCATCCGCCGAATTTCACGCCAGTGGAGGCCATCGGGCTGTTCGCCGGCGCCTGGCTGGCCGACCGCCGGCTCGCCTTCCTGGTGCCGCTGCTGGCGATGGCGCTCGCCGACCTGATCCTCGGCCTGCATTCGGGCATGCCGGTGATCTACTCCTTGATCGCCTTCAACGTGTGGCTCGGCCTGCGTCTGGGCCCCGCACCTTCGGCGGTGCGCATCGGCGGCTACGGGCTGCTGGCGGCGACGGTGTTCTTCGTCGTCAGCAATTTCGCCGTGTGGGCGATGGGCGCCGGTCACTACTACAGCCAGGACCTCGCAGGCCTGGTGCTGTGCTACACGCTGGCGCTGCCATTCTTCGGCTGGACCCTGGCCGGGATGGCGGTGTACTCGGTGCTGCTGTTCGGCGGCATGGCCCTGCTGCGGCGCCAGCCGGGCGGCCTCGCCGCAGCCTGATGGGCAACCGCCTCTCGAAAATCTACACGCGCACCGGGGACGATGGCAGCACCGGTCTCGGCGATGGCAGCCGCACCGGCAAGGACAGCCTGCGCGTCGCCGCCTACGGCACCGTCGACGAAGCCAACAGCAGCATCGGCGTGGTGCTCTCCCAGGACTGCGTTCCGGAGGCGGTCGTGCACTGCCTGAGGCGCGTGCAGCACCAGTTGTTCGACCTCGGCGGCGAGCTGTGCATCCCCGGCATGGCGCTGGTGCAGGGCGGCGACATCGACGCGCTGGAACGCGATCTGGACGCCTTCAACGAGCCGTTGCCGCCGCTCAAGGACTTCATTCTGCCGGGTGGTGGCGCCGCCGCCGCGCACTGCCACGTTGCGCGCACCGTGACCCGCCGCGCCGAGCGCGAATGTGTGGCGCTGGCGCGCGTCGAAACGGTGCGGCCCGAGGTGCTGCGCTACCTGAACCGGCTCTCCGACCTGCTGTTCGTGATCGCGCGCGTGCTCGCGCGCAGCGGCGGCGCCGGCGAGGTCTTGTGGGATCGCAACCAACGCGGCTGAGCGGAGCGGTTTCGCGGCCCGACCGTCGCTTTCACTCCACCGTCACGCTCTTCGCCAGATTGCGCGGCTGGTCGACGTCGGTGCCGCGGATCACGGCGACGTGGTAGGCGAGCAGTTGCATCGGCACCGTGTACAGCATCGGCGCGACGAAGGCGCCGACGCTGGGGATGGCGATCACGTGCGAGCGGTCGTGGTTCATGCTCGCGGCGACGCCTTCATCGGCGAACACGAACATCTCGCCGCCGCGCGCGCGCACTTCCTGGATGTTGCTCTTGAGCTTCTCCAGGAGTTCGTCGTTCGGCGCGACCGCGATCACCGGCATGTCCTCGTCGACCAGCGCGAGCGGGCCGTGTTTCAACTCGCCGGCGGGATAGGCCTCGGCGTGGATGTAGCTGATCTCCTTGAGCTTCAGCGCGCCCTCCAGTGCGATCGGGTACTGCACGCCGCGGCCGAGGAACAGTGCGTGCTGCTTGTCGGCGAAGCGTTGCGCCAGCGCCTGGACCTGCCCGTCCAGCGCGAGTACTCGGGTGATCGCGTTCGGCAGCAGTTCGAGTTCGCGCACCGCCGCGCGGTAACGCTGGGATTCGAGGCCGCGGGCGCGGCCGATCTCGAGCGCCAGCATCGCCAGAGCCACCAACTGGGTCATGAAGGCCTTGGTGGAGGCGACGCCGATCTCCGGGCCGGCGCGCGTCATCAACACCAATTCGCTGGCGCGCACCAGCGAACTCTCGGGGACGTTGCAGATCGCCAGACGCGCAAGGTAGCCGCGCGTGGAGGCGTGGTGCAGCGCCGCCAGCGTGTCGGAGGTCTCGCCGGACTGCGAGACCGTCACCAGCAAGGTGTTCGCTGGAACCGCGGCGTGCCGGTAGCGGTACTCGGACGCGATCTCGGCCATGCAGGGCACGCCGGACAACGACTCGATCCAGTAGCGCGCGACCTGGGCGGCGTGGTTGCTGGACCCACAGGAGACGATCTGTACCGCCTGCAATTGCTGCAGCAGGGCCTTCGCGTTCGGGCCGAAAATCTCGGTGAGAATCCGGCCCCGCGACATGCGACCTTCGAGGGTGTCCGCGATCGCCTGCGGCTGCTCGTGGATTTCTTTCAGCATGTAGTGACTGTACTGGCCGCGCTCGACTGCGTCGGGTCGCAGTTGCGCCTCCTTGGCACGGCGCTCGACCGCCTGTCCCGAGGCGTCGTAGATGGCGATCCGGTTCGGCGTCAGATGCACCAGGTCGCCGTCCTCGAGGTAGATGAAGCGACGGGTCTCGCCGAGCAGCGCGTAGATGTCCGACGCCAGGTACTGCGCGCCTTCGCCGAGGCCGACGACCAGCGGGGATCCACGGCGCGCGCCAATCACTTCGTGGGGCGCATCGGTGGCCACCACGGCGATCGCGTAGGCGCCCTCGAAGCGGGCCACCGCGCGCTGCACGGCGCGCAACAGGGAGTCGCCCTGACGCAGATGGTGCTCGATCAGGTGGGCGACGACTTCGGTGTCGGTGTCGGAATCGAAACCGTACCCATGACCTGCCAGCTCGGCGCGCAGGACCTCGTGGTTCTCGATGATGCCGTTGTGCACCACGCAGACGCGGTCGCGGGAAATGTGCGGATGCGCGTTGCGTTCGTTCGGAACGCCGTGGGTGGCCCAACGAGTGTGTGCGATCCCGGTTTCGGCCACGACCGGCTGCGCGGCGTGGAGTTGTTCCAGTTCGCGCACCTTGCCCGGAGTGCGCAGACGTTGCAGACCGCTGCCTGTCAGGAGCGCAAGTCCGGCCGAGTCGTAGCCCCGGTACTCAAGCGCCTTCAGGCCGTCGATCAGCAAGGGGGCGACGTTCTTGCGGGCAGCGATGCCGACGATTCCACACATGCGGGGATCTCCAGGGCGTAAGCGTTGAACCGGGAAGGGCTCGCGGGCGATGGGACCGAGTCTAGCGAGCCAAGTTCGGCATCCGGCACGATCCACAAGGGCGATCGGTGGGCGACGTGATCTGACAGGGTCCTTCGCCGTCTGAACAACCGCAGCGGCTCGCGAGCGCAGCTCTTCCGGCGCCGCGAACGACGCGCATCTGAAGGGCCGCCGTCCCGGCAGCCAATTCTTCCGGGGTGGCGCCGCTCACCAGGGCCGCCGTCCCGGTGGCCGCTTCTCCTTGGGCGGCGCCGCTCACCAAACTTGAAAATGAACGGGGACTCAAACGCCGAAGGGGCCCTCGCGGGCCCCTTCGGGTTCAAGCTACAGCACCTTGGGTCGATCAGCCGCGCATGCGGAAGCCGACGACGCCGAGGCCGAGCAGCAGCATCAGCGCGGCCAGCAGGATGCGACCCTGCTCACCCAGCGCCGGCACCGGAACCGACGGCAGCGGGCCCGGCGGCGGACCGCCAGCGCCCGGGCACTGCAGCGTGTACTGAGCGCTCAGCGATGCGCAGCCGCTGGCGCCGCTCGCGGTCGAGGTGCAGGTCAGCGTACCGCTGCCCTGGGTCTGCAGGGAGTTGGTGCAGCTCGCGCTGACCGTCCCGGTGGTGGTGACGTTGTTCAGCGTCAGCGGGCTCGGGCTGGTCGTGATCGTGAACACGGTGCCAGAGGACACGCCGCTCAGCGAGCAGTTGACGGTGTGGCTGACGCCCGCACCGGCACCGGCCAGAGCCGCCTGCATGATCTGCGTGGCCGCACCACCATTGGTCAGCGTCAGCGTGCCAGAAGGCGGATTTGCGCTGATCGTGCCGCACGCCGGGGGCGGAGCGCCTTGGCAGGTGATGTTGAAGGTGCGCGTGGCGGTGACGCCGCCGCTGGCCGGGCTGCTTTCCTGCACCGTGACCTGGAAAGGCTCGGTGGGAAGACCCGTCGAGTTGACCGGGCAAGTGCAGCGGATGTCGCCCGAGTCAGCCTGGGTCGCGACGAAATCCAGCGGGGCCACTACCACGGCGCCGCCTTCGGTGACGAAGTTGCACTGCATGGACGGTGCCGGGCTGGCAAGGCCGGTGTAGGTCGCCACCAACGTGTTCAAGCGGGAAGTCGCACCCAAACCCGATCCAGTGCCGCCGCAAGCAGCGCCATCGTTCGGGCAGCCGACGTTGATGGTCAGGTTGTTACCGGCGTTGACGTTGGTGGTCGATCCACTGGCCGGGTTGTACGTCAGCGTCGGCGGCGTGGCCCCGACCGCAGCCTGCGGGCACACCAGTGGCCAGGTGCGATTGACCGCAGCGCCGCCACCGGCAGACTCGGGGCAGGTCAAGGTGGCGTTGGTCTCACCGCCGGCCTGCGGGACGCAGTTCGGCAGCGCGATATTCTGCGGCGTCACGGTATTGCCGACGAACGACAGCTGCGCGATGTTGGTGGTCGGGAACGCAGCGCCACCACCGGAGATCGTGCACGCGCCGACCGTGGTGGTCGCCGCCGCGCCCGAGCCGGCACCGCCGCTCGGCGTGGCCACGATCGACGAGGCCGTACCGGCGCCGGTGTAGTTGATCGTCGTACCAGTCGTCGGGTTGTAGGCGATGGTCGGCGGGGTGTTGCCACCACCGCCGGTGACGGTGATCGCACCGTTGGCCGCGGTGCAGGTCGGGGCCGCGCCACCGCCGGAGATCGCGCACAACTGGGCGCTACCGGTGACCGGCAGCGTCGGCGGGCTCGCCGGAGTACCCGTAGCGATCGCCAGCGTGATGTTGCAGTAGTTCGTGGCAGCGCCGGGCAGCGCGCTGAACGAGAACAGCACGATGGTCACGGAGTTGCCGCTCGCGCTGCAGGCTTGCCCATTCTGGGGAGTTGCACTGACGACCGACAGCGGCGCCGCCACCGACACCGTGATCTGGCTGGAAATGGTGACGCCGTCACCGGCGAAGTTCACCGGAACGGTGACTTGGGTCCCGGCGTTGCCGGAACCGTTACCGATGGTCCACGCACCGGCGAGCGCTGCCTCCGAACCCGCGAGGGCCAGGAGGCCAAGCGCCGCCGTCAAACTCTTGAACATTCTCATTATTATCTCCTAACGCAAGGGCGCAACCACTGACTTCGTTACTTTAGGGCATTCTGTACCGCCGCTTCAAGCGGCCGGCCAGCATCGCCTGCCACCAGGAACTCCACAACTTCGAAGGACACCTTTTCGCCCGAGGTCACGTGCACCGTCCCCAGCGGGAACACACCCGCAGGCAGCTTGGCGTTGGACAGGCTGTAGACCAGGCCGGTCACTATCGACTTGTCCGAGGAGACGCCGCAGGTACCCTGATGCGTCTTCGGCAGGCTCTTCAGGCAGTTGTCGAGCATGAAACGGGTCTTGTCGGATCCGCCGACGACCTTGATGCGGAACTGCAGACCCACCGCCTCGCCATCGAGCACCGCGTCCGCCGAGAAAGCGGTCGCACCGCTCTTGGCCGATGCGACGATGAGGTCATTGCCCGCAGACGCGGTGGAAGCGACCGCCATCAGCGAGGCGGCGGCGACAAACAGGATTGCGCGATTCATTTCCGTGGCTCCTGGATCTTAGGTGGCCGAGCAAGGGGTGTTTGCGACGATGACGGGCACCATCGTGCCGATGTCGAACACGTTCAGGATGCCGTCCTCATTGAAGTCCGGCTGACCCTTGACCAGATTCGCGGGGTTCGTCGGCGCCTGGATCTCACCCACCATGGCGCCGATGTCGAAGACGTTCAGAAGCCCGTCCGGCGCACCGCCCGCACCACCGCCGGCGTCGCCGCGGCAGAGACGACCGGGATTCTGCGTCCGGCGCGAATCGAACTCATCGAAGTAGATCGCCGTGGAGTTGAAGTTGGGCGTGCCGGCGGCGAGACCGAGGCGAGCTTCATCGATGCGGTCGCTGCCGTTGTTGAGGCCGGTGATGTTGATGGTGCCGGCGGCGGTCGTGCTGCCCGCACCACGGACGGTGCCGGTCAGCGAACCGGTGCCCGCCGCGGACGCCCAGGCCAGCTCGACCGTGTACCAGGCGTTGTCGTTCACCGCGAAGGTCGCGGTGGACCCACTGGTGGTGCTGACGGACATGTTGGTGCCGTCATGGGTCACGCGGATGATGTTGGTGCCGCCCGAGTTGCGCGCCTGGAAGATGTCGGCGGTGCCGCTCAGGTTGCCGGTGAAGTACATGAAGCGCACGCGGTAGCTGGTTTCGGCACCGGGAGTGCTGTCCAGCACATAGCGACCGGTGGCGCCATTGGCGGAATTCACGCGCAGGCTGCAACTGCCCGAGTAGCGCTTGAAGCCACCCGCAGTCGGACCGCCGCCAACGGTCGGATCGCCAGCATCGGCCGCCGAGACGCCCTGGGAGCCGCCGGCCTGCACCGGGGCCCAGGCGCTGATCACGCACGCCGAGGCGGCCTGCGCACCGAACATGAGCGCGGCGGCGATGGCCGTACCCAGGAGAGCTTTGTGATTCATGGAGGTGTCCTTCAGAAGAGTTGAAGTTGCGCGCCCGATAGCGATGCCGGCCGCCCTCGGCCGCAGCACCCCACCGCACAAGGCTAACACAGCCCTGTACGGGAGTTAAAGACGCGAGCGGCCTCGGAATCCTCTCAACGGGCGATCGCAGCCAAAGCGGACAACTCTTCCGCGACGAAGCCCGCGGCCATTCGCGCAGCTTCGTTGAAGGGCAGCCGCAGCACCACCGCGTGCTCGCGCAGCAGGCGCGGGAACAGCTCGACCGGATCCTCGCCGCGTTGACCACAGAGATGGCGGAACCAGCGTGTGCCGATCGCGACGTGACGCACCTCTTCGCGCAGGATCACTTCAAGCGAGGCCACCGTGGCGGCGTCGCCGGCGCGCTGCAGCCGTTCGATCATGCCCGGGGTCACATCCAGGCCGCGTGCCTCGAGCACGCGTGGGACGAGAGCCATGCGCAACAAGGGATCGTGGTCGGTGTCCAGGGCCATCTGCCAGAGGCCGTCGTGGGCCGGAAAATCTCCGTAGGTGTGGCCGAGCTCGGCAAGGCGCGCCTGCAGCAGGGCGAAATGGCGCGCTTCGTCCGCGGCGACGCTGGCCCAGTCGCGGTAGTACGCTGCGGGCATGCCCGGAAAGCGGTAGACCGCATCCCACGCGAGGTTGATCGCATTGAACTCGATGTGGGCGACCGCGTGCACCAGCGCGGCGCGGCCTTCGGGGTGGTGGAGCTTGCGTTGCGCGAGCCGAGCCGGGGGCACGAGCGCAGGCTGCGACGGCCGGCCGGGCTGCTCGATGCGTTCGATCGCGGGGCCGCCTTCGGGCGAGATCGGGCAGGCGCCGGAAGCGATGGCTGCGGATACCACCGCCGTGCGCGCCAGCTTGGCGGCGACGTCGGCTTCGAGCAGGCATTCGCGGGCGAGCTGGCGGTGGTGGATCGCCTCGACCATTGCCTGGCCTCCCTGTTTCCGAGTCGGGTCATTCGATGCTTGCGGCCTGACTGCGCCCGTGCATCGGGGCGATACCGGCCAGCGTCGGGTGGTCCGCCTTGCGGCCCTGCGAAGTAGTCCATCTTGGGACCGCTGCCACGTAGTCCGCATTGCGGACAAGGTGACCTACCGGGACGACCGATCAGGCGACCACCACGTCGCGCCGCTTTTCCTTGGCGCCATCCGAGCGCAGCAGTTCGAGCTGCTGCAGGTAGCCCTCGCCGAGGCCGGTGACGTATTCGCCGGAGAAGCAGGAGGTGTCGAAGTGCTGCAGCTCCGGGTTGCCTTCCTGGACCGCCGCGATCAGGTCCGGCAGGTCCTGGTAGATCAGCCAGTCGCAGCCGATGAAGGCCTCGATCTCGGCCTCGCTGCGGCCGTGTGCGACCAGTTCGGACACCGCCGGCATGTCGATGCCGTAGACGTTCGGGTAGCGCACCGGCGGCGCCGCCGAGGCCAGATAGACCTTCTTCGCGCCGGCCTCGCGCGCCATCTGCACGATCTGCTTGCTGGTGGTGCCACGCACGATCGAATCGTCGACCAGCAGCACCACCTTGTTGCGGAACTCCAGCTCCATCGGATTGAGCTTGCGGCGCACCGATTTCACGCGCTCCTTCTGTCCCGGCATGATGAAGGTGCGGCCGATGTAGCGGTTCTTGACGAAACCCTCGCGATACTCGATGCCGAGCAGCTTGCCCATCGCGATCGCGGCGCTGCGCGAGGTGTCCGGGATCGGGATGATCACGTCGATGTCGTGCTCCGGACGCAGGCGCCGGATCTTCTGCGCGAGCCGCTCACCCATGCGCAGGCGCGCCTTGTAGACCGAGACGTCCTCGATCATCGAATCCGGCCGCGCGAGGTAGACGTACTCGAAGATGCACGGCGCATGCACCGCCGGCTGCGCGCACTGGCGCGCGAGCATTTGGCCGTCCCCGGTGATCAGCACGGCCTCGCCGGGGGCGACATCGCGCTCCAGCCGAAAACCGAGGATGTCGAGCGCGACGCTCTCCGATGCGAGCGCCCATTCGGTGCCTTCAGCGCCCTCGCGACGACCGATCACCAGCGGGCGGATGCCGTTCGGGTCGCGGAAGCCGACCATGCCGCAGCCGAGCACGAGGGCCACGATCGCGTAACCGCCGACGCAACGCGCGTGCACGCCGGCCACCGCCTTGAACAACTGCTCGGGCTCCGGGCGCAGGCGCTCCTGCACCTGCAGCTCGTGCGCGAGCACGTTCAGCAACACTTCGCTGTCGGAATCGGTGTTGATGTGGCGGCGGTCCTCGGCATAGACCTCGCGCTTGAGCGCGCGCGTGTTGGTCAGGTTGCCGTTGTGCGCCAGCGCGATGCCGAAGGGCGAGTTGACGTAGAAGGGCTGGGCCTCGGCGGCACCTTCGGAGCCGGCGGTGGGGTAACGGCAGTGACCGATGCCGATCTGGCCGCGCAGGCGCGCCATCGAGGCGCTGTCGAAGACGTCGCGGACCAGGCCGTTGCCCTTGGACAGGTGCAGGCGCTGGCCGTCGAAGGTGGCGATGCCGGCGGCGTCCTGGCCGCGGTGCTGGAGCACGGTCAGGCCATCGTAGAGCGCGGTGGCGACCTCGCTGCGGCCGACGATGCCGATGATTCCGCACATGGTCTGGAAGTCCTGGAAGGCGCGATCAGCGCGCGGTGGGCGCCTGCGCGGCCGCAGCAGCGGCCTCGGCGCGACAACTGCCGATGATCGCACGCAGGCCCTCGGGCAGGAACACACGCGCCTGAACGGCGAGCCGTTCGAAGGCCGGCAACAGCCGCGACGCCGTCCACCACGGCTCCTGGCACAGCGGCGTCCAGCTTGCGACCACCACCAGCGCGAGCACCGTGAGCGCGCCCCGCAGCGCGCCGAACACCGCACCGAGCAGGCGGTCGGTGCCCGACAGGCCGGTCGATTTCAGCAGGCGACCTATCAGCCAACCGGCCATGCCGCCGATCAGCAACACGCCGACCAGCAGCACGATCGCCGCCGCCGCGAGCCGGATCGACTCGACCTCGACGCCGCGCAGGAAGACCTCGGCGAAGGGTGCGGTGAAGCGGAACGCGACCCACAACGCGAGTAGCCAGACCAGGATCGACAGCGCCTCTGCGACGAAGCCGCGAATGAGGCTGATCGCGGTCGACAGGCCGACGATCGCGAGGATCGCCCAGTCGATCCCGCTCATTGCGCGCGCCCCGCCCGGCAACCTCCGTCGCCGCGATGGCTCACGGGTGGGCGACGACCAGCGCGTCGAGCTTGAACTTGCTCTTGAGTTCGCCCTGAATCCGCTGCGCGTTCTCGCGCTTCACCTCGGGGCCCACGCGCACGCGGTGGCTGGTCTGGCCGCCGGCCAGCTTCACGGGTTCGACGAAGGCCGCGTAGCCGCCGTCGCGCAAGCGTTTGGCGAGTTCCTCGGCGCCGTCCTTGCGCGTGAACACGCCGACCTGCACCGCCCAGCCCGAAAGGTTCGGCCGCGCCGGCGTCGACTGGGTGGCGTCGGCCGCGGCCAGTTCGACCACGCTGCTGGCGAGGCCGGCGATCTGGCGCTGCGCGCCCAGGCGCGCCGCGTCGGCTTCGGCACGCGTCGCGTAGGGCTTCGAGCGCACCCGGTGCAGCGGTCGCCCGGAAGTCCCGGGCAAGGTCTCGAGCGTTGCCGGCACACCGGCCTTGGCGAGATCGCGCACCAGCGCTTCGGCATTGGCGCGTTCGGCGTAGCTGCCGAACTGCGCGAGGAAGCGGCCGCCGGTGGCCGGCTGCGGCAAGGACGCCGCGGCGACCTGCGGCTTCGCGGCGTCGGGTTTCGGCGCTTCCGGCTTCGGCGGATCGGGCCTGGCGGGCACCTCCGCGGTGGGCGCAGGCTGCGGCTTCGGCGGTGCCGCCGCCGGAGTGTCGAGTGCGGCGATGCCGCCATCGGCCGGCACCGGATCGGAGACATCCGGACTCGCACCCGCCGCGACCGGCTCCGTGGCCGGCTGCGGCGCGGTCATCGCCGGGTCGAGCGGCAGCCGGCGCGTCTCCATGCCGGGCTCGGTGCGCGGCGGAATCGTCAGGTCCACCTGCTGCGTGCGCTGCGACGGCTCCGGGGAATCGAGCAGCATCGGCACGAAGATCACCGCGAGCGCAATGATCACGGCCGCGCCAACCAGGCGTTGACGGAGGGCATCGTCCATCGGAATTCGAGTCGGGTGCAGGCGATGGGCGGCGAGTATAGGCGTTGTGGTGGCCGGGCTCCCGCGCGGGCGCAGGTGCACAACCTCGTGGCGCGTCCGGGTTGCGCAAGCGCCTGCGGCCCGGTGCCCAGGCTGCGCGCAGCGGTCGCGCCGCAGACGGCGCCGCTACATCGAGAGGGCGGCGGCGACGGTGAAGAAGGAGCCGAAGACCACGACGCGACCGGCGGGGCCGGCGAGGCGCTCGGCCTGCGCGAGCGCGGCTGCGATGTCGGCGGCGGTTTCGATGCACGGATCCCCGGCGAGCAACGCGGCAAGCGCCCTGGCCTGCGCGGCGGGATCTGCGGCACGCGGACTGGCCGGGCGCAGGTCGAGCACGACCCAGGCGTGAAAATGCTGACGCAAGGGCGCGACGATGCCGGCGAGGTCCTTGTCGGCGAGTGCGGCAAACACCGCGACCTTGCGTCGCCGCGGATCAGCCGCCAGCCAGCCCGCCAGCACGCGCGCCGCTTCCGGGTTGTGCGCCACGTCCACCCAGGTCTCGGGCGTGCGCGGGAGCCGCTGCAGGCGACCACGCACCTGCGCGAGAGCCACGCCGCGGGCGGCGGCGGCGGCATCGAAGCGCAGGCGCGCACGCAACGCATGCCAGGCCCACAGTGCCGCCTGCGCGTTGCGCCGCTGGCAAGGTGCGACCAGCGCCGGCGGTGGAAGCCCCAGCAGCGTGCCGTCCGGCAGCGCGCAGCGCCACTCGCCCTGACCTGGCAGCGGTTCCGGTGGCCGCAGGACGACCGCACCGAGCGCATGCGCGACTGCGAAGACGCTCGCCGGTGGATCGACGGCGGCGACGATCGCCGGCCGCCCGGCACGGAAGATGTGCGCCTTGTCCCAGCCGATGCGTTCTCGGGTTTCGCCCAGGTACTCCTGGTGGTCGAGGTCGACACTGGTCAACACCGCGGCATCCGCGTCGATGAGGTTGACCGCGTCGAGACGTCCGCCGAGGCCGACCTCGAGGATCGCCGCGTCGACGCCTGAGCGCTCCAGCAGCAGGAAGGCCGCGAGCGTGCCGAACTCGAAATAGCTCAGCGACACCTCGCCGCGCGCGGCTTCGATGTCGGCGAATGCAGACACCAGGTCCGCATCCGCCGCGTCGACGCCATCGAGGCGCACGCGCTCGTTGTAGCGCAGCAGGTGCGGCGAGGTGTAAGCGCCGACGCGGTGCCCGGCGGCGCGCAGCATCGCCTCGAGGAATGCGACCGTCGAACCCTTGCCGTTGGTCCCGCCGATGGTGATGCAGACCGGCGCCGGGCGCGGCGAACCGAGCCGCTCCCAGACCTCGCGCACCCGCTCCAGCCCGAGGTCGATCGCCCGCGGATGCAGCGTTTCGAGATGGCGGAGCCAGTCGGCGAGGGAGTCGGAGCGGGTCAGTTCGGCCATGAAGCGATCGATCCGGCGAGCAAGGGTTGGCGGTCGTCGGCAGCTACGAAGAAACCAAGAGCTGGCCCCGGCCCTGAGATCACGCGCTGATCGCAGCGCCGGTCAGTGGACGCAAAGCACGCAAAGGACGCAAAGAAATGCAGGAGCGGGCGGACGATTCTGCTTGCGCTCTCCTTTGCGTCCTTTCTTTTCCCCTTTGCGTCCTTTGCGTCCAACGCTTTTCCACCCCTGGGCGGAGCGACCACCTTTCATCCCTCGCGGGTCGGACCCGCGGTGACTAACTCACTCGAACTCGCTACGCGGCCGGCCGGGCGAGCTTCGCTGCCGACAACCAGCAACCGACAACCGCTCTAGGCCGCCTGCCGCTGCAGAATCGCCAGCATCGCCGCGAGCTTGTCGCGCAGCTCGCGACGGTCGACGATGGCGTCGATGGCCCCTTTTTCGACCAGGAATTCACTGCGCTGGAAGCCTTCCGGCAGGGTCTCGCGCACGGTCTGTTCGATCACGCGCGGGCCGGCGAATCCGATCAGCGCCTGCGGCTCGGCGAGGTTCAGGTCGCCGAGCATGCCGAGGCTGGCGGAGACGCCACCGGTGGTCGGATGGGTCAACACCGACACGAAGGGCACGCCGGCGCGGCGCATCCGCGCGAGCGCGGCCGAGGTCTTGGCCATCTGCATCAGCGAGAACAATCCCTCCTGCATGCGCGCGCCGCCGGTGGCGGAAAAGTTCACCAGCGGGACGCGCTCGTCGAGTGCGCGTTCGGCCGCGCGCGCAAAGCGCTCGCCGACCACCGATCCCATCGAACCGCCCATGAAGGCGAACTCGAAGGCGCTCGCGATCAAGGAGCGTCCCTTCAGCAGCCCCTTCGCCGAGATCAGCGCGTCCTTTTCGCCGGTGGCACGTTGGGAGGCGATCAGACGATCGCGGTAACGCTTGGAATCGCGGAACTTCAGCGCGTCGAAGGGCGCGAGGTTGGCGTCGATCTCGCTGAGCGTACCCGGATCGAAGAGCGCTTCCAGGCGTTTGCGTGCACCGAAGCTCATGTGGTGGCTGCACTTCGGGCAGACGCGCAGGTTGCGCTCGAGCTCCGGCCCGTACAGCACCGCGGCACAGGCCGGGCATTTCTCCCACAGGCCCTCGGGCACATTGCGCTTGGCGCTGCCCTCGGTGCGGATGCGCGAGGGCATCAATTTGCTGAACCAGCTCATGGGGGAGGAAAAAGGAAAAGGGAAAGGAAAAGGGAAGAGCCGGGCTGTTCCCCTGGTCAACCGCCGCGGAGGGCGTGCAGCGCGTCGCGGATCGGGGGCAGGCATGATGCCACTGCGGCGTCGACCTGGCTGGCGTCGCGCGCGTCGGCGAGGCGTTCGACCAGCACGCTGCCGATCACGATCGCCTGTGCGTGCGCGCCGAGCAGCGCGGCGGTGGCTGCGTCGCGGATGCCGAAGCCGACCGCGAGCGGCGCCTGCGAGAGGCCACGCAATTCATCGAGCGCGGCCATCGCCTGCGCGGTCTCGAGGTGCCCGGCGCCGGTGATGCCCTTGAAGGACACGTAGTAGAGGAAACCGCCGGCCTTCGCGGCGATCCGCGATCGTCGTTCCGGTGGCGTCGTCGGCGCCAGCAGGTAGACCTGGTGCAGGCCCAGGCGCTGCAGCACGGCCTCGTAGCCCGCCGATTCCTCGATCGGGCAATCCACCAGCAGCAGTCCGTCGGCGCCAGCCGCCGCCGCAGCGACCGCGAAGCGCTCGAAGCCGTAGCGCTCGATCGGATTGAGATACCCCATCAGCACCACCGGCGTGTCCGCGTCGCTCGCACGGAAGCCGCGCAAGGCCTCGAGCACGTGCGCGAGACCGACATGCCTGGCGAGCGCGCGCTCGTTGGCCTGCTGGATCACCGGGCCGTCGGCCATCGGGTCGGAGAAGGGCATGCCGAGTTCGACGAGGTCCGCGCCGTGGCGCACCAGCGCGTGCAGCACGTCGACCGTCAACGCCGGATCCGGGTCGCCAGCGGTGGTGAAGGTGATCAGGCCAGGACGACCGGCGGCGCGCAGCGCGGCGAAGCGGGTATCGATGCGGTTGGGCATGGAAGCGGTGAGTAGTGAGTAGTGAGTAGTGAGTAGCAGAAGCCGGCGGGCCGCATCGTGGCGCATGCCCTGTCTGTCCGGTGAGTCGTGGTGATGAATCGTGCGGGCTCTTGCCACTCACCACTCACCACTCACTGCGGCGGCGCAGCCGCCGCCGCTACAGCGTGATCCCCTCCAGGCGCGCGATCGTGTTGACGTCCTTGTCGCCGCGGCCGGAGAGGTTCACCAGCACGTGGCGGTCCTTCGGCAGGGTCGCCGCGAGCGCGATGCCGTGAGCGACCGCGTGCGAGGACTCGAGCGCGGCGAGGATGCCTTCGGTGCGCGCGAGGCGATGGAAGGCGGCGAGGGCTTGCGCGTCGGTGACGCCGACGTAGCTGGCGCGGCCGCTGTCCTTGAGGAAGGCGTGTTCGGGACCGACGCCGGGGTAGTCGAGGCCCGCGGAGACCGAGTGGGTCTCGAGGATCTGGCCGTCGGCGTCGGCGATCAGGTAGGTGCGGTTGCCGTGCAGCACGCCGGGCACGCCGGCCGACAGGCTGGCAGCGTGTTTCCCGGTCGCGATGCCCTCGCCCGCCGCCTCTGCGCCGATGATCGCAACGCCGGGATCGTTGAGGAAATGGTGGAAGATGCCGATCGCGTTGGAGCCGCCGCCGACGCAGGCGATCACCGCATCCGGCAGCTTGCCGTACTCGGCCAGCATCTGCGCACGCGCCTCCTGGCCGACCACCGAATTGAAGTCGCGCACCATCTTCGGATACGGGTGCGGGCCGGCCACGGTGCCGATCATGTAGAAGGTGTGGTCGACGTTCGTGACCCAGTCGCGCAGCGCTTCGTTGAGCGCATCCTTGAGGGTCTTCGAGCCCGAGTGCACCGGCACCACGGTGGCGCCGAGCAGCTTCATGCGGAACACATTGATCGCCTGGCGCTCGATGTCGACCGCGCCCATGTAGACCACGCACTCGAGGCCGAGGCGCGCGGCGATGGTCGCACTGGCGACGCCGTGCTGGCCGGCGCCGGTCTCGGCGATGATGCGGCGCTTGCCCATGCGTCGCGCCAGCAGGCCCTGGCCGACGGTGTTGTTGATCTTGTGCGCGCCGGTGTGATTGAGGTCCTCGCGCTTCAGCAGGATCTGCGCGCCACCGACTTCGCGCGACAGTCGCTCGCAGTGGTAGATCGGGGTCGGCCGGCCGACGTAGTGCCGACGGTCGCGCTCGAGTTCGGCGATGAACTCGGGATCGACCCGGTAGCGCTCGTAGGCCGCGGCCAGTTCTGCCAGCGGCGCCATCAGGGTCTCGGCGACGAAGCTGCCGCCGTAGGGTCCGAAATGGCCGCGGGCATCCGGCAGCGCGCTGTAGTCGATGCCCTCAGCCGGGCCGGGATTCTCGGGCTGCACGTTCCACCTCATTCATGAAAGCCTGCATGCGCGCCGGACATTTCTGCCCGGGCGCCGATTCGATGCCGCTGGCGACGTCGACGGCGTAGGGATGCACCGCGGCGATCGCGGCGGCGACGTTGTCTGCCGCGAGCCCGCCGGCGAGCACGATGCGCGGCGCCAACTCCGGCGGGATCCGCGACCAGTCGAAGCGCAGCCCGGATCCACCCTGCTCGCCGCTGCGGTGCGCGTCCAGCAGGATCCCGCGAGCGCCAGCATAGCGGGAAGCGGCGGCCACGGCGTCGATGCCATCCCCCATCGCCAGCGCCTTCAGGTAGGGGCGGCCGAAGGCCGCGCACTGCTCCGGCGGCTCGCTGCCGTGGAACTGCAACAGGTCGAGCGGGACCGCGGCGAGCACGCGCGCGACCTCGTCCGCTGGCGCGTCCAGGAACAGGCCGACGGTGGTCACGAAAGGCGGCACTGCGGCGACGATGTCCTGCGCGCGCCCGATGCCGACCCGTCGCTTGCTCGCCGGCACGAACACCAGCCCGATCGCGTCGACGCCGAGCGCCACCGCGGCGCGCACGTCCTCGACGTTGGTGAAACCGCAGAACTTCACGCGCACTCCGTGCTTCACAGCGTGTGCTCCGGCGGCAGTCCCCATTCGGTGGGATAGCGGGCCGCGAGGAAGGTCAAGCCCTGCGCGGGGGCGGTCGGTCCGGCGATCGTGCGGTCGCGCGCGGCGAGCACCCGCCCGATCCAGTCCGGCGGCTGCACGCCCCTGGCGACCACCAGCAGGCTGCCGACGAGGTTGCGGATCATGTGGTGCAGGAAGGCGTTGGCCTCGAACTCGAGATCGAGGAACTCGCCGTCCTCGCGGACATCGATGCGGCGCAGGTCGCGCACCGGCGAGCGCGACTGGCAGGCCACGGTGCGGAAGCTGGTGAAGTCGTGCTCGCCGATCAACGCCGGGATCGCGGCGCGCAGGGCCGGCACGTCGAGCGGCTCGCGCACCCAGGTGGCGTGGCGGCTGTCGAGCGCCGGCCGGGTGGCGCGGCGCAGGATTCGGTAGCGATAGGCGCGGCTGCGCGCGGCGTAGCGCGCGTGGAAGTCGTCGCGCACCGGCCGCGCCCAGCGCAAGGCGACACTCGCCGGCAGCCGCGAATTGACGCCCATCAGCCAGGAGTACTCGCGACGCTCGGCTGCGCAGTCGAAATGCGCGACCTGGCCGCGCGCGTGCACGCCGGTGTCGGTGCGCCCGGCGCAGACCGCCTCGACTTTCTCGTCGGCGACGAATGCCAGCGCGCGCTCCAGCACCGATTGCACCGTTGGCTCCTGGTGCTGGGTCTGCCAGCCGAGGAATTCGGTGCCGTCGTACTCGATGCCGATGGCGTAGCGGGGCATGTCCGGTCGGACGGCTCGGGAATCGCGCGGGGCGCCGACGATAGCGCGATTCGCTGGGGTGCCGGCTCGGATTCCGGTGGTGCCGCGCACGAACCGGGAAACCGCCCCGCACCTGGCTCATGCGCACCGCAAGGACGCCCGTCGGATCACGGGTCGTGCGACGCTCCTAGAATGGGACAACTCGCAGCGGAGCGCGCCATGCCCATCGACATCGACACCGTGGTGGTCGGCGCCGGCGTGGTCGGACTGGCGTGCGCACGCGCGCTGGCGCAGACGGGACTCGAGGTGCTGATCCTGGAGGAAGAAGACCGTCCGGGCGAGGGCATCTCCAGCCGCAATTCGGGCGTCATCCATGCCGGCATGTATTACCCGACCGGATCGCTGAAGGCACGCTGCTGCGTGCGCGGACTCGAACTGCTGTATGCGCTGTGCGCGCAGCGCGGCATCGCCCACCGGCGTTGCGGCAAGCTGATCGTCGCCACGCGCGAGGAGGATGTGCCGGCGCTGCGCGTGATCGAAATCCGCGCAGCAGCCAACGGCGTCGAGCTCCACTGGCTGGAGCGAGCGCAGGCTCTGAGGCTTGAACCGGCGCTGCGCTGTGTGGCTGCGCTGGATTCGCCGAACACCGGCATCGTGGACGTGCCGGAACTGGTCACCGCCCTGCTCGGCGAGTTCGAGGCCCACGGCGGGCGCCTGGTGTGTCGCACCCGGGCGCAGGCGGTGCGCTGCGCCAACGGCGAGTTCAGCGTCGAGACCGCCGATGGGCCGCTGCGCTGCCGGCGCCTGGTGAATGCCGCCGGCCTCGGCGCCATCGCGCTGGCGCAGCGCATCGATGCGTTGCCGGCGGCAACGCTGCCGCCGCAGCGCTACGGCCAGGGCCACTATTACTACGCGCGCGGCAAGGTGCCGTTCGCGCGCCTCATCTATCCGCTGCCCGGCGCTGCCAGCCTGGGCGTGCACCTCGGCATGGACATCACCGGCCGCTGTCGCTTCGGTCCGGACATGCGCTGGGTGGAGACCGTCGACTACCGCTTCGACGACAGCCGCCGCGGCGAATTCGCGGCATCGGTGCGGCAATGGTGGCCGGCACTGCGCGACGAGGATCTGCTGCCGGATTTCGTCGGCGTGCGTCCGAAGATCCACGGACCCGCCGAACCTGCCGCCGACTTCCTGGTGCAGGGGCCGGGAGTGCACGGCATCGACGGCCTCGTCAACCTCCTCGGCATCGAATCGCCAGGGTTGACCTCCTGTCTGGCGCTGGCCGAAGAGGTCGTGCGCGAACTGGGAGTTGGTGCTGGCTGAACCGGCAACCGCGTGACGCTTGCGATCAAGGCGCATCGACGCCACTCTCACTTCAGGTCGCATCCACTGTGTCCATCTGTACAATCGGCCCACCCATCCACGGAGCCTCCCATGTCGACCGCCACCCCAGTGCTGACCCGCGGCGCAGTCGCTGCGATCGAAACCACCAAGACCATTCGCAATGCCTATCTGCTGCTGACGATGATCCTCGGCGTGTCCGCACTGAGCGCCTGGTACGCGGTCGCCAGCCAGGCCGGTGTGATCAACGTCTGGATGTTCCTGGCCTTCATGATCGGCATGCCCTTCGCGATCAACGCCACGCGCAACAGCCCGGCCGGTCTGGTCCTGTCCTTCGTCTACGCGGCCGGCCTTGGCTACCTCCTCGGTCCCATCGTCGGCTTCTACCTGCGCATGGATGCGAACATCCCGGTCTACGCGCTGGCCGCCACCAGCGTGATTTTCTTCTCGTTGTCGGGATACGCGCTGGTCTCGCGCCGCAACTTCAACTTCCTCGGCGGCTTCCTGTTCGTGGGCTTCCTGGTGATGCTGGGCGCGATCGTGGCCAACATCTTCCTGCAGACGCCGATCCTCAGCCTGATGATCTCTGGCGCCGCGGTGCTGCTGGTTTCGGCCGCGATCCTGTGGGAGACCAGCCAGCTGATCCACGATCCGGAAGCCAACTACATCGTCGTCGCAACCAGCCTGCTCGGCAGCATCTGGGTGCTGTTCATGCATCTGATGCGGTTGTTCGCCTTCTTCAGCGGCGAGGACTGAGAGGCCGGTTGCGACTCATCACTCGATCGCCAAAAGCAGAAGGCCCGCACACGCGGGCCTTCTGCTTTTGGCGGGCAGCCCGCGAGGGCAAAGCCCACCCCATCCTGCGCGCGACCGTCATTCGATCCGCGTCACCCCACCCATGTACGGCCGCAGCGCTTCGGGCACGGCAATTGAGCCATCCGCGTTCTGGTAGTTCTCCATCACCGCGATCAGCGCGCGCCCGACGGCGACACCGGAGCCGTTCAGCGTGTGCACCAGCTCCGGCTTGCCGGCGGCGTTGCGGAAGCGCGCCTGCATGCGGCGCGCCTGGAAGGACTCGCAGTTGGAGCAGGAACTGATTTCGCGGTAGGTGCCCTGGCTCGGCAGCCAGACTTCGATGTCGTAGGTCTTGACCGCGGCGAAACCCATGTCGCCGCTGCACAGCAGCATGGTGCGGAAGGGCAACCCGAGCCTCCTCAGGATGTTCTCGGCGTGACCGGTCATCTCCTCGAGCTGCACGTGACTCTGCTCCGGTCGCGCGATCTGCACCAGTTCCACTTTCTCGAACTGGTGCTGGCGGATCATGCCGCGGGTATCGCGTCCGGCCGCTCCGGCTTCGGCGCGGAAGCACAATGAATGTGCGGTCAGGCGCAGCGGCAGGGCCTCGCCGTCGAGGATCTCGTCGCGCACGAGATTGGTCAGCGAGACCTCGGCGGTGGGGATCAGGTACATGCGCTTCCACAGCCAGCGGTGCAGGGTTGCCACCAAAGCCTCGGAGTCGTGCATCTGGTCCCACATCGCCGCCGGCACCCGGCCCAGGGTCTGCAAGCCGAGATCGCCGGCGATGCCATTCAGCAGCGCCAACGCGTCGTCGCGGTCGTCGCGCATGATCGCGCTGCGCAGCGCCGCCTGCGCCTGACCGTCGATCGCGAGGTGTCGGTAGCCGCCGAGCGGCACCTCGAAGAGATCGTCCTCGAACTTCGGCAACTGGCCGGTGCCCTGCATCGTTTCCTGGTTCACTAGCAGCGGCACGTTGTACTCGGTGTAACCGTGCTCGCCGGTGTGCACGTCCAGCATGAACTGCGCGAGCGCGCGATGCAGGCGCGCGACGCCGCCACGCAAGACCGTGAAGCGCGCGCCGGAGAGTTTGGCGCCCGAATCGCCGTCCAACCAGCCATGCCGCGCGCCGATCTCGACGTGATCGCGAACGGCGAAGTCGAAGTTGCGCGGGGTACCATGCCGGCGCACCTCGACGTTGCCGGTCTCATCGGCACCTGTGGGCACCGATTCGTGCGGAATGTTGGGGATGCGCATCGCGATCGCATTCAGGCGCTCCTGCAACGTCGCGAGCTGCTCCTCGGCGCCTTTCAGTTGCTGCGGGATCGCCTGGCTCTGCGCGAGCAGATCGGAGGCATCCAGCCCCTTGCCCTTGCGCAGACCAATCTCCTTCGCGAGGCGATTGCGATTGGCCTGCAGCTCCTGGGTGCGCACCTGCACCGCCTTGCGCTCGGCCTCCAGCGCCTCGAGTTCGGACACCGGCAGTTCCAGCCCGCGAGCGGCCCACAGGCGTTCGGCGGTGACGGCAAGATGCTGTCGCAGCAGCGCGGGATCGAGCATGACAAACCTCGGCGACGTGAGGATCGGGCGGGCGATTATGCCGGCGTGGCGCAGGTCGGGTTCGCCTGCGTGGAGGGAACCGTGGCCGGCCGCGGGCGGCGAGGTCAGGCCGTGGCGGGAACCGCTTCAGGCGCATGACCGGAAACCGGCGCCCGCCCCACGCCTCGGAGGCATACTCGTCCATCGCCAAGCAAGGGAGAACCCGCATGGGCCTGGAACGCGTCCCCGCCGGCCGCGATGTGCCGCACGAGGTCAACGTCGTCGTCGAGATTCCGATGAACGCCGAGCCGGTCAAGTACGAGGTGGACAAGGAATCCGGGGCGATCTTCGTCGACCGCGTGCTGACCACGCCGATGCGCTACCCCTGCAACTACGGCTATATCCCGCGCACGCTGTCGGGCGACGGCGATCCCGCCGACGTGCTGGTGGTGATGCCGCTGCCGCTGATCCCCGGATCGGTGATCCGGGTACGCCCGATCGGCATGCTGGCGATGCGGGACGAGGCCGGCGATGACACCAAGCTGATTGCGGTGCCAAGCGTGAAATCCTATTCCGCCTATGCCCATTTCCAGACGCTGGAAGACGTGCCGGAACACACCCGCGAGCGCATCCGGCACTTCTTCGAGCACTACAAGGATCTCGAAAAAGGCAAGTGGGTCCAGGTTCTGGGCTGGCAGGACATCGAGGCCGCGAAGCAGGAGATCCTGGACTCGGTGCGGCGCTACCAGGAGCAGCCGGTCAAGCCGAACTGTTGAGTCGCCATCTCCCCGCAGCAGTCGCGGGGGCTGCCAACGAGCACCGGCGCGCTGCATCATCCGGCCCCCAGGACAGCCCGCACGCTCATGCACATCAGCCTCGAAGCCTTCCTGTTGCGCAGGGTCGCCGTCTGGGGGTACGGCCAGGAGGGCCAGGCCGCCCTGCGCTTCCTGCGCGGGCTGTTCCCGCAGAAGAAGATTGGCGTGATCCTCACACCCTCCGAAGCGGCGGCCTGGGACTTCAGCCACGATCCGATGGTCGAGGTAGTCGCCGAGGAGATCCAGGCCGGTACCTTCGGCCCCTACCAGATCGTCATCAAGTCGCCCGGCATCAGTCCGTATCGGTACGCCCGGGCGATGGAGTGGGCGCATTTCCGAGGCACCCGTTTCATCTCCGGCACCTCGATGTGGTTCGCCCAACACCGTCACGACAAGACCATCGCCATCACCGGGACCAAGGGCAAGAGCACCACCAGCGCACTGACTGCGGCCCTGCTGCGCGCCGGCGGCGCGCGCACCGCGCTCGCCGGAAACATCGGCCTGCCGCTGCTGGATCTGATGGAGCCGCAGCCCGAGCCGGAGTACTGGGTGATCGAAATCTCCAGCTACCAGGCGGCGGACTTCGGCGGCCATCCGGCCATCGCGACCGTGCTGAACCTCTCACCCGAGCACCTGGACTGGCACGGCGACGAGGAAACCTACTATCGCGACAAGCTCAAGCTGCTCACCGCCGGCGCCGCCGATCTCGCGGTGCTGAACGCCGCCGATGCGCGTCTGATGCAGCGCGCCGACGGTGTCGAGCGACGCACACTGTTCAACCACCGCGGCTTCTGGCATGCACGCGGCGCCGAGGTCTGGCACGACGAGGAACGTGTGATCGGGCTCGCCGACACCCAGCTCGCCGGCGCCCACAACGCCAGCAACGTCGCCGCCGCATTCACCATGGTCGAGGCCTTCGGCCTGGATCCGCGCTCGGTGCTGCGCGCGGTGCGCGAATTCAGGCCGCTGCCGCACCGGCTCGCACATGTGGGAGTACGCGCGGGCATCCGCCACGTGGACGACAGCATCGCAACCACGCCGGAGGCCACGCTGGCGGCGCTCAGGAGCCTCGCGCCGGCGCCGACGGTGGTGCTGGTGGGCGGCTTCGACCGTGGCCTGGACTGGGGCGAGTTCGCGCGCCATATCGCCGCGCAGCCGCCGGCCGGGGTCGTTGCGATGGGGCAGAACGGCGCGCGCATCCACGCGCGGATCGAGGAGACGATCGCGGCATTGCCGGAAGAGCGGCGGCCAGCGCTGAAACTGGTCGCGACCCTCGACGAGGCCGTCGCGGCGGCGCACGCGCTGGTGCCTCCCGGCGGCGTCGTGCTGCTCTCACCGGGCGCGCCGAGCTTCGATCAGTTCGGCGACTACGCCGAACGCGGCCGCGCCTTCGCGCGCCTGGCTGGTCTGGAACCCACAGAGGAACGCATCGAGGGGCTTGGGACATGAGCACACCACGCCGCATCCGGGTATGGGACTGGCCGGTGCGTCTGACGCACTGGGCGCTGGTCGTGTGCGTGGCCGGGCTCTACGCCACCGGCGAATACGGGCTGCTGACGATGCGCTGGCACTTCTGGTTCGGCTACGCGACGCTCACGCTGGTGCTGTTCCGCATCGGCTGGGGCTTCGTCGGCAGCGAGCACGCGCGCTTTTCCGACTTCGTGCGCGGCCCACGGAAGCTCTACGCCTACTTGCGCGGCACCACGCCCGCGCCCCTGGGGCACAACCCGCTCGGCGCCCTGGCGGTGCTGGCGATGCTGGCCCTGCTGCTGGCGCAGGCGATCAGCGGGCTCTTCAGCAACGACGAAATCGAGTGGTACGGACCGCTGTCGGAACGGATTTCCAGCGTCGCCAGCGAGCGCTGGACAGACTGGCACCACCTCGGGCAGCAGATCCTGCTGGTAGTGGTCGCCCTGCACGTCGTCGCAATCGCCGGCTACTGGCTGAAACGCCGCGAAGACCTGCTGACACCGATGCTGCACGGCCACAAGACCCGCAGCGATGGCGCGGATGCACGCTGGGCCGCGCCGTGGCTGGCGCCGACACTGTTCGTGCTGTGTGCCGGCGCGGTGGCGCTGTTGGTCTGGTGGGGACCACCGCCGCTGGCGTACTGAACCGGCAGCCCGCGGGTTCAGCGCAGCTCCGCCTTGAACAAGTCGACCACCGGCTGGAAGGCCACCCGGTTCGCCTCGTGCAGCTCGATCAGCGCCTCGTGCGCGCGCAGAATGGTGGCGGCACTGCTCTGCACGGCGGGATCGTCGGCCGACGTGGCCAACGTCGCAACCGGCGGTCCAGCGTCGCCGGCGCGCTCGACGATCCCGCAGTATTCGTCGAAACGCAGTCCGCGCAGCAGCGCGTTGATGTCCGCCTGCGTGGAAAACACCAGTGGTTGCGGGAGTCCGTGCGCGCGCGCCTCGCGCAGGCAGGCGGCGAGCAGACCGAGCGCCGTGCTGTCCAGGAAGTCGACCGCGCCGAGATCGATCACCAACGCACGCGGAACCGGCGCCTCACTGCCGAACCAGTGTTCGATCAGCAATTCGAGCGCGGCGACGTTGTCGTGACGCAACTCGCCTGCGAGTCTCAGGTAGGCGGTTCCGTCGACCAGCGCGTGACCGATGACCGGACTCATCCGGACGACGGCCTCGCCTCGACGACGTCGCGACCCACCAGCAGCAGCGCCAGATCGTCCGGATGCGCTTCGTCGGCGCGAATGCGCAGATCGGCGAGCAGCGCCGGCAAGCCGGGACTGGCCGGATGCAGCCACTCCCGCAGACGCTCGTTGCGGGCGTCGGCACCGGCTTCGGGCATCAGTTCGAGCACACCATCCGAGCACAGCAACAGACGAAACTGCGGCGCCAGCGACAACAGCTGATTGCGGTAGCTGGAACTGTCGAATAAGCCGGCTGGGGAGCTTTTGGCATCGAGGAAACGCGTGCCTTCGGCATCCGCCAGCAAGGGATAGGGGATCGCACCGGCGTTGGCGCAACTGAGGCGATTCGCGTCGTGGTCGAACACGCCGTACCAGATGGCGATGTGTTTGCCGAGACGTTCGCGCAGCAAGTCCTGGTTGAGCTGCGCCAGCAACATTGCCGGATCGACGATGTGCGAGGGCTGCCCCAACCGGTATGCCTCCAGCGCACCCGCCATGAAGCGCTTCAAGTAGACGGTGACGAAGGCCGAAGCGACGCCATGCCCGGAGACATCGGCCACGTAGCAGCCGGCGCGGTGGGCGTCGATCGCAAAATAATCGACGAAATCCCCGCTCATGAACTCGGAAGGCATCAGCGCATGGCTGTACCGGATATCGCCGTGGCGCCACTGCGCGGGTGGCAGCAACTTGAACTGCACGCGACGTCCGGCGCGTTCGCCGAGTTCGAGCGCAGCCAGCGACTGCTGCAGGCGCGCATTCGCGCGCCGCAACTCCTCGGTGCGCTGCGCCACCTTGGCTTCCAATTCGCGGTTGAGGTCGGCGAGTTGCAGCAGCGCCTTGTAGCCGCGCAACGCGGCGATCACCGCGGTCGACAGCTTCTGCGCGGTGAGCTCGGTCTTTTCCTTGTAGTCGTTGATGTCGTAGTTCAGCACCACCTGGCGCTCCGGCGCCTGCCCGGCCTGACCGGTGCGCAGGATGATGCGCACGCGCTCGTTGCGCGCCTCCTCGCGGATATGGCGCACCAGGCGCAAGCCGGCGTCGTCGCTTTCCATGACGACATCCAGCAGCACCACCGCGATGTCGGGATTCTCGGCCAGCACCCGACGCGCTTCCTCGCCGTTGTAGGCATGCAGGAAAGCCAGGCGCCGCTCCTGGAAGCGCACGCCGCCCAGCACCAGGGTGGTGACCTCGTGGATCGCCGGCTCGTCGTCGACGATCAGGATCTTCCAGCCGGGGTCCGTACCGGTCTGATCGTCTTCGAGCAACAGCAGGGCTTCGTCGTCGTCGTCGATGCTCATCGTGCGCGAACCACGGATACCCGGTGCGTACGCTGCGCCCTGTCGTGGCAGAGTTCAAGACATGCTTTCGTACGATGCAGCGTCCTTTGCAATTGCGGCAGTGCAAGGCCGCCACCGACGCTTGCGCGGCCTGCCCGCACGACCAGGAAAAACCAATTGGGTCTGGACGAGTTCATCCTGAACTCGCCAGCCCGCGCCGGCCATGCATGGCCGGCGTTTCATCCTTCACGGACCGGGTCCTGCGACGAGCCGCTCAGCCGCTGCGCGCGCGTGCCACCGCGCGCCGCCAGTCCTGCATGCGCCGGCCCCGTTCGAATGGGTCCAGCCCGGCCTCGAAACGGCGCTCGCAAACCCAGCGCGTGGCAAGGTCGTCCAGGCTTCGCCACAAACCGACCCCCAAACCCGCGAGCAGCCCGGCGCCGAGTGCGGTGCTCTCGGTCTGCTGCGCCCGGCACACGGCCAGCCCGAGCAGATCCGCCTGCAACTGACACAAAAAGTCGTTGACGCTCATGCCGCCGTCGATGCGCAGTTCGGCGAGTTCGCCGGCAAAGTCCATGCGCATCGCGTCGAGCAAATCGACGTTCTGCATGGCCACGGCTTCGAGCGCCGCGCGCACGATGTGGGCGCGTGTACTGCCGCGCGTCAGTCCGCAGATCAAGCCACGCGCCTGCGCATCCCAGTATGGCGCACCGAGGCCGGCGAAAGCCGGCACCACGTGCACGCCACCGCTGTCGGCCACGCTGCGCGCCAGACTTTCGCTTTCCGCAGCATGGCCGATCAGTCCGAGTCCATCGCGCAGCCACTGCAAGAGTGCACCGGCGACGAACACCGCGCCCTCCAGCGCGTAACTGCGAGTGCCGTCGAGCTGCCAGGCCACCGTACTCAGCAGGCCGTGTCGCGAGTGCACGCGCTCGTGGCCGGTGTTGAGCAGCAGGAAACAGCCCGTACCGTAGGTGTTCTTGGCCATGCCGGGTGCAAAACAAGCCTGACCAAACAAGGCCGCCTGCTGATCGCCGATGAGCCCCCCAATCGGTACGCGGGCACCGAATACGCCTTCCGCGGTCATGGCCAGCCGACCGGCGGAATCGACCACCCTCGGCAGGCATGCGCGCGGAATCCCGAACAGATCCAGCAACCAGGGATCCCAATCGCCCGCATCGAGCGCATACAGCATGGTGCGTGCGGCGTTGCTGGCGTCGGTGATGAAAGCCGCGCCGCCGGAGAGTCGCCAGGTCAACCAGGCATCCACGGTTCCCAGGCACAGCCTGCCCCGTGCCGCCAGTGCCCGCGCATGCGGCCAATGGTCGAGCATCCAGCGCATCTTGCTGGCCGAGAAATAGGGGTCCACCACCAGGCCGGTGCGGATACGGATCGACTCGTCGAGGCCGCGATCACGCAACTCAGTGCACATGGATTGCGTGCGCCGGCACTGCCAGATGATCGCCGGCCCCAGCGGCGTACCGACGAGGCGATCCCAGGCGATGACGGTTTCCCGCTGGTTGGTGATGCCGATCGCATCGATGTCGCCGACCCGCACTTCGGCCTGGGCGAGTACGCCGTGGATCGATTGCAACTGCGTCCGCCACAGCAGCTCGGCGTCGACCTCAACCCAGCCCGGTTGTGGGTAATCGCAGTCGAAGGGTTCGCTGTGGACCGCGAGCACGCGCGCGCTCCCGTCGAGCAGCAGGGCGCGCGAACTGGACGTGCCTTGATCGAGGGCGAGGATCAGCGACATGACCGGCCTTCGACGATTCGGTGAACCCGGACGCGGCTCGCCGCGACCTTGCTGGCCCGCGCCACCAGCGACCGCAGGCCGATTGCCCTAACCCATATCGAAACCGGTCGCCCGGCATCGACGATGTCGCGACTCCAAGCGGGCTCAGCCGAGCGTGGCCAGCAGTTTGCGCGCCTCGTCCTGCTGCGCATTGCTGCCTTCGCCGATCACCTCCTCCAACATGCTGCGCGCGCCATCCGGATCGCCCATGTCCATGTAGGCGCGAGCCAGGTCCAGCTTGGTCGCCACCGCATCGTCGCCGAACACGCCAAGGTCGCCGAGTTCGTCGTCCACGTTCGCCGCGGCGGCGGGAGCCGGTTCGGTCGGCTTCGGCATTTCCACCACGGGAGCGACCACCTTCGGTGCTTCCATCGTGGAGAAGTCGATCTCCGGCAGATCCAGCGAGAACTCCTCCTTGGTCGCTGCCGTTGCAGCGGCTGGAGCCGGCGCGGCCGGGGCTGCGGGCGCCGCTGCCGGCAGATCGATGTCGAAATCGAAGCTCAGCGCCTCGGCCTTGGGCGGAGCCGGAGCAAGTGCGGGCGCCGGCTTGACCGGCTCGACCGCCTGGGTCGGCGCATCCAGATCGAAGTCAAAGTCGAAGTTCGGTTCGGCCGCAACTTGCATGCTGGCGGGCGCGCTGACCGGCGCCGCCGCGGCGGGCTCTTCGAAGGAGGCGATGTCGAGACCGCCGTCGAAGGAATCCGACGCCGACTTGGCCGGCGCCGGCTCCTCGAAGCTGACCTCGGGGATGTCGTCGCGCACCGCGAACATCGCGTGTCCGGGCAGGATGGTTGCCGCCATGCGCGCGGCCTCCTTCCATTCCGGCTGGTCCTCGCTGGCGATCTGCCCCCGCAGCGCGCGCGCCGCGTTCTCGAACTCGCCGGCGTTGCCGCGCTTGTGATACAGGCGCAACAGGTCGAGGCGATGACGCAGGTCGGCAGGATTCATCGCGACCTGGTCGAGCAGCGCCTCTTCCTCGGCGTCGCCCGCATCCACTTCGACCTTCGGCCCGGGCATGCGGAACGCCGGGTGTTGCCCGGACTCGGTCACCTCGTTCGCGAAGCTCGGGCCGGTCGGTTCTTCATGCGCCGGCTTCTTGCGGCGCGCGAACAGCAGCCCGAACAAAGCGAGCACCGCTGCGCCGATGCCTCCCAGAACCCACGGATTCGAGAACATACCGCCACCGGCGGCCGGCTCGGGCGCCGGCTGAACCGGTGCCGGTTCGATCGAAGCAGGCTCACTGACCGGCTGAGTGGTCGCGGCGGTGTCGGTTGGCGTGGCGGTGTCGGTTGGCGTGGCCGTGTCGGTCGGCGTGGTCGTGTCGGTCGGCGTGGTCGTGTCGGTCGGCGTGGTCGTGTCGGTCGGTACGGGCTCGGAAGCGTCGATCGGCGTTCCGGTGGAGTCGGCCGGTTCGGCCGGCTCTCCGGCATCTACTGCGGCGTCCGCCGGCATCGGCTCGGTCGTGTCCGCGGGCTGGGCCGTGTCCACGGGATGTGGCTCGCCTGGAGTTTCGGCAGGCGTCGGATCGGTGGCCCGCTGGGCGGCCTGCCGGGCGGCCTCTTCTGCGGCCCGACGCGCGGCCTCGGCTGCCGCGGCTTCGGCGAGTGCGCTATCCGCGGCCTGCTGCGCCGAAGCCGTGCTCGCCTCGAGTTCACGGATGCGCTTCTCGAGGTCCGCCGCGCGCGCCTGCAGCGCCTTCAACTCGTCGTTCTTGAGCGACAGCACCTTGTCCTGGTCGCGCTTGATCTTTTCGAGGTCGGTCACGCGCGAGCGCAGTTCGCTCACTTCCTGACGCGAGCTCTCGAGATCCTCGCTGGCGCGGGCGAGGTCGCCGCGCAGATTCTTGATCTCCTCGCCGCTGCGCTCGAGTGCGGCGTTGCCCGGACGGTCCGCGGCGCCCTGATCGTCGCCGGCGCGTGGTGGCAGCAGTTCCAGACGCGAACCGCTGCTGCTGGTGCCGGTCGACGGCGTGCGCAGGGACTCGCTGGCTCCGGCATCTGCGAGCGTGGTGGGCGTTGCCGACTGCGCCGCCTGGTAGCCGCGCCAGATCTCGTTCTGCCCGCGCACGGCCTCGGCGGCTTCACTGGCAGCGATCGCGTCGACGTCGTCGTTGGTCGGGATGCGCAGGATCGCACCGCGCTTGAGTGCGTTGATGTTCTGCTCGTAGAAGGCGTCCGGATTCATCCGCAGCAGTGCGACCATGAACTTGTTCATGTCCGTCACACCATCCGGTCGTGTCGCCTGGGCGATTTCCCACAGGGTCTCGCCCTGCCCGATCGGGCCGTAGTCGCCGGGAGCGGCCGGCGCCGGAGCGGGTGTGGGATCCGCGGCCACCGGGGCGGGCTCGGGAGCCGGTTCCGGCGGAGGCGTCGGTTCGGGTGCGGGGGCCGGCTCGGGTTCTGGAGCCGGCTGCACCGGCGCCGCAGCGACCGGCTCGGCGGGCTTGGGCGGCTCGGGTTCCGGCACCGGCTCGGGCTTCGGTGCCGCGGGTTCCGGCGGCGCGGTGTCGCGCAGCGGGGCGGTCGCCACCTGACTACCGCTCGAGGGCGCGCTGACCGGCGGATCGAGCAGCACGGTGTATTCGCGCAGCAGTCGGCCCTTCGACCAGTTGACCTCGAGCAGGAAGTTCAGGAAGGGCTCCTTGATCGGCGCCGAGGAGGTGACCTTGATCACCGCCTGGCCGTTGGCACCCTTGGACACCGCGAAGTTGAGCGGCATCTCCATGCGCGCACGGTCGATGCCGACGCGGGCGAAGTCGTCCGCGCTGGCGAGCGCCACCGCCAGTCCGTCTGCCTCCCCCGGGGCCGCCTGGATGACCTGGATCTCGGCGTCCAGCGGCTCGTTGAGCCCGGACTTCACCTCGATTCCACCCAGCCCCAAAGCCTGCGCCAGCGATGGGATGGCGAGGATGCTGCTGGCCAGAAGTGTCTTGCGCGGTCCTTTCATGGAGCTCCCCCGGGGGCAGTGCGGCTTCTAGTCATGGCCGCGTATTAGGTCACGAAAACTCGAAACGACCTTATAAGGCGAACGTAACTATAGATCACAGGTGGCCTTTTACCAATAGTTCCGCAATCTGCACAGCGTTCAGGGCCGCCCCTTTACGAATGTTGTCGGCAACGATCCACATCGCCAGTCCATTTGCATGGCTCAAGTCCTCGCGGATGCGCCCGACGTATACCGGATCATGGCCGGCCGCGTGGGTGACCGGCGTCGGATATCCGCCGGCGCGACGCTCGTCGACGACGACCACGCCGGGGGCCGCTTCGAGCAGCGCGCGCGCCTGCGCAGCGCCCAGCTTCTCGCGCGTCTCCAGGTGCACCGCCTCGCTGTGGCCGTAGAACACCGGCACGCGGACCGCGGTCGGGTTCACGCGGATCGACGGGTCCTCCAGGATTTTCTGGGTCTCCCACACCATCTTCATCTCTTCCTTGGTGTAGCCATTGTCCATGAAGACGTCGATCTGCGGGATCAGGTTGAAGGCGATCTGCGCCTGGAACTTCTTCGGCTCGATCGGCTGGAAGTTCAGCAGCGCGGCGGTCTGCCGACCGAGTTCCTCGATCCCGCTCTGGCCGGCGCCGGACACCGACTGGTAGGTGGCGACGTTGATGCGCTCGATGCCGGCGGCGCGGTGGATCGGCGCCAGCGCCACCAGCATCTGCATCGTCGAGCAGTTCGGGTTGGCGATGATCCCGCGGGCCTTGTAGCGCGCGATCGCGTGCGGGTTGACCTCGCTGACCACCAGCGGGATGTCGTCCTCGTAGCGGAACTGGCTGGTGTTGTCGACCACGATCGCGCCGGCCGCAGCCGCGCGCGGCGCGTGCACGGCGGAGATCGAACCGCCGGCCGAGAACAGCGCGATGTGCACACCCGCGAAGTCGTACTTGTCGAGGTCGCGCACCACCAGCGACTGCCCGGCGTACTTCACGCGCTTGCCGGCCGAGCGCTCGCTCGCCAGCGGCACAACCTCGGAAGCCGGGAACTCGCGTTCGGCGAGGATCTCCAGCATCGTGGTGCCAACCGCACCGGTGGCGCCGACGACGGCGACCTTGAACTTGCGCTGCTCGCTCATGGGGTGTGTCAGGGGTCTTAGGGAAGGAAGGGATCTGCCGGCACCAGCGGTTGCTGCGGCGGCACGTCGGCGCACTGCGCGCGGTGGCGCAGCAGGTGGTCGACCAGCACCAGCGCGAGCATCGCCTCGACGATCGGCACCGCGCGGATGCCGACGCAGGGGTCGTGGCGACCCTTGGTGACGATCTCGACCTCGTTTCCGTGCACGTCGAGCGTGCGCCCGGGCACGAGGATGCTGCAGGTGGGCTTGATCGCCGCGTGGGCGATGATTGCCTGGCCGGTGGAGATGCCGCCGAGGATGCCGCCGGCGTGGTTCGACAGGAAGCCGGCTCGCGTCAGCTCGTCGCGGTGCTCGCTGCCGCGCTGGCCGCAGACGTCTGCGCCATCGCCGATCTCGACCGCCTTGACGGCATTGATCGACATCAGCGCGGCGGCGATCTCGGCGTCGAGCTTGCCGTAGACCGGCTCGCCCAGACCCACAGGCACCCCTTCCGCGATCACGGTCAGGCGCGCGCCGATCGAGTCGCCGCTCTTGCGCAGGCCGTCGAGGAAGGCTTCGAGTTCGGGCAACTGTTCCGGATCGGGCCAGAACAGCGGGTTGCGCTCGACCGCGTCGCGCACGATCCGCGCCGGCGCGTACGGCCCGAGGCCGGACAGCCAGCCCTGGACGCGAATGCCGCGCTGCGTCAGCAGCTTCTTCGCGAGCACCGCCGCGGCCACGCGCAGGGTCGTTTCGCGCGCCGACGCACGCCCGCCTCCGCGCGGGTCGCGGATGCCGTACTTGTGCCAGTAGGTGTAGTCGGCGTGGCCGGGCCGGAAACGCTCGGCGATCTCGCCATAGTCCTTGCTGCGCGCATCGGTGTTGCGGATCAGCAGCGCGATCGGCGTGCCGGTGCTGAGCCCCTGGTAGACACCGGACAGGATCTCCACCTCATCGGCCTCGCGGCGCTGGCTGGTGTGGCGCGAACGCCCGGTGGCGCGGCGGTCGAGGTCGGCGCGGAAATCCTCCGGTGCGATCGGCACGCCCGGCGGACAGCCGTCGATCACGCAGCCGATCGCCGGCCCGTGGCTCTCGCCGAAGGTGGTGACGCAGAAGCTGCGACCGAAGCTGTTGGCGCCGCTCACGGCGCCAGCCCGCGCGCGGCGAGCGCGTCGCCGAAGTCGGCGGCGTGCGCGAGCAGCGCCTCGCGATCGAGCACGGCCACACCGGAACCTCCGCGCTCGAACTCGACCCAGGTGAACGGCACCTCCGGCAGGCACTCGACCAGCGCCTGTTCCGAGGCGCCCACCTCCAGGACCAGCAGGCCGTACTCCTCGAGGTGGGCGGCGGCGCCGGCGAGGATCTGCAGCGGGAGGTCCAGGCCGTCCTCGCCGGACACCAGCGCGAGCCGCGGCTCGTGCGCGAACTCCGGCGGCAGCGCCGCGTACTCGGACTCGCCCACATAGGGAGGATTCGCGACGATCAGGTCGTAGCGACGACCGCCGAGCCCCCGCAGTCCGTCGGACTTCAAGATCTCGACGCGGTCGCCGACCCCGTGGTCGGCGGCGTTGCTGCGCGCCAGTTCCAGCGCGGCATCGGACAGGTCGACGAGATCGACCTGCGCATCCGCCAGGTGCGCCGCGATGGCGATGCCGATGCAGCCGGAGCCGCAGCAGAGGTCGAGTACGCGCCCCGGCGTGCGCCCGGCGACCCAGGGTTCGAAACCGCGCTCGACCAGCTCGGCGATCGGCGAGCGCGGGATCAGCACATCCGGGGTGACCTTGAAGGCCATGCCCGCGAACCAGGCCTCGCCGGTCAGGTAGGCCACCGGCACGCGCTCGTCGACGCGCCGCCGGATCCGTTCCAGCAGCAGCGCGCGCTCCTCCGCCAGCAGCACCGCACTGGCATAGGCCGGCGGCAGATCGTGCGGCAGGTGCAGCGTGGTCAGTACCAGGTAGCTGGCCTCGTCGAGCGCGCTGTCGAATCCCTGGGCGTACACCAGCCCGGCCGCGTTGAAGCGACTGGTCGCGTAGCGGATGAAATCGCAGACGCTCTGCAGCACGTCGGTCAAGGCGCGGCACCCGGTGGAGGACTGCGCCGATGTTCGCATCGAAGGCGTGGAGAGCGCACTAGCGAGATCGGGCAGAAGCGAGGCACGGGGCATGGGGCATGGAGCATGGGGCACGGGGCACGGGGCACGGGGAAGCTCGCATGTCGACGTGCAGGCGCATGCAACCGGCGCATGACGTAGGCAGCAATCCCGCGCGAGTGCTTCCCGTGCCCCGTGCCCCGTGCCCCGCTCCTATACTCCCCCCATGACCAATCTCGAACGCAGACTGCCGTGGATCATCACGGCGCTGGCGCTGCTCGCGGCGGTGGCGGGCTATGTCGCGAGCCGGATCGTATTCTCGCCGGGCACGCATGCCCTGCCGCTGGCCGGGACCCTGCTCTATCCGGAACCGCGCCCGCTGCCGGACTTCAGGCTCCAGCGCGACGACGGCAGCGCGCTGACGCAGGCCGACTGGCGCGGACGTTGGCGCCTGCTGTTCTTCGGCTTCACGCATTGCCCGGATGTCTGCCCGACCACGCTCGCGACCGCCAAGGCGGCGCTGGCGGCGCTGCGCAAGGATCATCCGGACGCCAGGGTCGCGGTCAGCTTCGTCTCGGTGGATCCCGAACGCGACACGCCGGACAAGCTCGGCGCCTACGTGCACTTCTTCGACCCGGCCTTCGAGGCGGCCACCGGAACCCAGGAGCAGTTGCAGGCGCTGACGCGCGCGCTCTGGGTGGTCTACGAAAAAGTCCCGGGCACCGGCGGCCCGGGGGACTACAGCATCGACCACAGCGCCTCGCTGCTGCTGATCGATCCGCAAGGACGCCTGGTCGGGCAGATGCGCCCGCCGCAGCGCGCGGACGTGATCGCCGCCGACCTCGCGCTGCTGATCCAGAACGCCCCGGAGTAACCATGTCGCTCAGCCGCGATCTCGGCGTCGCCCTGCAGTTGCTGTTGCCGCACCAGTTGCTGTCGCGCATCGTCTACTACGCCACGCGCTGGACCTGGCGCCCCTGGAAGCGCCTGCTGATCCGCTCGCTGACGCGCGCCTACCGCATCGACCTCGGCGAAGCGCTCGATCCCGATCCCGAGTCCTATGCGAGCTTCAATGCCTTCTTCACGCGCGCGCTCAAACCGCAGGCGCGGCCGATCGAGGCCGCCGACGGCGCGCTCGTGTGCCCGGCCGATGGGGCGATCTCGCAGATCGGGCCGATCAGCGATGGTCGCATCGTCCAGGCCAAGGGCATGGACTACGCCGTCGCCGAACTGCTCGGCGGCCGCGATGCGGACGCGGCGCTGTTCGCAGGTGGCGGCTTCGCGACCATCTACCTGTCGCCGCGCGACTACCACCGCGTGCACGCGCCCTGCGGCGGACGCCTGGTGCGCGCGATCCATGTTCCCGGGCGCCTGTTCAGCGTCGCCCCGTGGACCACCGAGTCGATCCCGCGCCTGTTCGTCCGCAACGAGCGCCTCGCGCTGCTGTTCGAGACCGCGCACGGCCCACTCGCGGTGGTGCTGGTCGGCGCGATCTTCGTGTCCAGCATCGAGACCGTGTTCGACGGCGAGGTCACTCCGCCCTACGCCGACCAGGTGCGGGTGCGCGAGTACAGCGGCGCGAATGCCCCCACCTTCGAGATCGGCGCCGAACTCGGGCGCTTCAACATGGGCTCCACCGTGATCCTGCTCACCGGCGCCGACTTGCCGGCCTGGGACAACGCACTGACTGCCGGAGCGCGCGTGCGGATGGGTCAGCGCATCAGCACTTGAGCAGTTTGCGCAAGCTCGCCGGTGCTCACCTTTCGCGATCTCCGCGTGACTTCAATAAACGCCTGCGAGTTCAGGTCGATCAAAAACATGGACTTGTAGATCAAAGCGAAGAATCTTCCTCAAAATTTGTGCGCAACTACGTCGATTCGCCGCCGATCGACGTTACAATCCGGCCAAATAGCGCCGCGAGGCGCAGCAAAGAGGAGTCGCCCGATGCCCCTGTCCGCGCGCTTCGCCCGCCGAGCCCTGGTTCAACTGGCCCGCGCCGCCACGCTCGCCGCCGTCGCCACCGCCGCGCTCGCGCAGGAGGGCAATGTCTTTCCGCCGACGCTGAGCTACGCGCCGATGCCGGGCATGCCCGTCAACCTGACCGGCGTCACCAATGTCGGCAGCACCGGCAGCGGCCAGATCCTGGTCACCCCGATGGGCGGCATGGGCTCCGGTTCGATCGCCACGGTCGGGCTGGGATGCACCATCCTCGGCGCCGAAGCGGGCTTCTTCAATGCGAATCCGCTGAACCAGTCCTTCACGCCGACTTCGGCGCCCAACCCGATCAGCCTGAGTTGCGTGGCCGGCGCGAGCCCGCGCACGGCCACGCTGTCGTGCAACGAGTCGCCGGCCGGGTCCACCGGTCCGATCCGTTCCTGGCCACTGAACTGCCCGGCGGGCACGGTGCCGGTCCCGCCCGCCCTGAGTTTCGTGCCGACGCCCGGCACCACGATCGTGTTCCAGCCCTCCGGCGGCCTGATCGGCAGCAACGCCAGCGCCCAGATCCGCGCCACACCGGCCGGCGGCGCCGGTACCGGCGCGCCCGCAACCACCAGGTTCGGCCAGTGCTCGCTCAGCAACGAGTCGGTGCCCGGAACCTTCTCGGGCTTCCAGGGCATCACGCTGAATTTCATCGGCGCCAGCACCACGCCGCAGGACCTGAACCTGCTCGCCCAGGTGCGAGCCACCCAGGTGACCGCGCTGCTGACCTGCCAGGAGTTGCACGGCGACGCCAGCGCACCGGGGGCCAACGCGCCCGAAGGCTATCCGATCGTGCGCAGCTGGCCGTTGCAGGTGAATGCTGGCGCTGCGCCCTCCCGGCTGGTCCTGCAGAAGTCCGCGAGCGCCAGCCAGGTGGTGACCGACAGCGATTTCCGCTACACCATCAGCGTCCGCAACGACGGCAGCAGCACCGAATCCGGCCTGATCGTCAGCGACGACGTGCCCGCGGGGGTCGGCGTGCTCTCCGCGGCCGGCGCCGGCTGGAACTGCAGCGTCATCGGCAACGCAGTCGATTGTCGCCGCAGCGCGCTGGTGCCCGGCGCCTCGGCGAGCTTCGACATCCAGGTGCGCGCGCCGTCGACGCCACGCAGCATCGACAACATCGCGCGCCTGACTTCGCAATCGACGAGCACGCCGATCGTCTCTTCCGCGACCGTCAATGTGGTGTCGCGGCCGCCGGCGAATGTCGACCTCGAGATCGTCAAGTCCGACAGCATCGACCCGGTGCAGGTCGGCAGCGATTTCACCTACACGCTCGAGGTCCGCAACATCGGCGACAGCGCCGCCAATGGTGTGGTCGTCACCGACACGCTGCCGGCCGGCCTGACCCTGATCAACGCCAGCGGCGCCGGCTTCACCTGCGCAGGCAGCACCACGGTCACCTGCACACTCGCCAGTGCACTCGCGCCGGGCGCGAGCGCGAGCGTGCTGCTGCAGGTGCGTGCGCCGGCGCAGGCGGGTTCGATCAGCAACCGCGCGACGGTCGACTCGGCGGATGTCGACGTCAATGCCACCAACAACGCCGATACCGAAGCAACCACGATCACTACCGAACCGCCGCCGCCACCGGTGCCGCAGGCCGACCTCTCGATCTCGGCGAGCGCGGTGCCGCCGAGCGTGCTGACCGGGCAGGCGGTCGAGCTGCAGATCGGTGTCGGCAACAGCGGCCCGGATCCCGCCGCCGCGACCACCGTCAACGGCACGTTGTCGCCCGCCTTCGCCCTCAGCGACGTGTCCGGCAGCGGCTGGACCTGCAGCGTCAGTGGCCAGCAGTTCGCCTGCAACCGCGCCGGCCTGCCGGTCAACGGCAACGCCGAACTGCGCGCGCAGGCCTCGATCCGGCCGGGTGCGACCGCAGTCGCCGACGCCAACCTGACCGTCTCGTCGACCACCGGTGACCCCCAGACCGCGAACAATGCGACCCGCGTGGTCGTCGCCTACCAGTCCGGCGGCGCCGACCTCGCGATCGTCAAGACCGACAGCGCCGATCCGGTGCGCGCCGCGGCGCAGTTCAGCTACACGCTCAATGTCAGCAACCTCGGCCCGGAGGCCGCCACCGGCGTGCTGGTGAGCGACACCCTGCCGGCCGCGCTCACCTTCGTTTCCGCCAGCGGCAACGGCTACACCTGCACCCGCACGGGCCAGGCCGTCGGTTGCGCACTGGGTGGCGCGCTCGCCGCCGGCGCCAGCGCCGCGGTGACGATCACCGTGCGCGCGCCGACCAGCGGCCAGACGCTCAGCAACGAGGGCGTGGTCAGCAGCTCCAGCAGCGACCGCAATCCGGCCAACAACCGATCCACCCAGCAGACGACGGTCAACAACCGCACCGCCGACGACCTCGCCGACCTGCTCGACCCGGCCGCCGTCGATCCGGCTTCCGCGGCCGCCGTGCCGGTGCTTGCCGCCGAGTGCGTCGATCCGGCGAGTGCGCTCGCGGACGCCTGTCGCGAGATCGTGCGCGCAGCCGACGAGGGCCGCACCGGCGAGGTGACCGAAGCGCTGCGCGAGATCGCGCCGGACGAAGTGCTGGCGCAGACCCTGGTGCTGCGCGAAATCGCAGCCACCCAGTTCTTCAACGTCGACGCGCGTCTCAACGAGTTGCGCCGCGGCGGCGGCGGCTTCAGCCTGTCCGGCCTGACCGTCACCACTGGCGATTCGACGATTCCGCTGGCACTGGTCGGCGACGCACTGCAGGCGGCGCTTGGTTTCGGCGAGGACAACGGCCTGGTCAGCCCCTGGGGATTCTTCGTCAACGGCAACATCACCACCGGTCAGCAGGACCGCGACCTCGGCGCCGGTCGTGTCGGCGTGGACTACGATTCGCGCGGCATCACCGCCGGCGTCGACTACCGCCTCAGTTCGCGCGCGGTGGTCGGCGGCGCGCTCGGCTTCGCCAGCTTCAGTTCCGACGTCAACGAGGACAGCAACGTCGATGCCGACAGCGTGATGGTCACCGGCTACGGCTCGTACTACCTCAACGATCGGCTTTACGTCGATTCGCGCCTGAGCTACGGCAGCAGCAGCCTCGACCTGTCGCGACACATCCACTTCGCCCTCGGCGGCAGCGTCTTCGATGCCACCGCCAGCGGCGACACCGACGCCACCCAGTTCACGATCGCCTCGTCGATCGGCTACCACCTGAACTACGGCGCCTGGAGCGTCACCCCGAACGCGGGCCTGCGCTTTACCAAGAGCGACATCGACGCCTTCGACGAAGGCGATGCCGGCGCCTTCAACGTCGGCTACGGCGAGCAGAGCTTCAACAGCACCCAGTTCGTTGTCGGCGTACAGGTGGCGCGCGCGGTCAGCCTCAGCAAGGGCGTGCTGATGCCGCAGTTCGATTTCTCGCTGAACAGCCAAAGCGGCGATGAGGCCCGGGCCGACGCGCGCCTGCTCTCCGGCAGCGGCGCCGGCCTGTTCCGCCTGCAAGAGGAAGAATCCGACGACAGCTATGGCACCGCCGGCCTCGGCTTCGTCTACCTGCTCGGCAGCGGCCGCCAGGCCTTCCTGTCCTACCGCCACACTTTCGGCAATGAGGACTTCGACCGTGGCACCCTGAACCTGGGCGGGCGTTTCGAGTTCTGAGAGTTCCGCCAAAGCTCGCCGGATCGCAGGCTGTCGGAGGGCGGCGCTCCCGTGCCGCCGCTTTCCACGCCAAGGCGATTTCGAGGCCGCCCCGCCCGCTCAGAATTCCGCGAAAGGATCCTTGAGCACGATGTTCTCGTCGCGGTCCGGGCCGGTCGAGACCAGCGCGATCGGGCAGCGCACCAGATCCTGCACGCCTTCGAGGTAGCGCTGGGCGTTGCGCGGCAGGTCCGAAAAGCGGCGCGCGCCCTTGGTGCTTTCGCTCCAGCCCGCAAACTCCTTGTAGACCGGCTGGCACTCGTTCCAGCCCGCCGCGTCCAGCGGCGCCTGGTCGCTTTCCTGGCCGCGGTAGCGGTAACCGACGCAGACGCGCACCAGCGGTTCGCCGTCGAGTACGTCGAGCTTGGTCACGCACAGGCCGTTGATGCCGTTGATCATGACCGTGCGCCGCACCGCGACCGCGTCGAGCCAGCCGCAACGGCGCGGACGGCCGGTGGTCGCACCGAACTCCTGGCCGCGTGCGCGCAGGCCTTCGCCGACCGCGTCGTCGAGCTCGCTCGGGAAGGGCCCGCCGCCGACGCGGGTCGCATAGGCTTTGATGATGCCGAGCACGTAGTCGAGGTCGCGCGCGCCGACACCGGTGCCGGAGCAGGCACCGCCGACGGTGGTGTTCGACGAGGTCACGTAGGGATAGGTGCCGTGGTCGATGTCGAGCAGGCTGCCCTGCGCGCCTTCGAACAGGATGTTCCCGCCCTGACGACGCACCTGGTGCAGGATGCTGGCGACGTCCGCCATCATCGGCCGCACGAAGTCGGCGAAGGCCAGCGCGTAGTCCAGCGTCTGCTGGTAGTCGCAGGACGGCAGCTCCCAGTACTTCGTCAGCACGAAGTTGTGGTAGTCCATCACCGCCCGCAGCTTGTCGGCGAATTCCTGGCCGTAGAACAGATCGGACAGACGGATGCCGCGACGCGCCGCCTTGTCCTCGTAGGCGGGACCGATGCCGCGCCCGGTGGTGCCGATCTTGGCCTTGCCCGAGCCGCGCTCGCGCGCCTGATCGAGCTCGACGTGGTAGGGCATGATCAGCGGCGTCGCCGGGCTGATCTTCAGGCGATCGCGCACCGCGACGCCAGTGGCCTCGAGTTCGGCGACCTCGGTGCGCAACGCCTCCGGCGACAGCACCACGCCGTTGCCGATCAGGCAGTCGATGCCCTCGCGCAGGATCCCGGACGGGATCAGGTGCAGCACGGTCTTCTTGCCACCGACGATCAGCGTGTGGCCGGCGTTGTGGCCGCCCTGGAAGCGCACCACCGCGCGCACGCGTTCGGTCAGCAGGTCGACGATCTTGCCCTTGCCCTCGTCGCCCCACTGGGCGCCGAGCACGACGACGGATTTGGCCACGGCGGGACCTTCGAGGCGAATGCGGGACGCCCGCAAGCTAACCCAATCGCGACGCGGGAGCCAGCCGCGAAGCCCGGAGCCACCGCCGCAACGACGGTCAGTGGCCCCGCACCAGGATCAGCAAGGCCAGCCCGAGCAGCATGCAGATCAAACCGATCCAGCGCAGGATGGTGTCTTCCATCCGCGCGATCCGTCGCACCGCCTCCTTCCATTGCGCCGGCGCCAGGAAGGGCAGGATGCCCTCGAAGACCAGCAGCAGCGCGAGCGCGGCCCAGAGGTCGTTCATCGGCGACGCTCAGACCGCTGCGGACGCGCTCAGGGTCGCTGGTCCTTGTTGAAGTACTCGAAGAACTCCGAATCCGGATCGAGCACGAGCACATTGCCCTGCGCTTTGAAGCTGTGACGATAGGCTTCCAGGCTGCGGTGGAATGCATAAAATTCGGCGTCGGAACCGTAAGCCCTGGCGTAGATCTCGGCCGCCTGCGCATCGCCCTCGCCGCGGACGCGCTGGGCGTCGCGTTCGGCCTCGGCGAGGATCACCGCGACCTTGCGATCGGCCTCGGCGCGCTCGCGCTCACCGACCTCGGCACCTTTGGAACGCAGCGCATTGGCGACCTGCGCACGCTCGGAACGCATGCGCTGGAAGACCGCGTCGGTGACCTGCTCGGGCAGGTCGATGCGCTTGATGCGCACGTCGACCACGGTGATGCCGAGCGCCGCCGCGGAGGCATTCGAAGCCTTCTTCAGGTTCGCCATCATCTCGTCGCGCTGGTCGGCCACGACCTGCTGCAGCGTGCGCTTGTTGAACTCGTCGCGCATGCGGTCCTTGACGATCTGGCCCAGCGTCTGCTGCGCGCGCAACTCGTCGCCGCGGGTCGCGGTGTAGTAGTCCTTGACGTTGTCGATGCGCCACTTGACCACCGAGTCGACCAGCACGTCTTTTTTCTCGCTGGTCAGGAAACGCTCCGGCTGGGTGTCCAGCGAGAGAATGCGGCGGTCGAACTTGATGACGTTGTTGACCAGCGGCATCTTGAAGTGCAGGCCGGGTTTGAAATCGGTGCGCTGGATCTCGCCGAGACGGAACAGCACGGCGTACTGGTCCTCGCGCACGGTGAACAGGCTGGCGCCGAGCAGCACCAGTGCCAGGACCACGAAAGGCAGGATCAGGTTCTTCATCTCAGCGTCCCTCGCCGCCGCTCGCCGAAGCGCCAGTGCGCTCCGGGGGCGGGGGCACCAGCTTGTCGAGCGGCAGGTACAGCATGTTGTTGCCCTTGTCGCCGTCGATCAGGATCTTCGGCGACTTCGACAGCACCTCCTGCATGGTTTCCAGGTACAGGCGTTTGCGGGTGACCTCGGGTGCGGCGCGGTACTGCTCGGCGAGCAGCGTGAAGCGACGGGCGTCGCCCTGCGCTCTGGCCACCACCGATTCCTTGTAGGCATTCGCCTCGGCGAGCACGCGCGCCTTGCGGCCGTTGGCCTTGGGCACGACGTCGGCGGCGTAGGCGCGCGCATCGTTGATGACCCGCTGCTCGTCCTCGCGTGCTTTGATCGCGTCGTCGAAGGCGTCCTTGACCTGCTCGGGCACCATCACGTCCTGGAAGTTGACGATGCTGACGCTGATGCCGGCCTCGTAGGAGTCCAGCAGCTTCTGCATGATCGTGCGCGCCTCGGAGGTGAACTCCAGGCGATTGCCGACCTGCACATCGTCCAGCGTGCGGCTGCCGACCACCTGGCGCACCGCTGCTTCGGCGACCTGCGCCAGGGTCTCCTCGACATCACGCACGCGGAACAGGAACTTTTCGGCGTCGGCGGCGGTGTACTGCACTGCGAAGTCGATGTTCACGAGGTTCTCGTCGCGGGTCAGCATGGCCACGCGGCTGCTCATCGACCGGACCTGGGTGACGTCGACGCGTTCGACACGCTCGATCGGCCGCGGCAGCGTGAAGCGCGGACCCGGCTCGAGGATGCGGTCGGCCTTGCCGAAGCGCAGCACCACGCCGCGCTCGCGCTGGTCGAGGACGTGGAAGGAGTCGACCACCACCCAGATCGCCAGCAGGCCCAGGATCAACCAGCCGAGGCCGCCGGTGCCGATCGGGACATCGCCACCGTGCCGGCCAGCGCCGCCGCTGCGGCCGCCGAAGATCCCGGCGATGCGCTGCTTCAGGTTCTTCAGCATCTCCTCCAGGTCGGGCGGCTGGTTCTTGCCGCCTCCGCCACCGCCATCGCCCCAGGGATTGCGGCGACCGCCGCCGGGTTCGTTCCAGGCCATCTACTCACTCCGCGCGGGCCGTCCAGCGGCCCGGATTGCGTTCAGGGTGTCGCCAGGGAATGGAGGCCACAGCGACGAAAGCACAAGGGAACTGCCGAAAATAACCTATCGCGCGTGTTCCCGCTGTTCATGCGTCACCTCGGCGAGCAATTGCGACCGCACCAGCTCGCCCTGGGCACCCGGCAGCGCCGCGAGTTGCAGAGCCAGCCGACGCGGCAGATCGACCTCCACCTGCCAGCCCTCGCCGGCGAGGTCGGCCTCGGCGCGCACCGCGCCGAGCGCGATCAGGCGCGCGCGCAGGCCGGCATCGGCATAGCCCAGGCGCAACTGGCGGTGCACACGCTCGGCCCCGAACTCGGTTTCGATCGCCGCGCGCAGGCCGTCGAGACCGGCGCCCGTGACGGCGGACAGGTAGGCGCGGGCGCGGATGCGACCGTCCTGCGCTTCCACGGCCGGCTGCGCACCGGTCAGGTCGATCTTGTTGACCACCTGGATCTGCGGCAGCTCGCCGGCGCCGATCTCGGTCAGCACCGCCTCGACTTCCGCAATGCGCTCGGGCATCAGCGGGTCGGCACCGTCGATCACGTGCAACAGCAGATCGGCCTCGCGCGCCTCGGTCAGGGTACTCTTGAAGGCCGCGACCAGTTCGTGCGGCAGCTCGGATACGAATCCGACCGTGTCGGCAAGCGTGACCGCACCGAAGGCGAAACCGCCGACCCGGCGCACGGTGGGATCCAGGGTTGCGAACAACTGGTCGGCCGTGTACACCGAAGAGCGCGCAAGTGCGTTGAACAGCGTCGATTTCCCGGCGTTGGTGTATCCGACCAATGCGATCGCCGGCAGCGCGCTCTTCTCGCGCGACTTGCGCCCCTGTTCGCGCTGGCGCACGGCGATCTCCAGACGCGCCTTCAGGATCTTGACGCGCTCGGCGAGCAAGCGGCGGTCGGTCTCGAGCTGGGTCTCGCCGGGACCGCGCAGGCCGATCGCGCCGCCGCGCTGGCGTTCGAGGTGGGTCCAGCCGCGCACCAGGCGCGTGGCCATGTGCTGCAGTTGCGCCAGTTCCACCTGCAGCTTGCCCTCGTGGCTGCGCGCGCGCTGCGCGAAGATGTCGAGGATCAGGCCGGCGCGGTCGACCACGCGGCACTCCAGCAACTTCTCGAGGTTGCGTTCCTGGATCGGCGTCAGCTGGTGGTTGACCAGCACCAGGTCGGCGCCGCTGGTCTGCACCAGCAGTTTCGCCTCCTCGGCCTTGCCGGTGCCGACGTACAGCGCCGGATGCGGCCGGTCCACGCGCGCAACGAGCTCGGCGACAACTTCGGCGCCGGCCGAGCGCGCGAGCTCGCGGAACTCGCTCGCCGCGGCATCGAAATCGACCCCGTGGCGGCGCGGTTGGACCAGCAGCGCCTTCTCGCCGCGCCGAGATCGCTCAAACAAGCTTCAACTCCCGTGCTCGCCGTCGCCGCCTTCGTGGCCACCGGTCTCGGTGATGCGCACATTGCGCGCCGGCACGACGGTCGAGATGGCGTGCTTGTAGACCATCTGGCTGACGGTGTTGCGCAACAGCACGACGAACTGGTCGAAGGACTCGATCTGACCCTGCAACTTGATGCCATTGACCAGGTAGATCGACACCGGCACACGTTCGCGCCGCAACGCATTCAGGAAGGGATCCTGGAGTGAATGACCGCGGGACATGCAAGCCCTCTCGTGTTTATTGTTGGTCTTGGTCCTTCCGCGGCCCCGGGGCGCAGCGGGCACCGGCCGGCATGCAAGCCGCGGACGATTCCCAGTGTATCAGCGCACGCAATCGAGCGCCGCAGCGGCGCGCGCAAGCGCTGCCGCCCGTTGCGCCGGATCGGTGGGGTCGAACCACGCCACGCCCGGCGTGCCGCGCAGCCAGGTCAATTGGCGTTTGGCGAGCTGGCGGGTGGCGTGGATCGCCAGTTCGCGGCAACGCACGAGGTCGTATTCGCCGGCCAGGTGTCCCCAGGCCTGGCGGTAGCCGACCGCACGCATCGCCGGCAGCTCGCGGTGCACGCCAGGACGCACCATCAGCGCGCGCACCTCGTCGAGGAAGCCTGCGGCGAGCATCTGGTCGAAGCGCTCGGCGATGCGCCGGTGCAGCAGGCCGCGGTCGGCCGGCGCCAGCGCCAGCAGCAGCCCCGGCCGCCGCGGCGCGGATTTCCACGCGCCCTGCAGAGCGCTCAACGGCCTGCCGGTCTGGCGCCAGACCTCGAGCGCGCGCAGCAAGCGCTGTGGATCGTTGGGGTGGATGCGCGCGGCCGCGACCGGATCCACGCGCGCCAGGTCTGCGTGCAGTGCGGTCGCTCCGCGCGCCGCCAGTTCGGCGGCGAGCTCGGCGCGGATCGCCGGATCGGCCGCCGGCAGTTGCGACAGCCCCTGCAGCAGCGCGCGCAGGTACAGCATGGTGCCGCCGACCAGCAGCGGTCGCCGTCCGCGCGCCTCGATGTCGGCGATCGCGGCCTCGGCCTCGGCGACGAACTCGGCAGCCGACCACGGCTGCGTCGGCTCGCGCACGTCGATCAGCCAGTGGCGCACGCGCGCACGCTCGGCCGGGCCGGGCTTGGCGCTGCCGATGTCCATGCCGCGGTAGGCGAGCGCGGAATCCACCGACACGATCTCCGCCGCGTGACGCCCGGCCAACTCCAGCGCCAGCGCGGTCTTGCCGACGGCGGTGGGGCCGACCAGACAAAGGAGTGGGGACGGCGCCGTCACACGCGCGACCGCCGGTACGCCCGCCGCAGCCGGATGAAACTCAGCGCACCAGTCGCATTCAACAGTACCGGCACGATCAGCGACCACTCGCCGTGGCCCGGCCAGAGTTCCTCGACGCCGCGGTAGAGCACGACGCCAACCAGCGGGGCAGCGAGACCGCGCATGCCGGTCAGGGTCACGTGCACGCCCATGTACAGCGCCGCCTGCTCGGGCCTCGCGAAATCGTTGTGACCGAGGTTCCAGCCGAGCTGACCACCGGCGTAGGCAATGCCGAGCAGGATCGACCCGGCGAGCAGCCACGCCAGGCCACCGCCGACGCAGCCGGCGAAGAAGGCGACGCTGGCACCCACGAAGCTCCACGCATGCACGCTGCGGAATTCGATGATGTGGACACGGTCGTAGTAGCGCGCCCAGGCGAGGATCGCGACCGGCAGCACCACCAGCGGCAAGGTCCCGAGCAACAGCACCTGCATGAAGGGCGTCAGCCCCAGGCGCTCGCCGAACACGATCAGCAAGGGCGCCGGCAGCATCAGGTTGCCGGACCCGAACACGAACATGCTTTGCATGTAGCGGCGGTAGACCGGGTCGTTCGCCAGCACCTTGCGGAAGGAGGCGAGCGAGGGCTTGAGGTCGGCGTCCGCGCGCGCCGCCAGCTCGCGCGCGCGCAGCAGGGCGTGGCCGCGCAGACGCAAGCGCCGGTAGCGCCAGGCGCCAATCAGGCCGATGGCTCCGACCGCCGCGAAATACGCTGGAATCCAGCCCGGCGCATGCCCGATCAACCAGCCCAGCGAGGCGCCGCTGGCGGCCATCAGCAGGGCATTCAGCGCCGACAGCCGTGAAGCCAGGCGCGCCCGCGCCGCGTCCGGGAAATTGCGGCGCCAGACCACTGCGCGCAGGGTGATCACGCCGACCCAGCCAATCCGCGCCAGGATCACCAGCAGCACCGCCAGCAGCAGACCGCCCACACCCGCAGGCACCGCCGCGAGCAGGCCCACACTGAGCAACGTCAGCGTCTGCCAGCGTACCGTCCATGCGATCTTGTCGCGCCCCAACTGGTGCGCGGCGAACAGGAAACTCGCGATGTTGGCGAAGGCCGGTGCCCCGGCGACCAGCGCCACCGCGAGATCCCCCAACCACGGTGCGACAGCCTCGCCATGGCGCGCCTTGACCCAGGCAGCCGCCACCGCCCCTTCGACCGCTCCCAGGCCCACGCTGACCAGCGCCCAGTTGGCGAGTTCGTGCGGATACTGGGCCTTCGGCATGAGGTTCGGGTCGGGTAGAAGTGGCGTTGTCTGATTGCAGCTCGGTCGTTGGCTCCCGGCACCTGGTTTCTGGTGGAGCCCGGGTCTCCGCCTTTCCCGGCCAACAACCACCAGGAACCACGCGGACCTCTTGCGGGTTCGCCGTCTTGAGCGTTCTCAACGCCCGAACGCCGGCTTCAACCCCATCTCTTCGAGCAGGCGCTGGGCGCCGTCGACGGCGTCCATCACCCACAGCATGTAGCGCACGTCGACGCCGATGGTGCGGGTCAGCACCGGGTTGAACAACCAGCCGGAGCTGATCGCCTCGTAATTGCCATCGAAGGCCAGCCCGACCAGTTCGGCGCGTGCATTCAGCACCGGCGAGCCGGAATTGCCACCGGTGATGTCCAGGTCGGCGACGAAATTGACCGGTACGCTGCCATCCACTGCATACGGCCCGAAGCGGCGTTCGCGGATCGCGTCGAGCTGGTGCGCGGTCGCATCGAAGGGATCGCTGCCCGTGTGTTTCTCGACGATGCCGGCGAGGTCGGTGAAGCTCTCGTAACGCACGCCATCGCGCGGCACATAGCCCTGCACATTGCCGAAGGTAATGCGCAGCGAGGCGTTCGCGTCGGCGTACAACTCGCGACCCTGTGCCTGCGCGTAGGCGATGCGCGTGGCCATCCAGGCGGGGCGGTTGCGGGTCTCCTCGCCCTGGAACTGCTGGGTCTCCGCCTCGATGCGCAGCACCGCCGGCAGCAAGGCGCGCGCGAAGGCCAACGCGCTGTCATCCGCGGATTCGATCTCGCGCCGCTTCGCGTTGAACCAGGCCATGCGCTTGTCCGCGTCTGCGAACTGCGTTCCGGCGTAGAGCGCATCGAGGCGCGCGGCGAGCTGCCCGGCGGTCGCCTCGCCCTCGCCGCCGGCAATCCAGCGGTCGAGCTCGGGGATGCGTTCGGCCTGCGGCAGGGCGATGAACTGGCCGAGCAGCCACTGCATCAACGCTCGGTCGACCTGCGGATCCCAGCGCCGGTCGAGCTGCTGCAGACGTCCCTGCAGGCGCGGCTCGTCGCGCTGCTGGTAGCCGGCCTCGCGCAGGGCGTCCTCCTTTTCGCGCTCGATCGCCAGCCGGTTGAGGTCGCGTGCCGCCGCGTACAGCGGCATGCCGTCCAGCAGCGTCAGCAACTGGTCGCGCTCGCGCGTGGTGCGCTGCTGCGCCAGTTGCGCCTTCAGCGCCTCGAAGCCGGCGATGCCGGCGGCCTGGTCATGCGCGGCGGCCCACTCCAGGATGCGCCGCTCCTCTCCGGCCTTGGCGGCGACCGCGTCGATCTTGCGGAAGCCGTCGAGGTTGCCCTGGTAGTTCTTCAGCGCATTGTTGAGCTGGGAAACGTTGCTCGCGTACTTGATCGCCGCGTCCTCACGTCCGCGGGTCTGCTCGTCGATGATGGCGAGCGCGGCACGCAGGCGCTCGATCAGCTTCGGGTACTGCCACTCGATCGCATCGCTGACTTCTTCCGACAGCCGGTAGCGGTTGGTGCGACCCGGGTAGCCGGCGATCATCGCGAAATCGCCTTCCTCGAGGCCCGCTGGCTGCACCTTGAGGTGCGCTTTCGGGCGGTAGGGCACGTTCGCTTCGCTGTAGTCCGCGGGCTTGCCGTCCGGGCCGACGTAGGCGCGGTAGTAGGCGAAATCGCCGGTGTGGCGCGGCCAGATCCAGTTGTCGACATCGCCACCGAAGCGGCCGATCGCCGAGGCCGGCGCGTACACCAGGCGCACATCGCGGATCTGCAACTGGCGGACCAGGAAGTACTGGGCGCCGCCGTGGAACACATGGACTTGGCAGCGGTAGCTCTTGTCGGCCTCGCACTGCGCCACCAGGGTCTTTTGCGCGCGGTCGATCGCATCGAAGCGCGCAGCGCCGTCCTGGGTGTCCTCGAGCCCGGCGCGCACCTGGTCGGTGACTTCGCGGATCGACTCGGTCACCCAGATGCGCAGCGTCGGCTCCGCCGGCAGCTCCTCGCCGAGGGTGTTCGCCAGGAAGCCCTGCTGGAGCAGGTTGCGTTCCGGCGTCGACGCGTACTGGATGGAGCCGTAGGCGCAGTGGTGGTTGGTGACCACAAGCCCCATCGGCGAGACGAAGGAAGCGGTGCAGAAGCCGAGGCTGATGACCGCGTTCATCGGGTAGCGCGTCAGGTCCGACAACTGCTTCGGGTCGACCGCGATGCCAGCCTCGCGCAACTGCGCTTCGATCGCCGGCAACTGGTGCGGCTGCCACATGCCTTCGACGGCGTGGACCTGGGTGCACATGGCCAGCAGCGTGGCGAGGATCCCCTTCTTCATCGGGATGTGCGGCGGCGGCGATTGGGGCGCGCGACTGTACGGGACCGGTGCGCGCCGCTCAACCGCCGGAAGTCAGCACTGCCCGAGGTCGGCCGCCGTCGCCAGGCGCGCCCGCGGGGCGCGCCAGCGCGGCCGGCGCAAGCGCTCGAACACCAGTGCGCAGCCCGCCACCGCCGCGATCTACCAGGCTCTCGGTCTCGACCACAAACCCGGCGGCATCAGGAAGCGCCACGTCCGCCCAGAACGCGGCCTGCGAAAGCCATCCTGTAGTGCCCCACGCCGGGGGAAGCCACCCAATGTACTGTTCTGAAAGGTATTTTTGGGTGGCAAAGATGGGCTAATCGACGTGCCGACGTGCGCGTTCCCAGGCGCTCTCGCCATGGCCATCGCGGCGATACCGGTACTCGGGCTCGTAACGCGAATGGCGATAGGCGCGATGATCGTGGCGATCGTAGCGATCATGGCGATCCCAGCGCCCGTACCGATGACCGTGGTCCGGATGGCGCCAGTCCGTGCTCCGGAAGCGATAGCCGTAGCCGTAGCCGTAGGCCGGGGCGTGGTAAGCGTGGCGATAGCCACAGTCGTAATGGCAATCCCAGAGGCGGCGATAACCGATGGCATTCCAGGTGGCGCGGTAGCCGTAACCATTGCCGTATCCGTATCCACGGCCATACGCGTAGCCTGGGCCGTAGCCGTCGCCGAAGTAACGCCAACCAGGTACCGACCATCCGAAACTGGTATGCCCATGGTCGCCGTGACGGTCGTAGCCGATGAACCATTCGCCACCGCGGCCACGGTCGGACCAGCCGACCGACCAGTCTGCCGCGTTCGCATGATCCGCAAAGCCCGCCAGTGCCAACGCCAGAATCCAAGCCCAGGTACGCATCGTCGCCCCTCCACGCCCGCACCGCGGGTTGCCGGGACGAGCGTACGCCGATGGGCTGAATCGAGGGTGAAAAACCGAGGAGCGCCCATGCGCGTTCAGGGTTTTGACGCCGGAGCGCCGCGGCCATCCGCAATGCCGCAAGTCGGCGAGGACACCGCCATCGCCGCTACCGCTGTCGCAACCAGTACGCGTGATGAATGCGCGGGTCGCGGGTGAAATCGGGCGGGATGCTGGCCGCGGTGACCTCGTCGATCAGCGCGATGCCGGTGAGTGCGGGGTCGAGTTTGAAACGGCGCAGATTGCAGACGAACAGCACGCGTCCACCCGGTGCCAGGCATCGCAGCGCCGCGCGCAGCAGCGCCGCGTGATCGCGCTGCACGTCGAACACCGTGGGGGTACGCTTGGAGTTCGAAAAGGTCGGCGGATCCACGTAGATCAGGTCGAAAGTCTCGCGACACTGCGCCAGCCAGCGGACCGCGTCGTCCTGCACCAGACGGTGGCGACGCAGATCCAGAGCGTTCAGTCGGAAATTGCGCTCGGCCCAACCGATGTAGGTCGGCGACAGGTCCACGCCGACGCTCGCGCGCGCGCCGCCGAGTGCGGCGGCGACCGTGGCCGAGCCGGTGTAGCAGAACAGATTGAGAAAGCGCAGCCCGCGCGCAGCGGCACCGATCCATTCGCGGATCCGACGACCGTCGAGGAACAACCCACTGTCGAGATAGTCCTGCAGGTTGACCTCGAAGCGTGCGCCGGCCTCGGCGACGACGAAGAACTCGCCGCTCTGATCCCGGCGTCGGTACTGCGCATCCGGCGACTGGCTGCGGCGCTGTTTCAGGTAGACGCGCTCGGGCGGAAAGTCGTAGGCGCGGGTCGCTGCGTGGACCAGATCGCGCAGACGCTCCTGCGTCTTCGTGAGCGGGATGTCGGCTGGCGCCGCGTATTCCTGGATGTGCAGACGGTCGCCGTAGACGTCGATCGCGGCGGCGTATTCGGGTAGGTCGGCGTCGTAGACGCGATAACACTCGATGCGCTCCCGCGCCAGCCAGCGTTGCAGGCGTCTGCGGTTCTTGCAGATGCGGTTGTAGACCATTTCCGCGCCGGCGCTGCGGAAGCGCGGCGGACCTTCGCTGCGTTCGGTGGCAGCCTGCACGCCGCCGGTGATCAGCAGGCATTCGATCGCGCCGTTCAGGAGCTTGTGCACCTTGTCGGCGCGCAGCCCGGTGGCGCGCGCGAGCGCCTCGCTGCCGGCGAGCAGACCGAAGCGCCAGTCGCCGAAGCTGTGCTGCAACGCGGCCCCGAACTCGCGGTGTAGCGGCATCAGTTCGCGCTCGGAGCCGAGGCGCTCACCGTAGGGCAGGTTGGCGGTCACCAGGCCGAGCTCGCGGCCGGCCGGCACGACGAGCCTGCGCGCGTCGAGCACTTGCAACTGGCAGCATCCGGCCACGCGCGCCGCCTGCACCTGCGCCCGCGCCAGACGGACTGCGGCCGGATCGGAATCGCTGCCGAAAGCACGCAACTGCAACGCTTCGATTCCGGCCTGTGCGGCGGCATCTGCGGCATTGCGCACGCGCTCCCACAGCGCGGCATCGTGACCGCGCCAGCGTTCCCAGGCGAAATGCACGCGCAGCCATTGCGCCGGAACGGCTGCCGCCATCCACAGCGCCTCGACCAACAGCGTGCCGCCACCGCAGAAGGGGTCGACGATGGCACCGCCGGCCGCAGCGATCTGCGGCCAGCCAGACCGCAGCAGCAGGCCGGCCGCAAGGTTCTCCTTGATCGGTGCGTCGTGCCCGGGCTGGCGGTAACCGCGTTCGTGCAGGGCGCCGCCGACCAGGTCCAGCGAAATCGCCGCGTGCGCGCCCTTGAGCACCACATGCACCCTCGCATCCGGAGATTCGGCATCGACCGACGGTCGAGCGCCCTCGTGCTCGCGGAAGTGATCGGCGATGGCGTCCTTGACCCGCAACATCGCGAAACGGCTGTCGCGGTACAGCGTGGATTTGCCGGCGATGTGCACCGCGAAGCGCTCACCGCTGCCGAAATGCCGGTGCCAGGGCAGCGCGCGCGCGACCGCGTACAACTGTTCGGAGTCCTCGAGTTCCACCTCCGCCAGGCGCAGCAGCCAGCGACTGGGCAGGCGCGCGCAGTAGCCGATCCGGTAGCCCTGTTCCAGCGTCGCGCTGCACGCCACCCCGGCGACGGTCTCGCGCACCTCGCAGGCCCCGAATTCGATGAGCTCGCGAGCCAGCAGCGGCTCCAGCCCGCGCGCACAACTGGCGAACCAGGGCAGCGCGCTCACTCCGACAGCACCAGATCGAGGAAGGCCGCAAAGTCGCGCTCGATCGAGGGCACGACCTCGCTCAGGCGGTGGCCATCATCGTACAGATGCAGCGTCGCGCGCGCGTGCAGCGACAACGCGTAGACCTCTTCGGGCGCGATCAGTTCGTCGCGCCAGCCGTGCACGATCACGATCCGGCGCGCGCGCACCTGCAAGTCCGGCACCCCCGGCACGCGCACCGGCGGCGCCAGCAGGAACAAGCCGGCGATCTCGCGCTGCAAGGAGGCCAGGCCCGATACATAGGCGCCCAGGCTGGAGCCGACCAGCAACAGCGGCCGCGGAGCGGCGTCGATCTTCGCCAGCAGGCGATCGAGCCGCCGTAGCGGATCGATGATGCCGACATCGTCGACGCGCTCGCTGCTGCAAGCTCGCGATTCGGCGACCGCGGCCAGACGCGCGACCTTGGTCGCCTGAGGACCGCTCTCCATGCCGTGCGAGAGGATCACATGGGCGCGTGGCTGGGAGGACACCGGGGCTTCCGTGCGAGGCGAGGATGCGGCCGCGGCGCGCGGCGCTCCCGCAGGAAAACCATGCAGGAACGCGGCGCGCGACACCACCGCGCGTCCTATCCTAGCGGCAGCCGACCGATTCGCGCGCATTCATGTACCTCAACCACCCGCTGCCCTATGTCGACCGCCTCGAAGCACGCCGCATCGACGACGTACGGCTGGTGGTGATCCACTGCACCGAGCTGCCCGATCTGGCGCACGCGCGCCGCTATGGCGAACGGACGGTGTACGCGAGTGGCAGCGGTAACAGCGGCCACTACTACATTGACCGCGACGGCCGCTGCGAAGAATACGTGCCGGTCACGCGCATCGCCCACCATACGCGCGGCTGGAACCCGCAATCGATCGGCATCGAGTTGGTGAACACCGGGCGCTGGCCCGACTGGCTGCACTCGCAGCACCAGCAGATGACCGAGCCATACCCAGACGCGCAGATCGACGCGCTGATCGCGCTGATCGCCGAGCTGCGCACCCGCTGTCCCGCGCTCGCGAACATCGCCGGCCACGAGGATCTGGACACCAGCGAGTTGCCGGCGCAGGACGATCCGACGCTGCGCGTGCGCCGCAAGCGCGACCCTGGACCGATGTTCCCGTGGGACCGGGTGCTTGCGGCTTGCGGGCTGGCGCGGCGGATGGCGTAAATCCCGATCCGCATCCTGTCGGCGCTGGGCCTGGCGAAAGTCACCCGGGTGGCGCCGAGCCTGGCGATCCGCCCGAATGTGTCGATGCCCGACATGGAGACGGTCAACCCGAGTTCGACACCTTTCCAGCTCCAAGCGTCCATCCAGCCACCTCCCGTGCTCGCCCGTTCAATGACTTAGCTGCCTCAACGGGTCACTCTCGGAAACTTGCGTGTAGTGGCACGCATTCAGACTTTGCCCAATAGATAGCAATTCTTT
>JABAQR010000032.1 GCA_019187485.1 Lysobacterales bacterium | reverse complement strand
GGCGAGGTGCGCCCGCCGGCCAGCGCGAGCAGCGCCTGGCCGCGCGCCGCGAGCGCCTCGTCGGTCGCCGCGGCGATGCGTGCGGCGACGGCCGAGGTGAGTGCGGCGGGGTTGGGGTGAGTGGTGAGGTTCATGGGAATTGGGGAGCGGGAAAAGGCGGGGCAAGGGTCAAGGGGCAGGGGGATTGCCTTGAGGCAACTTCGAGCGGAGCCGCGGGGCGTGAACGCCGGGCGTCACGACCATCGACCAGGCACGAGAGAGCGGTAGTCCGCGTCCCCTGCCCCCCGCCCCTCGCCCCGCCTTTCGCATCTCCATCTCACTCCCGCCAGCTATGTCCATGGCGCTCGATCAGCGCCACCGCGCTGGCCGGGCCCCAGGTGCCGGCGGGGTAATTCTTCGGCGTCGTGCCGGCCTGCTTCCAGGCGTTGAAGATGCCGTCGACCCAGGCCCACGCGGCCTCGGTCTCGTCGCGGCGCACGAACAGCGTGCCGTTGCCCTCGATCGCATCGAGGTAGAGCCGTTCGTAGGCGGTGCGCTTGCGCACTTCGACGAAGGCGTCGTGCAGGTCCAGGTCCAGCGCCACCTGCGAGAACTTGAGGCCGGAGCGATCCAGGCCCGGGGTCTTGGTCATCAGCGTCAACGAGATGCGCTCCTCCGGCTGCAACTGGATCAGCAGCGCATTCGGCGCGATGCGCGCCTCGTCGCCGAAGATCGAGTGCGGCACGGCGCGGAATTCGAGGTAGATCTCGGTGCAGCGGCTGGGCAGGCGCTTGCCGGTGCGCAGGTAGAAAGGCACGCCGGACCAGCGCCAGTTGTCCACATGCGCGCGCAGCGCGACGAAGGTCTCGGTGCCGCTCGTGCGTCCGAGTTCCTCGCGGTAGCCGGGCACGGCCACGCCCTCGATCGCGCCGGCGGTGTACTGGCCGGCCACGCTGTGGGTGGCGGCGTCGTTGGCATCGATGGGGCGCAGGCTGCGCAGCACTTTCAGCTTCTCGTTGCGCACCGCGCTCGGGTCGAACTGGCTCGGCGGCTCCATCGCGGTCAGGCACAACAACTGCAGCAAATGGTTCTGCAGCATGTCGCGCATCGCGCCCGAATGGTCGTAGTAGTCGCCGCGGCCTTCCACGCCGACGGTCTCGGCCACGGTGATCTGCACCTGGGCGATGTGGCGCGCGTTCCACAGCGGCTCGAACAGCGCATTGCCGAAGCGCAGCGCCAGCAGGTTCTGCACGCCTTCCTTGCCGAGGTAGTGGTCGACGCGGAAGATCCGCTCCTCGGCGAAGATCCGGCCGACGCCGTCGTTGATCTCGACCGAGCTGGCGAGGTCATGGCCGATCGGCTTCTCGATCATCACCCGCGTGCCGGGGCCAGCCAGGCCCGCCTGGCCGAGCGCGGTGCAGATCGGCGCATAGAAGCGCGGCGCGGTGGAGAGGTGGAACACGACGTCGCCGTCGCGCATCGCGCAGATGGTTTCGCACAAGGTCGCCAGCGAGGCGGGATCGTCGACCCCGGCTGGCTGGTAGCGCACCCGCGCCAGCAGCCCGTCGATTTGCGCCGGATCGCGCTCGGCCGCGGCCACCCGGCGTTCGATCGATTCGCGCACGGTGTGAGCGAAGGCCTCGTCGTTGAGCGCGCTGCGCCCCGTGCACAGGATGCGTAGCTTCGGCGGCAACAGGCCGTCGCGATGCAATCCATACAGCGAGGGCAGCAGCATGCGCTGCGCCAGATCGCCCGTCGCGCCGAAAATCACCAACAGGGTTGCCGCGTGCGCGCTCATCGTGTCCGTCCGCATTCGATGGCCCGGAGTATTGCGCGAGCGCGGGGCGGTGCGGGTTGAAATCGATTGCAGACGGTGAAGCAGTGAGTAGTGAGTAGTGAGTAGTGAGTAGCAACCGGCGTCACCGATAGCCTCGTGCGAGCCGGCTCTTACTCACTACTCACTACTCACCGCTTCCAGCCAACTCCCGGTCATGCCAGCGCGCCAGCAGTATCTGCGCCGTGAACGCGCCGATCAGCGCCAGGAACATGTCCCACTGGGTGTCCCAGACATCGCCCTGGGTGGCGAGGAAGGCGTCCGCCGCGCCACCCCAGATCAGCGCGGCCCACCACTCGATCAGCTCGAAAAAGGCGCTGAAGGAGAGCGCCGCCGCGAGCACCAGGTAGAACAGCCAGCCGCCGCGCTTGAGCGGAGTCAGGCGCAGCAGCAGCTCGCGCGCCAGGATCGCGGGCACGAAACCCTGGGTGAAGTGGCCGAGGCGGTCGTAGTGGTTGCGCGAGAGATCCAGCCAGTCCTGCACCCAGAAACCCAGCGGCACCTGGGCATAGGTGTAGTGCCCGCCGACGATGAGCAGCAGGCAATGCAACGCGATCAGCACATACAGCAGGCGCGTCAGCGGAAAGCGTCGCCAGGTGAGCATCAGCAGCGGCAGCCCGACCACCACCCAGATCACTTCCATGATCCACGTGAGCCGATCCGTGGGCCCGATTCCGGACCACACCAGCGCGGCGAGCACGGCGGCGGCGAGAGCGAAGCCTTGCGGGCGGGAGAGGGAGATCATGGGAACATGCTAAGTGCTGTGCGGCGACCGATACCACCCGGCGCTCGCCATCGGAGGACATGACCTGGGCCCGGATGGTGTGATTGCCGGTTCGGGCGCCACAACGGGGAACTCACTATCCTCCGGTCTCACGTCCGCCGCACCCTCTCCCCTCATGCCCGCATTCGAGTATCAGGCCCTGGACGCCGCCGGTCGCACGCGCAAGGGTGTGCTTCAGGGCGATACACCGAAGGCGGTGCGGCAGAACTTGCGCGATTCCGGGCTGGTGCCGCTGGAGGTGGCCGAGGTGCGCGAGCGGGCACCACGGCGGGAGTTCAAGGATCTGTTCGGGCGTGGCGTACCGGCCGCCGATCTGGCGATCCTGACCCGCCAGTGGGCCACGCTGGTGCGTGCCGGGCTGCCGCTCGACGAGGCGCTTGCCGCACTTGCCGAGCAGAGCGGCGAGGCGCGCGCGCGGCGCATGCTGGTGGCGGTGCGCAGCAAGCTGATGGAAGGCCGTACCCTGGCCGACAGTCTCGGCGAATTCCCCGAGAGCTTCCCGGAGCTGTATCGCGCGGCGGTCGCCGCCGGCGAGCAATCGGGAAAGCTCGATCATGTGCTCGAACGCCTCGCCGCTTTCCTCGAGGAACGTCGCGAGCTCGGTCAGAAGCTGCTTGCCGCGCTGATCTATCCGGCGCTGCTGTCGCTGGTGGCCTGCGGGATCATCGCCGGCCTGTTGGGCTATGTGGTGCCGCAGGTGGTAGGTGTGTTCGAGCAGTTGCAGCAGACGCTGCCGTGGCCGACGCGGGTACTGCTGGCGTCGAGCGTGATCGTGCGCACGGCCGGTCCCTGGCTGCTGCTCGCAGCGGCGCTCGCGGCGGTCGCCTTCCGGCTGGCGCTGGTGCGTCCCACCTTCCGCAGCCAGTGGCACTTGTTGCTGATGCGACTGCCGCTGCTCGGCTCGCTGCTGCGTGCGCAGGACACCGCGCGCTTCGCACGCACGCTGTCGATCGCCACCGCGGCTTCCGTACCGCTGCTGGAAGCACTGCGCCTGGGCGCCGCCACGCTCGCGCTGCTGCCGCTGCGCGAGGCGATCATCGCCGCCGCGGCGCGTGTGCGCGAAGGCGGCGGTCTGGCGCGTGCCCTCGCCGAAAGCGGCCGCTTTCCGCCCTTGCTGACGCGCTTGGTCGCCAGTGGCGAGAAGAGCGGCGAGCTGGAACCGATGCTCGACCACGCCGCCGACTTGCAGGAGCGGCAGGTTCAGGGTCGGTTGACCGCCTTCGTGGCGATCCTGGAGCCGCTGCTGATCGTCGCCATGGGCGGGATCGTGCTGTTCATGGTGCTGGCGATCCTGCTGCCGATCTTCGAGATGAACCAGATCCTGCGTTGAAGTGCACGACTGCGGTGGAGCAGGAGCGCACCAACGCGCCACCGGATGCCCGCGGACTGTCGTGCCACCGTTGTCCGTGCATGCGCCGCGAATTTCCGCTGGACCCATTCGCTTTCCCGGGGCGCGGTCGCGTTCCGGCTTTTCCCATCCGTTGCCGCCCCCGCTATTCTCGGACCGAGCCTACGCCGGACGCGCCATGCCCGCCCCAGTCGCCAAGCGCCCCACCCGCCCGGTCGTGGTGGCGAAGAAGACCGGCCTGCCTGCGTGGGTCAAGATGGTACTCGGTGCCGCGGGTGTGTTGGTCGCCGGGCATTTCTACCTGCTGCACCGGATCGGCGAGGTCGCCGACGGTCTGGTGCAGACGCTCTCGATGTTCGCCAATGCGAGCCATCGTGGCGCCTATTACACCTGGGACGGCAATCTCGGTTTCCGACGGCTCAGCATCCAGCCGCAGACGGGTGGTGCGTCGTCGCTGGTCGTTCAGGAAGTGGAACTGCAAACGCCCGGCTGGATATGGGTGCTGCGAGCCTTCAACCCGGCCGCCGGAGGTGGCGGTCTGATCGGCCCGTTGGGCCGGTCGCTGGGGGTGGGCGATCTGCCGGCCGCTGATCGCTTGCGCTTGCTGCTGCGAGGCGTCGAACTCGACCTCAACTCCTTGTTGCCGCCGGGAATGCCGGACATGGGCTTCGCCTCCGGTGCGTTGTTCGAGACCGAGGGTTGCAGCAACCTGCGCTATTTCGTGCCGCTGCAACTGCGCAGCGACCTCGGATTGCCATACGTGAGCACCGATCTCGCGATCGGCTATACGGTCACCGGCAACGACCAGTTGCGCGTCGACTTCAGCTACGAATCTCCCGGCCTGGCCGCCTCGCGTTTCGAGGTGGACTGGCGCACCCGGGATCCGCGGCGTTTCCTCGACGGCGGCGACGCCGAGCAGAAGCCACTGGCGATGCGTCTGGTGTTCGAGGATCGCGGTTTTCTTGCAGCCCGCAACCGCTGGTGCGCCGAGCAGGCCGGCGTCGACGCCGACGAGTTTCAGCGCCGCCACATCACGACGGTGCGCCGGGTATTCGAGATCTATGGCCTGCGCCTGAGCCCGGAGAGCGAGGAGGTCTATTCGGATTTTGCCCGTAGCGGCGGCACACTAACCGTGGAAGCCACCTGGCCAGCGACCAGACTCGACCAGTACCCACCGGCGGATCGCTTGCGGCTGATGCAACCGCAGATCTGGCGCAACAGCAACCGGCGTCAACCCCTGGGACTGGAGTTCATTCGCCCCCGTCCGTTGCCCGCGGCATTCGCCGGCAGCGTCTACGACTTGCTCGCACGCAAGGAGGACCTCGCCGATGCGAATGCGCCCGCGCCACTGACAGCGCTGGGTTCCAGCATCGGCAAGCTCGCCGCGCCCGCCGCGTCCGCCGCACCCGAGGAATCGCAGCCGGCGCCAGAAGCGGTCCCGGAGCAGTCCGGGCGCAAGCGTCCGAGTACGCCGCAACCGACATCGATCGGGCTCGCCACCGAAAACCTGATCGCAGCCATCGGCGAACGCGTCGAGGTGCGGACCGACGACGGTCGTTCGCGCGTCGGCACCCTGGTCTCGGTGGATCCGAAGGTGTTGACGATCCAGGTCGCCGTCAGCGGTGGCAAGGCCGACCTGTCCTTCACCCGCGCCCGCGTCCGGGCGGTGATCGCCAATCCGCAACTGCGCTGAGGGTGAGCCGGCGAGGTCGCGGGCGTGCGCGTGATCATTGGGGCCGCGCTTGCCGGACGTTCCCCGGCATTCGTTAGTGCGCGCACAACGATTTTCCGGCGACCTTGACCGATCCCGGATACAGGCATACAAAAGAGGCGCTTCACGATGTTACCGCGTCGAGGAGTCTGCCATGAAGTACCGTGTCGCCTTGACCGTCGCCGGCGCCGTACTGACGCTCGCCGGCTGCGCAAGCACCAGCGAATACACGCGCAACGAGCGCGTCGCTCCCTCCCTGAACGAGAACGACTTCGCCTACATCGCCGCGGTCGAACGCGTGGCGCATCGTCGCGGCGTAGACGTCTACTGGATCCATCCGCCGAAGAAAGTGGCGACGAGCGGCGAGCGCGTCGACTGAGCGTCTCCGCATCGGCGAGAGCATGGTCGCCGCAGCAGAGCCGGGGAGAATCTTCGCAGCGCCTCGGTGGGCGGGCGCGCGCTTCCAGTCGCTCGCGGTGATCCGCGCGGGCGAGCGTTCGGCCAGTCGCACCAGCACCTGCGCGGCCTCGGGTTTCGCCCGCGCGCGCCTCCAGGCCGGCCAGTACCGAGGCCGTGTACAACCCGAGGTAGCCGCCTCCGGTGAGCGGGAGGGCGCGGAAAGGTTTGAGCTCGGCCATCGATCACCTCCGTTGGTCGCGGCAGGGGCGTCGGTTTCCCGATGCCCCCGCACGAATCCGTACGGACGGTACTACCGCATACGGATCCCGCCTACCCCATCTTCGCCACTCGCGACTGTCTGCCGTAGTGCCATGACTTGTCTTGATCTATCGCGCCTGTCGGTGCGGGGCGGTCTGACGCCGGGGGAAGGCCGATCCGGCGCTTGATCGCCCCGAGTCGCCCTCAGCCCATGAATCCGAGATCGCTGCCGGAGAAGTTCGACAGCAGCGGGAACATCGCGGCGAGGGCGCCGCTGTCGCTGACGCCCATCCATTTCGCGAGCGTCGCGGCGACCTGCTCGATCGCGGTGGTCGGGATGTACTGGCCGCGGCTGAGGCTGAAGTCGCGCGCGGCGGTATCGTTGCTGTTGACCACGAGCTTCGGGTAGCTGCCGTACAGGCGGTTGCCGGCGACCGCGTCGCCGAACACCAGCAGGTTGCCGCCCCAGGCGTGGTCGGAGCCACCGCCGTTGCCGGTCAGGGTGCGCCCGAAGTCGCTCATCGTGAAGCTCGTCACCTGGCTGCGCGCACCGATCTCGCCGAGCGCGGTCCAGAAGGCGCCGATCGCCTGGTTCAGCGTCGTCAGCAGGGCGCCGTGGCCGCTGGTCGCGACCGGGCCGCCGTCGAACAGGCCCGAGTGCATGTCCCAGCCGCCGAGGCGCACGTAATAGACCTGGCGCGTCGCGCCGAGGGTGCGCGAGACCTTGATCATGCGTGCGACCATCTTCAACTGGTCGCCGAGCTGGTTGCCGCTCGGGAACAGGGTCGTCACGTTGCCGCTGCCGTCGGCCGCGTCGAGCAGCGTGGCGAGCGCCTCCCCGACGCCGAGCGAGCGTTGCGCGATGCCGGCGTAGCCGCGCTGGAAGCGGTGCGCGTGGGCGTCGTTCAACAAGTCGTCGAGCAGCGCCCGCCGCGCCGCGGTGTAGTTGTTGCCGGCGCTGCCGGGCGTGTAGTGGTCGATCAGGTCGACGCCACCGCTCGACACCTGGTAGGGCAGGATCGCATCGCCGATCAGCAGGCGCGCGGCGCCGGCCACCGAGATCGTCGGCGACAGGCCGTTCGCGAGCGGACCGCCGGCGGTCGCCTTGGCGACACGCCCGCCCCAGCCGTAGCGCGCGACCGCCTCGCCGGTGCTGCCCATGCCGACGTGCCACAGCAGTTCCTGGTCGTTGTGCGAGAACAATTGCGCCGGGCGCGGCGCGCCGGCCTCGTACTCGGCCTTCGTCAATGGCTGCAGCAAGGGGCCGGCGTTGCAGACGAAGGCCGCCTTGCCGGCCGCGAACAGGCTGCGCAGCCCGCTGTGCGCCTGCGAGTTGCCGCCGCTGCTGACCGTGAAGTCGGTGCTGGACGGATGCAGGCCGTAGGCGATCGTCTGCCCCACCGGCGTCACTTCGAGCAGATCACTGAAGGCGAGCGCGAGGCCGTTGGGATTGCTGCTGCCGTAGACCCCGCCGCGCGAGGACTTGTAGGTGTCGTAGCGGCTGCCGGCGGCCTCGCTGTCGCGCGGCACCAGCCAGTTGAAGGAATCGTTGGCACCGGCGAGGTAGATGCAGACAAGCGCGCGATAGCCACTGCTCTGCGCCGCCGCGCGCGGCATCAGCGCCAGTTGCGGCAGCAGCGCGCCGAGCGAGCCGCTGGCGAGGCAGGAACCGAGGCCCTGGAGGAAACGGCGGCGGGTGGGTCGGGTGCTCATGGCGTGGTTCTCCTGAGGGCTGGGCACCGGGCTTGCGGGCCCTTGCGTGCCCCGCCGTTCACTGTTGCACCGCAAACTCCGGCGAGATCGCGATCAGGTGGATCAGGTCGAGCACCTTGCGGCGGTGCTCGGCGCCGGTCATCTGCGTGTCGAGGAAGTTCACGAGCTTGCCGCGCAGGCTCGCGCTCATCGTGCCGTACAGCAGCTTCTGGTTGAGCGCCTCGACCAGATCGGCGTGCGCCGGCGGGATCGCGTCGAGCGCGCTCTGCGGCAGGTAGGCGGCGTTCGGCACCGCAAAGCCGGTGCTGGTCGGGCTGCTCATCGAGTAGCCGGCGAAGATCCGTCGCCACAGCTCGTCCGAGAGGTTGATGAAGCTGGACTCGTTGAGAATCTGGAATTCGGGCGAATGGAGGCCGGCGTCGGCGATCTCGCCGGGCTGGGCGTAATCGGGCTCGTAGAAATTGAACACCGAGGGCGCGCCCAGCGGCCGTTGCGGCCAAGCCCGTTCGAGGGTGCCGACGTTCCAGGTTCCGCCATTGCCCGGCTGCGCCCCGAAAGCGCGCCAGATCGCGCTCAGCATCAGCAGCGGCTCGCGCAGCTTGCCGAAGTCGGGATGCGGCATCGGCGCGCGTGCCTCGGGATCGAGCAGCACCGCCTTGACCACCGCCGCGAGGTTGCCGCGGACGCCGACACCGTCGTCCTCGAAGACCGCGGCGACGCGCTCGATGTAGCCCGGCGTCGGGTTCGAGGTGGTCAGCCGCTGGATCAGTTGCCGCGCCAGGAAGGGCGGCAGGTTCGGGTGCATGAACAGGGTGTCGAGCAGGGTGTCGAGCTGGCCGGTGCAGTAGTCGATGCAGGCCTGCTGCTCGCCCGCCGGGGTGCCGGCATGGCAGGCGACGGCACTCGGCGGCACGCTGACGCCGGCCACGATCTGCTTGAGGTGGTGCGGGCTCGGCAGCGGTGCGTAGCCGTTGGCGCTGGTCGCCGAGCGGCCGCTGTCGGCGTAGCGCGGATAGCAGACCATCGGCCGGTAATGGTCGGGATGGACCAGGCCGGTGCCGGTGATGCCGGACATGTAGCGCGGCGGGTTGGCGAAGAACAACTGCGTCTGGAAGTTGCACGCGCTGCCGCTGCAGCTGCCGCAGTTGCGGTTGATGGCGACGCCGTTGATGGTCGCGTTGCCGCTGCAGCCATAGGTGAATCCGGTGAGTACCCGCGCGGTGGCGCTGATCACGTCCTGGTCGTAGGTCGGCACCGGCTGGCCACCGACGAGGACCGGGGTGTAGTCGCGATTGCGCTCGACCAGGCCGATCGAGAACAGTTGCATCAGCTCGCGCGCGTAGTTCTCGTCCGGCGACACCAGGCCCGGCACCGGCGTGCCGTTCGCGTCCAGTTCCCAGTCGGTCTTCTGGTTGCGCAGGTGGGTCAGGTAGTTGCCCATCATCGGCGAGAGGCTGACCTCCTCCAGCAGCGTGCGGTAGTTGCCGAAGGCATTGCGCACGAGGATGTCGTTGTACTCGGCGACGCCGACCGGGTTCGGTTCCAGCGCGCCAACATCGGAGAGCACCAGGATCTGCGACAGCGCGAAGGCCACGCGCTGGCGCAACTGGTCGGGCGCGCGCACCGCGAGGTCGACCCAGCGCTCCAGCCGGAAGGCCTTGTAGAAGCTCGCGCCGGAGGGATTGGTCTGCACGTGCGCGGCGACCGCGGCCTCCATCGTCGGCCGGTGCAGCGAGGCGGCGAGCGCGAGTTGCTGGTCGATCCACGCCGGGTAGCCGAGCGCGCGCACGCTGGCGATGTCGGCGCTGTTCGGTCCGAAGCTGGCCTGGGTCAGGAAGCGTGCGGCGTCGGCATCGGACTTCGGCCCGCAGTCACTGCCGGTCAGCCCGGTCAGTCGCGTCAGGTTCATGCTGCCGCTGCCGAAGCCCGCCAGTGTGCTGTTCCAGGTCCAGGTCGCGCGGTCGGCGTCGAGCGCGCGGAAGCTCAGCGTGCCCCAGGACTGCAGCGCGACCTGCGCGGGATGGAAGGCCGGCGGGAACTGGCCGCCGCTGGTGATGTTCGCGGTCAGCGTCGCGGTGTCGCCGCTGATCGGACCGGTGGCGATGATCCAGCGCTGCGCGCCGTTCAGATAGGCGTACCAGATCGCGACCAGGGTGCGGTTGCTGCCGCTGCCGACCACCTCGGTGAAGATGCCGTGGCCGCTCTGCGCCGGGTCGTACCAGGAACCCGCGTGGCAGGCGGCGATGCGCGCGCTCGTCGATTCGTAGACGCTCGCCGGCTGGGTCAGCCTCTGGATCGGCATCGAGCCGCTGGAGAAGCCGGCGTAGCTGGTCGTCCACGCGGCAGTACCGGCGTTGCGGCTGCTCATCGTCAGCGTCAGCTCGCCCCAGGGTTCGGTGACGACGGTGCCCGGCGCGAAGCGCGGCGGAAAGTCGCCACCGCGGGTGATCGACAGCGGTACCCGCACGATGTTCGCTCTTGCCGACCCGACCCCGACCAGCCATCGCTGCTCGCCGTTCTGGTAGGTGAACCAGGTCACCAGCACATACGGCAGCCCGTTGCTGACGATGTGCTCGACGATGAAGCCGTGACCGTTCTGGGCCGGGTCGTAGAAAGTGCCGGAAAGATCCGCACCCGCCGCGTACAGAGCGCCATCCGCCGGGCGCGCCGACCAGAGACCGGCGAACAGGCACAGCCACAGCAGCGCGCGCAGAACCGAAGTGTTCATGGCTCCCCCGATGCGGGCCTTGATCCATGCCGAAAGTAACGTCTCGCGACCACCCGCGAGGCCGCTGGATTGTGGAGACTTCGTGAAAGACGCGGCCCGGGGCGAAGGCATGGTCAAGCGTCGAAGCGATCATGGATCGAGTGCCTGCCGTGCGGAACTACCGGATGGAGGCAGTTCCACAGTCGCGTTCCGATCCGCTTCCGGGCTTCCGTGTCCAGCCTGTTCGAGGTCGCACCGCAGGCCCGGGACGATTTGCGAGACAGTCGACACCTCGATCCGGTGGTGCTGGAATGCGCGGCTCCCGCCAAGGAGAAGCCGATGCCCACGAATCTGCTGCGCCGCATCGGGTTGCGCGACTCCGGCAGCGTCGTCGCCGTCGCACTCGCTGGATCGGCATTGATCCACCTGCTGCCGCTGACCGGCCTGGCCGGCGCCGCCGCGCTGCAAGCCCTGTACGGTCTGCCACCGCTGGACGCCGCCGGCGAGTTGCTGTTGCGTCACCGCGCGCTGATGTTCGCCCTCGACGCGGCGCTGCTGCTGTGGGCGATCCGCACGCCGGTGCTGCGCACGCCGGCGATCGCGCTGACGCTTGCCAGCGATGTTGGTTTCCTGGCGCTCGGGATCGGCGGTTTGTCTCCGGCGCTGGTGCGCGTGGCGATCTTCGATGCGCTGTCGATCGGGTTGTTATTGCTGGCCGCGTGGATGGCACGCCGCTCGTCGTCGCCGCAGGCCTGAGGGTACGGGACGCGCATTCGCAGCGGCGACCGTTCCCGCCGCCGGAAATGCGTGCGAGCCGGACCCGGCATCCTCCACATCAGCGTGCCGGCCGCCGCAGTGCCCACGTCGTGATCGCCACCAGCAACAGGGGCGGCACCACGTTCACCAGGATCAGACCCTCGCGGTTGGTCTCGGCAAGATTGATCAGCGTGCGCTGGCCGAAGAAAAAACCGATGCCGAGCGCCATGCCGAGCAGCAGGCGCTGGCCGAGCCCGCCGCTGCGCAGGTTGCCGAAAGCGAAGGGCGCGGCGGCAAAGGTCAGCGCGAGCGCCACGAAGGGGTAGAACACGCGATACCAGAAGGCGCTCTCGAAGGCGAGCGCGTCGAGCTGGTTGATGCGCGCGTAGCGCATCGTCTCGTAAAGGTCGCGCGTGGCCTGCTGGCGCGGGCGCACGGTGTGCGATTCGATCAGCCCGGGGTCGAGCAGCGTAGGCACGCTGGCGGTTGTTTCCTGGCTGCTGTGCACCTGTTCGTCGCTGAGGCGATCCCGAACGATCCCAGACAGCTCGAAACTGCCACCGGTGTAGCGCGCGCGCTCGGCCTTCAGCACCTCCTGCACGCGCGCGTCCTCGCCGAACTGGTAGCGCCAGACCTCCCACAGGTCGACCTGGCCGGGTCCGCCGACGACGATGCGCCGGGCGTTCCACACCGCGTGGCCGTCGCGCAGCCACAGCCCCGAGCCGGAGAAGGCGATGCCCTGCGACTTCGATTGCGCCGACAGGTCCGCCGCCATGCGGTCGGCGCGCGGGCCGATCCACTCGCCGAGCAACAGTGCCGCGACCAGCAACGGCGCCACCGCCTGGACCGCGGCGATGCCAATGCGCAACCGGCTGGCGCCGGCCGCCTGCAGCGCGACCAGCTCGCTGCGCGCGGCGAGCCCTCCCAGACCGAGCATGCTGCCGACCACTGCGGCGGTCGAAAACATCGCGTACATGCGCCGCGGCACCGTCAGCGCGATGTATTCGAGCACGCGGATCAGGTCGTACTCGCCGATACCGACCTCGTCGAACTCGTTGAGCAGCGCCAGCAGGGTGTCGAAGCCGACGAACACCACCCAGGCCAGCAGCACCGCCGGCACCACCGCCTTCAGCACCAGCAGGTCGAGACGGTTCATCGCGCCAGCGCCCGTCGGCCGCGGCGCCAGGAGGCGAGTTCGCGGCCCCAGGCGACCGCCACCACCACCAGGAAACCGGCATGCACCCACCAGGTTCCGAGCCAGCCGGGCACGGTCCCGGTCAATGCCCACACGCGCGCCAGTTCCACCAGATTCGAATACGCGACGTACAGCAGGATCGCGACCACCACCTTGTCGTAGCGCGGCTGACGCGGTGCACTCTGTGCCATCACCGGCGCCAGCAGCAACAGCAGCAGCAGCACCAGCGGCTGAGCGAGGCGGCGGGTCAGTTCTGCATCCGATTCGAGGTCGCCCGCCAGCCACAGCGCCAACGTCGAGCGCGCCTGGCGTGGATCGTCGCCGCTGTCGGCGATCTGGCGCGGGAAACCGATATCGGCCTGCTCGAAACGGATGCGTCGGTAGCCGGGCTCGCCCGGGCGGCCGTCGACACGTTCGCCGGCGGCCAGCCGCAACACCACCTCGTCGGACTCCTCGTCGATGTCGAGCACGCCGCGGCGCGCCGTCAGCACCACGCGCTGGCCCTCGCGCTCGCGCACCAGCATGATCTCGTCGACGCTGCGCTGGTCGCTGCTGACGTTGGCGACGTACAGCACGCCGGCCTTGCCCGGCAACTCGACGAAGCGCCCGGAGGAAAGCCCGGCCACCGCCACCGAGCGCTGGGTGTCGACGATCATCTTCGCCGCGATCTCGCGCCCGAGCGGCGCGATCCAGAAGGCCAGGGCCGCCTGCACGGCGACCAGCGCCAGGCCAGTGCGCAGCAGCGGCGACAAGGTGCGCAGCGGGCCGTAGCCGGAAGCCGCCAGCACCGCCATCTCGCTGTCGCGGTAGAGCCGGCCGTAGGCGAGCAGCACCGCGAGCAGACTGCCGAGCGGCAGCAGCAGCGTCAGCGCCTCCGGGATGCGCAGGCCGATCTGACTCAGCAACAGCACCGCCGGTACCTTGCCGCGCGCGATCTTGTTGAGTACGTCGGTCAGCAGCCCGCCGAGCACCACCATCAGCAGCACCGCGAGCACGCCGGACAGGGCGTACCAGACTTCGCGTTCGAGGTAGCGGCCGGCGCGCGTCAAGCAGACGGTTCCTGGTTACTGGTTCCTGATTGCCGGGAAGCGCCGGGACCTGGTTGCTTGTGCCAGGAACCGGCAAGCAACCACCGGTGACGTGTCGCGGTCGGTTAGACTCGCCGACCTGCCCACATCCGGGCCGGCCGCGCATTCTGCCCGCCGCCGGCCTCGCTTGGCCAACTGCCCGCGGAGACCGTTCATGCTGGAGTTCAAGCCCCTCGCCGTGCGTCCCAAGGACGTCGCCGCCTCGCTGGCGATCGTAGGCGTGTTCGAGGAGCGCATGCTGACCAGCGCCGCAGCAGAGCTCGATGCCGCCAGTGGCGGCGTGCTCAAGCGACTGATGGAGAGTGGCGATCTCAGCGGTCGCGTCGGCACCCATTCGCTGCTGCATCAACTGCCCGGACTGGCGACGCCGCGTGTGCTGGTGGTCGGCCTCGGTGAGCAGCGCAAATTCGATGCGTCGCGCTTCCTGCGCGCCACCCGCGAGGCGCACAAGGCGCTCAAGGGGCTGCCGGTCGAGCAGGCGGCCTCGTACCTGACCGAAGTCGACGTGCCGCGTCAGGACATGGCGTGGAAGCTCTCGCAGTCGGCACTCATCGCCGACTACGCAGCCTACAAATACACGGCCACGCTCAAGGCGCGCCCGGAACGCGTGGAGCTGCGCGAAGTGCAGTTCAGCGCCGGCAGCTACGTCGGCGACGCGCTCGCGCGCGCCAGCGCGATCGCCGCCGGCGTGCGTCTCGCGCGCGAACTCGGCAACTTGCCGCCGAACATCTGCAATCCGGCCTACCTCGCCGAGCAGGCGCACGAACTGGCGCGCCGCCATCCCGAGATCTCGGTGCAGGTGCTCGAGCGCGCGGAGATGGAGACCCTCGGCATGGGCGCGCTGCTGGCGGTGTCCGCCGGCAGCGACCATCCGCCGAAGCTGATCGCGATGAGCTATCACGGCGGCAGCGGCGCCAAGCCGCACGTCTTCGTCGGCAAGGGCATCACCTTCGATACCGGCGGCATCGACATCAAGCCGGCGGCGGGCATGGAGGAGATGAAGTTCGACATGTGCGGTGCCGCCTCGGTCTTCGGGTTGATGGAAGCGGTCGCGCGGCTCAAGCTGCCGCTGCACGTGGTCGGCATCGCGCCGGCGGTGGAGAACATGCCGGACGGCCGCAGCTACCGGCCCTCGGACGTGGTCAAGACCATGGCCGGGCACCAGGTGGAAATCCTCAACACCGACGCCGAAGGCCGCCTGATCCTGTGCGATGCGCTCACCTGGGCGCAGCGCTTCGAGCCGGCCACGCTGATCGACATCGCGACCCTGACCGGGGCCTGCGTGGTCGCGCTCGGCAGCCACGCCAGCGGCCTCATGAGCCGCGACGACGATCTCGCCAACGAGCTGCTCGCCGCCGGCGAGCGCAGCAGTGACCGCGCCTGGCGGCTACCGCTGTGGGAGGACTACCAAAGCCAGCTCGACACCGGCTTCGCCGACTTCGCGAACATCGGTGGCAAGTACGCCGGCGCGATCACCGCCGGCTGCTTCCTGTCGCGCTTCACCGAAGGCCAGCGCTGGGCTCACCTCGACATCGCCGGCAGCGCCTGGGACGCCGGCCGCAAGGGCACCGCCACCGGCCGCCCAGTGGCGATGCTGGTGGAGTGGTTGCTGGGACAGCCGTAAAAAGTGGGAAGGGAGGACGTGGGAGGTACCGGTTCGCCGCGTCTCCAGATCGTCCTGCACCGCAAGGCGGGTTCACGGTTCGTCGATGCGAGATCCTCCGGTCTTGCTCGCTTCACTTTCTCTTTTCGCCTTTCGCTTTTCACCGCTCTCGCATGCGCGCCGACTTCTACCTGATCGCCAAGCCACGCTTTCGCGAGCAACCGCTGTTGCTGGTCTGCGAACTGGCGAAGCGCGCCTACGCGGCGCAGTTGCCAACCTTGATCCTCGCGCGCTCGCTGGAGGAGGCCGAGGTGCTCGATGACCTGCTGTGGTCCTTCGAGACCGACGCCTTCATCCCGCACCAGATCGCCGGCGACGAGGACGACGAGGTCAGCGCAATCCTGATCACGCCGCCGGGTGCGCAGGTGACGGACCGGCCGCTGGCGATCAACCTGCGCGAGGACTGCGCCGAAGGCAGCTTCGAGACCGTCAAGGAAGTCGTCGCCGCCGACCCGGCCGAGCGCGAGGGCTCACGCCGCCGCTGGGCCGAGTACCGCCGTCGCGGGTATGAGGTGCGCAAGTTCGACATGTAAGTTGGGGCACGGTGCCCCGTGCCCCGCTTGTTCTCCCGCTCCTCCATAATCCCCGGCCTACGCAATCGACGAGCGGCGGCCGCGGGAGGGCGCATGGACCAGAAGATCGACGCCAGCAAGACCGACATCGACGCGGTCGAAACCCAGGAGTGGCTGGATGCGCTGGAGGCGGTGCTCGAGCGCGACGGGCCGGAGCGCGCGCACTTCCTGCTCAACCACCTGGTCGAGGTCAGTCGCCGCGCCGGCGCGCAACTGCCCTTCGATCCGACCACCGAGTACATCAACACCATCCCGCCGCATCTGGAAGCCAAGAGCCCTGGCGATCACGCACTGGAGTGGCGCATCCGCACCATCCTGCGCTGGAACGCGATGGCCATGGTGGTGCGCGCCAACCGCAAGCCGGGCGAACTTGGCGGTCATATCGCCAGCTTCGCCTCCTCGGCGACGCTCTACGACGTCGGCTTCAACCACTTCTGGCACGCGCCCGACGGCAGCCATCCGGGCGATCTGCTGTACATCCAGGGCCATTCCTCGCCCGGCGTGTACGCGCGCGCCTTCCTCGAAGGGCGGCTGTCCGCCGAACAGCTCGACCACTTCCGCATGGAAGTGGGTGGCAAGGGCATCAGCTCCTACCCGCACCCCTGGCTGATGCCGGACTTCTGGCAGACGCCGACGGTGTCGATGGGCCTCGGGCCGATCACCGCGATCTACCAGGCGCGCTTCTTCAAGTACCTGGAGCACCGCGGGCTGGTCGCGCCAAGTCAGCGCAAGGTCTGGTGTTTCATGGGCGACGGCGAGTCGGATGAACCCGAATCGCTGGGTGCGATCGCGCTCGCCGGTCGCGAAGGCCTGGATAACCTGATCTTCGTCATCAACTGCAATCTGCAACGACTCGACGGTCCGGTGCGCGGCAACGCCAAGATCGTGCAGGAGCTCGAAGGCGGGTTCCGCGGCGCCGGCTGGAACGTGCTCAAGGTGCTCTGGGGCGGCCACTGGGATCCGCTGTTCGCGCGCGACAGCAAGGGCGCGCTGCGCAAGGTCATGATGGACACCGTGGACGGGGAGTACCAGAACTACAAGGCCAAGGGTGGCGCGTACACCCGTGAGCAGTTCTTCGGCAAGACTCCGGAGACCGCGGCGATGGTGGCCAACATGTCCGACTACGACATCTGGCACCTGAACCGCGGCGGCCACGATCCGCACAAGGTTTACGCCGCCTACCACGCCGCGGTGAATCACGTCGGCCAGCCGACCGTGATCCTCGCCAAGACCGTCAAGGGTTACGGCATGGGCAAGGCCGGCGAGGCGCAGAACATCACCCACCAGCAGAAGAAGATGGATACGGCCTCGGTCAAGGCCTTCCGCGACCGCTTCAATATCCCGATCCCGGACGACCAGCTGGACGAGGTGCCCTTCTACCACCCGGGCGCTGATTCCCCGGAAGTGAAGTACATGCGCGCGCGTCGCGAGGCACTCGGCGGCTATCTGCCGAAGCGCCGACGTGCGGCCGACGAAGCGCTGCCGGCGCCGGCGCTGACGGTCTTCCAGCGCTTGCTGACGTCCTCGGGCGAGCGCGAGATCAGCACCACGATGGCCTTCGTCCAGGCCCTGAACCTGATCCTGCGCGATCCCGCCGTAGGGCCGCGCACGGTGCCGATCGTCGCCGACGAGGCGCGCACCTTCGGCATGGAAGGCCTGTTCCGCCAGATCGGCATCTACGCGCCCTTCGGCCAGAAGTACAAGCCGATGGACGCCGACCAGCTCATGTACTACCGCGAGGACAGCGCGGGCCAGGTGCTGCAGGAGGGCATCACCGAGGCCGGCGCCTTCAGCTCCTGGCTGGCGGCGGCGACCAGCTACAGCACCAACAACCTGCAGATGCTGCCCTTCTTCATCTTCTACTCGATGTTCGGCATGCAGCGCGTGGGCGACCTCGCCTGGCTCGCCGGCGACATGCGCGCGCGTGGCTTCCTGCTCGGCGCCACCGCCGGGCGCACCACGCTGAACGGCGAAGGCCTGCAGCACGAAGACGGCCACTCGCACCTGCTCGCCGGCTCGATCCCGAACTGCAAGAGCTACGACCCGACCTTCGCCTTCGAGGTCGCCGTGATCCTGCAGCACGGCATGCAGCGCATGCTCACCGAGCAGCACGACGAGTACTACTACATCACCCTGATGAACGAGAACTACGCGCACCCGGAGATGCCGGAGGGCGCGGCGGAGGGCGTCATTCGCGGGATGTATCGGTTGTCGGGAACCGGGACCCGGGACCCGGGACCCGGCAAGAGCAAGAGCAAGAAGCCGGCGCTGCACGTGAACCTGCTGGGGTCGGGGACGATCCTGCGCGAGTCGATGGCGGCGGCGGAGCTGCTGGCGGCGGACTTCGGCGTGGCCGCGACGATCTATTCCTGCCCGAGCTTCAACGAACTGCGCCGCGACGGCGTGGATGCCGAGCGCCACAACCGGCTGCATCCGCTCGGCGCGCAGCGCGTTCCCTACGTCGCCCAGGTGCTGGCCGGCCAGGTCGGCCCGGCGGTCGCCGCCACCGACTACGTGCGCGCCTACGCCGAGCAGATCCGTCCCTACCTGCCGCACGGCATGCGCTACAGCGTGCTCGGCACCGATGGCTTCGGCCGCTCCGACACCCGCTCCAACCTGCGCCGCTTCTTCGAGGTCGACCGCTACCACATCGCGGTCGCCGCGCTGTCCGCGCTGGCCGACGACGGCAGCGTGGAGCGCAAGCTCGTCGCTCAGGCCATCGAACGGTATGGCATCGACCCCGGCAGGCCCAATCCGGAGACGGTGTGAGTTTCTCACCGGGGTTCGCGACCCGCGAGGGATGAAACGCCGGCCATGCAGGCCGGCAGAACCTCCGGCGTGCGCGGAGCTTCCCTAAGCCGCCGGGTACGCGGCGGCGCGGCCGCGCTGCACGTCCACCCCGTGCAGCACCACCAGGCCAAAAGCGAAGAACGCGCCGGTGCACAGCATGGCGAGGCGGTGATTGCCGGCGAGCACGATCGTCGCCAGGCCATAGCAGATCGGACCGACGATGGTGGCGATCCGCATCGCCACGCTCCACAACCCGAAATATTCGGCGACCCGATCCGGCGGCGACAGGTAGGCGACCATGGCGCGACCTGCGGACTGCGAGGCGCCCATCGCGATGCCCGCAAGATTGGCAGCCACCCAGAACTGTGACCTCGTGGTCGCGAAGTAGGCGGTCGCGACCATCGCCAGCCATAGCCACAGGGACAGTTTCAACGCGCGCCCGTGGCCGATGCGGTCCTGTACCCAACCGAAGGCGAAGGCACCGAGGGCCGCGGTGATGTTGACCACGAGCACCAGTTCGAGGGTGTCGGCGGTGTCGAAGCCCATCGCCTGCTGGGCGTAGATCGCGGCCAGCGCGACCACGATCGCGACACCCGACTGGTAACCCGCGATGGTCAGCAACAGCCGACGCAAATCGGTGAGATGGATGCCCTCGCGCCAGGTTCGGTGCAGGCGACCGAAGGCTTCGTCCACCAGCGAGCCACGCGGCGGCGGCCGCTGCGGGGCGTGTTCGCCGAGTACCAGCAGTCCCGGCAGCGCGGCCAGCGCGAAGAACACCGCGGTGATCGCCATGCAGCCCGGCACGAAGTCCGCCGCACCGGCACCGCGCGCCTGCGCGACCTGCACATACACCAGACACAAGGCGAGCGCAGCCAGGCCGCCGAGGTAGCCCAGCGCCCAGCCGTAGCCGGACAAGCGGCCAAGCGCGTGCGGCCGTCCGAGCAGCGGCAGCCAGGCGGCAATCACGCCCTCGCCGAGGCCGAAACCGACCGCCGAGATCACCACGAACACGATCGCCAGCGCGACATCGCCGGGGCCGACGGCCATCAGACCGAGGGTACCGACCACGCAGGCCAGGGTGCTCGCTCGCAGCCACGGCTGCTTGCGTCCGCTGGCGTCGGCCGCGGCGCCGATCAGCGGTCCGAGTGCCATCACCACCGCGGCCGCAAGCGATACCGCGAGCGTCCATGCGAAGGTCGCCCACGGTCGGTCGGCGGCGACGGTGGCAACGAAATAGACGTTGAACACCGCGGTCGAAACCACCGTGGTGTAGCTGGAGTTGGCGAAGTCGTAGCAGGCCCACGACCAGAACTCGCGCTGGCGCACGCCAGGCTGCAACAGGGAGCGGAGGTTCATCGGCGCGGGCCGCGAGGCGGTGCCGCCAAGCATGCCCGCGCAGGCCTTCGCGCCGGAAGCGCGCCGACAAGGAATTCGCACCGGCGACCAGGTGCCAGTCCGGTTCGCGCAACTTACCGGATTGCCGTCGGCCCGGCGAAGGCCAGTCCGAGCAGCAACAGCCCGAGTCCGAGCCGGTAGGCGAAAAAGGGCAACATGCCGATGCGTCGGATCGTTGCGAGGAAGCAGTGGATGCAGCCCAGACCCGCGACGCAACTGATCGCGGCCCCCAGCCAGAAACTCCCGACGTCGGTGGTCTGGCCGCCCTTCAACAGTTCGGCGACGCCGTGCAGTGCGGCTGCGGTGGTGATCGGTACCGCCAGCAGGAAGGAGAAGCGCGCCGCCGCCTGGCGTTCCAGCCCGAGCAGCAGTCCGGCGGTCATCGTGATCCCGGAGCGCGACACCCCGGGTACCAGCGCCAGCGCCTGCGCGCAGCCCACCAGGACCGCACGGCCGATCGTCAGGCCGCGCTCGTCGGTACGACTGTCGGCGGAGCGCGCAAACGCGTGGTAGAGCAATGCGCCGAACACGATTTGGGTGCAGCCGATGACCAGGTAGCTGCGCAGCGCGGTGGCGCCGGCATCGCCCAGCGCGAGCGCGGCGAGCCCGCCGGGAATGGTCGCCAGCAGCAGGCCGAGCAACAGTCGCTGTTCCCGGTCGAGCGGCCTGCCCGCCCGCCATCTCCACGCCGCGTGCGCGAGCGCGAACCAGTCGCGACGGAAATAGACCAGTACCGCGAGCAGGGTGCCGAGGTGCAGCCCGAGGTCGAAGACCAGGCCCTGGTAGCCCGGGCCGAACCACTCGCCGGCGAGGTAGAGGTGCGCCGAGGAGCTGATCGGCAGGAATTCGGTCAGCGCCTGGATCAGGGCGAGCAACAGGACGGTCGGGAAGTCCAAGGCGGTGGCACCGGCGGGGGAGCGCGCATGCTCGACAGTCACCCGGCAACGGTCAAGGCGGGCCGCGGCATTGCCGGCGCGCGGCCCGAAGCGCTTATGCTGGCCACCATCGCCGGCGCCGGACATCATGGAAACCCGCATCGAGGAACTCGAGATCCGCGTCGCCTTCCAGGACGATTTGCTGACCTCGCTGAACGAGCAGGTGCACGCGCTGCACGGGGAAATCGCGCGCCTGCGCGGCGAGCTGCTGGCGCTGCGCGAACGCGTCGACGGCCTCAAGTCGGGGAGCGGTCACGACCCGGCGATGGAACCGCCGCCACCGCACTATTGAACTTCCCGCCGGACCCGCCCGACCTGCGCCGGGTGAAGCATCCGGTCTGGTCCGGAACGGATCGGTGTGATCGCGCGGGGGCCGGGTCTGCCCCGGCGAACCGAGGCGCCTGGACGCATGCTCAGGGTTGCAGGCGTAGCCGGAACGCGACCTGCACCGCGGTCGCGATCGTCTGCGGATCGGCCCACTCGCCGGCGCCGATGTCGAACCGGCTGCGATCCAGCGTCGCCTTGCCCTCGATGGTGCGACCATCCGCGGCGATCGCGATGTCGATCACCACCGGATGAGTGCGGCCCTTCAACATCAGCCTGCCGGGACAGGACAGGCGCGCGCCGGTGGCGGTGCATGCGCCATCCGACTGCCACACGGCGGTCGGATGCGCACTGCTGTCGAAGAACTCCGGCGCGCGCAGGGTGTCGTCGCGATCTGCGTAGTCGGTGTCCAGGCTGGCGATATCGATCTCGGTGCGGAAGCGCGTGGCCAGTGGCGCGGCCGGGTCGAACTCGACCTCGCCGGAGAAGCGCCGGAATACGCCCGGCACCGGCTCGCCGCCGTAGTTGCCGGTGAAGCGCAACTCGCTGTCGTCGGCGTCGAAACGGAAGCCGGCGGCATCGGCGGAAGCGGCCAGCAGCAGGCAGAGCGCGGAGAAGCCAGGCGCGCCGCGCAGGCGAAATTCGCGTCGCGCTTGCTGCGCGGGCATCGAGACTACGGCTTCCACGGCAGGATCCTCTTCAGGGCGTCGTCACGGTCGAGGTAGTGGTGCTTCAGCGCCGCCAGTACATGCAGCACGATCAACGCCATCAACGCCCACGACAGCCATTCGTGCGCCTGCTGCCAGAAGGCGAAGGCGGCCTTGTCGCGTGCGATCAGCGCCGGCACCTTGAACAATCCGAACCAGGTCAGCGGGAAGCCCGCCGCCGAGTTCTGCAGCCAGCCGCTCAGCGGCATCGCCAGCAGCAGCGTGTACATCGCGCGGTGCGCCTGGGTGGCGAGCGCGACCTGCCAGGCGGGGATACTCTCGGCCAGTGGCGGCGGCGGCCGGTGCACCCGCCACAGCAGGCGCAGCACGGCCAGCGCCAGCACCGTCAGCCCGAGCGCCTTGTGCCAGCCGTAGACCGCGATCTTGGTCGGTGAGGTCTTGAGCCCGGTCATCCACACGCCGACCCCGAGCAGACCGATCACCAGCAGCGCCAGCAACCAGTGCAGCGTGATCGCCAGGCCGCTGTAGCGTGCTACCGGCTCGGGGGCGAAACTGAAGTCGGGCGTGTGGCGCATACCGATCGCCTAGGAAGGAACCATTGGGGTCTGGACGAGTCCACCCCGGACGCGCCAGCCAGCGCAGAGTCCGGCGCATGTCCGGACTCGGCTTCGCCCAATCGAGCGTTTGTGCGCTCGATTGGCGGGCCGCTCATGCATGGCCGGTGTTTCATCGGCGGGTCGGGTCGCCGGGGTGCGCAACTCAGCCGGCCTTCGCCTCGATCTCGATGCGCAGTTGCACCTCGTCGCTGATGCTGCCGAGGTACTCGGAGATGCCGAACTCGCTGCGTTTGAGACTGCCGCTCGCGGAGATGCCGAGCGCCGGCTGCTTGCTCATCGGGTGCGGACCAGCGTGGTTGATTCGCGCCTGCAGCACGACTGGTTTGGTGGTGCCCTTGAGCGTAAGGTCGCCGTGGATCGCCAGCATCTGGTCGCCGGTGCGTTCGACCCGGGTGGACACGAAGCGCGCCTCCGGGAAGCTGGCCACATCGAACCACTTGGACGCCGAGACGTGCTCCTGCCAGGTGTCGTCGCCGAGGCTGATGCCGGCGATGTCGAGGGTCGCAGCGACCTTCGCGGCATTCCAGTCGGCGCTGTCGGCGGTGATCGACCCATCTTTGATCTCGAAGCGCGCGGTGCTGTTCGACATGCCCATGTGCAGCACGCTCGCGTGCACCTGGCTGTGGACCTGGTCGATGGCGTAGGTCATGGGTTCGGCACCGGCAGTACCGGCGAGAACGAGGGCGGCGAGGCAGGTCGGGGCGCGCATCAGCTGGAGTCCTTCGAGGGCCATGGGTCTGCTACGGACCGGAGGCGCGGGGCTGTGGTTCCATCGGCGTCACCCAGCTTTACCGTGCGTGAAAACCGCGTGTGGATCCGCCAGTCTCAACCGCTGCGTCGGCGCAGGTAGTTCAGCAGGTCCATGCGCGTGATCAGGCCGATGAAGCGCTCGCCATCCATGACGATCGCGACGTGGCCGCGCTCGAACAGCGGCAGCAGGGTGTTGATGTCGCTGCGCATGTCGACCGCGTCGAGCGTGGTGATCATCGCCTCCGACACCGGGCACTGGAACTGGCCGGGTGCGTTGTGCACCTTCAGCAGCACATCCGACTCGTCGACGATGCCGACGATGCGGTCGCCGTCCATCACCGGCAGTTGCGAGACGTCGTAGAGCTTCATGCGCTGGTAGGCGACGGTCAGGGTCTCGTGCGGGCGCACCACGATGGTGTCGCGCTCGGAATACGGGCGGTTGATGAGGTCGCGCAGATCGCCGGTGGATTCGCGCGCGATGTAGCCGTTGTCGCGCATCCAGTAGTCGTTGTACATCTTCGACAGGTATTTGTTGCCGGTGTCGCAGACGAAGGCGACCACCTTCTTGCGCGTGCTCTGTTCGCGGCAGTAGCGCAGCGCGGCGGCGATCACGGTGCCGGTGCTGCTGCCGCCAAGGATGCCCTCGGACTTCAGCAGCTCGCGCGCGACCTCGAAACTCTCGCGATCGCTGATCGCGTAGGCCTTCCTCACATGCCGGAAATCGCTGATCGCGGTCAGGTAGTCGCCACCGATGCCCTCGACCGTCCAACTGCCGCCGGTGGTGTCGAGCACCTGCTCGTTGACGTATCGGGTCAGCACCGAACCGACTGGGTCAGCGAGGATCAGCTCCACATGCGGTGCGGCGCGGGTGAAGAAGTTCGACAGGCCGGTGAGGGTGCCGCCGGAGCCGACGCCGAACACCATCGCATCCATCTCGTGGCCCATCTGCTGCCAGATCTCGGGGCCGGTACCGAATTCGTGCGCGATCGGATTGGAGGGGTTGCCGAACTGGTTGATGTAGACCGCGCCCGGGGTTTCCTCGGCGATCCGACGCGCCATGTCCTGGTAGTACTCGGGATGGCCCTTGGTCACGTCCGAACGCGTCAGCACCACCTCGGCGCCCATCGCCTTCAGGTTGAAGATCTTCTCGCGGCTCATCTTGTCCGGCACCACCAGCACCAGCCGGTAGCCCTTCTGCTGGGCGACCAGCGCGAGCGCGAGCCCGGTGTTGCCGGCGGTGCCCTCGACGATGGTGGCGCCCGGCTTGAGCTGGCCGCGGCGCTCGGCGTCCTCGATCATGACCAGACCGATGCGATCCTTGATCGAGCCGCCGGGATTGGTCGATTCCATCTTGAAATACAGTTCGCAGGGACCGGTGTCCATGCGTTGGCAGCGCACGATCGGGGTGTTGCCGATCAGTTCCAGCACGTTGTTGTAGACCGCCATCGTCGCCTCCCGGGGCCGCTCGCTCGCAGAGGCGAAGACTGCACCAGTGCGACTGCGCTGGATAGCTGGTCCAGCGCAGGCCGGAGCGCCGTGCAGCGAGCGGTGGCGTCCTTGCGTTCGCGCGCTGGCCGCCAGCAAGCCGGTGATCGCGTCCATAATCGCCGACTATGAACCGCCATCTGATCGTGCCGCTGGTGCTCGCCGATGCCCTCGCCGCCGGCATGCTCGCACTCGGCCTCGGCGCGCTGCTGCTGCCGGAAGTGGCGCCCTTCGCGGCGGTCGCGGCGGCCGACCTGGCGCTGCCGCTGACGGTGGTCGGCGCGCTCGGCGTGGTCGGCTGCGCGATCCTGTTGTGGCGCTGGTTCCTCGCCTCGCTGCGCGAGCGCGGGCGTTGAGCCGGATCTACGTCGACGCCGATGCCTGTCCGCTTTCGATCCGCGAGATCCTGATCCGCGCCGCCTTGCGCACGCGCCTGCCGCTGACCTTCGTTGCCAACCAGTGGATCCGCACCCCGGCTGCGACGCACATTCGTGCGATCCAGGTGCCGCAGGGGCTGGATGTGGCCGATTCGGAGATCGCCCGCCGCGTCGAGTCCGGCGATCTGGTGGTGACGCAGGACATCCCGCTCGCCGCGCTGGCGATCGACAAGGGCGCGCTGGCGCTGCATCCGCGCGGCGAGATGTACACGCGCGAAACCATCGCCCAGCGACTCTCGCTGCGCAATTTCATGGACCAGCTGCGCGGCGCCGGCGTGCAGACCGGCGGACCCGCGCCCTTGCACGCACGCGACCGCCAAGCCTTCGCCAATGCCCTCGATGCCTGGCTGGCGAAGGCGCCGCGCGCACCGGCGGCGCATCCGGACTAGGGAAGGTTTGGGTCAAGCACTTACGCGCTCGATCCGCGAGCGTGCCATCCATGGCGCACGGAAGCTCTGAGTTGTTCAGAGGCTCCCCAGCGAGATTGGCGGCAGCGAGCGACCGCCCCGCGATCTCAGGCCGCCGCGTCGGCGCTCCACTTGCCGAGCGCGGCGAGGCCGTTCTCGCGGGCGCGGGCGGCAACGATCTTCTGCGCCGCGGCGACGTTCGCGCCGATGTCCTTCGCCCACAGCTTGAGTGCGGCGGTCTGCATCGCGCGGCCGTAGGAGAAGCTCAGCGGCCAGGGGTGCGGGCCCATCTGGTTCATCGCGTTCAGGTGCGCGGTGGCGGCCTCGTCGCTCTGGCCACCGGACAGGAACACGATGCCCGGCACCGCCGCCGGCACTGCGGCGCGCAGGCACACCAGGGTGGCCTCGGCCACTTCCTCGGTGTCGGCCTGTTCCTCGCAATCCTTGCCGGCGAGCACCATGCTCGCCTTCAGGATCGTGCCTTCGAGCAGCACGTTGTGCTCGTAGAGGGCATTGTAGAGCGCGCGCAGGGTGGCCTCGGTGACGTCGTGACAGGTCTCGATGTCGTGCTCGCCGTCCATCAGCACCTCGGGCTCGACCATCGGCACCAGGCCCGCTTCCTGGCACAGCGCCGCGTAGCGCGCGAGCGCGTGGCAGTTGGCCTCGATGCAGGCCGTCGAAGGCTTGTCCTCGGCGATCGCGATCACCGCGCGCCACTTCGCGAACCTGGCACCCAGGGTGACGTACTCCTTGAGGCGCTCGCGCAGGCCGTCCAGACCTTCGGTGATCGATTCGCCCGGAAATCCGGCAAGGCCGACCGTGCCGGTGTCCACCTTGATGCCGGGCAACACGCCCGCGGCGCGCATGACGTCCACGAAGCGGCGGCCGTCGCGGGTGGACTGCCGCAGCGTCTCGTCGTAGAGGATCGCGCCCGACAGGTGCTCGCCGAGGCCAGGCGTGGTCAGCAGCATTTCGCGGTAGGCACGCCGGGTCTCCTCTGTGCACTCGATGCCGACCCCGTCGAAACGCTTCTTGATGGTCTTGCTCGATTCGTCGATGGCGATGATGCCCTTGCCGGGCGCGACCATCTGACGGGCGATGTCGGCGAGATCGGAAATGTCCATGGGGTCCTCGGGGTAGTCGAAAGGGCGCGCGGAGTATAGGCGCTACACCCGGGACCAGCCGACGCCCCGCCAGGAGTTCTCGCGCTTGGTGCGGTCCTGCGACGCCGTACGCGCTTCGATTGCGACACCGCTCTGGATGCCTGCGCGCGGCGCTTGCGGCATCCTCGCATTTCCGCCGTCGAAACCGAGGCCCCATGTCCGCCTGCATCCTGCCCCTGCTGCTCGCCGCTGCGCTCGCGCCGACCGCCACCGCCACCGCCACCGCCACCGCCACCGCCACCGCCACCGATTGGACCACACCCGCGCAGGCCAGCGACTATGCGCGCACCCCGCGTTACGCGCAGACCATGGCCTGGTTCGAGCGCCTGGACGAGGCCAGCCCTGCGGCGAGCTTGTTCGCCTTCGGTCGCAGTCCGCAGGGTCGCGCGCTGAATGCCCTGGTGCTGTCCAGCGACGGCATCGACAACCCGCAGGCGGCGCGCGCCTCCGGCAAGCCGGTGATCCTGTTGCAGGCCGGCATCCACGCCGGCGAGATCGAGGGCAAGGACGCGCTGATGGCACTCTCGCGCGAGCTGCTGTTCGGCGCCGACCGCGCGTTGCTGGAACCGGTGGTGTTGTTGCTGATCCCGATCTTCAACGTCGATGGCCACGAGCGCTTCGGTCCGCACAACCGCATCAACCAGAACGGCCCGGAGCAGATGGGCTGGCGCGCCACCGCGCAGAACCTGAACTTGAATCGCGACTACATGAAGGCCGATGCACCGGAGATGCAGGCCTGGCTGCGGCTGTGGCAGGACTGGCAGCCGGACCTGCTGGTCGACCTGCACAACACCGACGGCGCCGACTACCAGTACCCGATGACCTGGGCCTACGAAACCGGCCCGAGCATCGCGCCGGCGCTGGCCGACTGGCAGCGCCGCACCTTCGACGGCGTGGTCCTGCCGGCGCTGGAAAAAGCCGGATGGCCGCTCAGCTTCTACGTCAACATGAAGAACTGGGACGATCTGCACGCCGGTCTGGTCGGCGGCGCGGCCGCACCGCGCTTCTCGACCGGCTACGCCGCTGCCGCCGGCCGCGCGGGCCTGCTGCTCGAGGCGCACATGGTCAAGGACCACAAAACCCGTGTGCTGGCGACGTTGGCGACGCTGCGCGAGCTGCTGCGCGCGATCGGGCGCGAGCCGGCAGCGCTCAAGGCCGCCACCGCGGCGGCCGACGCCGAGCGCTTCGATGCGGCACGGCCGGTACCGCTGGCCTTCGCGCTGGCGGAGCAGACTGAGACCATCGACTTCCTCGGCTACGCGGAATCCCGGGTACCAAGTGAAATCTCCGGGGGTACCTGGGTGCAGTACCACCAGGATCGCCCGCAGACTTTCACATTGCCGGTGCAGCGCCAGGTCACCATCAGCGCCAGCGCCGCGGCACCGGCCGCCTACCTGATCCCGCCGCAGTGGTTCGATGTGATCGAACGTCTGCAACTGCACGGGCTGCGCCTGCAACGGTTGCCGCAGGCGGCACAGGTGCAGGCGCAGCGCCACCGCTACACCAAGGTCGAGTGGACGCCGCGACCCTTCGAAGGGCACCATCTCGTCGCCACGCTGGAGTCGACCCTGGAGCCGGTCGCAATCGAAGTTCCCGCCGGCAGTTGGCTGATCGACATGGACCAGCCGCGCGCGCGCCTCGCAGCGCTGTTGCTGGAACCCGCCAGCGGCGACAGCCTGATTCGCTGGGGCTTTTTCGACACCATCTTCGAGGAAAAGGAATACGCCGAGGCGCGCGTGCTCGAACGCATCGCGCGCGAGATGCTGGCCGCGGACACAGCGCTGAAACGCGAGTTCGAGGCGCGCCTGGCCAGCGACGCCGCCTTCGCCGCCGACCCGACCGCGCGCCTGCGCTACTTCTACGAGCGTTCGCCGTACTTCGATACGGCGTACATGCGCGATCCGGTGCTGCGGCTGGACGCGACGGAACTGGCACGCCTGCGGCGCTGAGGGAACATGCGATCCGCAGTCAAAGCGGCGGCGCGGGAGCGCCGCCCTCCAGCGGCGAATTTCCAGTCGATGCGGCGGGTTCGCGAACGACGCGGTGATCGGGTGTTCCTGGAAGGCCGCCGTCCCGCCCGCCACCCTCGCCCTGATGCGCGCCATCGAGGCCCAGTTCGACCCGCACGGCACCCTCGACCCGGGCAAGGTGCTGACGCGCTGAGCCGACCGGGAGATCAGAGCCCGATCATTTTCATTTACACCTGAATCCGTGGCGCCACTTTGCCCCGCGCGCGCTCTCGCCGATGGACGGTTTGCGCTCGCCGCCAGTGCGACTTGTGCCTGCCTACGCGCAGCTGGGCAGTCGCCGGGACGGTTTCCAGGGCGGACGGGGGAAGGTTCTACGTCGTTCCGGGTGTCCGGGCGGTGTCCGCGCCACGGCAAGTTGCGAGGGAGCGGGCGTCCTCGTGGGTTTCTGGCTGGGTGTCGGCTGCGTCGGCATACAGCCTGGCGCTGTCGAATCCGCAATCCAGGCGTGCAAGCAGCGGCGCCGACGTCAGACGGCGCGCCAGCGGCAGCACGCGTTCCAGCAAGTACTCGGTCTCGCTGGCCGAGTGCTGGGTGCCTGCGCGCAGCGACAGATCCAGCAAGTACCCCTCGCAGCCGATGTAGGCAGCGATCGGCGCGTACCCGACCACCCCGGCGTAGGTGTGCCGATGCCTTCCTTCCGCGAATCACTGTTGTCCATCACGAACACATCGAGATCGACCGGCACGTGGCCGGTGGCCAAGGCGGTCGGCTCAACCTTGGCGCGCGTCAGCAGGCGCGCATTGGCCTCGAACAGCGGCTCCAGCCAGGCCTGTCCGCGAGACTCGATGCGCTGGCGCACCGTCGGGGACGATGGCAGCGCGGGCAAGCCCAAGGCGCGCGCAAAGGTCGCATCGCGGCGCATGTTCTCGGTCGCATCGAACTCGGTAACGCCCTGACTCAGGAGCGCACAATAGGTGATGGCGATATTGCCGTCGGCCAATCCGGTCTTGGCCGGGAACAGCGGGTCGAGCACCTGAGGCAGTTGAGCGTGCTGGCGCAGCAACTTGCCGACGGCAACCAGACCGCCGCGAGCGGTCAAGGACGAGCGTAGTGGGACAATCCGAAGCCGATCCAGAAAGCACCTGGTGGGTGAAGTGGAGACGGCGAGGATTATCCAATACAATCAACACGATAAAGCATCTTGCGGCAGATTGCTCACGGAATCAGGTTGTAGAACAGGAGACGATTGCTTGCTGTCAGAAGTTGAACAAGCCCGGTTGCGTCTATCCAAGAACACGGACGCGAAAAAGAAGTCGCAGTATGGCCAGTTCTTGACGCCTGGCGGAACTGCGGCCTTCATGGCCGGGCTATTCCCAGCCGCCGATGGCACATGTCGCCTTCTTGATGCGGGTGCCGGTATTGGATCTCTTGCCGCAGCTTTCTTGGAGCGATGGTCTTCCGGTGGCTTTGGCTTCCAGCGCGTGGAAGTCGATGCTTTTGAGATCGATGGTTCTCTGCACAGCCAGTTGACGAGGACGCTGTGCAAGTACGCGAGTTCTAGGCTCTCTGTCGCGGTTCATGGCGACGATTTCATTCACGCAGCCACAGATGCAGTTTGCGGTGGTCTGTTCGCGAAGTCACTTCCAAGATTCACCCACGCCATCCTCAACCCGCCCTACAAGAAGATCAACAGCAACTCCGCGCATCGGCTGACCTTGCGTCGTGTCGGTATAGAGACGGTGAACCTGTATAGCGCCTTCGTTGCGCTGGCCGTCGCCCAGGCCGCGCCGGGCGGGCAGATCGTGGCCATCATCCCGCGCAGCTTCTGCAATGGGCCGTATTACCGACCGTTCCGCGACTTCATCCTTGAGCGCGCGGCTGTCCACCACATGCACCTGTTCGAGTCGCGCAGCACGGCATTCAAGGACGACGAGGTTCTCCAAGAGAACATCATCATCCGCTTGGAGCGGGGTGGCCAGCAGGGGCCGGTGACGGTTTCAACCTCTACCGATAACACCTTCGTCGACCTTGAGACCCATGAATACCCGTTCGACCGCATCGTGTCCCCCGATGACCCGGAGCAATTTATTCATGTTCCCACGACCCCGGAGAAAAACACCATTGAGCTTGTGGAGGCGCTCCACGCCACGCTGACCGACCTGGGCATCAATGTATCCACCGGACCAGTGGTTGATTTCCGCCTGAAAGAGCACCTGCGCGACATGCCAGGGGAGGGCACCGTTCCCTTGCTGTATCCCGGTCACCTCAGCAGTACCGGCACTACATGGCCCATCGAGGGCAGGAAGAAGCCCAACGCTATCGAGCGTAATGCCGACACCGAAAAGTGGCTGTACCCGAGTGGCTTCTACTGCGTAGTTCGGCGCTTCTCGTCCAAGGAAGAAAAGCGCCGAATCGTGGCGAGCGTGGTCGAGCCGAGCGCCTTCGGCGACGTGCCCGTATTGGGCTTTGAGAACCACTTGAACCTGTTCCACGAGAACAAGCACGGATTGCCCGAGGCACTGGCCTATGGGTTGGCCGTGTTCCTGAACACGACCGTGGCTGATGAGATCTTCAGGCGCTTCAACGGCCATACCCAAGTCAATGCGACCGACCTCAAGGCGATGAAGTACCCGAGCCGTGAAACCCTGATCGAGCTTGGGGAGTGGGCCATGCAGCAAGGGAAGCTGACGCAGCGCATGATTGACGATGAGTTCCGGGTAGTTGCGACATGAGAACCAGCAAGAAGAACCGACACATCAAGGCTGCGATTCAGATTCTCGTTTCGCTTGGGCTGCCGAGGGCACAGCAAAACGAGCGTTCTGCGCTCTCGCTGTTGGCCCTGCTGAACCTCACGCCGGGCAAGGCATGGGCTGACGCGGAATGCCAGCTTGTGGGCATCACGCCCATCATGGACTGGGCGCGCGAGCACTACGGCAAGGAGTACGCACCGAACACCCGCGAGACATTTCGCCGGCAGACCATGCACCAGTTCTGCGACGCCGGCATCGCCCTTTACAACCCGGACAAGCCCGACCGGCCAGTGAACAGCCCGCAGGCCGTCTATCAGATCGAGCCGGCCGCGCTGGCCCTACTGCGCACTTTCGGCACACCGGTATGGCATGACAGCCTGACCGCCTATCTGGCCGAGCGGGAAACGCTGGTTGCACGCTACGCCAAGGAGCGCGAGCACAACCGTATCCCAGTCGAGATTGCGCCGGGCAGGGAAATCACTCTGAGCCCCGGCGAACATAGCGATCTGATCCGGGCCATCATCGAGGACTTCGCCCCGCGCTTCGCGCCGGGTAGCGTGCTGGTCTATGCCGGCGACACGGGCGACAAGTGGGGCTACTTCGATACGCCCTTGCTGGCCGGCCTGGGCGTCGATGTGGATACACACGGCAAGATGCCCGACGTGGTGTTGCACTTCACCGCGAGAAACTGGCTGCTGCTGGTCGAGTCCGTCACCAGTCACGGCCCGGTCGATGGCAAGCGTCACGCCGAGCTGGCGAAGCTGTTCGCCGGATCGACCGCCGGACTGGTCTATGTGACCGCCTTCCCGAACCGGGCCGTCATGGGCCGCTACCTGGGCGAAATCGCCTGGGAAACGGAAGTGTGGGTGGCTGATTCCCCCTCGCATCTCATCCACTTCAACGGGGCTCGATTCTTGGGTCCGCACGATGAACCCTGACAACAGCATGCAGCGGACGGCGCTTCGCGCCGCGGCCCCGAGCAACACGAGCTCTTCGAACAACTGCGCATCGAGCAACCGGCCTGAGCCCTTGTTGTGTCAAAAATGGCTACCGAGAGGTAGCAAAATCAACTCGTTACGCTGCGAACTGTCGAACTTGTGAGGAATCGCTCCCCCGGCACACGCTGAAACCGTCGAGTTGATCGGCTGGAACGGGCGGCGAACTCGGGATTCGCGGCCGCGCCTGCCACCCGCGGGCGTGCCGCGGCTATGCTCGGCCGCCCCGCAAGCAGAACTCCGCTGCACGCCATGGCGCTCCCCCCGATCGAAGCCCGCATCGCCCTCGAGATCTCCGCCCGTCCCGCGCAGGTGGCGGCGGCGGTGCAACTGCTGGACGAGGGGGCGACGGTGCCCTTCATCGCGCGCTACCGCAAGGAAGTCACCGGCGGCCTGGACGACACCCAGTTGCGCACGCTGGCCGAGCGCCTGCACTACCTGCGCGAGCTGGAAGAGCGCCGCGCGACGGTGCTCGCCAGCATCGAGGAGCAGGGCAAGCTGGATCCGGAGTTGCGCGCGGAGATCGAGCAGGCGCAGACCAAGGCCCGCCTGGAGGACCTCTACCTGCCGTACAAGCCGCGCCGGCGCACCAAGGCCCAGATCGCGCGCGAAGCCGGCCTGGAGCCGCTCGCCGACGGCCTGCTCGCGGATCCGGCAAAAGTCCCGGAGATCGTGGCGCTGGCCTTCGTCGACGCCGCACGCGGCGTTGCCGATGCCGCTGCGGCGCTCGAGGGTGCGCGCGCGATCCTCGCCGAGCGCTTCTCGGAGGATCCGGCGCTGGTCGGCGAGCTGCGCGAGTGGCTGTACGAACAGGGCCGCATCCACGCCCGCGTGGTGCCCGGCAAGGAACGCGAGGGCGAGAAGTTCCGCGACTACTTCGACTTCGTCGACGGTCTCACGACGATTCCCTCGCACCGCACGCTGGCGCTGTTCCGGGCGCGTGCCGAAGGCGTCCTCGACCTCGACCTGGAGCCAGTCCCGGTGCGTCGCCATGACGCGCGCGGCGGCGCCGACGAGGCCGCGGCGATCGAACAGGGCCATCGCCATGCCGAGGGGCGCATCGCCCGGCGCTTCGGCATCGCCGCGCAGGACCGCGCCGCCGACGCCTGGCTGCTCGAGTGCTGCCGCCAGGCCTGGCGTCACAAGCTGCAGGTGCGGCTGACGCTGGACCTCTACGGACGCATTCGCGAGCGCGCCGAGGAAGAGGCGATCCGCATCTTCGGCGACAACCTCAAGGACCTGCTGCTGGCGCCGCCGGCCGGACCGAAGGCGGTGATCGGCCTCGATCCCGGCCTGCGCACCGGGGTCAAGCTGGCGGTGGTCGACGCCACCGGCAAGCTGCTCGCCACCGACACGATCTATCCGCTGCCGCCGAAGAACGCGGTCGACGCCGCTGCGGCGACGCTCGCGCGGCTTGCCGGCCAGCACCAGGCGCGGCTGGTCGCGATCGGCAACGGTACCGGTTCGCGCGAGACCGAGGCCTTCGTCGCCGAGGTGGCGCAGCGGCATCCGGAGCTGAAACTGATGCGGATCGTCGTCAGCGAGGCCGGCGCCTCGGTCTATTCGGCCTCGGAATTGGCGGCGAAGGAGTTTCCCGGGCTCGACGTCTCGCTGCGCGGCGCGGTGTCGATCGCGCGTCGGCTGCAGGATCCGCTGGCGGAGCTGGTCAAGATCGAGCCGAAGGCGATCGGGGTCGGCCAGTACCAGCACGACGTCAACCAGGTGAAGCTCGGCGATCGCCTCGACCACGTCGTCGAGGACTGCGTCAACGCGGTCGGGGTCGATCTCAACACCGCCTCGGCCGCGCTGCTGGCACGCGTCTCCGGCCTCGGCACCGGCACCGCCGAGGCGATCGTGCGCCACCGCAACGAGCACGGCGCCTTCGCCTCGCGCCGGCGCCTGCTGGAGGTGCCGCGGCTGGGGCCCAAGACCTTCGAGCAGGCGGCCGGCTTCCTGCGCATCCAGGGTGGCGAGCAGCCGCTGGATGCCTCGGCGGTGCATCCGGAGGCCTATCCGGTGGTCGATCGCATCGCCGCGCACACCGGCCTGCCGGTGGGCCGTCTGATCGGCAACGGCGCGTTGCTGGGTGGACTCGATCCGGCGTCTTTCGTCGATGCGCGCTTCGGCCTGCCGACCGTGCAGGACATCCTGCACGAGCTGCACAAGCCCGGCCGCGACCCGCGCCCGGAGTTCCGCACCGCGCAGTTCGCCGAGGGCGTGCACACGCTCGCCGACTTGAAACCCGGCATGGTGCTGGAGGGCGTGGTCACCAATGTCGCGGCTTTCGGCGCCTTCATCGACATCGGTGTGCACCAGGACGGCCTTGCGCACGTTAGCGAGCTGTCGGAGAAGTACATCAAGGATCCGCGCGAAGTGGTCAAGGCCGGCCAGATCGTCCAGGTGCGCGTGCTCGAGGTCGACGCGCCGCGCAGGCGCATCGGGCTCAGCCTCAAGCTCAGCGAGAGCAAGGCCGCCGCGGGCGAGCGGCGCGCGTCCGCGCCCGGCGGTCCCGCGCCGCAGCGGCCATCGCCGAAAAGCTCGACGCGGGAGCCCCCGAAGCCAGCGCCGATGGGTACACTCGGCTCCCTGCTCAGCGAGGCGATGAAGGCGAAACGGTGAAGCAGCGTCGCGCCCGTGTCGTCCGCAGCCGGGTCCTCCCGAGCATCCTCGGAGCACAGTACGCCGGTGCGGAGCGCTACCCCCACCGCGGCCGGAACTCGCGCCCGACTGCGCGGTCGAACCCGCCGTCCAGCCCCGAGTTGCCGATGCGCACCTTCCGCCTCCCCCGCGCCCTCGCCGCCGAACGGCCCGCTCCGGTGCTGCTGGTGGCCGGCACCCGCCTGGAAGCCCTGCGCCTGCTGCCGCTGCTGCGCGCCTTGCGTGCGCCCGGGCGTGGCGAGGGTGCGCTGCTGGTCGACACCGGCGAATCCGGTCCGGCGGTGCGTGAGGCGCTGCGCGAGCACGGCCTCGCCCCGGATCTGCGCTTGCCCGGCGCGCGCGGCACCGGCGCTGCGGCATTGGCCTTGCTGCGCCTCGCGCTGCGCCTGAACCCGGCCCTGGTGGTCGCCGGCGGCGCCTCGCGCAGCGGTCTCGCGGCGGCGCTCGGCGCACGCGGCGCCGGCATCGGCAGCGCCTTGATCGCCTCCAGCGCCGACAGTGCGCCGCGCCTGCGCTGGCGCCTGCTGTCCGGCCTGTGCACCTGGTTCTACCTGGGTCACGAGGCGCCGGCGCTGGACCTGCCGCGTGGGCGTGCGCTGGTCACCGGGGATCCGCTCTTCGACCTCTGCCGCGAGCAGGGCGAGGCGCTCGGCGCGGCCGCCGAGCCAGGCGCCGCGCGCCTGGTGCTGGCCTCCAGCCTGACCGACGCGGACGGTGAGCGCCTGATCGACAGCCTGCTCGCGCGCGAGCGCGGCGGGCTGCGCATCGACTGGGTGGCGGCGCCGCCGCTGAGCGAACGCGAGGCGCCGGCGCGCGTGCGCCGTCTCGGCACGCTGCCGCACTGGCGCACATTGGCGCTGTTGCGGCGCGCGCGCGTGCTGGTGACCGACGATGCGTTGCTGGCGCTGGAAGCGCGCTGGCTCGCGCGCCCGGTGTTCTGGATCGGCGCCGATCCGGCCCCGCGCGGCTGCGTCGCCAGCGCGCTGCCACAACTGGCCGACGCCGTGCACCACGGCCTCGACCACACCCTCGACGCGCGCCCGCTGCCGGAAGACGGCCGCGCCGCGCCGCGCCTGGCGGCGCACCTGCTGGATGGAGTCGAGCAGCGCGTGTTCGCCGGCTGGCTCACGCGCGCGCGTCGCTGAAGACGTAACGCCGACCCATCGGCCGTTCCGTCGCGGGTTTGGGTGCGGCGGCCTTCGCGCGAGGCGCAAGGGCCTCAGCGCCTGGCGCGATACCGGTACCGGTCCAGATCCCGCTGGTGCTCGCTGCGTCCCAGATACTCAGGCACCACCAGATCCAGTGGCGTTGGCCGGATGCCGAGTTCGGCAAGGCCACTGCGGGTGGAGGTGCTGTCGAGCGCCAGCGAGCGGTGGTTGTCACTGGAATAGAGCTTCAGCCCGGCCGGCAAAGGATCGAACAGCAAGCCCTGCAGCGCGCCGACGAATGCCGGCACCGGCAGCACCAGGCGACGGATGCCCAGACACTGCGCGGTGTAGCGCACCAGCTCTGCGAGCGTCATGGTCTTCTCGCCGACCAGCGGGTAGACCTGTCCGACGCTGTCCGGCCGCGCCAGCGCGCGCAGGAAGGCGGCAGCGACGTCGCGCACGTAGACCGGCTGGAACTTCGCATGGGCTCGCGCCAGCGGCAGTAGCGGCGCGATCTTCAGCAGCGGCGCGAAGCGGCAGAACAGACCGTCGCCCGGCCCGAAGATGACCGACGGCTGGAAGATCGTCCACGCGAGGCCGGAGGCCTTGATCTTCGCCTCGGCCTCGCCGCGCGAACGCAGGTAGTGGCTGTGGCCCTCGCCGGCGCGCAGTGCAGACATCTGCAGCAGCCGCCGCAGGCCGGCCTTCTTCATGGCCACGATCACGGCCTCGGTCAGGTCCACGTGCGCGCGCTGGAAGTCGCCACCGCCCAAACCGTTGTTCTGGAGCACGCCGACGAGGTTGACGACGACGTCGGCGCCGTCGAAAAGACGCGCCAGGGCATCCACCGAGTAGACCTCGGCCGACAGTGTGCGCACGCGCGGATACACGCCCAGCTCGCGCTGGATCTCGCGGTTGCGCGAGAGCACGTCGACCGCATGCCCGGCCGCGTGCAGGGCGTGCACGAGCGCGCGGCCGACGAAGCCGGTGCCGCCGAGGACGATGATCTTGAGGGACTTCATGAGGGAAGGGCCTGGTTGTCGGTCGTCAATAGCAACAGCGGCCGCCGGGGGAGCGGCCTTCCAGCAGCCGGTGGTTGCGGACCCCGGAGGGCGACACTCCACGCCGTCGCCCGACAACCCGCGTCCTCACAGCGCCGCGATCAGCCGGTCCGCGAACTCCGAGCACTTGACCTCGGTGGCGCCTTCCATCAGACGCGCGAAGTCGTAGGTGACTTGCTTGTTGCCGATCGCCACATCCATCGCGTGGATGATCGCGTCGGCCGCCTCGGTCCAGCCCATGTAGCGCAGCATCATCTCTCCGGACAGAACCACCGATCCGGGGTTGACCTTGTCGAGGTTGGCGTACTTCGGCGCGGTGCCGTGGGTGGCCTCGAAGACCGCGTGGCCGGTGACATAGTTGATGTTGCCGCCGGGGGCGATGCCGATGCCGCCGACCTGGGCGGCGAGCGCGTCGGAGAGGTAGTCGCCGTTGAGATTCAGCGTCGCGATCACGTCGAACTCGTCCGGACGCGTCAATACCTGTTGCAGCGTGATGTCGGCGATCGCGTCCTTGACGAGGATGCGGCCGGCGGCGATCGCCGCCTTCTGCTCGGCATTCGCTGCCGCCTCGCCCTGTCGGGCCTTGGTGCGCTCCCACTGGTCCCAGGTGTAGACCTTGTCGGCGAACTCGCGCTCGGCCAGCGCGTAGCCCCAGTTGCGGAAGGCGCCCTCGGTGAACTTCATGATGTTGCCCTTGTGCACCAGCGTCAGCGACTTGCGCCGGTTGGCGACGCAGTACTCGAGCGCGCTGCGGATCAGCCGTTCCGAACCATCCTTCGAGACCGGCTTGATGCCGATGCCGGAGCTGTCCGGGAAACGGATCTTGCCGTACTCCTTCGGGAAGTGCTCCTTCAGCAACGCGAGGAACTTGCGGTTCGCCTCGGTGCCGCTTTCGAACTCGATGCCGGCGTAGATGTCCTCGCAGTTCTCGCGGAAGATCACCATGTCGACCTTGTCCGGGCTCTTGACCGGGCTCGGCACGCCCTTGAACCAGCGCACCGGACGCAGGCAGACGTAGAGGTCGAGCATCTGCCGCAGCGCGACGTTCAGCGAGCGGATGCCGCCGCCGATCGGCGTGGTCAGCGGGCCCTTGATCGACACCAGGTAGTCGCGACAGGCCTGCACGGTGGCTTCGGGCAACCAGGTGCCGAACTCGTCGTTCGACTTCTGGCCGGCGTAGACCTCCATCCAGTGGATTCTGCGCTTGCCGCCGTAGCACTTCGCGACCGCCGCGTCGAACACGCGCACGCTGGCGCGCCAGATATCCGGACCGGTGCCGTCGCCCTCGATGAAGGGAATGATCGGCTGGTCCGGCACGTTCAGGCGGCCGGCGTCGTCGATCGTGATCTTCTGGCCTTCGGCGGGAACTACGGGCGCTCCGGTGCTCATGGGGACTCCTCCTCGAAAAGGCGGCCGATGATAGACCCGGCGTCGGTGAGCGTCGCGACCTGGGTCAAGACATGCGCTCAGGGTTCCGGCAGCGGCGGGAACACCGCATCCGGCGGCACTTCCGGATCGAGCGCCACGCCATCGAGCTCCACCCAGGCGTGCGCCTGCAGCGGCTGCTCGCGGCGAACCACCCCGATCTTGAGGATCGCGCGCTGACCGCGTTCGCGCAGCAGCCACCAGACCGCCAAGGACTGTCGCAGGCAGGTGGTGCGCCAGGGGCTGCGCGCACCGACCGCGCGCGCAAGCGCCGCGGTCCGCAACGCGCTCGGTGCGTTCGCCGAGCCCGGTCGCGAGGCCCGCGGCAGGCAGCGCGCCAACCAGCGCCAGGTCCGCTGGAAGCCGAACAGGCGCAGCGAGAGGTCGATCAGCGGCAGTGCCAGTGCCAGCCGCCAAGCCAGCGCACGCTCGGGCGGCGGCAGCGCGCGCAGACGCTGCCAGGGCGAGGAAGGCGGGACGAAAGGCATGCAGCCGGCGCGGGGAACGGGACGGGCAGGATAACCGTCCGCCAGAGCGTCGCCGCTAACCGGATTCCAGCGCCTTCAGCACTTCCTCGCCGTGGCCTTCGGTTTTCACCTTCGGCCAGGCGTGCTCGATGCGGCCGTCCGCCCCGACCACGAAGGTCGCGCGCAGCACGCCCATGTACTTGCGCCCGTACATGCTCTTTTCGGCCCACACGCCGTAGGCCTGCATCAGCGCCTTGTCCGGGTCCACCAGCAGCGGGAAGTTCAGTTGGTACTTCGTCCGGAACTTCGCATGCGCCTGCGCGCTGTCCGGGCTCACCCCGAAGACCGGCACACCGAGTCGTTCGAAGTCCGGCAAACGGTCGCGGAAGGAACAGGCTTCCCGGGTGCAGCCGCTGGTGTCGTCCTTCGGGTAGAAGTAGAGGACATAGCGCTGGCCGACCAGTTGTTTCGAGCTGATCGTGCCGGCGTTGTCGGATTCGAGCGCGAAGTCGGGGGCGTGGTCGCCAACCTTGAGCATGGTGCGTGTTCTCCTGCATGGTGATGCGGGAAGGCTAGCCCGGATGTTTCATGAAGTCGCAAGGAAATGATCCGGCTTCGTTGTTGCAACGCGGGAATCCGCTCACCTTTCGCGCCGATGGACCGCAGGCGCCATGTTCTCGCTCATGCGGCTGCGCTTCCTGCTCCTCGCCTCCGGCCGGCGCATCCCCGCGCTGGCGTCCGGCGGCGCACCGCATGCGGCGCGAGAGCCCGCTCCGCCCGGCAACGTTCAGCCCACTCGTGTCCCGGACAGAAGGGCCAGGTTTCATCCGGTGCGGATCGGAAACCGCGGTGAGCGATTCACTCGTTGAGGTTGATCAGTTGCACCTGCGAGCCGTCGCATACGTAACAGCAGTCGGAGCAGTGGTTCTCGTTGTCCATGCCCACGCCCCAGTACTGGGTGGAGTCGCCCTCCAGCCAGGCGCCATAGCAGATGGTCTCGCCGGTCTGACACTGCAACTTGTAGCTGTGCACTTCGTAGTCGGCGATCTTGTACGCCTTGCCGTCGCCCGGCCACTGGTGGTTGCGGTCCTGCGAGGTGAACTCCAGGCCCACCGAGTATTCGTGGTTGCTGCGGAACTTGAAGCTGAGCGTGCCGGCCTGCGCGGCGGTACCGGCCAGACACAGCAGCGCCGCGAGGACGCCGACGATGGATGAACGCGACATGGTCTCCCCCGGGTTTCCCGGCAACCCGCCGGGCTGACCCGAAGGTTATGCCTGATCGTGCCCAGACACCACGGTCGGCAGCGGCTGTCCCCGCCCGCGCCAGCGGTTCGCGTGCAGTCCGATCTCGCGCACGCGCGCCTGCTGCGAGGCCGCTTCCAGTTCCTGCCGCAGCTGCGCGACGAGGTCGTGCTCGCCCACGCGCAGTGTCAGGCGCCCGCAAGCGAGCCGGCCCAGATCGAGCAGATCACCGACCAGGCGCAGCAGCCGTCTCGCGCCGGCGCGCGCACCGCGGAATGCATTCGCCAGATCACGTGAGCGGCCGCGCATCCGGTCGCTGGACCACGCAGCGCTCCCGCATCGTCCGCGCTGCACCTACAATGGGTCGCATGCCCCGCCCTCGCCCACCGCGTCTGATCCTGCGCGCCGCCGAACCCGAAGACGCATTCGCGGTGGCGCGCCTGTACGAGACGCCGCAGATTTACGGTGCGCTGCTGCAACTGCCTTTCCCGCGCGAGTCCTACTGGCGCGAGCGGCTGGCGGCGGGCGACCCGGACACCCTGAACCTGCTGGGGCAGATCGGTGGGCGGATCGTCGCCCACGGCTACCTCGGCCGGCCGCAGCCATACGCGCGCCGCCGCCATGTCGGCGCCATCGGCATCGCCGTCGATCCTGCGTACCAGCGTCGCGGGATCGGCGATGCCCTGCTGCGCGCGCTGATCGTGCGCGCCGAATGCTGGATGCAGATGACCAGGCTGGAGTTGGAGGTCTACGTCGACAACGTCGCCGCGCTGGCCCTCTACCGCAAACACGGTTTCGTCGAGGAAGGCCGTATGCGCGCCTACGCGTTTCGCGACGGCGCCTATGCGGACGCCTATGCGATGGCGCGGGTCGGGGGCGGCAAGATCCAGGGCGAGAACTGAGCCCGCCGGACCTCAGTTCTCGTTCCCATCGAGAGCGAGGCGTGCAGCGCTGCCCACAGCCGGCTCGCCGCCCGAGGCCGGCTCAAGCGGCGGACGATGGAGCGGTGTTCGCGAAACGCGCCCGGTCACTTCGCCTGATGCGGAAACAACCAGCGTTCCAGCCGGGCGAGCCCATGGTCGATGGCCCAGGCAATCAGGCCGATGATCGCCAGGATCAGGAAGATGTGTTCGGTGAGGCCGCGGCGCTGACTGATGTTCAGCATCGCGCCGAGACCATGCGGAGCGTTGATCAGTTCGGCCAGCATGATGTAGCCGAAGCACAGGCCGAACAGGCCGCGCAGGCCACGGTACATCTCCGGCAGCGCGGTCGGCACCAGCACCTTCAGGACGATCTGGCGATCGCTGGCGCCGAGCGTGCGCGCGGTGTCGACGTAGCGGTCGGGCACCGCCAGGATCGAGGCGGCCGCGGTCGAGAACACGAAGGGCAAGGCCGCGACGAAGATGAACATGACCTTTTGCGATTCGCCGATGCCGAACCAGAGTATGGTCAGCGGGATCAGCGCCGCCACCGGCACATTGCTCATCGGGATCACGATCGGCTTGAGGAAGGCGTCGAGCATGCGCCAGGAGGCGGCGAGCACGCCGAGCGGCGCGCCGACCGCGAGCGCCAGCGCGAAGCCCGCGAGCACGCGCCCCAACGAAGCGGCGATGCCCTTGCCGAGATCGCGCTCGAACAGCAGGTTCGGGATCGCCGTGAACACCTCCGCCGGGCTCGGCAGGATCGCCGGCGAGACGAAGCGTTCCTCGGCAGGTCCGAGCGTCAGCGCGAACCAGCCGAAACCGACCAGCACCAGACAGGTCGCGGCCAGCAGTTTGCCGGTGGCAGGCGCGGGTGGCTGGCGCAGGGCGAGGGACATCCAGGACTTGGTCATGACGGAATCCGGGGCAGGCCGCAGGCAGACTAGCCCGGAAGTCCGGAAAATTGCACGCGGCCCGGAAGAAAGCGATCGCGTCCGGCAGACAAATCGAGTTCGTCGTGCGCGTGGGCGGGCGTTCGCCAGTCGATCGCCCGCGTACGGCGCCCGCGAACCGGTCGTCTGTGTTTGGTCCGCATTCATCGCGCGCCGATCACCAGCGGCGCGGAACCGGGATGCTGGTTCCGCGCCAGACCGGCGCGCCGTCAGTCCTGACGGCGCAGCGTTGCGAAGCCCACGCCAGCCATCAACAGTCCGAGCAACAGCAGGCCCCACTGCGACAGCGTCGGGATTTCGTTGAACGGATAGCCGACGACCACGGCGATCGCCGCCGCGTTGTTGTCCGGATTCGGATCGATGGTGCTCGACGTGGTGCTGGCGTTGACCGCGGTGTTGCCCTCGACGTTGCTGAAGGCGACCACGGTCAGCGTGCGCGTGACGCCGGGCGCGGTGGCGCCGGCCCAGGTACAGACGATCGCACCGGTGTTGCCGATCTGCGGGGTGGTGCAGGTGGCGCCCGTCGCGACGTGGCTGCTGTAGCGGAAGTCCGGCGTCAGCGTCAGCGTGATCGACAGGTTCTGCGCATCCGACGGACCGGCGTTGAGGCTGGTCGCGGTGAAGGTCACCGGCACGTTGATCAGCACCTGGGTGTGCGAGGAAGCCAGCCCGATCTGCAGGTCGGCGCGCGCGATCACCGTGGTCGTGGTGCTCGCACTGTTGTTCGCCGGGTTCGGATCGGTGGTGGTCGAACTCGCGGTCGCAGTGGCCGTCAGCACCGTGCCTTCGAGCACGGCCGGCGCCACCAGCGCGACCACCGTGACCGAGCGCGCAGCGCCGGGTGCGGTCGCACCGGCCCAGGTGCAGGTCACCGGGCTGCTTGCGTTGCAGGAGCCGCCGGCGCTCGGTGTCGCCGAGACGAAGCTGGTGCCGGCCGGTAGCGGCAGCGTGATGGTCGCGCCCTGGGCGTCGGAGGGGCCGGCGTTGCCGAGCGTGGCGATGTAGCTCAGTTGCTGGCCTGCGGTGACCGGATCCGGGCTGTCCGTCAGGGTCATCGCGAGGTCCGCCTGGGTCTGCACCGTGATGCCCACCGAAGCGGAGTTGTTGGCTGGGTTGATGTCGACCGACGAGGTGGTGACGGTCGCGGTGTTGCTGATCGCACCCGGCAGCACGCTGGCCGGCACCGACACCACGATCTGGAAGACCACGCTACCCACCGGCATGCTCGCTGTGTTGCAACTCACGGTGCCGTTCGCGCCGGCCGCCGGGGTCGTGCAGCCCCAGCCGGCGATCGGTGCCAGCGACTGGAACACCACGCCCGCCGGCAACACGTCGTTGAGGGCGACGTTGGCCGCCGGTTGTGGGCCGGCGTTGGTCACGGTCACGCTGTAGCTGAAGTTCGCGCCACCGGCGACCGGCGTCGGGTTCGACACCGTCTTGGCGACCGACACCTCGATCGGCACGAAGCCGTTCGGCGTGAGGTACACCAGCAGCGGGTCGTGGTCGGACAGGCGATTCGGCGAAGCCGCGTTGCTGCGCTCGATCTCCGGGAAGTCCGCGTTGATGTGCGCGTGCTCCATGCGCGGCGCGGTCGTGCCGCTCAGCACCGAGGCGCTGACCAGCGCGTGGTCGAGCGACTGCGCGGCGCCGTCGAAGTTGTAGGAGTAGCGGCTGGCCGGATTGACCACTGAGTCGAAGAGGTTGTCGAGGTTCGGGTTGACGAGGTCGATGCCGTCGCCCGGCACCGCGGTGGTGTTGTCCGGCGAGGGCGTGCCGGCGATCGTGCCCATCGAATCGCCGAGGCCGTCGTTGAACTCGAAGGCGTTGAAGTCGCCGACCAGCACGATCTGCTCGGCCGGGTTGCCGGTCTGGCGCGTCTGCACGAAGTTCGCCAGATCCACCGCCTGCGCCTGGCGTTTGGCGCGCACGCGATGGCCCTCGGTCGGCCAGCCGTTGCTGCCGGGGGTGGGGTCGGTGGCGTCGTTGAAGGAGCGCAGGTGGTTGACGATCACCGTCAGCGGGTAGGTCTGGCCGGTGGAGCGGGTGACGGCGCCGGTGAGGCGCAGCGGCGGGCGGTCGTTCAAGGTCGCCGTGCTCAGGTCCGGGTTGGTGAACAGCGAGCCATCCAGTTCCTGCACGACCTCGGTCACGGTCACGCGCGCGGTCGCGCCGAAGGCCGGTGCGGTCTTGACCAGGAAGCCGACGTCGATGCCGCCGGGGTCATTGCCCTCGACCAGGTAGGCGACGTACATCGGATCGGGTTGCGCGGCGGCGACCGCATCGGTGTTGATGCGGCTCGCCAGTGCCTGCAGCGTACTCAGGTTCTCGACCTCGACGACACCGACGATGTCTGGCGTGCGCAGGCTGTTGCGGATGCCGAGCGAGGCCTTGTTCAGGCGGTTGGCGAAGGCCGTCGCGGTCAGCACCGGCTCGGAGATGCCGGGATCATTGACGGTGTCGAAGAAGCGCTGCAGGTTGTAGGAGGCGATGGTCACTTCGCTCGCGGTCGGCGCGGTGACGACGCCGGACACGATGCTGCCGGAAACGGTTGGCGGCGCGGTCGGCGCTGGTTCCGGGTAGATCGTGTAGCGGCGGAAGCCGTAGTCGAGCGGGCCGGTGAGGTTGTTGACGGTCTGGCCGAAGCCGACCACCAGCGCGGTGGTGCCGGGCAGCGCGTCGCTGTCGACCCGAATCAGTTCCGGATTGCCGTCCCAGCGCGGGATCGGTGGAATCGTGCCGGCCGGCGGCACGTCCGGCGGCTGGATGCCGGGCTCGCGCAGCGAACGCGGCACCGCACCGGCGACGAATCCATGGAACACGCCGTTGTTGCTGCCGGTGGCGTTCGGCTCGTTGACGTTGCCGTTGCTGCCGCTGTTGACGGTGAAAGCCGGGACATTCACGCGCATGCCTTCGAGGCGCTCCAACTGGTCGAAGGCGCCGGCCGGGCTCGGCAGGGACGTGGTCAGCACGGTCGGCACCGGCAAGGGATTGCCGGCGGATTCCAGCGTGACGGCGATGGCACCGCCGAGTTCGGTCAGCGGCGGCTGCTGCGGGTCGGAGGCCGGAACGAACTCGACCACGGTGCCGGATACGCGTACGAGATTGCCGACCGCGGCGTCGGCGGGCGGCGCGGCGCCGGTGAACACGAACAGCCCCTCGGAACTCAGCGGATTGGCATCCACGTCCGCGGGCGCGTTCTGGATGAAGAAGCCGTTGCTGCGTCGCGCGTAGACGACGCCGCGGGTCAGCACCACGCCGCCGACCAGCGGCGAGGCGGTTCCCGGACCCTGGATGAGGTTGATGTTGGTGATGTCGTCGTTGACGATGGTGCCGACGCCCTGGCCGTCGCCGAGGGTGGCGTTGGCGGAGACGTTGCTGACGTTGACAAAGAAGGTCTCGTTGGGTTCCGGTGTGGTATCGCCGTTGACCGCCACCGTGAACGCGTAGGTCGTGGCGCCCATCGGGATGGTCTGGCCAGCCAGCGCATTGCCCGCGTAGTCGTTGTTGGCGACCGTGGCGCTGTTATCGGCCGTGGCGATGTCGAAGCCGACGCCACCGGCCGGTGCCGGAGCGGACAGCGAAACCGTGAACACGGCGTTGACGGTGCCGGCATTGCCCTCGGTGACGCTGACATCGTCGATCGACAGGATCGGGCCGCCGCCGCAGGTGCCGGTCACGGAAATGTCGTCGATGCCGACCCATTCGTCGTTGCCGACGGCGTTGGCGGTCATCACGCGCACCTGCACTTCGGCCTGGTTGTCGGCGGCCGGGGGCAGGGTCGCGCTGACCGGAGTCACGAGCGTGGCGAGACCGGGTCCGGTCGTGCCGTCGGCCACGAAAGCTGCGGGAACATCGGTGAAATTGCCGGAATTGCCGACCCGGAAGTGCAGCGCCACGGGTTGCACCGCGTTGTCCGTGGAGCTGTCCAGATCGCGCACGTTGTAGGCGACGTTGATCCCGGTGCAGCCGGTCGTGTTGAGGTACAGCTTGATGTACGGCGCGTCGGCGGTGCCGCTGCCGTTCAGTGCGACGGCCGGGTTGGCGATCTCGAACTCGGCCACGCCGCCGGTCGTGAAGGTGTTGGGATTGGTCTCGTTGGCCTCGACGTTGATCACGCCCGGGGTGTCTGAAGCAAGCAGTGTCTGCGGGTTGGCGCCCGTGCCGGGAGTGATGTTGTCGCCGCGGAAGCCCTCGATGCCGGGCACTCCGGTCCAGACGTTGTCGGTGGTGATCAGGCCGGTGCTGGTCCAGTTCTGCGCGAAGGGCAGGGCCTGCGGCACGTTGTCCGCCAAGGCCAGACTAGGCGTGATCGACATCGCGGCGAAGGCCCACGGCAGGGCGCGCGCACGAGGAATGGAACGGGCCGCGAGCGCGGCGACAAGATACTTCAACATGGTGATCGACCCCGGAAAACGCGCGGACAGCCCACAGGAATGCCGAAAGATAGCGCGCTTCAGGGCCGTTCAGGTGACTTGAACGGCAAAAACCGAGGAACGCGACGGGTTTCAGACGCGCTTGCGCGGTGTCCGCGGCTTCCCTTCGGTCACACCGGTCCTGCGCGTACGCGGCGCCGGCTTCGGTTCCGGCCTGGACTTGGCGGCCATGCGCCTGCGCGTCGCGGGTGCCTTGCCGGGCGCGGTCGGCACTTCGGCTCGCTTCGCCCGCCTGCGCGGCGCGTCCGGTGGCCCTGCCTCCGGGGCCGGGTCGGGCGCCGATCCCGGCATCAGCCGCTTCAAGTCGTCCAGCGTCGGCAGCGAGGGCAAGGTCGGCAACAGCCCGGTGACCCGGCCCACCCAGGACCTCGCCGACTCCTGCACCTGGTCGATCGCCGTGCGCGCGGCGCCGGTGGCCCATTCGACCAGCGTCGATTCGTCGATGTTGGTGACCTGGCGCATCAGCTTCGGCCATTCCTCGAGGTCGGCGTCGCGGAACTTCGCCACCGCCTGCGCGCGCATACCGATCGCGTAGGTCAGCGCGATGTTCTTGGTGGCCACGGTGGCGATCTTCGCGATCGGCAGCGCGCGCTTGAGCACGAAGCCGCCGACCAGCGCGCCGGCGTAGCGCTTGAGCAGCTTGGCGACGATGCTCGACGCGTGCGTCGCGCCGACGTTGGTCGCGGCGATCGCGAGGATCGCGAAGCGTTCGCCGGCATCGCCGAGATCGACCTCGTAGAGCGCGAAGGTCTCCAGCACGAGTTCGGACTGCAGCGCGGTCACCGTGCCGATGTCGAGCACCGGCCCGAGGAAGACGCCCGCCAGCCGGCCGGCGCCGGGCACCAGTTCGACCACCGCAGAGAGCGCGCCGATCGCGCCCGCCTGCAGGCATTTGCTCTGCACCAGCAGGCGGTGAAGTTCCTCCAGTTCGGCATCCGGCAGGCGCTTGCGCAGCGCCGCCACGCGCGCCTTCGCGGCCTTTCGGTCGGCCTTGCGCAACGCTTTCCACAACTCCTGGGCGGCGGCGGGCAGCATCGGCGACTCCACGCGGGCGGACACCGCATCCTAACCCGTCGGCGCCCTACATGCCCTTGCGCGGCGGCACCAGGCTGTTGCCGAAGAGCAGGCCGGCGACCAGCGCGGCCACCAGCGTGACCACCGAGAAGGCGGTGTCGAGGCCGAGGAAGACGTCCTTCTCGAACACGAAGGTGAGGCTCTTGAAGCCCACCGAACCCGGCACCAGCAGAATCAGGCCGGGCAGACGGAAGGTCGCGCCGGGACGATTGGCCGAGCGCGCGTACACATTGCTGAGCACGGTCACCACCGAGGCCGCGGTGAACAGGCCGAGTTCGGCGCCCATCGCGGTGATCGCCAGTTGCGAGCTGACGTAGCTCGTGATCGCGGCGAGGCAGACCACCCAGCCGTCGCGGATGCGCGCCCGGAACAGCAGGGCGAAGGCGGCGGCGGACACCAGCAGCGCGGCCGGTTGCAGCCAGACCGGGTTCGAGTGGCTCAGCACCGGCAGCGGCTGCCAGCCGAGCGCCGCCGCCAGGCGCGATCCGACGAGCGCGCCGAAGGCCAGTTTCAGCAGCACTGCGACCGCGCCGGCGAAGCGCGCGGTGCCGGACACCAGGTGTCCGGTCGCGACCTCGGCGGCGGCGGTGGTCAGGGTCAGCCCGGGCAGCAGCACGATCAGGCCGGCGGTCAGCACCAGCGGCGAGATCGGCGTCCACGCGTGCGCGATCCACGCGCTCAGCAACGCCACCAGGAAAGCCGCGAGCGCGTCGAAGGTGGCCGCCACGCGCGGTCGCCCGCACGCCAGTTGTGCCAGCACGCCGAGTATCAACCCCATGGCGCCGGCGCTGGCGATGTCGGCGACGCTGCCCTTCAGCAGGCCGGCCACGCCGGCCGAGGCCAGCAGATAGCCGAACACGCTCTCCAGCCATTGGCGGCGGGTCGAATCCGGGCGCGCCGCGGCATCCAGCGCGGCCATGCCGGCGGCCGGGCTCAGCTCGCCGCTGACGACACGGCTGGCGATGTCGTCGTAGCGCCACAACCGGCGCAGGTGGATGTCGCCGGGTTCGAGGCGCACCACGCGGGTGACCGCCTGCGTCTCGCCCTGCGCGTCCTGCGGACGGATCGTTGCGATGATCGCGGTCGGGCTCGACCAGATGTGGACGTCGAGCCCCAGCCTGCGACCGATCGCGTTGACGACATCCTCCAGCCGCGGTGCCGTCGACCCGCCCTGGTGCAAACGCCTGGCCAGTTCGATGACGAAATCGCAGCGCGCGCAGTAGTCGGTCATGGACGGCGATGATGCGGCAACCGTGCCGACGGCGGCGGGTGCGGCTGCGCCCGGCTCAGAGGCGATTCAGGCCGCCCGCGCTCGCGCCTCGACCTCAGGGCTGCCAGCGCAGGGTGACGATCAGCTCGCGTCCGGCGGTGGTGTAGCCGCTGGCCAGACTGTACTCGCGGTCGCCGGCGTTGCCGAGGCGGGCATTCAGGTGCCAGGCCTCCGCGATCGCCCAGTCGGCGTGCAGGTCGAGCAGGCTGTAGGCCGGCAGTGGACCGGCAAAATCGCGTCGCTCCGACGCATAGCTCACCGCCGCACCGACGCTGAGATCCTGGCTGAAATCGTAGCCGAGCTCCAGGCGCGCCTTGCGTTCGGGCCGGCGCAGCAGGGCAAGTCCGGTATCGGCATCACGCGGATCCTGCCAGGTGGCGTTGGCGCCGAAGCGCCAGGCGTCGACGCGACGTTCGTAGCGGAGTTCGACGCCGTCGATTTCCGCGCGGGCGACGTTGATCGCCTGGAAGGTCTGCCCGCCTTCGTAGGCGATCAGACCGTCGATGTCGGTGCGCCAGGCATTGGCGCCGAAATGGCCGCCGCCGAGCGCGAGATCCAGACCCAGTTCCAGTGAGCGCGAACGCTCTGGGCCGAGTTCCGGATTACCGGCGAACAATCCGCCGAAACCCGGCGAGTACAGCTCGTTCAGGTTCGGCGCGCGGAAACCCTCACCCCAGCTCGCCCACAGGCGGCCGCCGTCGAAACGCCAGCCGAGCGCCGCCTGCACCGTCGCCTCGCTGCCGAAGCGCTCGTGCCGATCATGGCGCAGCGCGAGTTCGTGGTCGAAATCGCCGTGCGCGCCCTGCCAGCCGATGAATCCGGCCCGGTGATCGAGGCTGGCGCGGTAGGCCGGATCGCCGCTGAAGGTGTCGATGCTGGCGCCGCGCTCGCGTTGCAGGTTGGCGCCGAACACCAGGTGCTGGCGTTCGGCGACGGCGAGGTCGTGCACCCAGTCGAGGTTCTGCCGGCGGGTCGTGAAGCGCGCGAAAAAGGCCGGCGTGTACAGATCGTCGCGCGCGCCGCCGAGGGTCAGCCGGTGCTGCCAGTGCTGCGCCAGCGGGCCTTCCAGGGTCGCTGCGAGCGCGTGCTGGCGCACGTCGGTTTCACCCTGGTCGAACTGTACGTCCTGGCGTGTGCCCAGGCCCGAGAAAGAGAACCGCTGGTTACCCAGTTCGATGCGCCCGCGCAGTCCGAGGTTGCGCTGCGAGTAACCGTCGTCGTCGGTGTCGTGACCGAAGGCGTCCGGCAGTGTCGCGTCGAACCCCGCGTACTCCTCGCCGCCGAGCTGCGCGCCGAAGGCGCCGCGCTCGCCGGACACGCCCCAGGCGGCGGCCGCGGCGGCGCGCCCATGGCTGCCGGCGCGCAGCAGCATCGACGGGCCGGTGTGCTCGCGAGTGCTGATCGCGATCACGCCGCCGATCGCGTCCGAGCCGTAATAGCTGGCGCGCGGGCCGCGGATGATCTCGATGCGCTCGATCTGGTCCAGCGGCAGATGCTCGAAAGCCGCAGCACCGGTGTTGGCGGAGTTCACGCGCACGCCATCGACCAGGAAGAGGGTGTGGTTGGAGTTGCTGCCGCGCAGGAACAGGCTGGTCTGCTGGCCGCTGCCGCCGCCGCGCGCGAGGTCCACCCCGGCGAGGCCACGCAGCAGCTCCAGCAGGTCCGGTGCGCCGCTCGCCTCGATCTGCGCGCGCTCGATCACGCTGACGTCGGCCAGCGCCTCGGCTGCTGCCTGCGGGCGGCGACTGGCGCTGACGGTGACTGTGTCGAGGGTTTCCGGCGTCGCCGCCGGCAGGGCGGCCAGGAGGGCCGCGGTCAGAAACATGCTCATGGATCTCTCTCCGAATGGAAAACGCACACCCGCGACGGCTGCGCGGCGGTGCGGAGAGAGGGCGATTCGGGCGCCGCCGGCGGGCCGACGGCGGGCGAACCACCGTCGCCCTCCGCGACGCCGATCGACGACCCGGCGGGATACCGCGGGTCCTCGTGAAGGCCGGTCTCCGGGCTCGTCGCCGCGAGCATCTCGCGGCCGCATCGCCTTCCCGCGTCGCGCGACGCAGTGGTTCCCGATGCGGACCCGTCCACGGGGACGGTCGACCTACCGTTGCGGGGGCAGCGCCGGCGTTGGACCGGCTTCCCGTTTCACCCGCCGACCCGCCATCGCGGACCAGCGGACACCTTCAGAGCGGGGCGGAGCATAGCCGATGACGCCGGCGGCAGGATGGCGGAGGAAAGTGCGCCGAAGGCACGTGGCAGAGAGCGGCGCGGCAACACTGCCGCCGCGGCAGGAAGCCGTGCGGGCTGCCGCGAGGGCGTGCAGAAGTCCACCATGCGCACGTCCCCGCACGCACTGCATGGGATTCGCGTCTGGCCGGGATGCCATCATCCGCACTCCGCCCGGACAGGGATCGCGCATGTCCTTCCGCCACGAATTCCTCGATCTCGCGTTGCGGCTCAAGGTGCTGCGTTTCGGCGACTACACGCTGAAAAGCGGCCGCCGCAGCCCGTATTTCTTCAACGCCGGCCTGATCAGCAGCGGCGCGGCGCTCGCGGCGCTGGGACGCGCCTATGCGCACACGCTGGTGGATGCCGGGGTTGGCTTCGACATGCTCTTCGGCCCGGCCTACAAGGGCATCGCGCTCGCCAGCGCAACCGCGATCGCGCTCGCCGACGGCCACGCGCGCGATGTGCCTTTCGCCTTCAACCGCAAGGAAGCGAAGGACCACGGCGAGGGCGGCGTGCTGATCGGCGCGCCGCTCGCAGGGCGTGTGGTGATCGTCGACGATGTCATCAGCGCCGGCACCAGCGTGCGCGAGTCGGTGGCCCTGATCCGCGCCGGCGGCGCCGAGCCCGCCGCGGTGCTGATCGCGCTGGACCGGCAGGAGCGCGGTCTGGGCACGCTGTCCGCCGCCGGTGAGGTGCGCGCGGAGTTCGGCATCCCGGTGCTGGCGATCGCCAATCTGGACGAGCTGCTGGCCTTCGCGGCCGCACGTGCCGAACTCGCCGCGGAGTTGCCGCGGCTACGCGCATACCGGCAGGAGTGGGGCGCGTGAGGGCAGTTGTCGGCGGCTCGCAAACCGGGACACGCTCGCCGTTACCGCCGACAACCGACGACACCGGTCGTCCGTGCCGCACCCTAGAATCCGCCTCAAAGCCGCCTACGCCAGCCCCATGCCTTCCTTCGACATCGTTTCTGAACTGGACAAACACGAAGTCCGCAACGCCATCGACCAGGCCAATCGCGAACTCTCCAACCGCTTCGACTTCCGCAACACCGGTTGCGCCTTCGAGCAGGAGGAGTTCGTGGTCACGCTCAAGGCGCAGGGTGAATTCCAGTTGCAGCAGATGCTGGAGATCCTGAAACCGCGCCTGGTCGCGCGCGGCATCGACATCCGCTGCATGGACGTCGCCGCGCCCGAGGTCAACCTCGCGAGCGCGCGTCAGAAGGTCACGCTGAAACAGGGCATCGAGCAGAAGGTCGCCAAGGACATCATCAAGCGCATCAAGGACGCGAAGTTGAAAGTCGAGGCCCAGATCAACGGCGAGAAGCTGCGTGTGAGCGGCAAGAAACGCGACGATCTGCAGCTCGCGATCGCGCTGCTGCGCAAGGCCGGAATCGAGGTTCCGCTGCAATTCGAGAACTTTCGCGAGTGAACGCGGCCGCCCTCGAAGCCGGCGAGATCCTGCCCGGCGTGGCGCTGCCGGAGGCCGAACTGGTCGAGCGCTTCGTGCGCTCCTCGGGCCCTGGCGGACAGAACGTCAACAAGCTCTCGACCGCGGTCGAGCTGCGTTTCGACGTCCGCGGCTCGCCGACGCTGCCCGAGTGGCTGCGCGAGCGCGTGCTCGCCGCGCGCGATCGCCGGCTCACGTCGGAGGGCGTGCTGGTGCTGCAGGCGCAGCGCTTCCGCACGCTCGAGCGCAACCGCGCCGACGCCCGCGAGCGCCTGCTCGCGCTGCTGCGCGCGCACACCGTGGTGCAGGCCCCGCGCGTGGCCACGCGGCCGACCCGTGCCTCGCAGCGGCGCCGGGTGGAGGCCAAGAAGGCGCGCGCCGGGGTCAAGCGGCTGCGTGGCAAGCGGGGCGTCGAGGAATGAGTTTCGGCCTCGCGGAAAAGCTGATCGCGGTACCGCCGCAGGCTCCGCGCATCCGTGGGCAGGGCCTGGTTCGGTTCGTCGCCCGCCTGGTGATCCGCTGCGGCCGCTGGCGCATGTCGGGCGAGTTCCCGGACCTGCCGCGGGTGGTGGTGATCGTCGCCCCGCACAGCTCCAATTGGGACGGCCTGTTCGGCATCTCCTTCGCCTACGCGCTCGGCGTGCGCGCCACCTGGATGGGCAAGGACTCGCTGTTCCGCCACGGCCTCGGGCGGCTGATGCGCGGTCTCGGCGGCATCCCCACCGATCGCAGCAATCCGCGCGGCGCGGTCGGCCAGATGGCGGAGATGCTGCGCAGCGCGCGCGCGCCGATGTGGCTGTTCCTCGCGCCCGAAGGCACCCGCAAGGTCGTGCGCAAATGGCGTACCGGTTTCTGGCACATCGCCAGCGAAGCACAGGTGCCGCTGCTGCTGGCGGCGATCGACTTCCCGAACCGCCGCTTCGTGGTCGGTCCGCTGTTCGCCACCAGCGGCGACAAGCAGGCCGATCTTGAACGCCTGTACGACCACTACCGCCAGTTCAGCGGCAAGCATGGCAAGAGTCCGCTGCCGCTGGAGGCGCTGGAACGCTGAGCGGCCGACCGCTCAGCGGGCGCGCCGCTGCAGCAGCTGCGCGAGCACGCTGACCGCGATTTCGTGCGGGGTCTGGGCGCCGATGGGCAGGCCGACCGGCGCGTGCAGTGCGGCCAGGCTCGCGGACAGCGCCGGGCCGAGGGCGCTGCGCACTTCGTGGATGCGGCGGGCGCTGCCCATCATGCCCAGGAAGGCATAATCGTGGCCAGCGAGCACCCGCAGCGCGGCGACATCGCTCGGGTAGTCGCGGTTCAGCAGCACCGCGTAGAGCGCGCGCGGCGTGGCGAGTGCATCGTGCAGCGCCGCGAAGTTGCCACTCGACACGCGCGCTCCGGGGAACCGCGCGGGATCGGCGTACTCGCCGCGTGGATCGTGGATCCACAGTTCGAAATCGAGATGGCGCGCAAGATCGTACAACGCCGCGCCGCAATGGCCACCGCCGACGATCAGCAGGCGCGGGTCGGCCTCGATGCGCATCGCGCCGGCGTCGGCACCGACATCGTGCGCGCTCAGTTGCAGCGATTCGCCGGCGGCCAGGCGCGCCGCGATCCGCCGCGCGGCTGGTGCGTCGTGGCGATCCCAGCGCCGCAGCGCCAGTTGCATGTGCCCGCCGCAGACGCCGGCCGTGCCGGCGCCTCCGCGCAAATCGATGGCGAGTTCGCGGCGCTCGCCACCGCCCGCCAGCAGCGCGCGTGCGGCGTCGATCGTGCGCGCCTCGGCAAGGCCCCCGCCGATGCTCTGCGCGGTCCAGCCGGCGGCGATCAACATGCGTGCGCCGGCCTTGCGCGGGGTCGCGCCCTGGGTGGCGAGTACGCTCGCGAGCACCACCGGCTCGTGGTCGAGCGCGCTCGCGAGGCGGGCAAACAACGCCTCGTTCAAGTCAGCGCTTCGGTGTCCTCGCCGCGTTCGCGCGGCGAGGGCGGTGCGGCGGGCGGCTGCGGCGCCGCGCTCGCGAGACGTGCCCGTTGCGCCCGGATCGCGCGCAACACGGCTTCCGGCGTCGCCGGACTCGCCAGTTCGACAATCCCGCCCGACCCGCAGGCGGCCACCGCGTCGCGCAGCGCCTCGCGCACCGCCAACGCCAGCATCAGCGGCGGCTCGCCTACACCCTTGCTGCCGAAGACGACGTCGGTGCTCGCAGCCGCCGGTCGCTGGAACAGGCGCAGGCGGAAATCGCGGGGGACATCGGCGACAGTCGGGATCTTGTAGGTCGACGGCGCATCGGTCAGCAAGCGGCCATCAGCGCCCCACACCACTTCCTCGCAGGTCAGCCAGCCCAGGCCCTGCACGAAGCCGCCCTCGATCTGGCCACGGTCGATGTTCTCGTTGAGCGAGTCGCCGACGTCGTGCAGCAGATCGACCCGGAGCAGGCGGTGCACGCCGGTGTGCACGCAGACCTCGACCTCGGCGACCGCGGCGCCATAGGCGAAATAGTAGAAAGGATGGCCGCGCCCGGCCGCCGCGTCCCAGTGGATCGCCGGTGTACGGTAGTACCCGGTGGCGGACAGACTGATGCGGGCGTCGTAGGCGGCCTGGACGAGTTCCGCAAAACCCACGGCTGGGGCGGCTTCGCCCCGCGTCCGCCCAGTCGTTGCCGAAGCGCATGCGCCATCGTCGCGGAAGCGCACATCCTCCTGCGCACAACCGAGCAGTCCCGCCGCCACCGGCGTCAGCCGCGCAATCAGGGTCAGGCAGGCCGCGCGCACCGCCTGGCCGTTGAGGTCGGAGCCGGAACTGGCGGCGGTCGCCGAGGTGTTCGGCACCTTGTCGGTGCTGGTCGCCATGACGCGGATGCGCGCCGGATCGACGCCGAGGGTGCGCGCGGCGACGCCGATCATCTTGGTGTGCAGGCCCTGCCCCATCTCGGTGCCGCCGTGGTTCAACTGAATCGAACCATCCCGGTAGACCAGCACCAGCGCACCGGCCTGGTTGTACTCGGTCTTGTTGAAGCTGATTCCGAACTTGACCGGGGTGATCGCGAGACCACGCTTGCGGCTCGCGTGGGCGGCGTTGAAGGCGTCCACCTCGATGCGCCGGCACGCGTATTCGGCGTCGGCGTGCGCCTGCGCCCACAAGGCGTCCAGGTGGTTGTCGACCACCGGCTGGCCGTAATGGGTGTGGTTGCGGTCCGGAGTCCTCCCGGGGCGGTAGAAATTGCGCGCGCGGACGAGCTCCGGCGGCAGCCCGAGGTGGCGCGCGACGCGGTCGATGATCTCTTCGCCGACCAGCATGCCTTGCGGCCCGCCGAAGCCGCGGAAGGCGGTGTGCGAGGTGCTGTGGGTTTTCGCGATGCGGCCGGTGACGCGCACGTGCGGGCAGTAATAGGCGTTGTCGACATGCACCATCGCGCGCATCAGCACCGGTGGCGACAGATCGCAGCTCCAGCCGCCGTCGGCGACCAGATCGACGTCCATTGCCAGCAGCAGGCCGTCCGCGTCGAATCCGACCTCGAAGCGACCACGGAAAGGGTGTCGTTTGCCGGTCAGTTGCATGTCCAGACTGCGCGGGAGCTGGATCGCGACCGGGCGTCCGGTTCGTTGCGCGGCGAGCGCGCACAGAGCCGCGAAGGCGTTCGCCTGGGTTTCCTTGCCACCGAAACCGCCGCCCATGCGCAGGCAACGGCAGACCACGCGGTGGCTCGGCAGGCCGAGCACGTGCGCGACCATCGCCTGGGTCTCGGAAGGGTGCTGGGTGGAGGCAGTGACATGCACCAAGCCATCGCCGTCGATTTCGACCCAGCTCGCGTGTGTTTCCAGGTAGAAGTGATCCTGTGCGCCGCAGCGCACCTCGCCGGAGATCCGATGCGGCGCGGCGGCGAGCGCGCCGGCCACATCGCCGCGCTCGACCTTCGCCGGCGGCAGGTGGAAGCTGGCGGCCGCCTCGGCGGCCTCGATGCCGAGGATCGCCGGCAGCGCCTGGTAGACCACCTGCACCCGCTGCGCGGCCGCCCGCGCCATCGTGCCGTCCTCGGCGGCCACCCAGGCCACCGCCTGGCCGTGGTAGCGAACCTGGTCGGTCGGAATCAGCGGCTCGTCGTGCAGGATCGGGCCGGTGTCGTTGACGCCCGGAACATCGGCCGCGGTCAGCACCGCGTGCACACCCTCCATCGCCGCCGCCGTGGCGATGTCGAGCGCGAGGATCCGCGCATGCGCGTGCGGCGCCTGCACCGGATACAGCCGCAGCAGGCCGACCGGGACCCGCAGTTCATCGGTGTAGACCGCGCGTCCGGTGACGTGGTTTTCGGCGGATTCGTGCTTCATGGGGCAGGGGAACAGGCGGGGCTGAGGGCTGGGAGCCGGGGCTCGCAAAGGCGTCCGCTGTGGGCGGAGCCACCTCGCCAACCACTGGAGTGGCCGAGCGCTGGCGTGCATGCGCCCCAGCTCCCAGCCCCCCGCCCCGCTCTTGCTGTGCCGATCACGTCACGCCCTCCTCCACGAACTTCGCGAACAGCGCGGCGCACAGCTCACGCCGGTAGTCGGCGCTGGCGCGGTGGTCGTCGAGTGGGGTGAATTCGGCGCGCAGCAGCGCGCAGGCCTGCGCCACGGTGGTGGCGTCGAGGGCGCGGCCGAGCAGGAAATCCTCGGTGCGACGGGCGCGCAGCGGGATCGCGGCGACACCGCCATAGGCCAGACGCGCGCGCTCGACGCGACCGTCGTCGCCGAGGATCAAGGCATAGACCGCAGCGACGATGCTGATGTCGTCGGTCTGCCGTTTCGCCACCTTGTACGCGGCCTGCGGCCCGGCCAGTCGCGGCACGCGCACGGCGACGATCAGTTCGTCGTCGGCGCGCGCGGTCTTGCGGTAGGCCTGGAAATAACCGTCGACCGGAAGCTCGCGCGCACCGCGGGGGCCTGCGACTTCGATGATCGCCCCGTGTGCCAGCAGCCAGGGCAACAGGTCGCCGATCGGCGAGGCGCTGCCCAGATTGCCTCCCAGGGTCGCCCGGTTCTTGACCTGACGCGCGGCGAACCACGGCAGCATCCGGTCGAGTGCCGGGAACACGCCGGCGAGCTCGCGCTCCAGGCGCGACAGCGGCACCCCGGCACCGATGCGCACAGCGTCGGCGCGCACATCGAGCGTGTGCAACTCGGTCAGGCGATCAACGGCGATGAAGGCCGACGCCACGGACTGACCGCGGCTCAGGGCGACGCCGAGATCGGTGCCACCGCAGAACCAGATGGCTTGCGGATGCGTGGTCTTCAGCGCGAAGGCCTCAGCCAGAGTGGAGGGGCGGTGGAACGGTGGGCCACCCTCTCCGCGACTTTCTGCCGTCCGCGGAGGGGGGGAGAGCGCCATGCAGCCCGGTGTGTCGTGCGGCGGTTCACCGGCCGGCGCGGTGCTTGCCGCGTCCAGCAGCGCCGAAAACCGATCCGACGCGCGCGGCATTGCCGCCAGTTGCGCGGCGGCGCGCCGGATCGGCGCGTAGCCGGTGCAGCGGCACAGATTGCCCTCGATCACGTGGTCATCGAACTCGCCGGCGTACCAGCCGGCGAACAGGCTCATCGCGAAGCCTGGCGTGCAGTAGCCGCACTGGCTGCCGGCGCAGTCGACCAACGCCTGCTGCACCGGGTGCAGCGTGCCCTCCTCGGCGAGCGCCTCGACCGTCAGCACTTCGCGCCCGGCGAGCATGCCCATTGGCAGCAGGCAGGCGTTGACCGCGCGGAAATGTGCGCGACCATCGCTGTCGCGCTCGACCAGCGCCACCGTGCAGGCCCCGCAGTCGCCGTCGCCGCAGCCTTCCTTGGTGCCGGTCAGGCGTTCGCGCCTGAGCCAGCGCAGCAGCGACTCGCGTGAGTCGCTGCCTGTCAGGGGGACAACTCGCCGGTTCAAACGAAAACTGGATTCGCTCATCCGCGTGAAGATCATCGTCGGACCCTTGGGTGTCAAGGGCCACAGTCGCTGCGTTGGCAACGGAAGGGCGGCGCGGCATGCCTGCCGGCAAGTGAACCGACGTGGACACGGCGCGGAGGCTGCGGTCTTCGGGATGGATGGCCGCCGCGCCGGCGACAACCGGTTCCACTACTCCCGCCACAGCGCTGGCGTCAGCAGCACCAGCACCGTGAACACCTCCAGACGGCCGATCAGCATCGTCAGCGCCGAGATCAGCAGGGCAGCGTCGTTGAGGTCCTGGAAATGGGCGGCGACGCCGCCGAGGCCGGGACCGAGGTTGGTGATGCAGGAGGCGGCGGCGGCGAAGGCGGTGTAGAGGTCGACACCGGTGGCGGCGATGGCGAGGCCGGAGGCGATCAGGCTGGCGAAGAAGACCGCGACGAAGGCGGCCACGGTGTTGATCAGTTCGTCGCCGACGATGCTGCGGTTGAGCTTGACCGGAAAACGTCCGTGCGGGTGCACCAGGCGCATCAGCTCGCGGCGGGCGAGGCGGGCGACGATCTGCACGCGCACCAGCTTGATGCCGCCGGCGGTGGAACCGGCGCAGCCGCCGACGAAGGCGGCGAGCACGATCAGTGCCGGCGCCATGCCCGGCCAGTGCGCGAAGCCGCTCGTCGTGTAGCCGGTGGTGGTGAGGCCCGAGACCACCTGGAAGGCGGCGTGGCGCAGGGTCTCGCCGCCGCTCGCGTAGACGCCGCGCAAGCCGAGGTCGAGCGCGACCACCAGCGTCAACACGCCGGCGATGCGCAGCAACAGCCGGAACTCGCCATCGCCGGCGTAGACGGTGGCGCTGCCGCGGCGCCAGGCGACGTAGTGCAAGGCGAAGCTGGCGCTGCCGAGGAGCATGAACACGATCGCGACGATCTCGATGACCGGATTGTCGAAATGGCCCAGGCTGGCGTCGTGGTTCGAGAAGCCGCTGGTGGCGACGGTCGTGAAGCCGTGGCAGAGGGCGTCGAAGAAGCCCATGCCGCAGGCCCAGTAGGCGAGGATGCAGGCCACGTTGAGGCCGAGGTAGATGGTCCACAGCGCCGCGGCGGTCTCGCGGATGCGCGGCGTCAGCTTGGTGTTCTTGACTGGCCCGGTGATCTCGCCCTTGGTCAGTTGCATGCCGCCGACGCGCAGCGAAGGCAGCACCGCGACTGCCAACACGACGATGCCGAGCCCGCCGTAGAACTGGAGCAGCGCGCGGTACAGCAGTACGCTGCGGGGCAGTCCGTCGAGGCCCACGATCACCGTCGATCCGGTGGTGGTGAGGCCGCTGACCACCTCGAACAAGGCCCCGATATACCCGAGGTAAGGTGGCGCCAGCATCAGTGGCAGCGCCAGCACCAGCGAGACGATCGCCCACACCGCGCTGGTCACGAGGAAGCCGTCGCGCAGACGCAGTTCGGAGCGCGCGCGGCGCGTCGGCAGATACATCAGCAGGCCCACCGCGAACAGCACGAGGAAGCTCTGGAGGAAGGCCAGTTCCGCGCCATCGGCGTCCCCCAGGCTGAGCGCGAGCGAAGGCAGCACCAGCACGCTGGACAACAACTGCACGTTGCCGATGGCGCGAAGGATCGGGCCGGCGCGGCTGGCCATCGCTCAGTCCCGCCAGAAGGCGGGCGTCAGCAGCACCAGCAGCGTGAACACCTCCAGACGGCCGAGCAGCATGGCGAAGGAGCACAGCCATACCGCGCCATCGTTGAGCGGCTGCACGGTGGTGGCGGCCTCGCCGAGCGCCGGGCCGACATTGTTCATGCATGAGGCGATGATCGAAAAAGCGGTGACCGCATCGACGCCGGTCGCCGTCACCGCCAGTGACAGGACGATGTAGCCCGCGATGTACACGGTGATGAAGCCGGCGATCGCGACGACGATGCCCTCACCGACCACCTGGTCGCCGATCTTGATCACGAACTGCCCGCGCGGGTGGATCACCCGCATCAATTCGCGCCAGGCGAGTTTCGCGGTGATCAGCACGCGGATGGCCTTGAGGCCGCCGCAGGTGGAACCGGCACAGCCACCCAGAAAGGTGATCAGCATGATGAAGGCCGGCGCGAAGCCCGGCCAGTTGGCGAAACCGGTGGTGGTGAAACCGGTCGAGGTGTACATCGAGACCACATGAAAACTCGCGTGCCGCAGGCTCTCCAGAAAACTCGGGAAGACCTCGCTGCTCCAGGCGCCTAGGGCTGCCAGCAGGCAGCAGCTGGCGATGATCGCGAGGAAAGCGCGGAACTCCGGATCCTGACCATAGACGGCGATGCTGCCGCGCCCCCAGGCGAGGAAGTGCAGCGCGAAATTAGTGGCCCCCAGCATCATGAAGACCACCGCGATGGACTCCAGCAAGAGGCTGTCGAAGGCTGCGAAACTGGCGTCGTAGTTCCCGAAACCGCCGGTGGCGATGGTTGCGAAGGCGTGTGTGATGGCGTCGAACCAGTCCATTCCGCCGAGCCAGTAGGCAAGCGCGCACAGCGCGTTGAGGCCGCAGTAGATCAGCCACAGCGCGGCCGCGGTCTGCTGGATGCGCGGGGTCAGCTTGGAATCCTTGTTGGGTCCGCTGGTCTCGCCCTTGGTCAGTTGCGCGCCGCCGACGCGCAGTGTCGGCAGGATCGCGACGGCGAGCACCACGATGCCCATGCCGCCGAGAAAATGCAGCGACTGGCGGTAGAACTTCACGCTGCGGGGCAACTCGTCGATGCCGACGATGGCGGTCGCGCCGGTGGTGGTCAGCCCCGAGACCACCTCGAAGACCGCGTCGACATAGCTCAGGTGCGGCGGCCCGAACATCAACGGCAGCGGCGTCAGCGAGGCGGCGATCAGCCACACCGCGCTGGTCACGAGGAAGCCGTCGCGCAGGCGCAGCTCGGCGCGCTGGCCGCGCGTGACCACGATCAGCAGCCCGCCGAGCGAGAGCATCAGCAGGAAAGTCTCGACGAAATACTCGGCCGAGCCATCGCCATCCCAGAGTGCGAAGCCGATCGAAGGCAACAGTGCCATCGCCACGATCAGCTGCACATTGCCGACCGCGCGCAGCGCTGTCGCGAGGCGCGCAGCGCTGTTGCGGACGTCGGCGGCGACGGCGCTCATTTGCAACGGGGCATGGGGCACGGGGCACCGGGCACGGGAACAGCGGGCCAGTCGCAAGCCCCGGGGCGTTCGAAGCGTGCGCCTGCAAGCGTGGCGCGCAGCACCCGTGCCCCGTGCCCCATGCCCAGCGCCCCCTCGCCGCTCACACGCTGAGCGCCCCCGCGCGGAACAGCAGCTCCACCTGACGCACGCTCTTCTTCTCGGCGACGAACAGGATCACATGGTCTTCGGACTCGATCACGGTGTCGTGATGGGCAGCGAGCACGCGCTCGCCGCGGACGATGCCGACGATGGTCGCGCCCCTGGGCAACGCGATCTGCTCGATGCTGCGGCCAACCACGCGCGAACCGCCCGAGTTGCCGACGGCGACTGCCTCCAGGGCCTCGGTGCTGCCGCCACGCAGTGAATGCACGCGCACCAGGTTGCCCTGGCGCACGAAAGAGAGCAGCGCACCGAGCGTGATCTGCTGCGGGCTGACCGCGGTGTCGATCATGCCGGCCTCGACCAGGTCGGCGTAGGCAGGACGGTTGATCAGCGAGATCACGCGGTGCGCGCCGAGGCGCTTGGCGAGCATCGCCGACAGGATGTTCGCCTCGTCGTCGTTGGTCAGTGCGCAGAAGACGTCGGTCTGGTCGATATTCTCCTCGCGCAGCAGATCCTCGTCGGCGCAGTCGCCACTGAGCACGATCGCGGTTTCCAGCGCCTCGGCGATCTGGCGGGCGCGCTCGCGGCCACGCTCGATGACCTTGACGCTGTAGCGGTTCTCCAGTTGGCGCGCGAGATCAAGACCGATGTTGCCGCCGCCGGCGAGGATGATCCGGCGCGCCGGGCGCTCGATGCGGTGGAACTCCGCCATCATCGCGCGGATCGATTTCCGGTCGGCGAGGAAGAAGACCTCGTCGCCGGGCTCGACCACGGTGTCGCCGTCGGCGGCGATCGCGCGCTTGCTGCGGAAGATTGCGGCGATGCGCACCTCGCTGCCGGTCGGCAGATGCATCGCAAGATCGCGGATCTGGTGGCCCACCAGCGCACCGTCTCGATCGGCGCGCATCGCCACCATCTGCGCGCGGCCGCCGGCGAAATCCAACGCCTGCAACGAACCCGGGTATTCGATCAGGCGTTCGATGTAGTCGCAGACGCGCTGACTGGGACTGATCAAGTGGTCGATCGAGACATGTCCGCGGCCGAACAGTTCAGGGTGTTTCAGGTATTCCAGCGAACGCACCCGCGCCACTTTCATCGGCGTGCGGTAGATCGTCGCCGCGACCTCGCAGGCGATCATGTTGACCTCGTCCGAGGAGGTCACCGCGACCAGCACGTCCGCGTCTTCCGCGCCCGCCCGGGCGAGCGTCGACGGATGCGCGGCGAAGCCGTGGACCACGCGCAGGTCGATCTTTTCCGACAGCTCGCGCAGCTTCTCGGAGTCGGTGTCGACCACCGTGATGTCGTTGTTCTCGCGCGCCAGCGCCGCCGCCACCGAAGTGCCGACCTGGCCCGCGCCGAGGATGAGGATGTTCATGGCAGGGGGCGCGCGGGCAGGGTGGTGATGGCGCACGAGATGCGAAGGCGGGGCTGGGGACCGGGGGCTGGGGCGCCAAGACCGATCCTGGTCGCTCGACCGGCAGCGAGGGCGCCCGGACCCTCGCCCGAGCCCCCAACCCCCAGCCCCGCTCTTGCTTTCAGGCTAGTCCCCATCCTTCAACTCCACTCCGAGCGCGCGCAGCTTGCGGTACAGATGGGTGCGCTCCAGGCCCACGGCTTTTGCGAGTCTGCCGACGCTGCCACCGGCGAGCTTCAACTGGTGCACCAGGTATTCGCGCTCGAAGGCCTCGCGGGCCTCGCGCAGCGGCAGGCCGAGATCGAGCATGAGGCCGCCCTCCGCCTTCTGTCTGTCGGCGCGCGGCGGGCCGAGCGCGGCCTCGACTTCGGCCAGTTCCACCTCGTCGCCCTGGCCGAGGATCAACAGGCGCTGCACCAGATTCGACAGCTCGCGCACATTGCCCGGCCAGGCGTACTGGCGCAGGCGGTTCTGCGCCGCCACCGTGAACCGCCGGTAGGGCAACTGGTCGCGGTCGGCGAAGCTCTCGGCGAAATGGCGCAACAGGTCCGGAATGTCCTCGGGACGCTCGCGTAGTGGCGACACCCGCATCGGCAGCACCCGCAACTGGTACAACAGCGCTTCCTGGAAGCGACCCTCGGCGACCTCGCGCGCGAGCTCCTTGCTGGATCCGGACACAATGCGCGCCTGCAGCGGCACCCGATCCTGGCCGCCGACGCGGGTGAACTGGCGCGCCGCCAGCGCGGCGGCCAGACGCGTCTGCAGCTCGCCACCCAGCGCGGCGATTTCGTCGAGGTAGAGGGTGCCGCCCTGGGCCTGTTCGATCAGACCGTAGCGCAGCTCGCCGCCTTCTTCCACCCCGAACAGGTCGCGTGCCGCGTCCGGCTTCATCAGCGCGCCGCCGCTGACGACCACGAAGGGGCGCTCGCGGCGCGGCGAGCGTTCGTGCAGGAAGCGCGCGAGCACCTGCTTGCCGGTGCCGGGTTCGCCCTCGAAGAGCACGCAGGCCTCGGTCTGCGCCGCGCGTTCGATCTGCGAGCGCAACTCGGTCATCGTGCGGCTGGAGCCCAGCGGTTCTTGCAGTTCCGGCAGACGCCGGCGCAGGCCCTCGTTCTCCTGCAGCAAGCGGGTCGCTTCGAGTGCGCGTTCGACGGTCAGCAACAGTTTGGCCAGCGAGATCGGTTTCTCGATGAAGTCGTAGGCGCCGAGGCGGGTGGCTTCCACCGCGGTCTCGATGGTGCCGTGACCGCTCATCATCACCACCGGCATCGGCGGCCGTCCGTCCCGGCTCCATTCGCGCAACAGGCTGATGCCGTCGGTGTCGGGCATCCACACATCCAGCAGTACGAGGTCGGGCCGGCGCGCCCGCAAGGCCGCCCGTGCGGCGCCGGCGCCAGCCGCGATCTCGACCTGGTAACCCTCATCGGCGAGGATTTCCTGCACCATCGAGCGAATGTCCGGCTCGTCGTCGACGACGAGAATGTGACTGGCGGCCATGGGTGCGGCGGAGGATGTGGGGACGATCAGGATAGGCGCATCGCGCTGTGGCCGCGTAGTGCTCGGCGGCTGCACCGCGCCGTCGCGCCTCGTATACTCCGCGCCCTCGGTCGGCGCTCGGGCGTCGGCCCCGGTATCCGGCTTTCGCAAGGGGCGTTGTTCCGTGACCAAGTACGATGCGGTCTTCCTGAAGCATTTCGCACAGCTGATCGTCGGACTGATGGTGTTCGCACTGTTCCTGGTCGTCGTCGCGCACACGATCAACGACCGCTTCTACGGCTACAGCGCGGCCGCCGCCGGCGTCGCCGACGAGGAACTGGATCCAATCCAGCGCGAACGCGTGGCCGCACGTCGCGCCGCCGCGGACGCACGCCTGGCGCCGGTCGCCACCGTCCACGCCGGCGACACCGGCCGTGCCGCGATCGCCGCCGCCGAAGCGGCACGCCAGCAGGCGCTTGCCAGCCAGGTCGCCTACGGGGGAACCCTGGACGGTGGCGTGATCTACCAGCAATTGTGTGGCGCCTGCCACAACTCCGGGGCCGGGGGCGCGCCGCTGTTGACCAGGGACGCGTGGGCGCCGCGCATCGCCCAGGGCAACGACACGCTGGTCAAGCACGCCATCGAGGGCTTCCAGGGCGCCGCCGGCATGATGCCGGCCAAGGGCGGCAACCCCGCGCTGACCGACGAGCAGGTACGCGCCACCGTCGAATACATGCTCGGGCAGCTCAAATAACCGATCATTGCGGGCAGTCGCGAGAACGCCGCCCGCGAGGCGGCGTTCTCATCTTCGGGGGTGGCGATGCGGGTTTTCCATGCTTGGACTTCGGCGCTGGCCTTGCTGGCGCTGGCGGGCTGCGAGCGCGGCGGCGTGTCGCTCGTGGGTGGCGAGGTTGCGATCGATCCCGCCGCTTGCGGGACCCCGGCAGTGCTGATCAGCAGCATCCAGGGCGCGGCACTGAAGAGCTCGCTGCAGGGGCAGTTGACCACCACCGAAGCGGTCGTGATCGCGGACGCGATCGATGGCCTCGGCGGCGTATTCCTGCAGGAGGAACAGGCCGACCGCGACGGTGACCCGATGACCAGCGAAGGCCTGTTCGTGCAGATCGATGGCGCGCGTCCGAAAGTAGAGCGCGGCGACGTCGTGCGCGTGCAGGGCCGGGTCGCCGAGATCGGCGAAGGTGAGGCTACGCTGACCACGCTGGTCGAACTCAGTTCCTTCCAGTTCTGCGGCAAGGTCGATGAGCTGCCGCAGCCGGCGCTGGTCGAGGAAGCGCCGCTGGTGGCCGAGGATTGGGAAGCGCTCGAGAGCATGGGCGTGCGCATCGAGCCGATCGCGACGCTGCTCGCCAACCACGCGCTGTTGTCTCGCGGCGAGCTGCTGGTGGGACTCGATGGTCGCCAGTGGAGCCCGACCGAGCGCCACCCTCCGGGTGCCGAGGCGCGCGCGCTCGCGGCCGACAATGCGCGCCGGCGCCTGCTGCTGGACGACGGCAGCATCGCGCCGGAGCTGCCTGAGCGCCAGTCCTGGCTGCCGGCGCCGCCGAGCATCGACGCGCCCTATCGCATCGGCAGTTCGTTGCGCGGGATCACCGGCGTGCTGGACCAGCGCGCCGGTAGCTACCGGTTGCATGTGCAGGAACGCGTGGAGGTAGTACAGGCGTCCCGTCCGGAGAGTGCCCCGGAGGTGGCGGGCGGGTTGCGCGTGGCGAGCATGAACGTGCTCAACTATTTCAATGGCGACGGCAAGAGCGGCGGCTTCCCGACCGAGCGCGGCGCCAGCGACGCCGAGGAACTGGCCCGCCAGCGCGCCAAGATCCTGTCCGCGTTGAAGGCGATGGACGCCGATCTGTACGTGCTGATGGAAGTCGAGAACGATGGCTACGAGCGCGGCTCGGCGATTGCCGAACTGACCCAGCGTCTGAACCAGGCGCGCGGCCGTCCACGCGAGTACGACTACGTGCGCGCCCCCGGCGAGCGTCTGGGCGGCGATCTGATCAGCGTCGGCATGCTCTACCGGCCACGCCAGCTCAAACTGGTCGGAACCGCGGCGACCCTGCAGGAGCCGCCCTTCGACCATGGCAGCCGCGCACCGCTGGCGCAGACTTTCGAGCAAGCGAAGACGCAAGCGCGCTTCACGGTGGTCGCCAATCACTGGAAGAGCAAGGGCGGCTGCGAGACCGCCGACGCCGCGAACCAGGACCGCGGCGACGGCCAGGGCTGCTGGAACGCGGCCCGCGTGGAGGCCGCGCGCCTGCTCAAGGACTGGCTGGCGAGCGACCCGACCGGCAGCGGCGATCCCGACGTGCTGATCGTCGGCGACCTCAACAGCCATTCGCAGGAAGACCCGCTGCGCCTGCTCTACGACGCCGGCTACGTGCAGCTCGGGCACCGCGATGGCGGCCACTACAGCTTCAACTACGATGGCAGCTCGGGTAGCCTGGACCACGCCCTCGCCAGCACCGGCCTCGCGCCGCAGGCGCGCGGCGCCAGCGTGTGGCACATCAACGCCGACGAGATGCCGGACTTCGATTACAACCGCGAGGGCCGGGCGCGCGCCGTCGATGCCCGCATGTTCCGCGCCGACCCCTTCCGTTCCTCCGACCACGATCCGCTGCTGGTGGGTTTCGATCTGGATCCGCCTGCGGCGGAGCCCGAACCACCCACCAACGCTGCGCCGGCCGATCCCGCAGCTCGGTAGCGCCGGAACGTGGCGAGCGGTTCACCGCAAGGCCCCGCAGCGGATCCCCGGGGCCGGCGACGCGCCCGTGCCGGCACCGCATCCGCTGCGGACGCGGCCGGTCCGGCTGCGCGCAAGATCGCTACAGCAGCGCGCGCGCTTGCAGCGTGCGCACCACCGCCGCGCTGACCTGCGCGGTGACGCTGTCGGCATCGCCGCTGGCGTCGATCAATCGGGCATGCGGCTCGTTCGCGAAACCGCGATAGACCGCGCGGCAATGCTCCAGCGTTGCCGTCGCCTCGAAGGCATTCGGGTGATCGCCGCGCGCACCGATCCGGGCCAGACCCACGGCGACCGGCAGGTCGAGGATCAGCAGCAGGTCCGGCGGTGGCGCGAAGGCCTCGTTGTCGGCGCGAATCTGCGTGGCGGCGAGTTCGGGACCGGCCTGGTAGGCGATGCTGCTGAAGTAGTAGCGGTCCAGCAGCACCACCGCGCCGCGCGCGAGCGCCGGCCGCACCAGGACGTCGAGGTGCTCGCGGCGATCGAGCAGCAGCAGCGCATGTTCCTGCGTGCGCGACAGGCGCATGCGCGTGGCGCTCTCGCGCAGTTGCCGACCGTACGGTCCGTGGGTCGGTTCGCGGCTGGCGACGCATTCGAAACCGAGCGCTTGCGCGAGCAGTTGCAGACGCCGGATCTGGGTGGACTTGCCGGCACCGTCGATGCCTTCGAGCACGACCAGCAGGCCGCGGTGGGGGTCGGACATGGCGTCACAGGCAGGACGAAGCGGGCGATTGTAGTCCGGTGCGCCTGCCGTGCGTTCGTCCCGCGCTTCCCGGGCCTCGGCACCTCAAGTCGTCGGCGTCATCCGGTCGAGCGCCTCGATCTGGCGACTCAGCGCCTCCGGACTGCGCGTGTAGCCGGCCAGCAGCCGATAGAAAGCCGGCACCACGAACAGCGTCAGCACGGTCGCCAGGCTGACGCCGGCGACGATCACGAGGCCGATCGTGAAGCGACTGTTGGAGCCGGCGCCGCTGGCGAGCGCCAGCGGCAGGGCGCCGATGGCGGTCGCGATCGAAGTCATCAGGATCGGTCGCAGGCGCAGCACCGAGGCTTCGAGGACCGCTTCGTGGATGCTGCGTCCGGCGTCGCGCAACTGGTTCGCGAACTCGACGATGAGGATGCCGTTCTTGGTGGCGATGCCGATCAGGATGACGATGCCGACCTGGCTGTACAGGTTCAGCGTGGCGCCGAGGCCCGTTGCGCCGAGCCGTGGCGCCAACTGACCCCAGCCGAACAGCGCCAGCAGCGCACCGAGCACCGCGAGCGGCACCGTCAGCATGATCACGAAGGGATGGACGAAGCTCTCGAACTGCGCCGCGAGCACCAGGTAGACCACCAGCATGGCGAGCGCGAAGGTCAGCAGCACGTCGCTGCCGGCGGCGCGGTAGTCACGCGATTCGCCGCGGTAGTCGATCCGTGCCTGCGCCGGCAGTTCCTCGCGCGCGATCTGCTCGAGGTCGGCGAGCGCCTGGCCGAGCGAATAACCAGGCGCCAGGCGTGCCTGGATCGTGATCGAGCGGATGCGGTTGAAGCGGTCGAGTTCGCCGGAGTCGGCGAGTTCGCGCAGCGCGACGAGATTGCCGAGCGGCACCAGCTCGCCGCTGCGCTCGCTGCGCACGTAGAGGTTGGCGAGATCGGAGGGATCCGAACGGTCCGCACGTTCGGCCTGCAGCATCACGTCGTATTCCTCGCCGGCGCGTTCGAAGGTGGTGACCCGGCGTGAGCCGAGCATGGTTTCCAGGGTGCTGCCGATCTCCTGCACCGAGACCCCGAGGTCGGCGGCGCGCTGCCGATCAATCGCCACGCGCAACTGCGGGCGGGTTTCCTTGTAGTCGCTGTCGACGCCGATCAGGCCCGGCAACTGTTCGGCACGCCGCAGCACCTTGTCCTGCCATTGCGCCAGGGTCGCGTAATCGGGTCCGCCAATGACGAACTGTACCGGCTGATTGCCGCCGCCGCCGCGTTGCAGGCCGGTACGCATGGTCACCTGGGCGCGCACGCCCGGGATCTGGTCGAGTTCGGCCTGCAGCCGGCGCTGGATCTCGAAAGCGGGCGGGCGCTCACCCCAGGGGGCGAGGAACAGGATCGCCATCGCCGTGTGCATGTCCTCGCTGGTAGCGCCGCCCATCCCGCGCGGTGCGCGCACGATCACGCGCGAGGCCAGTCCCTCGTCGATCGCCCGCATCAGCGGCGCCTCCACCGCGAGCGCCTGTTCCACGGTGTAATCGAAGCCGGCGCCCTCCGGACCGTTGACGCTGATGAAGAAATTGCCCTGGTCCTCCGGCGGCGTCAGCTCCTTGGGGGTGAGGACATACAGCCCGACGCTGGCGGCGACCGCGCCGAGCACCACCGCACCAAGCAGGCCGACGCGCCGCACCGTACCTTCGAGCGCACGCCGGTAAGCACCCTCGAGCATGCGGAAGCGCGTGTCCACCCAGCGCGCGAGGCCGGTGTGGCCTTCGCTGCGCACCAGCAGCTTGCTGCACAGCATCGCCGACAGCGACAGCGCCACCAGGCCCGAAACCGCCACCGAGGTCGACAGGGCGACGCCGAGCTCGCGGAAGAGCACGCCGAGGTTGCCCTTCAGAAAGGCGATCGGCAGGAACACGCTGACCAGCACGGCGGTGGTCGCGATCACCGCGAAAGCCACCTGGCGCGTGCCGCGCTGCGCGGCCACCAGCGGTGGCTCGCCCAGGTCGACGCGCCGCTGGCAGTTTTCGAGCACCACGATGGCATCGTCCACCACCAGACCGATACACAGCACCAGCGCCAGCAGCGTGATCAGGTTGATCGAGAAATCGAAAGCGTAGAGGCCGATGAAGGTGGCCACGACGCACACCGGAATGGTCACCGCCGGGATCAGCGCGGCACGCCAGGAACCGAGGAACAGGTAGATCACGCCGATCACCAGCGCCACTGTGATCGCGAGCGTGAACCACACTTCGCGGATCGAGCGGTCGATGAACACCGAACTGTCGAAGGCAACCACCAGGTGCATGTCTTCCGGCAGTGAGGCGGCGATGCGCTCGGTTTCGGCGCGCACCGCCTGGGCAACGGTCACGGTGTTGGCGGTCGATTGCTTGATCACGCCGAGGCCAACCTGTTGCCTGCCGTTGCCGCGGAACAGGTTGCGGCGGTCGGTGGCGCCAAGTTCGATCCGGGCGACCTCGCCCAGGCGCACGATGTGGCCGTCGCGGCCCTTGGTCATCGGCAGTTGCGCGAACTGCTCCGGCGAGCGATAGCTGCGGTCGATGCGCACGCTGAAATCGCGCTGCGCCGCCTCGATCATTCCCGCCGGCAGCTCGACGTTCTCGCGCCGCAGCGCGGCGACCACATCGGAAACCGTCAGTCCACGCGCGGCGAGCGCCTCGCGGCTGAGCCAGATGCGCATCGCGTACCGCTGGCGGCCGCCGACGGTGACGCTGGCGACCCCGGGCATGGTCGACAGCCGATCCACCAGGTGGCGCTCGGCATAGTCGGAGAGCGCCAGCGCGTCCAGCCGATCCGAGGCGAAGTTCAGCCACAGCACCGGCTGCGCGTCGGCATCAACCTTCGCCACCTGCGGCGGATCGATGTCGGCCGGCAGGCTCGCGCTGACGCGACTGATCGCATCGCGCACATCGTTGGTGGCGGCCTCCAGGTCGCGGCCCAGGGCGAACTGGACGGTCACCGAAGAGCGTCCATTGTCGGACGACGAGGCGATCGTCTCGATGCCCTCGATGCCGCTGATCGCATCCTCGATGATCCGGGTGATGCGGGTTTCGATGATCGCCGCGGCAGCTCCGCGGTAGGCCGTGCCGACCGAGACCACCGGTGGATCGACGTCCGGCAGCTCGCGCAGCGGCAGGTTCAGGAAGGCGGCGATGCCGCAGACGATCAGCAGCAGGCTGGCGACCGTGGCCAATACCGGGCGCCGGATGGAAAGTTCGGAAATCAGCATCGCGCTCAGCCTCCGGCCGCTGGCTCGACCGCCCGCACCGGCACCCCGTCGCGCATGCGCACCAGACCGTCGGTGACCACGCGGTCGCCGGCGGTGAGACCTTCGAGGATCTCGACTTCGCCGCTGCGACGCGCGCCGATGCGCACGTCGACCTCGCGGGCGATGCCGTCCGTACCCACGCGGTAGACGAAGGTGCGTTCGCGCAGGGCCGATACCGCCACCTCGGGCACGGACAACGAAGCTCGCGGGCGGTCGATGACCTCCACGCTCAGCAGCATCCCCGGCTTCAGCAGATGCTCGGGATTAGGCAGCTGCGCACGCACCATGATCGCTCGCGTCAGCGGATCGACGCGCGAGTCGAGCGAGCTCACCACGCCGGTGAAGGCGCGCTCCGGCCAGGCCACGCTCCTGGCCGCGATCATCTGTCCAGGCGCCAGCGCTGCCAGGAAAGTCTCCGGCACCGAGAAATCCAGCTTGATCGCGCTGATGTCGTCGAGGGTGGTGATCACCGTGCCCGGCTGCACCAGCGTCCCCGGGCTGACGCTGCGGAATCCGAGCACACCGGCGAAAGGCGCGCTGATCACGCGATCGGAGAGGCGCACGCGGATCGCTTCCATGCGCGCCCGTGCGGCGTCGCGTGTGGCCAGTTGCTGATCCACCTGCGAGCGCGTGACCGTCCCTTGTTCGACCAGCCCGCGCAGACGCTCGTATTGCTTTTCAGCCTCCAGGTAGGCGGCCTGGGCTTCCTTCAGTTGTGCGAGTTCGGCACGGTCGGTGAGTTCGACCAGCACGTCGCCTGCCCGGACCTGGGCGCCATCGCTGAAATGGATCCGTGCGACCGTCTCGGCGGTCTTGGCGGTCAGCGTCACCGACTCGTTCGCGCGCGCCGTGCCCAGCGCCTGGATGCGGTCTACCCATTGGCTGCTGGTGACCACGTGCAGCGTCACCGGAGCGGGTTTGAGTCCGCCGGACGACGTGCCGGGACCCGGAACGTCGCCGCAGCCGCAGAGTGCACCGGCGATGCCGGCGCCAAACATGAATACTCGGATGAACGAGGTCTTGGGAGCGTCCTGCACAACCGGTTTCGCGTCCGTGAAAGAGCCGGCGAGTGTATCCGCAGCAGCCGCAAAGACAATGCATGCAGATCCGCCACGGCGCGCCCGGACATCCGCCCGGCACAGCCGCGGCTGCGACATCTCGTCAACCGATCGGAAAAATGCCACCACCGGAAGCTACCGGCCACAACACAGCCGGCATCAAGGCCACCACCCACCGGCACCCGTCGCGATCGAGCGTCGGCCGAAACCGGCCCGACTGCGGCGGTTTCAGCCGCGGTGCTCCCACATGAAGGTGAGACGGTCCTTGGCCCGCAGCTTTTCCTTCTTCAGCGTGTGCAACGTCATGTCGTCCATCGGACGCACACCGAGTTCGGCATCCAGCACCTGCTTGTCGAGGTCGCGGTGACGCTGGTACAGCCGGCGGAACTCGTCGTTGCATTCGATCATTGCCTGGACATCGTCGGGGTTTTGGTTTTCGAACATCTCCAACCCTCCTTTGAGGCTGTATTGCATGGACTGGATTGCGCGCACGGCGACGCGCCGCGCGGAGCGCGGAACGAGCGGTTGCGGTCGCGGAACGATGCACTCCGGGTACGCGCCACCGGCCTTCGGTGCGAAGGGAGCCGGTGAATGGCGCGCGCTGCATCGGAGCATCGAAGCCCTCGGAAGCCGTGGGGCGCGACCACATTACTCCGCTTCCCTGTCACCGGCAAGTTTCCGCAGCAACCGCCCGACAGCAGCCGACGGCCGGTTCCGCGGCGGCGGCTGGCCCCGGGAGGCAGACGCGTCTTTTTCCCGCGACCGCATGGAAGGTCCGGGGTAGCATCGCCGCAGTGTCCGTTCCAACGCTGCCCTCATGTCCGCCGTACCCCGCTGGCCTGCTCCGCTGTTGCGCCTGGTCGAGGGCGCGCTGAACCGCGTGCTCGCGCTCGATTCGGGCGCGGCCGCTGCGCTCGTGCCACTCGAAGGTCGCAGCGTCTCGCTGCAATTGAAGCCCTGGCCCTCGCCGCTGCAATTGCGCGTCGTGGAAGGACGTCTGGCCGCCAGCGACGCGGCACAGCCCGATCTGACGCTTGCGGCGACCCCGGGCGCACTGCTGGCGCTGGCCGCCGAGCGCGGCGGCTTCGAGCTGCCGGCCGGACGCATCGACATCGCCGGCGACGCCGATCTCGCGCGCCGTGTGCAGAAGCTTGTGCGGCAACTCGATCCGGACTGGGATCGCCCGCTCGCCGACTTCTTCGGCGAAGTCGCCGGTCATCAGATCGCCAGGGGCCTGCGCGGTGCGCTGAACTGGGGGCGTGCGACCGCGAAGGCCATGCTGCTGAATTCCACCGAGTACCTGCGCGAAGAATCGCGCGACCTGGTCGCGCCGGGCGAAATGGCGGACTTCGTGGACGAGGTGGACACGCTGCGCGACGACGTCGAGCGTCTGGAAGCGCGCATCGAGCAGGTGGCTCGGGGCAGACGGTGAAACGGGAGGACACGCGCAAGCGCGGTCGCGGGAGCCGGCGGTGCGCCCGGCGGGAATGGAGTCGCTTCGGACAACGGATGCCCACCTTCACGTGCCCTCGTGCCCTCGTACCCTCGTGCCCTTTTCACCGTTCCGCCGCGACCCGCACCGGACCGGCATGAACTTCTCCGCCTTCCGCCGCCTGCTGCGCATCAGCCGCGTGCTGGTGCGTTACCGGCTGGATGAGGTGACGCCGGCGGCGCGGCTGTTCCGGCCGCTGTCGTGGTTGCGCACGCTGCTCGGCGAGGCGCCGGGTGCGGCGGCGATGGGGCGAGGCGAGCGCCTGCGGCGCGCGCTCGAGGAACTCGGGCCGATCTTCGTCAAGTTCGGGCAGATCCTGTCGACCCGTCGCGACCTGCTGCCACCGGATGTCGCCGACGAGCTGGAGCGGCTGCAGGACCGCGTCGCGCCCTTTCCCGGCGCGCAGGCGCGAGAGCTGGTCGAGGCCGAACTGGGCGCACCGATCGCACAGCACTACGCGAGCTTCGACGAGACGCCGCTGGCCTCGGCCTCGATCGCGCAGGTGCATGCGGCAAGGCTGCACGACGGTCGCGAGGTCGTCATCAAGGTGCTGCGGCCGCAGATCGGCGAGCGCGTCGAGCAGGACCTGGGGCTGCTGCGGGCGATGGCCGGCATCGCCGAGCGGCGCCTGACGCACGCCGAGCGCATCCGTCCGAAGGAGGTGGTCGCCGAGATCGAGCGCACGCTGCGGCTGGAACTCGACCTGATGCGCGAGGCCGCGAACGGCAGCCTGCTGCGCCGCAATTGGCTGGGTTCGCGCGAGATGTACGTCCCGGAGATGCTGTGGCCGCTGACGCGCACGCGCATGATCACGATGGAACGCGTCTACGGCATCCCGCTCAACGACCTCGACGGCCTGCGCGCCGCCGGCGTCGACTTCGAGAAGCTCGCCGAGTGCGCGGTGCGGCTGTTCTACACCCAGGTCTTCCGCGACAACTTCTTCCACGCCGACCTGCACCCGGGCAACGTGCTGATCGCGCGCGAGCATCCCGAGGACCCGCTGTTCATCGCGCTCGACTTCGGGATCATGGGCACGCTGCCTCCGACCGACCAGCGCTACCTCGCCGAGAACTTCATGGCGATGTTCACCCGGGACTACCGGCGCATCGCCGAGTTGCACCTGGAGGCCGGCTGGATGCCCGCGCACATCCGCATCGACGACCTCGAAGGCGCGGTGCGCGGCGTCTGCGAGCCCTATTTCACGCGCCCGCTGTCGGAGATCTCGCTCGGCGAAGTGCTGCTGAAGATCTTTGCGGTCGCGCAGCAGTACCAGTTGACGATCCAGCCGCAACTGATCCTGTTGCAGAAGACCCTGCTGAACATCGAGGGCCTGGCGCGCACGCTGTTCCCGAAGCTGGACCTGTGGTCGGTCGCACGGCCGGTGCTGGCCGGCATCATGGCGCAGAAGTACGGTCTGGCAGCCGCCGCGCGCGAGTTGCGTACGCGCCTGCCGGGTTGGATCCAGAACGCGCCGGAGATCCCGCGCCTGCTGCACCAGCACCTCAAGCAGTCGGTTGCCGGCGAGCACCAGTTGCGGATGCACTCGCCGGACATCCAGAAACTGATCGTGGTGACCCGCCAGGGCCAGCGCCAGACCGTGCTCGCGATCCTCGGCAGCGGCCTGTTGATCGTCGCCGGCATCCTGTTTGCCTTCGATGCCGGCGGCCCCAAGGTGCTCGGTGTGCCGGGCGCCGCGGGTCTGGCAGCGCTCGGCGCGGTGTGGGCCTTCCTGGCGGCCTGGCCGCGGCGGTTGGGACGCTGAGGTGGAGCGGCGCCTTCACGGGCGCGATGAATCGCGCCCCTGCATTCCGATCCCATCGACCACCCATCTGCAACGGATGCAACAGGCGTTGCCGACGCCGACCGGTGAGCTGCTGCGGGACACCCCGGCCTACGCCGCAATGCGTCGGATTTCCCCGGACCAGGCCACAAAAGCGTTGGCCGCAAGGAAGAGCACGAGAGGGAGGATGATTCTGCTTTCGCTCTCCTTTGCGTAAAACGCTCTTCAGCCCCGAACGGAACGACCGCGATTCATCGCTCGCGGAAGGGGTCCGCGCATCATTCGAAGCCCGATGCATTCAGCAGGCCGAGGCCCGCACGCGCCGCATTCAGGGCGTCGACGCGCCCGTGGCCGAAGGTATTGTTCGGGACCGTGGCCGGTGCGGCGGTGCCGCCGCAGGTCTGGGTGGTCGTGATGTCGGCGATCGCGGTCGTGCTGAGCAGCGTCTCGATGCGCGCCGGATCGCGCTTCAGGCTCGGGTCCACCGACATCAGCAGCGCGGCGACGGCGGCGACATGCGGGCCGGCCATGCTGGTACCGGAGAACGAGGCGTAGCCGCCGTTGCGGACACTCGAGCGCACGTTGGTGCCCGGTGCCGAGATCTCCGGCTTCAGGCGGTTGCTGCCGTCGACCATGACCGGGCCGCGGCTGCTGGTGCTGGCGACGACGCTGCCGTTGAGATTGCCGACGGTGTAGCTGGCCGCGTAGATCGCCGGTGGATCGGAAACCGAGGAGCAGGACGATCCGCTGTTGCCGGCCGATGCCACCACCAGGATGCCCGCCGCGCGCACGTTCTCGACCACGCTGCGCAGGATGTCCGGAGCGGTGCAGCCCTCCGACGGCGGACAGCCCCAGGAGTTGTTGATCACGTGCGGCGCGCGCGCCGGGTCGGGATTGTTGCCGGCGCGGTCGGTCGGCGCCAGGAAGAACTGGAAGCAGCTCGCGTAGCTGCTCGCGGTGCCGTTTCCGGCATTCATGTTGCGGCAACCGATCCAGCGTGCGCCCGGCGCCACGCCGACCTGGTTGCCGGCGCCGTCGTCGCCGACCATCGTGCCCATCGTGTGGGTGCCGTGGTTGTGGTCGTCGCAGGGCTCCGGCGAATTGCCGTTGCAACTGGCGTTGTTGACCGTGATCGCGTCGAACCAGTGGTAGTCGTGGCTGGCGCTGCTGCCGTTCCATCCGGCGTAGCTGCGCTGCAGCGCCGGATGGTCCCAGTCGTAGCCGGTGTCCTGGCCGGCGATGAGCACGCCCTGCCCGCGAAAGCCCATCGCCCACAGGGAAGGCGCGTTGACTCGCGTCACGCCAGGTTCGATGGCGGTGATCGCCTTGAGCGTGGCCGGCGTCTGCTGTACCGGATGCGCCCCCGAGAAGCGTGCGTCGAGGTCGATCGCCGCCACGTCCTCGCGCGCAGCCAGCGCCTGCACCAGCTCGGAATCGGCCTCCAGGGAGATGAAGTTCGCGACCCAGTAGGCGCGATGGCGCACGCCGCGCGCGGCCAGCCAGGCGCGCAGCGGCGCCTGGCTGCGGTTCGCGGTCTCGCGCAGGCGCGCGACTGCGGCGATCAGGCGGTCGTCGCCGTGGCGCTCGCGCGCGAGGTTCGCGAGTTCCGCCTGTTCGGCCAGGGTCACCAGCACGGTCGCCTTGTCGCCCAACATGAGTGCGCGCTGCACCGGGGCGGCTACCTTGTCGGCGGCGGCTTCGAAAGCGAACAGCAGGGACGCCAACGCGATTGCGCGCATCGTGGATGCTCCGATGGATGCCGTGATTCTACCTGCTGGCGCGCCTGCGCCTGTGGCGATTCCGTCCGGATGGGATTACGATTCGGCGCAGTTCGAAAGGGACGTCGATCATGCTGACCCGATTGCTCGCCTTCGTGGCCGTGTTCGCCTCGTGGTCCGGGGCCGCGCTGGCCTACGACGAACGCTGGCCCGATTACGACGTGGTCGCGACCGACCGCGGCAATTCCGGCACGGCGAGCTACTTCCAGGGCTTCGAGTCGCCCTGCTTCGGCCCGCCGTACCAGCCCGGCACCAACGAGCCGGACTGGGTGCGCTACTACTCCGAAGTCAGCCGCGTCGCCACGGGCACCTCGGGTATCGCTTCGCGCAATGGCCTGTTCCACGCCGAAGTGCTGCCGCCACTGCCGGGCGCGCCCGGTGCGAACACCGGCGCCTACACGCGTCTCGGCGGCTACCGGCTCGGCTTCGGCGGCGGCTTCACGGTCGAGATGGATGTGTACTTCGACCTCAACGATCCGCGCGTGCTGTCCGGCATCAACGCCGACTACGGCTGGGACGCGACCGCCGCGGTCAATACCCAGGCCGGCGTACACCGGCGCGACTTCATCTTCTTCACCGCGAGCAACACCAGTGGGCAGATCCTGGTCGGCTCCGGCAACATCAGCAATTTTGCGCCGCAAACCAACCTCGCGGGCGGACCGCACTACGTCGTCGCCGCGAGTGGTTGGTACACGCTGCAATGGGTGTTCCGCGACAACGGCAGCGGCATCCTCGCGGTCGACACCAATCTGCGCAGCGGCGCCGGCGCGCTGCTGTGGACGCGCACGCTGAGCAACGCCGCCGACGTGATCGCGACCCAGATCGGCGGCAATCGCTACCTGTGGTTCCCGTACGTGCGCAGCCAGCGCGTGCCGATCGAGAACGTGCGCCTCAACAGCGGCGTGCGCGAAGCGCTGTACGCCTCGACACCGGGCAGCGGGGTTGGCCTGAATGCCGGCACGGCGAACATCGGCAACCCCGCCCCGGGAGCGATCTTGAGCGTGCAGAACCAGGGCACGCTGCGCCTGGACATCTGCGGTTGCTCGATCGCCGGCCCGGACGCCGCCGATTTCAGTGTGCAGACCTGCCCGAACTCGGTGGAACCGGCGAATGTACTGGCGCTGTCGGTGGGCTGCACGCCGAGTGCGGCCGGCGCGCGCAATGCGAGCCTGACGGTACGCACCAACGACAGCACCCGCGGCACCGATTTCACCTATCCGCTGCAATGCAACGGCGTCGATCCGAACGCGCTGCCCGCGGTCGCGGTGCCCGTCGATTCGCGCTGGATGCTGGCCTTGCTGACGCTGCTGCTGGCGGGGCTGGCGCTGTCCTGGCTGATGCGCCGCGACTGAGCGTCGGCCGTCGCTGTTCAGACGTGCTGCCGCCTGGTTGGCTCGGATGTTTCGTGAAGGCGCGAGGAGATGATCCGGTTTCGTTGTGGCGACGCTGAAATTCGCCAATTTCTCGCGCTGACGGATCGTCGACACCATGTTCTCGCGACTTCATGAAACAGCGGCCAGGAGAGGTCGCGCGAACGGGGTCGGGAAGGGCGATCCTTCTCGTCACGAACTTCCGACGCTTCGCGCGAGTGTGTTCGCAGGCGCACCGGGAGCGGTTTCGGCCACGATCCATCCCGAGTCGGCGTGGCCACAGCCCCGCAAGCATGCGTTGCCGCCGACAGGCGGCGTCAGGGCGCGTGATGCGTCACTGCCTCCGCCTCGGTATCCGTCGCCACCCCCCAGGCATATCCCTCGCGCTCACCGGATGCGAGATGCAGTTGCGCACGCTTGACCGGCACCCGGGCGATGCGGCCCTGGCGCAGGAAGTGGATGTTCCCCAGGCCCGACCACAGTCGCCAGTCGAGCGCCTTGACCACCGCCTCGATCACGCAGAAGCGCGTCCGTAACTGCCGCAGGCGTTGTTCCGCGGCCAGCGTTTGCCATTGCATCAGCTCGTGCGTCGCGTACAGGCGGCGCGCCAGGCGCTGCGGATTCGCCAATGCACGCGCTCCGAGCACGTCGACGCCGATCATGCCGCCGGCGGTGAGTGCCAGCAGTGCGACATCGTCGTCGTGGGCAAGGCTGAAGGCGAACGGGAGTTGCGGCGCGAGCGGCTTGCCGTTCGCGCTGCGGCGGATCTCGAGATCGGTTGCGGCGATGCCCGCGCGACTGGCCAGACAGGTGCGCACCTGCGTCCAGACCCAGCGAGAGCGGGCGCTGGTGTCGGCAAGCGGCGGCAGCCGCCACCAGTGCAGATGGACGTGGCCGGACTCCGGCTGGGGGTGCGGGACCTGGGACATGCGGGCGTGAAGGGGCTTCTGCTGCGCGCGAGGACCGGAGGTCGAGGAGGACGGGGCCGCTCGCGCGGGTCGGCGCAGGCGCGCCTCGGCGCACGCCCTGCGGTGACGGCCGCGCGGCTGCAGGCGCATGATCGCAGGCGGTTCCACGCCGGAACACCCCATGAGGATTGCGCTGATCGTGCTGCTGACGCTGGTGCTGCTGGTGCTGGCGCTGTTCGCCTGGCGCGGGCACACCTCGCGGCATTCGCCACCGACGCTGGACCTGGTCGCGGGCCGCTTGCGGCCCTGTCCGGACACGCCGAACTGCGTAGGCAGCGAATCCGTCGACGGTGAGCGCCGCATCGAGGCCCTGCCCTATCGCGGCGACCGCGCGGCCAGCGAGCGCGCGCTCGCGGGCGCACTGGGGCGGCTGGAGCGCGCGCAGATCCAGCGCCGCCAGGGTGACTACTGGCACGCCACCCAGCGCAGTGCCCTGTTCGGCTTCGTGGACGACCTGGAATTCCGCTTCGACGACCGCGCCGGCCTGGTGCACTTGCGATCGGCCTCACGCGTCGGCTATTCCGACCTCGGTGCCAACCGCAAACGCGCGGAGACCCTGCGCGCGGCCTACCTGGCGCAACCCTGAGGCGCGACATGCTGCGTTGGCGCCTGCCTCCCACCCAGGCCTGGTTGCCGCCCTTCTGCCAGCCGGCGACGGTGTACTCGGCGATGCTGCTCGCCCAGATCGTGGTCCTGGTCGCGGTGTTCGCTCCTGGCGCGCGCGATGGCGACTGGTGGCGCGCGCTCAGCACCGGCACGGTGCTCGCGCAGTGGATCGCGCTGGCTTCGATCGCGGTACTGTGCCTGCTGCGCACGCGCCTGCTGACGCTGCCTTCCGGCCTCGCGCTGCTCGCGGTGCTGCTGGTGCTCGCCGGCGCGTCCGCGGGCATGGCCTGGCTTGCTTACACCCTCGACCGCGAACTCGAATGGGGCCTGATGTCCGCCGGCCAGTCGCGCGCGCACTTCATGCATGGAGTGCTCGCGATCGCGTTGGTGATGGGCGCACTCGGACTGCGCTATGCCTACGTGCAGATGCAGTGGCGGCGCCAGGTGGAGGCGCAGGCGCGGGTCGAGGTGGAGGCGCTGACCGCTCGCATCCGCCCGCACTTCCTGTTCAACAGCATGAACACCATCGCTGGCCTGGTGCAGGTGGATCCCGAACTGGCCGAGCGCGTCACCCTGGACCTCGCCGACCTGTTCCGCGCGGCGCTCGCAGCCGGCGAACGCGTGCATCCGCTGCAGCGCGAGTTCGAACTGTGCCGGCGCTATCTGGACATCGAGTCGCTGCGGTTGGGTGAGCGCCTGCGTGTGGAATGGGACATCGACGCGGCCCCGACTGGCCTGCCGGTGCCGCCGCTGCTGCTGCAGCCGCTGGTCGAGAACGCCGTCTACCACGGCATCCAGCCGCTGCCGCAGGGCGGCACGGTGCGCATCTCGGCGGCACTCGAGGATGGCCGTCTGCGCATCGACATCGTCAATCCACTGGCGCCGGCGGGGGAGGCGCGGCGCGGTCATGGGCTGGCCCAGGACAATGTACGCCAGCGCCTGCGCTACGCCTGGGGTGGCGGCGCGTCGCTGGAAGTGCGCGAGTGCGATGGTTACTATGGCGTCACGGTGCGCTTACCCTTCTCCGGGTCACGCGAGCACGGCCATGAAGGTTCTGATCGTCGATGACGAACCCCTGGCACGCCGACGACTGGCGTCCTTGCTGGCGAGCATCGCCGGCGTGGAGCTCGTCGGGGAGGCCCCCGATGGCCAGTCGGCCATGGTCGCCGTGGATCGGCACGACCCGGACCTTGTACTGCTCGACATCCGCATGCCCGGCGTCGACGGGCTCGAGGTCGCGCGTCGCCTCGCGCTGCGCGAGTCTCCACCCGCGGTGGTCTTCTGCACCGCCTACGACGAGCACGCACTCGCGGCCTTCGAGGCCGAGGCGCTCGACTACCTGCTGAAGCCGGTGCGCCGCGAGCGCCTGCTCGGCGCGCTCGAGCGCGTGCGCCGCTACACCGGCGAAGCCGCTCCGCCGTCCAGAGTCGAGGTCGATGGCAAACGCCAGCGCAGCCACATCTGCGCGCGCGTGCGTGGCGAGATGAAACTGGTGGCGGTCAGCTCGATTTCGCACTTCCTGGCCGATGCCAAATACGTCGAGGTCCACCACGACGGCGGTTCGGTGCTGATCGAGGACTCGCTGGTCTCGCTCGAAGAGGAGTTCGGCGAACGCTTCGTGCGCGTGCATCGCAACTGTCTGGTCGCGCGCGAACGTATCGAGGGCCTGGGCCGCAACGCCGCCGGCGAAACCGTGGTGCGCATGCGCGGCAGTGTCGGGAGCCTGGAAGTCAGTCGCCGCAACCTGCCGCAATTGCGGCGGATGTTGCGGGAGTTGTAGGCCCGGACTGTGCTCGCGACGGCGCCCGCGCGGGGTGCCGGACCTGTGTCGCCGCCAGCGAAGGCAGCTCGATGCGATGCCCGGCGACGCACCCCGCTCAATATCGAAACTGCCCGCATCGGAGGCTGCGCTCGTCGTCGCGTCGCGCTTTCGAGGCCGGCGACGGATACTGCGCCACGGACTGGGAGACGGCGTTTCACCTTTGTCGTGGAGCACCCGCCGGCTTGCTGACGCCCAGCCGAATGCGGCTGCGCGCGGTCTTGTGCGGCACAAGCCAATCCGCTATAAAGCACGGCTCTTTCGGCCCCCGCCGGGGCGACGCTCACACAAGGACGAGGTGAACCATGGCGCGCGTATGTGCAGTGACCGGGAAGCGCCCCCTGGCTGGCAACAATGTGTCGCACGCGAACAACAAGACGCGTCGTCGCTACCTGCCGAACCTGAAGCGGCACCGTTTCTGGGTCGCTTCCGAAAAGCGCTTCGTGCGCCTGCGCCTGTCGATGGCAGCGCTGCGCACGATCGACAAGAACGGCATCGAAGCGGTCATCGCCGAGATGCGCGCCCGCGGCGAAAAGGTCTGAGGTAGCAAGCCATGCGCGACAAGATCAAGCTGGTGTCGACCGCCAACACCGGTCACTTCTACACCACCACCAAGAACAAGAAGACCACGCCGAACAAGCTCGAATTCAAGAAGTACGACCCGGTTGCGCGCAAGCACGTGGCGTACAAGGAAGCCAAGATCAAATAGTCGTCGCGCCCTGCAGAACGACCGCACGGAACCCGCCGCAAGGCGGGTTCCGCATTTGTGCGCCCGCTCTTGGTCGGGTGTGGCGGCGCCAAAGGCGCGGATTCGACGCTCCCTGCCGTCGCGGCGATACACTGCCTTGGTGACTGCCGCTGCCGGCGGGCGCCACCGCCCTGCGGTCGCGCAACCGGCTCGGGCGAGATCCGGCAGAAGCACGCATTCGTCCTATAGTCGGCGCATCAGGCCGGGAGACTGCCGATGCTCGCGCGCACGCTGTCGACGTTGTTCCTGTTGCTGTCCGGCGCGGCCATCGGCGCCGCCGTGCCGGTACCGGTGCCCGATCCGTTGAAGGGCTGGGAAGCCTGGGTGTTGCATGGCGAGGAATGGCGGCAGTGCCCGTTTTACGCCGCGCAGGGCGCTGGCAGCGAGGAGAACCATGCCTGCGCGCTGCCCGGGCCGGCGACGATCCGCATCGCCGACGGTGCCGCCACGATCACGCTCGATTATCGCGTGTACGCGGCCGGGCAGGTGCCGCTGGTGCATGCGCAGGATGCGGCGCCCGAGGCGCTCGAGGTCGACGGCCGGGTGACGGTGGTCGCAGGCGAGCCGCCGCAGGTCTGGCTGGAGCCGGGCCAGCACGCCTTGCGCTACCGCCTGGACCTGGGCGCACAGCCGGAATCGCTGCGGGTGCCGGAATCGCTGCGGCTGCTGCGGCTGGAAGTCGCCGGCAAGCCGATATTCCCGCTCAACCGGGAAGGCGAGGAGCTGTGGCTGGAACGTGCCGAGGCCGCACCCACGCAGGCCGACGCACTGGAAGTCGGCGTGCATCGCCTGTGGAGCGATGGCATCCCGCAGTCGCTGTCCACCCTCATCGAGCTGCACGTCGCCGGCAAGGCGCGCGAGATCCGGCTGGGACCGGCCTGGCCACCCGACTACGAGCTGACCCGCATCGACGGCGACCTGCCGGCCACGGTCGAGCCCGGCCGTGTGCTGCGCGTGCAGGCGACCGCAGGCAGCTTCGAACTGCGTCTGCACGCGCGCGCGCTGACACCGTCCACGCGCCTCAGCTTCGAGTTTCCCGGCGGCGACTGGCCCTCCCAGGAGATCTGGAGTTTCGCCGCCGAGCACGCGTTGCGGGTGGTCGACGTGGCCGGCGACGTGCCGATCGATCCGGCGCAGGCGGACGTTCCGGCCGGCTGGCGCGAGTATCCCGCCTTCGCAATCGCCTCCGGCGACGCCTTGACTCTGAGCGAACGCAGCCGCGGCCTCGGCGACAACGCCAACCGGGTTTCGCTGCGACGCGAACTGTGGCTGGACTTCGATGGTGGCGGCTACACCGTGCAGGACCATCTCGACGGGCGCATGCGCCAGGGTTTCCGGCTCGATCTCGCGGCACCCTTCGATCTGAAATCCGCCAGCGAGGGCGGCGAGCCGCTGCTGGTCACCGCCGGGGCTCGCGCCGGCCTGCGCGGGGTCGAGCTGCGCATCCCGAGGCTGAATGTGGACGCCACCTCGCGACTGGCCTGGACCACGATCTTGCCGGCGCACGGCTGGAGCGAACGACTCGATGGTCTGGAAACCGCATTGCACCTGCCGCCGGGCTGGCGCCTGCTGCACGCCGACGGCGCCGACCGGGCGCCACAATCGTGGACTCGGCGCTGGGATATCTATGCGGTGTTCATCGCTGCCTTCGCAGTGGTGCTGGCCTGGCGCCTCGGCGGTGCGGCCCTCGCCGCTGCGGTCGGCCTGCTGATGGTGCTCGGCGTACATGAGCCCGGTGCGCCGCGCTACAGCCTGATCGCGCTGCTGCTGTTCGCACTCGCCTGGGGTGCGCTGCGCGCCGGGCGCCTGCGACGCACGCTGGGAGCGGCGACCCTGGGCGCGGCGCTGATCTGCACCTGGGTGGCGCTGCCCTTCGCGATCACGCAGGCGCGCCTGGCGCTGCATCCGCAGCTCGCCGATGGGGCGGCGGCCAGGAATTGGACGGACGCCGGTGGCGGCTTCGCCAATGTGGCGCCCATGGACATGGCGATGCAGGAACAGGGTGCCATGGTTCCGAGCGAGCCGGTGCCGATGGCGCCGCCACCGCCGCCGATGCCGGCCGACAAGGCCGACAACCAGCCGCCGATACAGCGGCAGTCGATCGAGGCGGTACAGGTGAGTGGCAGTCGCAGCAAACGCCAGGAGAACTTCGAGCGCTATGCCAAGGACGCGGTGGTGCAGGCCGGCGTCGGGCGGCCAAACTGGCGCTGGATGCGCGTCGACCTCGGTTTCGACGGCCCGGTCGACAGCGCACAGTCCCTGGATCTGTGGCTGTCGCCGCCGTGGCTGACCGCGGTCTGGCGGTTGCTGCTGGTGGCATCGCTGGTGCTGATCGCCGGGCTTCTGCTGCGCCGCGCTCGTCGCCCTGCGCGCGCGTCGCCACGGCTCGCGGCGCTGCTGGTGGGCCTGCTGCTGGCGGCATCGGCGAGCGCCGCCGATACCCCGGACCCGGCATTGCTGGCACAGTTGCGCGAGCGCCTGACGCAGGCACCGCCCTGTGCCGCCGTCTGTGCGCGTTACGCGGCCGCCAGCCTGTCCGTCCAGGGCGAGATCTTGCGACTGGAGATCGACGTGCACGCCGCCGAACGCGTGTTGCTGCCCTTGCCGCTGGACGACGCCGCCCTGGCTGCGGTTGAAGTGAGCCTGGATGGCGCGACCGCGCCGGTGCTCGGTCACGCGGGGCAGGCCTTCGTCGCAAGCGAACGCGGCGTGCACCGGCTGGCGCTGAGTGGTCGCGTGCGCGGCGACCGCGTCGCGCTCGACTTCGCGCTGAAGCCGACGCGGCTGGAGATCGCAGCATCGGGCTGGGGTGTGGTCGGGTTGCGCGATGGCCGGCTGCTCGCCGAGCGCCTGGAACTGCTGCGCGAGGCGCCGGTCGCACTCGCCGATGCGCAGGCGGCGCCGGCGGCACCCGCGCGGGTGCCGGTCAAGCCCTTCGTGCGCGTGATCCGCGAGATCGATCTCGATCTCGACTGGACCGTGCGCACCACGGTCGAGCGCATCGCCCCCGCCGACGGCGGCTACAGCGTGCGCGTGCCGCTGCTCGCCGGCGAGCAGCCGCAGGATCCGACGCTGCGCGTCGACGCCGGTGTCGCCGAAGTCACCCTGCAGCCCGGCAGCCACGCGAGCACCATCGACTCGCGGCTGACGCGCGCGGACGCTCTGGAACTGGTGGCCCCCGAGCTGGCCGAGCGCGCCGAGGTCTGGCGCGTACGCGTCGGCCCCAGCCTGTCCTTGCGCAGCAGCGGCGTGCCGGCGCGCGAGCCCGATGGGGGCATCGACGAGGGTGCGCCGTGGGTGCACGAGTTCCAGCCCTTGCCGGGCGAAGTTCTCAGTTTGAGCGTGCAGCGTCCGACGGCGGTACCGGGGGCGACCGTGGTGGCCGACCGTGTCGGTCTCGCCAGCGTGATCGGCGCGCGCAGCCGCACCGAAACCCTGACACTGGCGCTGCGCGCGACCCAGGGCGGCAGCCAGCCGCTGAAGCTCCCGGTCGGTGCCGAGTTGCTGTCGCTGGCGATCGACGGGCGTACGTTGAACCTGAAAGCGGAGAACGGCGTGCTGGCGCTGCCGGTCAAGCCCGGCGAGCAAACGGTGTCGCTCAGCTGGCGCCGCGACGAGGGCGTCGACTGGCGCGTCGCCACGCCGGAGGTCGATCTTGGTCTCGACGCGGCGAACATCACGCTGCAACTGGCGCTGCCGGCGGACCGCTGGTTGCTGCGCTTGTCGGGTCCACCGGTCGGGCCGGCGGTGCTGTACTGGTCGTCGCTGCTGGTGCTGCTCGCGCTCGGCTGGGGCCTCGGTCGCAGCGGCCGCGCGCTGTTGCCGGTGCGCGACTGGCTGCTGCTGGTGCTCGGCTTTTCGACGCTGAGTTACGCGCCGTTGCTGTTGGTCGCGCTCGCCTTCATCGCGCTCGACGCGCGTCGGCGTTACCTGCCGGGAGACTGGGGCAGTTGGCGTTTCGATCTCGCGCAACTCGCGCTCGCGGCGCTCGTGCTGGCCGCCTTCGTTGCGCTGGTGCTGGCCATCCCCTCCGGCCTGCTCGGTTCGCCACAGATGCACGTCGCCGGCAGTGCCCAGTACGGCCAGCTCGCCTGGCTCGCCGATCGCGCCGGCGGCGTGCTGCCGCAGGCGCGCGCGATCAGCCTGCCGATGTGGGTACACAAGGCGTTGATGCTGGCCTTCGCGCTGTGGCTGGCCTGGTCCTTCGTCGGCTGGTTGCGGATGGCATGGAGCGCGCTGACCCACGGCGTCGGCTGGATGCGCCTGCGTCGTCGCATCGGACCGGCGCCGGAACCGGCCGCGTGAGCGGGGCGCGTGCGTGGACCGGCGGCGCTCCGCCGCGCCTGACCGTGCATGGTCGCTGGGGCGCCGATCCCGGCTTTGCGCTCCAGGGCGCAAGCGAGCGTGGCTTGTATCTGCGCCGCCAGCCAGGTTGCACCACCACCTACGCCGAGGGCGAGGCGGTCTGGCTGAACTGGAGCGATGGCGAGGGCAGGCCGCTGCTGCAGGTGCTCGCGCGCATCCGCCAGGTGGACGATTCCGGCCTGCGCCTGCAGTTTGAGCCCGGCCAGGCGCAAGGACTGATCGAACAGGTGCTGGCGCTGGTGCCGCGCCGCTCGCTGCTGGATGCCGCGCCGGATCCGGCCGAACAGGCACTGACGCGGATCATCGACTCGATTCGCAGCGATTTCGTCGGCGTCTGGCGCGCGCTGCTGGAATCCGGCGTGCGCGGCTTGCCGGAAGACTCGGCTCAGACCGCACTGCGGTCGGCGGGACTCGATCCCGCGCTCGCCGCGCAGCGGCTCGCAAGCGCACGCGAGGAACTCGAGGCCGATCTGCGCCGTCGCCTCACCCAGAGTTGGCGGCCCACCACCGGCACGCCCGTCGCGCGCGCGGCCCCGAAACTGGCCGACGAGCGCGCGATGCAAGCCTGGCTGACGGCGCGCGAACTCGCGCGCACCCAGGAAAGCTTGTGCGCACCGGCGTGGCGACCGCTGCGCGTAACCTTGCAGGCGCTGCAGCAGATGCGCGAAGACCTGCACGTCGATGCGCTGGCGCCGGCGGCGGTGGTGGATGCGATGGCGCAGGTGCTGGCCGGGTCCGGGCTGGAGGCGGTGCTGCAGGACCAGGTGTTACGGGCGGCTGCGGACCTACGCCACTTCGATCTTCCCGCCGCCTACTTGCGTCTGGGCCAGGCGCTGCGCCGCAGCGGCCTGCAGGTGCCCGCGATCATGCCAGCGGACCCGCCCCGCGCGGGCTCGGCGGCCGCCACCGGACCCGCCGCGCGCGCCTCTTCGCATCCGATCGATGTGCGCGTCGCCGCGCCTTCGCCGGTACCCGCGCAAGCCTGGTCGGCGCTGCGCCGCATCGACACGCCAGCGGCTGCCGGCGTGGATGATCGATTGCTGCCGGGCGGCGGCATGATCGCCGATGGCATGTTGTTGCGTGCCGCCGGCGAATTGCTTGGCGGGCAGCCGCCGGGTGCTGCCGCCGAGTTTCGCGAGCGGCTGCAGGCGCGCGCGCGGCGTCTCTCCGGAAATGCCCAGGCGCCGCTGGAACGTCGCCAGTACCAGGCGCTGGATCTGGTCGCGCGCATCCACGAGGCGCTCGCCGCGGACCCGCTGCTGCCGCCAGGTTTCCGCGAACGTTGCCAGCCCTTGTTGCAGCCGATCCTCGCTCTCGAGCTGCGCGGCGAAGGGCTCGCCGAACTCAGCGCGCCGCTGCGGCGACTGCTTGGACTGATCGAGTTCGGCAGCGTGCTCTGCGCTGGTCGCGAGGACGCCGCGGCCCGACGCATCGCCGGTGCGTTGGAGGAGGAACTGGCCACGCTTGCGCGCAGCACGCCGTGGACCGCCGAGCGGATCGAGCAGAGCTGTGATCGCTTGGACAAGCTGCTGCAACGCCAGCGCGCCGCCGCCCAGGCGGCCGAGAAGCGCGTGATCGACGCCTGCGAGGGCCAGCAGCGGGTGGCCGACACGCGCCGCGAGTTGCGCGCCGAACTCGCCGGAATCTTCGGCGGACGCGAACTGCCGCAGGCTTTGCTGCTGCTGGTCGAGCGCCGGCTCGCGACCAACCTGCTGCCGCTGCTGCTGCGCGGCGGTGTCGGCAGCGGCGCCTGGCAGGACTGGATGGCGCGACTGCGCGCGCTGCTCGACGATCTTAAGGGCGCCGCCACCGGGCGCACGCCGGTGGATCCGCAATCGCATCTGATGTGGTTGCGCGAGAGCTGCGCCGGGCCGCCGGACGAGCAGATGCTGGCGCGCTGCCTGATCCATCTGGAGGCCGCGCTGCAAGGCAAGCGTGTGCCCTGGGTGGGCTACCCGGACCAGCTTCCTCAGGTCGTCGCGGAACAGCCGCCGGAAGCCGCCGCAGGGGCGCTGCGCGTCGGCGACTGGCTGTCCTGGCAGCCGCCGGGGCGCGACCCGCAGTTGCTCAAGGTGGCCTGGCGGGCGCCGGACGGAAGTCGCACGGTGTTGGTCAACCGCCTCGGCCAGAAGGTCGAGGAGGCCGAGACGCAGGTACCACAGGCGCTCGCCGGTGGCAGCGCCAGGATCGTCGAGGCCGGCGATGCCGATCTCGCCGAGCGCGCCTGGCGGCGCATGCTGATTTCGCGCCACGACGAACTCGCCGAACAGGCCACCCGCGACGTCCTCACCGGCCTGCCGGACCGGCGCGAGCTCGAGCGCCACCTGCAGGCCTGGCTGCTGGCGCCGCAGCGTGGGCCGCTGCTGCTGCTGTGGCTGGGCATCGACCATTTGCGGCTGGTCAACCAGCATCACGGCATGGGCACCGGCGACCAGCTGTTGTGCGCGCTCGCGCAGGTGCTGCGGCGCTATGTGGACGCCGGCGCGGCCGGCAGCGGCTATGCCGCGCGCGCCGCCGGAGACGAATTCGTGGTCGCGCTGCACGGCCCGCCCGAGGTCACCGCACGCCGCGCGCTGGCTCTGTTCGACCAGGCGAACGCGCTCGAAGCGGAAGTCGACGGTCGCCGCCTGAAGCTTTCGCTGAGCATGGGCATGGCCGATGCCGACGTCGCCTGTGCCTCGGTCGCGCAGTTGCTGGCCGATGCCGAACGCGCCTGCGATGCCGCCAAGGAATCCGGCCGCGGGCGCTGGTACCGCCACCAGGCTGGCGATGCGCGCCTGAGCCAGATGCGCGAAATCGCACACTGGGTGCAGCGCCTGGACGAATCGCTCGCCACCCACGGTCTGTTGCTCTACGGTCAGCGTGCGCTGGCCTTGCATCCGGAGCAGCCGGACTACGTCGAGGTGCTGCTGCGCATGCGCGGTGCGGACGGCAGCATCGTCGCGCCGGCCGACTTCATCGTCGCCGCCGAACGCTACGGTCAGATCGCCGCGGTCGACCGTTTCGTGCTGCGGGAACTGACGCGGGTGTTGCAGCGCCTGAGCCCGAGCGGCGGCGCGCGCATCGCCTTCAACGTGTCGGCACGCAACATCGTCGATCCGGCCTTCGTCGAAGAGATCGTCGAGACCCTGCGCCAGCAGCCGCTGCCGCTCTCGCAACTGTGCGTGGAGTTGACCGAGACCGCGGCCATCGGCCAGCTCGACGCCGCCAGCGTCGGCATGCAGAAACTGGCCGCTGCCGGTCTGGCGATGGTGCTCGACGACTTCGGTTCCGGCTGGTCGTCCTACCAGTACCTGCGGCAACTGCCCTTCGATGTGGTCAAGGTCGACGGCGCCTTCATCCGCGACATCGCTCGTGCCGAGCAGGATCGGGCGATGGCGCGCTCGATCAACGAGATCGCCCATTTGCTGGGCAAACGCACCGTCGCCGAGCACGTCGAGGACGAGGCCACGCTCGAACAGGTGCGCGCGATCGGCTTCGATTACGCTCAGGGTTTCCACCTCGGCAAGCCGGAGCCGCTGGAGGAGCTGTTGCGGGTTTCCTGAGGCGCGCGACGATCATTCGCAGCGGGCCTGATCGACGCTCCTTGCGTCCGCCCGCGGATGCGAATCAAACTTGCGCGGTGGCCGATCCGTTTCGGCCGGCTTGGGTCATGTCGATGAACACGAACGCCGCCGCCAACGCCGACCCGCCTCCTTTCGGTGCGCTCGCGCACGCCGCCACCCGGGCGCAGGCCTTGCTCGACGGTGCCTGGCGGGTGGCCTGGCCGGCGATCAGCGGTGCCCTCGAGCGTGCGCTGAGCGAGGCCGAGGCGGAGCTGTTCCACCAGGCCGAACGTGCACCCAACGTCAACCAACAGAACCTCTGCTTCGAGAGCCAGCGCGAACTGCGCCTGCGCCGCGAGACCTTCCTGCAGGCCTGCCGCGACGGCGTGCAGCGCTCGCTGCGACAGTTGCTGGATGCGGAGGTGCCCGTCGATCGTCTGCGCACCACCGAGTCCGGCGGCCGGCGACGCGCCGAGCTGAGCCTGGTCGATCCGGCGCACCTGGAGGAAGTGCTGGTACTGACGGAGATCGCCACCCGCGCGGAGATGCGTTCCGGGGACGAATTGCACGGACTCGCCTACCGGCTGGCGGTGATCGCCGCCAGCGCACCGGTCGAGGTCGAAGATCTCGCACTCGGCCCACACCTGCTGTGCGCCTCGCTGCGAGTCGCCGCGAGCTGCTTCGACATCCATCCCGCGCACCGCCACGCCTGTTACCGGCGTTTGGACAAGTCGTTGTTCGCCGATGCTCCCGGTCTGTACGCGACGATCAACCGCTATCTCATCGGCGAGGGCGTGCTGCCGCACCTCCATCTGGCCCGTCGTGCCGCCCCGCGCCGCGATGGAACGCGCGGCGTCGAGGCGCCGACAGGCGCCGCCCACGCCGAAATCACCGAAATCGTGGTGCCGCCGAACGCGGTGTCCGCTCGGGAGCCTGCCGCGGGCGCACCGGTGCCCGCGCCGCCGGATCCGGGTTACGCACCCGCGCCGATGGCGTCGGACGTCGCCGCATCCGAAGCATCCGAACCACAGCCGCCGGCAGCGCCTGCCGCCGCGGCTGCGCGCGCACGTCCGGCGCGCATCGAAGGTCCGGCGATGCAGGCTTTCCGCCGATTCCTCGAGGCCGGCCCGCGCGAGACCCAGGCGATGGCGCCGGCCACGGCGCCGGCCGTGCCTGCGGCGACCGCCGCAGCACAGGACGCCGCCCCCGGCGAAGCTGCCGCGGGCCCCGAGGCGGCCGTGGAGATGCCGGATTTCGATACGCTGCGCGAACTGCTCGCCGGCCATCGCCACGGTGGTGCACGCACCAGCGCCGACAGCACCCGCACCCTGGTGCCGGCCAGCGAGCTGCACGCGGCGCTCGGCGAGCTGCAGACGCGCCGGCCCGAACCCGTGCTCACCGGAGGTCGTTTACGGCCGCGCAGTGTCGCCGACGTCAAGCGCGAACTGTTGGCGCAATTGCGCTCGCGCAGCGACGGCATGCCAGTGCAACTGGCGCCGGTGGATTCCGATGCCATTGATCTCGTCGGCTTCCTGTTCGAGCACCTGGTCGGGGATCGCCCGCAGGCGCACGTCGCCCAGGATCTGCTCGCGCGGCTGCAGGTGCCGTTGATCCGGGTCGCCCTCCAGGACAAGGCCTTCTTCACCCGCCGCGAGCATCCGGCGCGGCAGTTGATGAACAACCTGCTGGAGACCGCGGATACCTGGATCGACGACGACAGTCAGGACCGCACGGTCGCCGATCGCCTGCGCTGGGTGGTCGACCGGGTGGCCCGCGAGTACGATCAGGACAGCAGCGTGTTCGCACGCCTGGGCGAGGATCTGTCGCGTCATCTCTCAAGCCTGCGGCGCAAGGCCGAAGTCTCCGAGCGCCATCACGTGGAGGCGGCGCGCGGGCGCGAACGGCTGGACCTCGCCAAGGCAAAGGCCGCGCAAACCGTGCAGTCTCGTCTGGAGGGCAGTCAGCCGCCCGCGGCGGTCCGTACCCTGCTCGAAAGCGCCTGGACCGACACCCTGGCGCTCACTTTCCTGCGCCTCGGCGAGGAGCACCCGCAAACGCAGGATCGGCTCGAGTTCGTGGATCGCCTGCTGCGCCTGTTCGGCGATCGGATGCCGCTCAGCGAACGCCGCTTCGAACTCCAGAGGCTGTATGCCGAGTTCGAGTCCGGCCTGGCCGCCATCGGCTATCACGAGGACGCGATCACGCGCAGCTGGAAGGAACTCTCGCATCTGGCCGAAGCAGGCCGCGACGACGTCCAGGCCGCCGACCAGTTGCAGCAATTGGTTGCGCACCAACCGCGCCTGGGTGGCGAGCGGCGCGACGCCGAGCCGGCGCACGAGGGCATTCGTCCCGCTTTCGGCAAACGCGAAGCCAGGTTGCCAGTAGGCCCGCGTGAGCGCGAAATGATCGAACGCGTCAAACGGCTGCCCTTCGGCACCTGGTGCGAATTCACGCTCAACCAGCAGGGCGACACCGCGCGCCGCAAACTGGCCTGGTACAGCCCGGTCACCGGCAACTGCCTGTTCGTCAACGCACGTGGCGGCAAGGTGGCCGAGCGTACCATCGAGGATCTCGCTCGCGACCTGGTGCGTGGCAACGTCAAGGTGGTGATCGAAGCGCCGCACGAATCGCTGATCGACCGCGCCTGGAAGGGCATCCTGTCGATGCTGCGCGGCGGTGGCACCGGCGCGCCGCAACCCGCCTGAGGAAGCCCCGATGTCCGAGCGGCGTTCGATGCGCAAACAGGTGTCCGAGGCCCTCGCGGTCACGGATTGCATGGGCGGCGGCTCGCTCGGCCGCATCGGCAACCTCTCGGCAGAAGGACTGATGCTGATCAGCCCGCGGCCGGTGTACGAGCGGCACGTCTACCAGATCCGTTTTCCCTTACCCGGCGTCGGCGCATCCGCGCCGCAACTGGAGGCTGGCATCCAGTGCCTGTGGGCAGAGGCCGCCAGCGGCGATGGCGCGCACTGGGCCGGCTGCCAGATCGTCTCGATCTCGCCCGAGCACCAGGATCTGCTGGAAGCCTGGCTGGAGAGCATCAACGGTCACTGAGCGGAACCGCCAGCGGTTCGGACGATTGCGCGGACAGCGCTGCATCGAAGCGCCCGGGAAGTCGAGCATCGCTTCGGTGCGGTCTGCTGCCGGCGATGGCCGATGGCCGCTCGGTTTCATCGGTTTGCGGCTCGGGTCCGCCCGGTGAAGGCTCAACGCTCCTTCGGTGCCTGCGCGGGCACGCCGCGCTTCATGAAGTCCTCGTACTCGGGCAGCACCGGCACGTGCTCGGGGCCGAGCAGGCTGTCATTGTCCTCGCGCGCGCGCAGTTGCTGCGAGCGGATGAAGTTGTATTTCTCGCTGCTGATCGCGGCCTCGGTGATGCCGTCGCGGGCGATCGTCGGCTTCAGGAACACCAGCAGGTTGCGGCGTTCCTTGGTGGTGCTGCGGCTCTTGAACAGGTTGCCGAGCAGCGGGATCGAACCCAGGCCCGGGACCTTCTGCACCGACTCGCGCAACTCCTCGCTGGTGAGGCCGCCGAGCACCAGCATGCCGCCGTCCGGCACCAGCACGCGCGTGGTCAGCTTGCGGGTGTTGGTGATCAGGTCGACCGCGCCGGAGCTGTTCGGCGCCAGCGAGGAGGCCTCGAGGTCGATGTCCATGACCACCGAGTCGCCCTCGTTGACGTGCGGCGTGACCTTGAGCTTGAGGCCCACTTCCTTGCGGTCGATGGTCTGGAAGGGATTGACCACGCCGGCCTGGCCGTTGCTGCCCTGGTTGACCTGGCTGGCACCGGTGGCGGCGTACTGGCCGGTCAGGAAGGGCACTTCCTGGCCCACCGACAGGATCGCTTCCTGGTGGTCGAGGGTGACCGTCGACGGCGTCGACAGGATGTTGGTCGCGCTGTCGCCGGTGAGCGCCTTGACCAGCGCACCGATGCGCACGAACTCGGTGTCGGAGCCGGGCAGTTGTGCGCTGCCGAGGATGTAGCCCAGGTTGAGTCCGCCGGCGGTGGCCAGTGCGGCCGGGTTCTGGGCGATGCCGAAGATGCCGCCGTTGCCGGTGGAGCCCGGGAAGTTGGTACCGCCGATGAAGCCGCGGTCGCTGAACTCGTCGTCGGTGGCCTGCCACTGGATGCCGAGCTCGCGCGCGGTCTGGTCGTTCACCTCGGCGACCACGGCCTCGATCATGACCTGCGCGCGGCGAATGTCGAGCTGGCGGATCACGTTGCGCAGCTCGCGCGTGATCGCCGGCGGCGCGGTGATCACCAGCGAGTTGGTCTCCTTGTGCGCGCGGATGAAGCTGGTCGCGCCGCGTTCCTTGGCACCGGCCACGGCGTCCTGGCCGAGCAGGCTTTGCAGCGAGACGTCGAGGATGCCCACCATCTCCTCGGCGTCGGCGTAGCGCAGGTAGACCACCTGGGTGGAATCGCCCTCGCCGAGCGGGGTGTCGAGGTTGGTCACGAGCGCCCGCCAGCGCAGCCGGCGGCCCTTGTCGCCGGCGATCAGCACCGAGTTGGTGCGCTCGTCGGCGGCGATCTTGTTGCCGGCAGCGTCGTTGGCCGGCTGCAGCAGGGTCAGCGTGCGCACCACCTCGGCGGCGGTCGCATGGCTCAGCGGCACCACGTCGATCTCGCTCTCGCTGGCCTGGTCGAGGCGCCGCAGGATCGACTCGATGCGCGCGACGTTGCCGGCGCGATCGGTGATGATCAGGCTGGACGAGGACGGATGCGGGATCAGGTTGGCGCCCTGCGGCAGCAAGGGGCGCAGCGCCTGCGACATGTCCGCCGGGGTCACGTGCTTCAGCGGGATGATGCGGGTAACCAGCGCGTCGCTGTTGCCGGAATCGATGCCACCGTCCTGGCCCGCGGCCTGCTCGGGCACGATCTTGACGATCTTGCCGGCCGGTACCGCGGCGAAGCCGTTAACGCGCAGCACCGACAGGAACACTTCGTAGAGTTCGTCTTCGCCGAGCGGCGACTGCGAGATCACCGTGACCTTGCCGGTCACACGCGGGTCGACCACGAAGTTCTTGCCGGTGGCTTCGGACACCAGGCTGATGAAGCTCGTGATGTCGGCGTCCTTGACGTTCAGCACCTGCTGCCCCGGTTGCGCCGGCGCCGGTTCGCCGGCGTCGTAGGCGGGGGACTGGGCGAAGACGGTGGACAGCGTGAGCGCGAGTACGAAGGCGACGAACAGCCGGGACCCGAGTCTCGAGTCCCGGCTCCTGAAATCCTGATTCCCAATCATTTCGGCATCCGTATCGCGGGCAGCGTCTTTTCGGCGCCGTCGCGGTGGACCGTCAGGGTCACCGAGCCGGCGGTCTTCAGGGATTCGAGCAGCGCGTAGCTGGCCTCGATGCTGTCGAGGCGGCGGCCGTTGACCGCGGTCACGACGTCCTCGGGCTTGAGGCCGGCCTGCGCCAGTTGCTCGCCATAGGTGTTGCTGGAAACGCGAAATCCGGCGAGCTTGCCGTCGACCATCACCGGCAGCACGCTGAAGTTCTTCGCGATGCTGCCGGGATCGGCGATCGCCTGCTGGCGCACTGCTTCCCAGTCGACCGGCGCGCTCGTCACCGCGATCGGGTTGACGAAGCTCTGGCCGGACGGCGGCAACTGGTTCAGGCCGACCAGGCCGTTGGCGCCGGGCTGGGCCACCGCCGGCGCGCTCGCGACGCGCCCGCCGCCCTGGGCGATCGCGGCGCCCGGCTGGCGCAGTCGCAGCACCTCGATGCGACCGGCGGCGTTGAGCACGACACGATCGGGGTAGATCGCCTGCACGCGCACCCCGTTCGGGAATTCGTCGCCGACCTTGTAGACGCGCTCGTTCTGCTGCTCGTCGGCGATCACCGCGCGCGCCAGACGCTGCTCGTGGTGCGAATTGACCGCCTTCAGCGACAGGTTCAGCGCGGTGTCCGGGGCGTTCGCGTAGGCGCCACCGGCCGGATCGACGGCGCTGCCGAAGAGGTGGAACTGCGCCAGCGGCAGGCTCTGCTGCGGCCCGGGATCCGCGGCCGCCGGTGCGGACTCGGCGACGATCTCGGGTGGCGGTGCCAGCCACTGCCACAACAGCCGCGAGAGGTCGAGCACGATCGCGGTGAGCGCGATCGCGATCACCAGCGCCGGCAGCCAGCGGCTCTGTGCGAGGCGCGGCAGGCTGGTGACGGCGGCCATCGCTCAGGCCTCCCCGGAGGCGGCGGGGGCCGCCGGTGCCGGCGCCGCGGCTGCAGGAGTGCCCTCCGGTCGCGGGCTGCGGCTGCGTTCGCC
>JABAQR010000012.1 GCA_019187485.1 Lysobacterales bacterium | reverse complement strand
AACAACGGTTGCCAACAAGCCCAAAAAGCCCTGAAATCCGACCCCGTTCGAGACCCGTTTTGAGGGGCCTGCAAGTGGCTCCATTACGGCGATCATCGGTGGCTCCATTGACCCGGTCGGTGACACCGTTTCCGGAAGCATTTGGCGAAGCACATCCAGATCGGTGGCTTCGGGCATGGTCGCGCCATGCCAGTGGCGCAACCACTTCAGCGCCGTGTTGGCCGCGATGGAGGGGGTGAGAGCTGTATCGGTCACGACTTGGTGTCACCCTCGCCGCGACCGGGGAACATCAGCTTCAACGCCTGGCGGTAGCGCTCCTTCTCCTCGTCGGTCATGCCAGCGTATTCCCGAAAGAACGCGACGTCCTCGGGCTTGGCTTCGTGAACCGGGCGAGGCGTTTCCTCCATCAGGTCCTCGACCGTGACGCCGAAGGTCTTCGCGAGCAGGAGCACGCGCTCGGCCGACGGCCGTTGGCCGTCCTTCATTTCCAGCTCCCAGATGTAGCCGCGGGTGCAGCCGACCGCGTCGGCTACCTGCTGCAGGGTCATGTTCTTGGCTTCGCGTAGGCGCCGAAGCCGTGTTCCGAGTGTGGTTGCCATCGGTCTGCTTCTACTGGACAGGCGTCTCAGGACGTGAGACCAGCAGTATAGCCACGAGATACATGTGTGGGGTTGCGCGCTCTCGATGATTGACAAGCGGAAGTCCGGGTACTAGCCTGCGCTGTATCTCGCTACACGACAAACGAACGGAGTATTGCCTTCAAATACTGACACTCGTTGTGCCTGATCCGCGCTGTCCAGACCCCTGCCAGTTCTTTGAAGGAAGCCTCCCGCAATGAAGAAGACGTTTGTCGATGTGCTGCTCGAACTCCCCGTTGATGCCACGCTCCAGCAGTTCCTGACCGAGCACGCGCTCCCCGTGCCGCTGGGATTCGCGTGGGACGACACCCCTGAGACTTCCCGCGCACTGCTCGACTGCGTGCGCCAATGGCCCGATGTTGATGCCAAGGATCGCCTGATCGGCGAACTGAACGCGTGTCTGCCCCTGGCTGACGGGCCGGGGCAGCAAGCCATCTTCCAGGTGGCAGCCGGTGGTGGCAGCGCCCTGATTGGGCTCGCGAACTGCAAGAGCGACCTGCATCGCGCCTTCTGGTTCTACCGGCACCACCCCGATCTGTTCCGACACGCGCTCGATGCCGACTTCATCGAGCGTCGTGGCAGCCAGGCTCAGCAGCATGCGCTGGGTATCAAGCGCCATCCCAACCTGACCAAGCCCGCGCTCGCGGCGTTCGGGCAGGCCGTCTCCAAGTTCTACCAGCACACGCTGAGTTGTGGTGACGGCGTCGAGACCACGAGCTTCCAGCGCAGTCCTGGCGTGTTCCTGCTGACCACGCACGTAAAGGGCTTGGCGACGATGCACCTCGAGTTCCAGGGCACGTCGCTGACGCGCCGCATCGGCAATCCGAGCATTCACGGGATGCTGGAGTACTCCGAGAAGACCGGCGTCGTGCGCACCTTGATCAGGGGTGGCGCCGCCTTTCACCAGATGCTTGCCAGCGAGTTCGCCACCCATGTGCTCGGCCAGGCCGTGGACGCGAAGCGCATCAAGCCAGAGAAGCTGGATCTCACGCAGTTCCGCGCCGGCGTCGATTTCCCGCAGGCGATCAAGGACGGGTTCGTTGCAGTCCAGCTGAAGCAGATCACGGTGATGAGCCCGACCGGCAAGCTCAAGGTCGAAGCCACGGCGACGGCGATGGCTCAGCACCAGTCGGTCACCGACCTGATGCAGGAAGAGATGCCGGCGCCGCTGGACGGCGGCTGGACGGTGAACGCGGTGCAGATCAACCTGTACTACCCGGGCGAGGCCGGGCGCAGGCACCGCGTGGTCACCGCCGAGTTGACCAGCATGGGTCGGTTGCGGCTTCCGATGCGCGATCCGGTGATGAAGGCGAATGTCGAGCGCTACCTTGTCGAGAAGGGAATCCTGGCGCGCGGCCAGACGCTGGATGCCGACGACTTCCCGAAGGTCGACGAACAGCCGCACTCGATGGCGGAGGGTTGATCTTTGTCGGCGCATGCAGAGTGGGCGCTGGTGTGTCGCTTGTTCTCGACCGGCACGCCGGTGATGAGGATGCGACTGCCGGAGTCCGAGGCTGCCTTGCTGCCCGGACTGACCAAGGCGGTGAAGCCGACCATGATCAACGCCAACATTGTGCCGTGCCCTTACTGCGGGATGGCCGGTGGTGAAGTGAGGCGCGGTGGTGACGGTTATCTGGAGTGCTGCTGCGTCGAGTGCGGGCCGGTGTCGGTCGATCCCGACGACCTTACGGCGTTCACGCTCGACGATCAGTGGCTGTACCGCAAGCTGCGAGCAGCACTGGACATCGAATCGGATGGCGGGTCGATGACGCTCACGGCGGGGGCTTGGATGCTCGGTCGCAGCGGGAAGACCCCATTGGTGTTGACGCGTGACATCCCTCGACTGTGGCGCGAAGCAGGACTGCTGGATCGGGTCCGGATCGCCAACGGCAAGGTGCGCGTGATCGCGCCAACCCGGCAGATCGCTGCGGGTGTGCCAACGGATGCAGGCGTGGAGTGGCTGGCGTTGGAAGATCGGTTCCGGTTGCGCGGTGAAGTCGTTTCGTTTCTTGGGGCGCCAGGGGCCTCGGTCGCGCGGCGCAAGAACGATCCGGCGGCACCGGTGCAAGGGCCGTTCTCGGCAGACTTCCGTCTCGTGTACCTGGACGGCGAAGACAGCCCGCCGATTCGCTGCACGAAGGCTCAGTCAGAAGTGTTTCGCGCGCTGTGGGAGTTCGCAGGCCAGGATCGACGAGCGGAGGATGTGATGCGGCGGACTGGTCGCAGCAGCCCGAAGCCCATCGACCTGTTCAAGGCGCATCCGGAGCGCAAGCGAGCCTACGAGGCGCTGGTCGTGACCAACCAGAAGGAAGGCCTGTACCGCATGCCGTGTGCGGCCCGATGAGGGCCACCCTCGGTTCTCTCAACCTGATTGCTGCTCCAATCTTCGACTCCGACCGATCTCCGCGACACCCGCGTAACCTCGCGCCACGGCAGGAGTTTTGCCGGTGCCAACCGGAGTCGGTTGGTGAGGGCAAGTGGAGAAGAGAGAGGAAAAGGGAGGCGAACCGGGGCGGTTTCGGGCGCTGTTCCCGGTGCGCGTGGCACCGGCAGAACCACGCGAAATCCCGCGACGACACGGGATTCCGGGCAACAAAAAACCGGCCGCGAGGGCCGGTTTTTCCTGGAACATTGGTGGAGCGGAGGAGGATCGAACTCCCGACCTTCGCATTGCGAACGCGACGCTCTCCCAGCTGAGCTACCGCCCCACGAAAGGCCGCGGAGCATAGCGTTTGGCCTGCAGCCGAGGCAAGCACAAGGTGGACGTGCAAGTTTGGCCGCTCACAGGCCCAGCACGCTCTCGCGCCAGCCGCACAGGTCCTTCGGAAGTCTGCCGTGGCGCGCCCAGTGCTCGAGGGCGCGCCGGTTGAGCAGGAAGTCGGGGGCCATGCCGAGCTCATTGGCGCACTGCGTGGCTCGTTCGCGCAGCTCCCGGGCGCGGGATTTTTCGAACTCGGTGGGATCGGCATGCAGCGGGATCGCCAGTTCGTCGGCACTGGCTGTCTCGCCGAGCACCGCCTCCAGCTTCTGCGCGAGGCGCGGGCTCGGTTTGCCGTCGGCGGCCACCGCGGCTTCCAGCGCGACACGGTCCGGTTTGTCCATCAAGGCGGCGCGCACTGCGATCGGGATGTCGAGGATCCAGCGTCTGGGGCGATTGCGTTCGGCGGCTTCGCGATCGCGCCAGCGCAGCAAGCGCCACAGGCGCTGTTGTTGCGCGGCGCTCATGCGCTCGACCGCGCGCACCTTGAGATGCGGGTGCGGGTCCTGGTCCTGCTGGGCGCGAGCCACCGCGCGCGCGCACTCCTCGTCCATCCAGGCCATGCGGCCGAGCTGCGCGAGCTGGCCAGCGAGCCGCGCGTGCAGCGCATGCAGGTGCAGGACATCCTCGGCGGCGTAGCGCAACTGCTCGGGGTCGAGCGGACGCTTCAGCCAGTCGGTGCGGGTGGCGTGCTTGTCGAGGGCGATGCCGAGCTCGGCCTGCACCAGCTTCTGGTAGCTCGGGGGCTGCTCGTAGCCACACAGCACCGCGGCGATCTGGGTGTCGAACAAGGGCGCCGGCACCTGGCCGAGCGCATGCCCCAGGACTTCGAGGTCCTCGCTTGCGCTGTGCACGATCTTGACCACGCCGGGCGCGGCCAGCAGCGGGACCAGGGTAGCGCCGACGCCGGCGGGCAAAGGATCGACCAGCGCGATCGCCGCCTCGCTGGCGAGCTGAACCAGGCCCAGCTCGGCGTGGAAGGTCTGGGTGCGGATGAACTCGGTGTCGAGGGCGACTGTCGTATGGTGCAGGGCGGCGGCAACCCAGGCCGCGGCGGTGTCGGAGCGGTCGATCCAGGCCGGCGCTGGCGCCGGGTTCGTGGCAGGCACTAGAGTTCCTCAATGGCATAGGCGTGGCGTACGCGAAGCGGCCCATGGCTCAAGATCGAGGATCCCGGCTGAGCTTCGTGATCGCGCTGGCGATCATACTGGGCAGCGCGTGGGTGGGCTGGTACCGCGGCCAGCGCCAGGACACGCCGGCTCCGGCGGCTGCCGACTCCAGGTCCGACTCCGACGCACCGCTTGCGCTCGCGCCGGCCCCGCAGGTGGACGCCGACGAAGCCCCGTTCGACGATCCGCAGGCCGAAGAAGAACCGGCGCCTGCAGCGTCGCCCGAGGAACTCGACGCCGAGCAGCTCGCCGAGCGCATCGCGGCGATGCGCGCGCAACTGGAGGAGAACCGGCTGCTGGAACCGGCCGCTTCGAGCGCGCTCAGCGAGGCCGCGCGCGTGCTCGGCGTGGATCCGGGCAACGAAGAGGCCCGCGAGGTGCTGGCACGCGCGCTGGCCGAGCTGCGCGAAGCCGGCAACCCGGTGCTGCCGGAGAATCTGCTGAGACCGGCCGAACAGGCGCTGGCGCTGCTGCCTGAATCGGAAGCCGACAATGAGATCGCCGTCAGCGTGCGCTCCGCGGTGGAACGCAGCCGCGCCTTGGCGCGCGAACTGGCGCGCGCCGAACGCCTCGCGGCGCGCGAGGGCGCGGGGCCCAAGACTTTTGCCTCGGCGGTGGAGGCCTTCCGCGCTGCCTTGCTGATCGACCCCGCGAGCACGCGCGCCCTGCGCGGGCTCGAGGACGTGCAGCGGCGCATGCTCGAGCGCGCGGTCGCCGCCGCCTACGACCTGCGTTTCGACACCGCCTCGCGCCTGCTCGACCAGGCCGAGGAACTGCAGTCCGGCACCTCGCGCGTGCTCGACGCGCGTTCGCAGGTGATGGCCTTCCGGGCGCAGACCGAGGCCGAGCAACTGACTCGATTCAAGGACGCGATCGCGGCGCGCGAACTGGAAGCCGCCGAACGCGCGCTCGAAGTACTGCGGCGCCTGCTCGACGACGCCGCGCAGGTCAGCGACCTCGAACGCAAGATCGTAAACGTGCGCCTGTACGGCGGCTTCGCGCCCGGGGAGCGTTTCGGTGACAGCCTGCCCGATGGCAGCCGTGGTCCACGCATGGTGGTGATCCCGGTGGGGAGCTTCCGCATGGGCTCGCCGGATACCGAGCCCGGCCGCAGCAAGAGCGAAGGCCCGCAACGCACGCTCGCCTTCGCGCGCGGCTACGCGCTGGCACGCAACGAAATCAGCGTCGCCGAGTTCCGCGCCTTCATCGAAGCCACGCGCCACACCACCGATGCCGAACGCAGCGGTTCCTCGGCGGTCTACGACGAGAAGACCGGGCGCGTCACCAAGGTACGCCGGGTCAACTGGCGGCGCGGCTACAACGGGACGCGGGCGCGCGACAACGACCCGGTGGTGCACGTGTCCTGGAACGATGCGCGCGCCTATGCCGACTGGCTGCGCGAGGCAACCGGCAAAGCTTACCGGCTGCCCACCGAAGCTGAGTTCGAGTACGCGCTGCGCGCCGGCGGCAGCGGCCTCTATCCCTGGGGCGAGGCGACGCCGGAAAAGCCGCTGACGAACATCGCCGGCGCTGCCGAGCTGTCGCCGGCCGGAAGGCGCTGGAACCAGGGTTTCCCCGGTTACGACGACGGCCACTGGGGCGTGGCGCCCGTGCGCAGCTTCGATGCCAACGCATTTCGAGTCTACGATCTCGACGGGAATGTCTCGGAATGGGTCGAGGATTGCTGGCACGACGACTATCTGCGCGCGCCGGACTCGACGGCGGCCTGGGTCAATCCCGGTTGTGAGCTGCGTGTGGTGCGCGGCGGTTCCTGGGGCAGCGCGCGCGAGCAGGTGCGCAGTGCCTGGCGCGGGGGCGCGCTCGCCGACTCCAGCGGCGCACGCGTCGGCTTCCGGGTGGCGCGCGATCTCTGACCGCGGCGACGGTCGTGAGCAGCCGTGTCGCGCTAACATCCGCGCGCCCCGTTTTCCGGAACTCCGCATGTCTCGCCTCCGGTATCTGCTGCTCGTCGCCTGCCTGTTCGCGGACAAGCCGGCGATCGCCGAGCCGACACCGACGGTGATCGTCGACATCGCGGGCATCGGCGCCAGCCGCCTGGCCGAACTCAAACGCGAAACCGGGGTGCGCTGGTCCGCCGAGTTCGGCCAGGAACTGCTGCTCGGCATCGAACCCGGCGCGCTGCGCGACTGGCAGGCACGGCCGGGCGTGCGCCCTGCGGCGCCCGAGGAGCTGTGGGTGCGCGGCCACGTCTGCGCGCACCAGACGCAGCAGCCGGCGCTGTCCCGGGTCGGTGGATTCGAGCTCCTGCGTATGCCGCCCGGCACCCTGCGGCACGCCGCGTTGGCCGGCGTCGCCGGGCATCCGCTGCCTGCCGACGGCGTGGTCTCGCGCGAGCTGCGCAATGAGGCCACGCAAAAGGCCGTGCTCGGCGCGAGCCCGCAGGTGCAGGCGCTGGTGAACGGCATCGATGCCGAGCGCTGGTTCCAGACCATGAGCCTGCTCGCCGGTTACAACCGCAACAGCTTTAGCCCCGCACTCGGTCCGTCGCGAGACTGGATCCTCTCGGCCTTCGAGGGCGCGGGGCTCGATCCCTCGGTCTTCGAATACATCCTGTCCGGCGGCACCGGCTGCACACCCGCGCCCCCCGCGGTGACCATCGGCAATCCGATTGGCGTCAAGGCCGGCGTCGAAACCCCCGGGGAATGGGTAGTGGTCGGCGCGCACTACGATTCGCGCAACTCGGTGCGCTGCGACGGCACCGCCAATCCCCAGCCCGGTGCCAACGACAACGCCTCCGGCTGTGCCGGCGTGATCGAACTGGCGCGCGCCTTCGCGACCGTGGAGACGCGCCGCTCGATCCTGTTCATGTGTTTCTCCGGCGAAGAGCAGGGCCTGTGGGGCAGCCGCCGCTACGTGGAGTCCTTGCAGGCCTCCGGCGACATCGGGCGCGTCGTGCACATGCTCAACCTCGACATGATCGGCTTCGACGCCGGCGGCACGCTCGACGCGCAGATCGTGACCAGCAATGCGCAGGCCGCCTGGGCCGCGCAGTACGCCGCCGCGGCGGGCACCTACGCGCCGGAGCTGAACATCATCAACAGCACCTCGGTGGCCGGCAATTCCGACTACTGGTACTTCCTGCAGGCCGGCGTGCCGGCGGTGTTCACCTGGGAAAACGGCGTCGCCGGCTATGTGCATTACCACCAGTCCACCGACGTCCCCGCGAACATGACCCGCGCCCGCGAACTGGCCGGCGGCATCCTGAAGATGGACGTCGCCGTGCTCGCCGACGTGGCGGGCCTGGTGGCCTTGTTCCGCGACGGCTTCGAGTAGCTTTTCACCGGGGCCCCTTGCGGGCGCTCGCTCGGTCCCGCGTGCGGAATCGGACCGATACTCGAATCCGGCGAGGACGCTGGCTGGTGCGTGCGCGTTGCGGGTCCCGGGCCGCGTTCCTGGCGTGGCACGGTCCCTGCCGAGTGTCCGCCATCGACGACTCACGGAAGCTGCGGATGTCCTCAGCTCTCCGATCTGCGTCGCATACGGCGGCGTCTCATGCGTGCACCGGGGTTTGCGGCGTCGGCGGTGCTGATGCTGGCGCTCGGAATGGGTTTCAGCGCGCGCCGTCGCGCCAGGCCGCAGCCAGCCGTGCGCGCTGGCCGGCATCCGGCAGCGGCCCGAACATCGCTCCGGCATTGTCGGCGACGTGCGCCGGCTTGCGCGTGCCGCAGAGCACGCAGGTCACCGCCGGTTCGGCGAGGATCCACTTCAGGAAGCACTGCGCCCAACTGCGGCAGCCCAGTTCTTCGCGCGCCCAGGCCGGGACTTCGCGACCGGCGACGCGCGCGAACATCGCGCCTTCGGCGAAGGGCCGGTTGACGAGCACCGCGATGCCGCGCTCGGCGGCCAGCGGCAGCAGGGCGTGCGCCGCCTCGGGCTCGGCCAGCGAATAGTTGACCTGCACGAAGTCGAGTGCCTCGGCGCGCATCCAGCGCATCAGGTCGGCGTGGGCACCCGCGTGGTAGTGGGTGATGCCGATGTGGCGCACGCGACCGCGCTCGCGCTGCTCGCGCAGGGTCCGCAGGTGGGCGGCGGTGTCGAGCAGGTTGTGCACCTGCACCAGGTCCAGGCGTTCGCGCCGCAGCAGCCGCAGCGAGCGCTCGAACTGGGCACGCCCCTGCGCGCCACCCTGGGTCCAGATCTTGGTGGCGAGGTAGAGACGCGTCGCGTGCGGCTGCGCGAGTTCTCCGAGCGCCGCCTCCGCGCGACCGTACATCGGCGAGGTGTCGACCACGCGCCCGCCCTCGTCGAACAGGCGCTGCAGGGCTGCGGAGGCCTGTGCGCCGTCGGCGCCGGAAACCTCGATGTCGAAGGCCCGCCAGGTGCCCAGGCCCACGGCCGGCAGGCGCTCGCCGCTGCGCCCGATCTCCCGCAGCAGCGGGGCGGCGCTCAGCGCCATCGCGGGTTGCCACGCGAGGCTGCCGGCAATCGCCGCGGCAGCCTGCAGGAATTGGCGTCGATCGGGCATCGGTGCGGTCTCGGCGGTCGGCTCATTGCAGTCTCGCCCAGATCGATGGCCTTGGTGTGCACAGCATGCACCGCGCGGCGAGCGTGGTGCGCCGGACGGAGGGCGTGCCGGGCGAGGAGGCTGGCGAGGGTTGAATCCGGAACCACGCCGGCCGCCCGCAGGAACTGTGGGAGTTTCACGCGCACCGCTTCGATGCGCCACGTCGCGCATCGAACCTCGGGGACCGACTGTGGGAGCAGCACGCCACGCGCTGCCCTCAGCCGAGCAGATCGCCATCGACGTAGTACCAGCGGCCATCCTCGCGCACGAAGCGACTGCGCTCGTGCAGGCGGGTCGCCGGCCCGCCACCGGCGCGCGAGCGGGCGACGAATTCGACCTCGGCGTGATCCGCGTCGATGACCCGGAGCTCTCGCACCGACAGCCCCAGCCAGCGGATCGCGCCCACCGGCGGCAGGTCCAGCCGCGCGGGGCGCGTGGACGCATGCCAGCTCGCCAGCAGATAGTCCCGCAGGCCGAGCACGTAGGCGCTGTAGCGCGAGCGCATCAGCGCTTGTGCATCCGCAGCGGGAGCGCCGGCGTGCCACGGCCCGCAGCAACGCGCGTAGTCGCGACCGCTGCCGCAGGCACAGCTTCCGGCGGAGGTCACGGCGCGTCCTGCCAGCGATCACCGGCGCGCTCGCGCCAGGCGATCATGCTTCCGGCTGACGCGGGCAGCGGCGCGTACAGATGCGGAAAGCGCGCGCCTGCGCGCGACACCTCCCAGCGCAGCGCGGCGCCGAGCGAGGCCGGATCGAAGGCGACCAGCGCGAGATCGTCCACTGCGGCGAAATACTTCGCCAGCGTGCCGGCGACCTGGTCGGCCGCGGACAGGTGGATGTAGCCATCGCGCAGATCGTCCGCCGAGCCGGCCCAGCCGCCCTCCCGCAACGCCCTTTGCCAACTGGCGAGCGGCAGCAGCTTGTAGACCCGCGCCGGGTCGAGCGCCAGACCGTCGACGTCCATCGCCAGCTCCGTTTCGAGTTACCCGAGCATCTCACGCACAGCGAACCATCCGCAGCGCGACGCCACGTTGCGCATGGAACGGGAGACATCCTGAAGACTGAAGGTTTTCCGCAAACGACGCAGGAAAGCGAGTGCTCGCTTCCCTTTGCGTCCTTTGCGTCCTTCGCGGACTAAACGCCATTCATTGGACCGGCGGTCCGGGCATCGCGCGGCGTTCTGCGCGGCTCCGCCGCTGGACCTGCCGCTGCCTTGACGCCGCCTTGACACCCGCCCCGCCGACGCCGACGCTAGCGGGCGGCATCGGCGGCACATCGACGCCGGCCGGACCCAGGGGGAGTTCCATGCGCAAGCTGTTGGCGGTGCTGCTGCTGTGCGGTTCCACGGTCGCGTCGGCCGAAGGCCTGAGTTGCCAGGACATCGACGAGATGGGCGAAGCGCTGACCGGGCTCGGCATCGCGCTCGAGGACGAGAACGCGCAGATCGGCGAAGGCAGCCCCGAACACCAGGCGCTGGCGGACATCTCGGTCGGCCTGGCGCAGATCGCCGATGCCTACGAAGACGAGGAATTCGGCGCGTCGGCGGTGAAGATGGCCGAGGCCTGGGGCAACAACGACCGCGACGCCTTCACCGACGGCCTGGCCGAAGTCGTGGCTCAGCTCGCGGTGGTGCACACCGAGCACTGCCAGTAGGCGAACCGGCCCCGGCGATCAGGCCGTCGGCGGATGCCGGCGACATGGCCGTGGCGGTCGTTGAAGACCTTGAAGTGATCGACGTCGAGCATCAGCAAGGTCAGCGGCATGCTGCCCGCGCGGGCGCGCGCGAACTCGCTCTCCAGGCCAAGATCGAGATGGCGGCGGTTGTACAGCCCGGTCCATGCATCGCGGCGCGACTGCTCGCGCAGGGTCTCGCGCATGCGCAGGCTGGCGAGCGCCAGCGAGAGCTGTTCGGCCGCGCTCACGGCCAGACGTTCGCCACCCAGCGGTTCCGGCCCGTCCAGGTAGACCAGACCCAGCGGACTGCCGTGCGCGATCAGCGGCAGGCACAGCGTAGCCCCGTGTGCGCGGCCTCGCCCGACAGGTGGCTGCGCAGCAGGCCCGCGTTCGCGGCATCGATCGCATACGGCCGCGCGCGCCGCGAATCGCGCTCGGCGGTGTCGATCGCCGCCTGCAGCGCCACGCGGCGGCTCTCGTGGTCCGCTTCGCGGACGACGTGACCTACGGATGCGCCAGCAGCACGCGGCCGTCGAGCGCCGGCAGTTGCAGGCGCAGGCGGCCGTCGACGAACTTCGCTTCGGAGTCTCCCAGCGCGTCCGCGAAGGCGCGGCCGGCCAGGTCTGCCGGCAGCACGAGATCGACGCTGCGGACGACCCCTGCATTGTTGACCGCCACCAGCGCCACCTCATCCCCGAGCCGGCGCAGCCACACGATGACGTGCTCGTCGAGGTACAGCGGCGCTTCGAGGCTGCCGCGGCGCAGTACTGCGTGCGCGTGGCGCAGCGCGGTCAGGCGCTGGAATTGCGCGAGCAGCGCGAGGTCGGGTTTGCCGCCGCGGTCCGCCCACGGGTAGGTGGCACGGTTCCAAGGATCGTCGCCGCCGGTCACGCCGACCTCGTCGCCGTAGTAGATCGCCGGCATGCCGGGAAAGGTCATCTGCCAGAACACCGCGAGCAGCAGGCGTCGCTTCGCCTGCGCGATGGCGGCGGGAGCGGTGCCGGGGCCGCGATCGCCGAGCACGTGCAGCGAGCGTGCCTGATCGTGGGTGGACAGCAGGTTCATCAGCGCACCGAAGGCCGGCGGTGGGTAGTGCTCGCGCATCAACTCGATGTTCGGGTACAGGCGGCGCGCGTCGCCGCCGGCGGCGTATTCGAGGACGGTGTTGCGGAAGATGTAGTTCATCGTCGAATCAAACATGTCGCCGAGTAGATATCTGCTGGCGTCGAACCTGATCTCGGCGATGGTCAGGGCGTCGTGGCGGTGCGATTTCAGCGAATAGCGCCACTCGCGCCAGAAGGTGTCCGGCACCCACGGCACCGCGCCCATGCGCCAGCCGGCCGCGCCCTGGTCCAGCCAGTGCTGCATCAGCGAGTGTGGGGTCGCGTAGGCGAAATGGATGAAACCGGCGGAGCTCTTGTCGAGTTCGGGCAGATCGCGCGATCCGGCCCAGCCGCGCCAGGGTTGCGCGGCATTGTCGCGGTTGAGCAGGTACCAGGACAGCCAGGGCGAATCCGGCTGCGGCCGGCCCTGTTCGAGCGCGCCGACGCCAGGGTGCTGGGCGTACAGGTCGAAGTAGACCGAGTCGATGCCGGTGTGGTTCAGCGAGGTGTCGACGATCAGGCGGATATCGTCGATGGCCGCCTGGCCCGCGAGCTTGCGGAAGTCCGCCTTGCTGCCAAAGCCGGGGTCGATCTCGAGGTAGTTCGCGGTGTCGTACTTGTGGTTGCTGGCGGCGGCGAACACCGGCGTCAGGTAGATCGCGTTGGCGCCGAGATCGCGGATGTAGGGCAGCTTCTCGATGATCCCGGCGAGGTCGCCACCGAAGAAGTCGTTCGCGCGGTGCTCGTCGGAACCGTCGCCGCTGCCGTCGAGGAAAGGCTTTTCGTTCCAGTTCGCGTGCAGTTCGACCGTGCCGTCGTGGAACTTGCGCTGGCCCGGACGCGGATCGTTGGTCGGATCGCCGTTGCGGAAGCGATCCGGAAAAATGTAGTAGAGGATGAGGTCCGACGCGTAGTCGGGCACTTTGAAGTCCGGGTGGTACACGCTCTGACGGTAGCGGCGGATGCGACTGCCGTCCTCCGGCAGGAGATCGACCGAGCCGACACCCCCGCTGCCGCGCTCGTGAGTCCAGAACACCGGATCCTGGTTGTTCTGATAGACGTAGCGCACGCCGCCGACAACCACCTCGAACCAGTAGCCATGCACGCCGACGGCATCGAAGGCGTGGTGTGCCTGCCAGCGTTCGCCACCACCGACGGGTGCGCGCTGCATCGGTATGCGCAGAGGCTCGCGGTATTCGAGCACCTCCTGGTTGCCCTCCAGACCTTGGCGCTCGATGACCAGCGTAGCCGACTCGACCCCCGCGGGCGCGAGCAACGCGAACTCCACCGGCATGCCCGGCACCACCGCGCCGAACGGCGTCTTGTGCGCCGGCGAGCGCGAGTCGTAGCGCAGGCCGAGCGCGATCGGGTCGGTCACCGGCGGGGCACGCGGATCGTCGAAGCTCTTCGGACCGACGGTCAACTGCGGCGCGCCGTCGACCATCGCCAAGCGCACGGTGTGCTCGCCGGCGAAGGCGAAGCGCAAATTGCCGGTGCCGCCGGCGTCGCTGCCGCGCGCCGGACGGAAGTTCACGCCGGTCTTCAGCCACCCGTCGCTGCCGGCAACGGCACCGAAGGTGGTGGCGGGGTTCCATCCGGCGTCCGCGAGCTTGAACTCGTGGGTGCCGTGGGCATCGACGTTGACGTAGTACCCGTCGCAGCGGAACTGCAAGGCGTACTCGTCCGCCGCCACCCACGCGTTTAGCGTGCTGCGCAGGTACAGCGTGGTCTCGCCCAGGGGCGGCGCGGCGCAGTCCGTCGCCGCCGAAGCGGGCGCCGCGACAGGCTGCGGCGACGGGGCCGAGCAAGCGCCCAGCAGCAGTGGCAAAAGCAGTGGGAGTCGGGCCATCGGCATCGCCTTCGGACAGGTAGGGGCAACGATCCAGACTGAAGGCGCGCCTGGCAACCCCGCCGGGGTTGGCTGATTGCGCTGGCCACGGCAGGCCGCTGCGCGACGCATCGGAGTGCGCAAGAATCGGTGCACGTCGCCGACGAGCGGTCCCAACTGCCAAGCTGCGGGGGTATGCCGATGAGCGAGGACACCAAGGCCTCGGCCACCTGCAACCAATGAACTCAGCACCTTCCTGCAGGACAGCCAGATCGACATCCGCGCCAAGGAACTGATCTGGGAAGGCGACGAGAACAAGAACGACGCGGCCGCCGGGCGCCAGTTGGCGATGGCCGGCTGGATGTTGCCGACGCAGATCTCGGATACCGCCTGCAAGCGTCTGAAGCTCCCGCACGACAAGCGCAAAGCCTGCCGAGAAGGCGACAAAGAGGCGCTGCTGGCGCACGAGGACATGCTCGACGCACTCGAAACCGACCTCGACCAGGGCCATGTCGACGAAATCTTCGCCAACAGCGAGGGCGAATTCGAGGCCGCCGACAAGCGCTTCGGCGAAGGCCGCGACGCCAACCACAAGGGCGACGAGTGTTCGCTGGCCGGAGTGATCCTGACCGTGGTGCTGTTCTTTGCGGGTCTCTCGCCGGTGTTCAAGGCAAGGTGCGCTGGGCCTTCCTGAGCGCGGGTGCGCTGATCCTGGCCGGCGGCTTCGGTTTCATGGCGAGCTTGAGCTGGGCGTAGCCGCGAACCGCAGCCACCGGGAGCAGCGTCCCTCCACGTTCCGGAGGGCGCTCCCGCGTCGCCGCAGTCCGGGACATTCCCGCTCGCAACGGGATTGCCCGCTACGTTAGCCTCAGCGTCATCCACCGCAGGCACGAGACGATCATGGCTTCCGGCAGCAAGCTGACGCGCTACATCCTGATCGCCCTGGTGCTCGGACTGCTCACCGGTTTCGCGATCAACTCCCTGGCCGCCGATCCCGCCGCCAGTGTCCCGCATTTCTCGCTGGTCACGACGATCTTCCTGCGCCTCATCAAGATGATCATCGCGCCGCTGGTGTTCGCGACCCTGGTCGTCGGCATCGCCAAGATGGGCGACGTCGGCACCGTCGGGCGCGTCGGCGTCAAAGCGATCACCTGGTTCCTCGGCGCCTCGCTGGTGTCGCTGACGCTTGGCCTGGCGCTGGTGAACCTGTTCCAGCCGGGCGCCGGACTGCACGTGGTGCTGCCCGGCGACGACGCGAGTTCGGGCATCGTCTCCGGCAGCATGAGTCTGGCAGAGTTCATCAACCACCTGGTGCCGGCCAGCATCGTCGACGGCATGGCCAGGAACGAGATCCTGCAAATCGTGGTGTTCTCGGTCTTCTTCGGCGTCGCCTGTGCCGGCATCGGCGACAAGGCGAAGGTGCTGGTGGATGCGCTCGAGGGCCTGTCCTACGTGATGCTGCGCGTGACCATGCTGGTGATGTGGTTCGCGCCGGTGGCGGTGTTCGCGGCGGTGTCGGCGGCAATCGCCCGCAGCGGTCTCGGCCTGCTCCAGACCTATGCCGTGTTCATGCTCGAGTTCTTCCTCGGCATCGCATTGCTGTGGGGTCTGCTGTTTCTGGCGACGTGGGCGACGATCGGCCGGCGCGCGCTGGCGCTGTTCGCCGCGGTCCGGGAGCCTGCCCTGCTCGCCTTCGCCACCGCGTCGAGCGAGGCCGCCTACCCGAAGACTCTGATGCAGCTGGAGAAGTTCGGTTGCAGCAACCGGGTGGCCTCCTTCGTGCTGCCGCTCGGCTATTCCTTCAATCTCGACGGCTCGATGATGTACTGCACCTTCGCGGTGATGTTCATCGCCCAGGCCTACGGCATCGAACTGTCGATGGGTCAGCAACTGACCATGCTGCTGATCCTGATGGTGACCAGCAAAGGCATGGCCGGCGTACCGCGCGCCTCGCTGGTGGTGATCGCGGCAACGCTCAGCCAATTCAACATTCCCGAGGCCGGCCTGCTGCTGTTGCTCGGCATTGACCACTTCCTCGACATGGCGCGCTCGGCCACCAATGTGATCGGCAACAGCGTCGCGACCGCGGTGGTTTCCGCCTGGGATGGTCAGTTGCGCAGTGAGGCCGAAATCAACGCCGAGCTGAAGCACGCGGTGGGCAACGGCGAGGGCTGAGCCGCGGACCCGCTCCGCAACCCACGCGCGCCGCGTTCCGGCACCGCGGGTTCGGCTGGGCAACCCGGTGTGCCGCGCAGCGGCTCACCGGGCCGGACAGTCACCCCGCCAGCGCCTTCAGGTCCAGCGGCAGCACCGTCTGCCACTTCCCGGTCGCCGCGGCGAGCGCGTTCGCGAGCGCCGGCGCGGCCGGCGGGGTGCCGGGTTCGCCGACGCCGCCCATCGCCGCGCCGCTCTCGAGGATGTGCACCTCCACCGCCGGCGCCTGCGCGAAACGCAGGATCGGATAGTCGTGGAAGTTCGACTGCACCGGCTTGCCGGCCTCGAAGGTCACCGCCTCGCCGAGTGCCGCCGACAGCCCCATCAGCGCGCCGCCCATGATCTGCGCCTTGACCGTGTCCGGATTGACCACGCTGCCGCAGTCGACCACCGCGCTGAGCTTGTGGATCGCGAGCTTGCCGTCGGCGATCGAGATCTCCACGACCTGGCCGACCAGCGAGCCGAAGGAATGGTGGATGGCGACGCCCTGGTGGCGGCCTTTTGCGGCCTTGCCCCAGGCGGAGACCTCGCGCAGTTTCTTCAGCAGCGCGATCTCGCGCGGATGGCCGTCCAGCAGGCCGATGCGGTAGTCGATCGGATCAGCTTTCGCGCGCGCCGCGGCCTGGTCGATCAGGGTCTCCTTGACGTAGGCGCTGAAGGAATGCCCGACCGAGCGCCACCACAACACCGGCACCGTTGCGGTCGCCATGTGGTAGCTGACCGCGAGGTTCGGCGTGGCGTAGGGCCAGTCGTCGAGGCCTTCGACCTGGCTCGGGTCCACGCCCGTGTCGGCGATGCCGGCGCCGAAGGGCGTGCCGGCCAGCACCGACTGGTTGGCGATCTTGACCTGCAGCGCGTGCGGCTTGCCGTCGGCGTCGAGCGCGAGCTTCGTCGATACCCGCGTGCGCGGCCGGTAGTAGCCACCGCGCAGGTCGTGCTCGCGCGTCCACACCAGCTTGACCGGCTTGCCGGCCGCTTTCGACACCGCGACCGCCTCGGCGACGAAGTCCGAAGCCGGGTTCGCGCGCCGGCCGAAGCCGCCACCGAGCAGCGTGGTGTGCAGCACCACCTTGTCGGGCGTGGTGCCGGCCACCTTCGCCGCGGCGAGCTGGTCGAAGGTCTGGAACTGGGTCGGCGCCCACACCTCGACGCCGTCCTCGCGCACATGCGCGGTGGCGTTCATCGGTTCCAGCGGCGCGTGCGAGAGGTAGGGGAAGTCGTACTCGGCGGCGATCGGCTCCCTGGCAGCGGCGAGCGCGGCGGCGGCGTCGCCGACCTTCTTCGCCGAGCCACCTTCGAGCTCGAAGGACGCGTCCATCGCGGCCTTCTGCGAGGCACTCGAGAACTCGGCCGCAGCACCGTCATCCCACTCGACCGTCAAGGCCTCCAGGCCCTGTTTCGCGGCCCAGAAGTGATCGGCCACGACCGCCACGCCGCTGTGGATCGCAAGGACCTGGCGCACGCCCGCGACGGCGCGCGCGCGGCTGTCGTCGAACTTGACGAGCTTGCCGCCGAACACCGGCGGGCGCGCCACCAGCGCGGTCAACATGCCGGGCACGCGCACGTCGATGCCGAATCCGGCCTTGCCCGTCACCTTGGCGCGACCGTCGAGGCGATGCTGCGCCTTGCCGACCAGCCGGAACTGCTTGCCGTCCTTCAAGGCGACATCCGCGGGCGGGCTCAGCTTCGCGGCATCCGCGGCGAGTTCGCCGTAACCCCAGCGCTGGCCGGGGCCGGGGCCGAGCACGGCGCCATCGGCGGTCTTCAGTTGCTCCGCCGCGATGCCGCTCTTCGCCGCCGCAGCGGCGATCAGCATCGCCCGCGCGCTCGCGCCGACCTTGCGCATCTGCTCGTAGGAGGTGTGCGTGCTGGTGCTGCCGCCGGTGGCCTGGATGCCCCACTGCGAGTGCGCGAATTCCGCTCGCGCATCGCCGGGCAGCGCGCGGATGGTCTGCCAGTCGGCGTCCATTTCCTCGGCGACGATCATCGCGATCGAGGTCAGGATGCCCTGCCCCATCTCCGAGTGCTTGACGTGCACGGTGATCGCACCATCCGCGGCCACCGTCAGGAAGGCATTCAGGTCGACCGGTCCGCTGGCGGCGGCGTTGACCTGCTCGGCGTAGCCGCGGGGTGCGAGGTGCACGCCGAGCACCAGCGCACCGGCGAGCGCGGAGGACTTCGCGATGAAACCGCGACGCGAGAGGTTGACGATCTCGTTCATGGCTGCTCCCTCGCTCAAGCCAGTTTCGCGGCGGCCGCGTGGATCGCGGCGCGGATACGCGGATAGGTGGCGCAACGGCAGAGATTGCCGTTCATCGCGGCGTCGATGTCGGCATCGCTGGGCTTCGGGTTGCTCTTCAGCAGCGCCGCCGCGCCCAGGATCTGGCCCGACTGGCAGTAGCCGCACTGGACCACGTCGAGGTCCAGCCAGGCCTGCTGCACGGCGTGCAGGGTGTCGCCATCGGCGAGCCCTTCGATGGTGGTGATCTCCTTGCCCGCGAGCGCCGCGGCCGGCATCACGCAGGAGCGCGTGGCCACCCCGTCGACCTGCACCGTGCAGGCCCCGCACTGGGCCATGCCGCAGCCGTACTTGGTGCCGGTCATGCCGAGCAGATCGCGCAGCACCCACAGCAAGGGCATGTCGGCCGGTGCATCGACCTTGACCACGCGACCATTGATCTTGAGTTCCATGGCAGGCTCCGAGGCGGCAATGGGTTGCGAGGATACGCCGGTGGTGGCCGGGTTACCCGATCCAGGGAGAGCAGCCATTTGTCCGCACAGGACGCAAGGGACGCGAAGGAGATCGAAGTCGTCGATTGCGCCTGGCAGAGCTCCGGCCGGTCGCGCTCCTGCCCTTTCCCTTGCCTTCTTTGCGTTCTTTGCGTCCTTTGCGGACCCGGAAAGCTTCAAGTCCCGTCGGGACTGGAGGCCATAATCGCGGCAGAACTTCTACGGCAAGCCGATGGAACGCAGCCCCCTCGACCGCCTGTTCGCCCCGCGCTCGCTGGCGCTGATCGGTGCCAGCGACCAGCCGGACTCGCTCGGCACCGCGTTCACGCGCCAGGCGCTGGATGCGGACTTCCGTGGCGAGATCCACCTGGTCAACCGCCACCGCGACGAGGTCTACGGGCGCGCGTGCCTGCGCGACGCCTCGGCCTTGCCGGCGGGCATCGACCTGGCGCTGGTGCTGGTGCCGTGGGCGAGCGTGCCCGAAGTGGTCGAGACCCTCGCGCGGCGCGGTTGCGGCGGCGCGGTGATCGTCGGCATCGCCACCGAGACCGGCTGGCCGTGGGCGTCCAAGGCGAGCCTGCTGAAGCGCCTGCGACGCCAGGTCGAGCGCAGCGGGCTGCGCATCATCGGCCCCGCCAGCCAGGGCATCGTCCTTGCGCGCCCCGGCCTGAACCTCTCGCTGTGCCCGGCGCTGCCGCCGCCGGGCGGGATCGGTTTCGTCTCCGCCTCCGGCGCGGTCTCCGGGGTCATCGCCGACTGGGCGGCGACCCGCGGCATCGGCATGTCGGCGCTGGTCAGCCTGGGCGACGGCATCGACGTCGACCTCGCCGACTGCCTGGACTGGTTCGCGCGCGACGAGCACACCCGCGCAGTGCTGCTGCACCTGGACGAAGTCGTCGGCGCGCGCCGGCTGCTGTCGGCGGCGCGCGCGCTCGCCTTCCGCAAGCCGGTGGTGGTGCTGAAGCCGCACACCGCCGGGCGCCCCGCCGGCGATGCCGAAGCGGCCTTGTCGAACGAGGTCCACCGCGCCGCCTTCGCGCGCGCCGGCCTGCTGCAGGCCAACGACCTCGAGGAGTTCTGCGCCGCCGCGAACGTCGACCTGCCGGCCTGGCCGCACGCAGGCCAGCGCTTCGCGATCGCCGGCAACGGATCGGCCCTGGGGGCGCTCGCGGCCGATGCGGTGCTCGATTCCGGAGGCTCGCTGGCGACGCCCTCGGCGGACACCGTCCAGCGTCTGCGCGCACTGCTGCCGCCGCGCGCCGCCATCGGCAATCCGCTCGACCTGATGCGCGACGCCGGCCCGCAGCGCTATGCCGGCGCGGTCGACGCGCTCGCCGCCGACAGCGGCAGCGACGTCGTGCTGCTGCTGCACCACCCCACCAGTTTCTCGGGTGGCGAGGACATCGCGCGCGCCCTGCACCCGGTGGCGCAAGGCAAGGCGCTGGTGCTGGCGGCCTTCGCCGGCGCCGAACAGCAGCGCGCGCGGCGGATCCTGTCCGAGCGCGGCATCGCCGCCTTCCCGACGCCGGAGGCGGCGGTCCGCGCCTACGGATTGAACCGCCGCTACTTTCAGCAGAAGTCCGAGCTGATGCAGACGCCGCCACCCTTGCTGCGCTGGCCGCGACTCGATGCCGGACGTATCGCCGACCTGGCGCTTCACCTGGCTGGTGAACCACGCCGCCTCGGCGCCGCGCTGCTGGAAGAAATCGGCGTCGACATCGACCTGGACGAGACGCGCGCCGGCGCTGCGCCGTGCATCGGCATGCGCAGCCACCCGCGCCTCGGTCCCTACGCGATCGCCGAGGATGGCGTGCGCCGCCACGTCGAGTGTCTGCCGCTGGACCGCCTGCGCGTGCAGCGCCTGATCGAGCGTGGTTGGCGAGGTGAGGTCGACGCCGATTTGCGGGCCACGCTGCAGAGCCATCTGTTGCAACTGGCCGAACTCGCGATCCTGCGACCCGAAATCGAAACGCTCGAACTTCAGGGCGTCGCCGCCAGCGTCGGTGGCGGGGTCCGCGCGCACCTGGCCTTCGGATGGATACCGCAGTCGGGCCGGGTGCAAACCGCATTCGCACCCTATCCCTGGCGGCTGGCGACGCCGCTGACGCTCGCCGATGGCCAGGAACTGCTGCTGCGCGCGATCCGCGCCGAGGACGAGCCGCAGCTGCAGCACGGCTTCACCCAGCTCAGCCCCGAGGAAGTGCGCATGCGCTTCCTGTACCCGCTGAAGGCGTTGACCCACGACCTCGCCGCACGCCTGACCCAGCTCGACTACGACCGCGAGATCGCGCTGGTGCTGGCCGACCGCGAACCACCCGGTCAGTCGCGCCTGTACGGCGTGGTTCGCGCCAGTTTCGACCCGGCTGCGCGCACCGCCGAATTCGCGATCGTGATCCCGCGCCAGCTCTGCGGTCGGGGCCTGGGCACGCGCTTGCTGCGTCGCATCGTCGAACTGTCCCGGGCGGCCGGCATGCGCCGGATCCACGGCGACACCCTGCCCGAAAACCAGGCGATGCGCGCGCTCGCGCAGCGCTGCGGCTTCAGCGAGGAGCTGGTCGACCACCTGATCCGGCTGACGCTGGACCTGTAAGCGCTCGGCATGCGGCGTTCGCGCGCGCCGCCACCGGACTCAGCGGTCGAATTGCTCGCGCAACCACTGGTTCAGCATGCGCTTCTCGTAGCGCAGTGGATCGGAGGCCTGGCCAATGCTGTGGGTATCGAAGCCGATGTCGCTGAGCCTGGCCTCGCCCGAATCGAGCACTTGCCCACCGGCGTCGCGCAGCGTGTAGCGCAGGCGCATGCGCGGTGGATACACGCTGGAGACCACGCGCACATCGGTGAGGCTGGGATCGAGCTGCGGCCTGAGGTCGCCGGCGAGGTCGATGTCGGTGAACTCGATGCGCAAGCTCTGGCCCGGCGCAAGATACCGGGCGGCCTTGGTCTCGACGTGACGGCGCAGCGCGGCGAGGTGACCGTTCTTTTCCGGCGAACTCGCCAGCCAGCGCTCCTTGACGTCGGTGAACTTCTCGGCGTCGACGAACTCGACCGTCACCGGGCCGGGATGGGCGGCAAACGCGGCCGAGGCGTAGGCCGAAACGAGCAGCAGACAGCACAGACGGACGGACATGATCGGACTCTCCGGTTCCTGCGACTGCGTGCATTGTGCCTCGCGTGCGTGAAGCGGTGCTGATCGTGCACATTAAATCCGGTTCACGCCAGCGCGAAACGAGCCGGCTCGCCTATCCTCGCGCCCCCTCGGGGCACACACGCGCACATGCACGACACCTGGCCACGCCTGAAGGATCTGAGCTTCCCGGCGATCGAGCGCGAGCGCATCGACACGCTGCAGCTCAACCTCGGCTACCTGTGCAACCTCAGTTGCATCCATTGCCACGTCAACGCCGGGCCGCGACGGACCGAGCTGATGGATCGCGCCACCCTGGAACTCGCGCTCGCGGTGGCCGAGCGGCGCGGCGTGCGCCAGTTCGACCTGACCGGCGGCTCGCCGGAGATGAACCCGCATTTCCGCTGGTTCGTCGGCGCGGCGCGCGCCCGCGGCATCGCGGTGATGGACCGGCTCAACCCGAGCCTGCCGGAAGAGCCGGGGTACGACTGGATCCCCGAGTTCCTCGCGGCGCACCAGGTCGAAGTGGTCGCCTCGTTGCCCTGCTACAGCCAGGCGAATGTCGACGAGCAGCGCGGCAACGGCGTGTTCGAGTCCTCGATCCGCTGCCTGCAGCGCCTCAACGAGCTCGGCTACGGGCAGCCCGGCGGGCTGCCGCTGCAACTGGTCTACAACCCCAACGGCGCCTTCCTGCCGCCGGCGCAGGGCAAGCTCGAGGCCGACTACAGGCGCCTGCTCGGCGAGAACTTCGGGATCGTGTTCACCCACCTCTACACGCTCGCGAACATGCCGATCCAGCGCTTCGGCTCGTGGCTGGTGTCGAAAGGCAAGTTCGACAGCTACGTCGACACCCTGGTCGCCGCGCACCGCGACGAAAACCTCGCCAGCGTGATGTGTCGCTTCCTGGTCAGCGTGGACTGGCGCGGCTACCTGTACGACTGCGACTTCAACCAGATGCTCAAGCTGCCGCTCGGCGGCAGCGAGCGCGAAGTGCACCTGCGCGAGCTGCTGGCCGGCGACACCCCGCGCCGGATCGGCGTGGCGGGACATTGCCACGGCTGCACCGCGGGACAAGGATCGAGCTGCGGCGGCGCGCTGGGGTGAGCGCCCGCCAGCCCCGGAGCGTGCGGACGCTGTCGAACGATTTCCCCGCCATCCGCGCCTCAGGGCGACTCGAAGCCATCGACCATCAGTGGGGCGACGATGTGCAGGCGCAGGCGATCTGCGAGCACCTCGACCCGCGCATCGAGGGCGGCCCACTCGGGGGGCAGGTCGACACCCGACAGGCTGCCGCTGACCGAGCCGCTCACGACCAGATCGAAGCTGCTGCCGAGCGCTGGCACGTAGCCGCCCGTCGCGACGATGAGCAGGCGTCCGCCGAGCTGCACGCTGCCGCCGCCCTGGATGACGTCGAAACTCGCCGGGCCGGCGATGTCGAACACGAGCTCGGCGCTGTTGCCGAGCGTCAGCGTGGATCCGCCCGCCAGCGTCAGCGCGCCCACCGGGCCGACCGGTGCAAATGGCTGGTCCGGCGAGACCGCGCCATCGACACGCACACCGCCGCTGATGCGGCCGCTGCCGGTCAGCACCTGCCCGGACCCCAGCGTCAGCAGTCCGCCGGGCCCTTCCAGCGTGACGTTGACCGAAGGTCCGTCGGCGCGCAGGCGCACCTCGCCGGCCTGCCCCAGCGTGGTCGCGCCGCTGCCGCGCAGGGTCGCGCTGTTCGGGCCGCAGCCGGCGTTGTCCAGGGTGATCGTGCCGCGGTTGTTGATCGCGCCCACCAGCGTCAGCTCGCGGGAGCAGGGCACGAGGACCTGGGATCCGCTGGCGAGCGTGAGGTTCTCGAGGCGCCCGGAGCTGGTGTTTGGATAGATCACGCCGTTGCCGCTGGTCGCGAGCGTGCCGCCGACGACCACCGGGCCGTTGCCTTCGAGCACGAAGGCGGAGTCCTGCTCGGCGCGCACCAGGCCCTGCGCGTTCTGGGTCAGGGTGGTCGCCGACAGGTGCAGTGAGCCGCCGCCGCGCGCCACCATCGTCCCGTGGTTGGCCTGCGCCGAGGTCTGCAGGGTCAGTTGCCCGGGGCCGGTGGTCAGTCCGTTGCGGTCGGCCAGCAGCTCGCCCTGGTTGGTCAGCGCCAGCGCGATGGTGCCGAAGCCACCGATGGTGTGCTCAGGTCCGTTCACCATCGCAAACCCGCCGCCGCCGAAGAGGGCAGAGAGCGCGCCGCCTTCGAGCTGCACCCGCCCGCTGCCGGTGAGCGTGGTGCTTTCGCCGAAGCGCGAGGCGATGAACCCGCTGGGTCCGGTGTGGATCAGGCCATCGTTCTCGATCCCCAACGGGCCGACGTAGATGCCCGAGTTGCCGGAGAAGGTCATCCGCGAGCCGGCTTCGAAGTGGATGTCCTGGATCGGGAAGCCCTGGGTGAACACGGTGACCACGCCGCTGCCGATGGTCTGCAGCCGCCCGCCGCTGAGGCCCTGGTCGCCCGCTCCGACCAGCGCCAGCGCGGAGCCGTTCTCGATGACGATCCGGCCCTGGCCAAACTGGCGAAAGCCGTGGTCCCCATTGCCCATCGACAGAGTCAGCGTTCCACCATTGCGGGCGCGCACCAGGTTGTTGTTGTCGATGTTGTGGGGGCTCTCGAAGGTCAGCGTGCGCCCCGCCACATTGGCATCGACCAGGCCGTCGTTCTGCAGGCGCACGCGGATCGTGCCATTGCCTTCGATGGTGTGGCTGGGCCAGTTCACCAGCAGGTAGCCGGTGTTGGAGTAAGGCGAAAGAAAGGCACCGTGATTCGGCGGGGCCGACAGGCGGATCCGACCATCCGCGCCGTTGGCATTGGTGTGGTTGTGGATGATCAGAGACGAATCCTGCAGCGCGTCCTGGCCGCCGATCAGGATCAGGCCGTTGTTGTCCATCTGCGTGCCGTGCACATTCAGCTCGGCGCGGAAGGAGGAACCGGCCACGCGCACGACGGCGCCGGTGTGGTTGAACTGCAGATGGTGGCAGGAGGCGCCTTGCCCCTGGCCAAGCACATCCACCTGCACCGCCAGTTCGATGCGGCAACTGACGCTCGAATTCGGCACGCCGCCCTGCCAGGGCAGGATGCCGCCCCAGCGGAAGGGGTTGAACCAGGAATCGTTCACCTCGGTGGCCCAGAAGGCGCACCCGCCAGTGCCGCAGCTCTGTGCGGATGCGGTGCCGGTGGCGGCGACGGCCAGTGCCAGCGCCAACGACGACCCGCAGACGAAGCGACGAGAATGGTGCGACATCGGAGGACTCCCGTGCGCGGTCGGAATCCGCGCTTCAGTCCTCAAGGCGCAGGATCGGGCACCGGTGTCACATCCCCCGCGTCCGCCACCGACGCCGCATCCGGCACATGTGCGGACCCGGCTTCACCGCGCGGGTCGGGCCAGGAGGAAACCGGACCGGCGCCCTGCTCGTGGCGCCAGGAAAAGTGCGACAAAGCCAGGACCACTCTGCTTCCGCTCCGCGTCCCTTTCTTTCTCCCTTGCGTCCTTTGCGCCCAACGCTTTTCCGGCGCGGACGAAGCGACCGGGTCGGACCCTGGGGTGACCCATTCACTCCGAGCGCAGCGCCACCACCGGCGCCACCCGGGTGGCGCGCCGCGCCGGCAGGTAGCAGGCCAGCAGCGCCGAGGCACCGAGCAGTACCAGCACCAGCAGCAGCGTCGGCGGATCGCGGCTGTCGATGCCGTACAACTGGTTCTGCAACAACTGGCCGCCGAATACCGCCGCGATCGTGCCGATGGCCAGGCCAAGGCCGGCCAGGGTCATGCCCTGGCGCATGACCAGCTTCTGCACGTCGGCGGGGCGCGCACCGATGGCGAGGCGCACGCCGATCTCGCCGGTGCGCTGCTGCACCGCGAAGGCGAGCACGCCGTAGATGCCGACCGCCGCGAGCAGCAGCGCGACACCCGCGAAGATCGCCAGCAGGATCAGCGGCGCCATGCGGCCTTCCAGGCTCAGCGTGATGCGCGCGTCCAGCGACTTCAGGTCGAACACCGGCAGGCCGGGATCGACCCGCCGCACGGCGGCCTGGATCGGCGCAAGCGCGGCGCCCGCATCGAGTCCGGACTTCAGCACCGCGGTCGCGCCGCTGCTGCCGTACTGCGCCATCGCCAGGTAGTAGGTTTCCTTGCTCACTTCCTCGCTCAACTGGCCGCGCTTGACGGTGCCGACGATGCCGATGATCTCGGCCTGGACACCCTCCTGTGCGCCGTCGACGCCCGGCAGTTCCAGGCGCTGCCCCAGCGCATCGCCTTCCGGGAAATGTCGGCGCGCGAGGAATTCGTCGATCACCACCACCGGTGCCGCGTCGGCACGGTCGCGTGCGTCGAAATTGCGCCCCTGCAACAGCGGGATGCCCATCGCGCCGAAGTAGCCGGGATCGACCACATGCCGATAGCCATGCGGACTCGCGCTGCCAGCCGGCGTATCGCGCCCGACGATCTGGTAGGACGCGGTCCAGTTGGCGTTGCTGAAAGGCAGGTTGCTGACGAAACCCACCTTCTGCACGCCAGGCACGGCGCGCAGCTCCGCAGCAACGCGCTCGTAGAAGCCCGACTGCGCGGCGGCATCGTGGTAACGCGCGAGCGGCAACGACATGCGCACCGTGACCACGCCTTCGCGATCGAAACCCGGATCCTGTTGCTGCACGCGCTCGAAGCTGCGCAGCAGCAGGCCGGCACCGACCAGCAGGCACACCGCCAGCCCGATCTGCACCACCACCAGCACGCTGCGCAGGCGCTGGGCGACGCGGCTGCCGCCACCGCGGCCGCTCTCGCGCAGCACTTCGGCGGCGCGCGCGCCATCCTGGCCGAGTGCCGGGACGGTACCGAACAGCACGCCGGTCAGCAGCGAGACTCCGAAGGTGAAGGCGAGCACGGTCAGGTCGATGTCGATGCGCTCGCCGAGCAGGGTGCGGTCGAAGCCGAAGACGTACAGGAATCCGAGGCTGAAGTAAGCGAGCGCGATGCCGGCGAGGCCACCGGCGAGCGCCAGCAGCAGCGCCTCGCCGACCAGTTGCCGCGCGATCCGCCAGCGGCTGGCGCCGAGCGCGGCGCGCACCGACAGTTCGCGCCGGCGCGCCGACAATCGCGTCAGGAACAGGTTGGCGACATTCGCGCAGGCGATCAGCAGCACCACCACGACCACCGACTGCAACAGCAGCAACACCGGCTTCATCGCGCCCACCCAGTGATCGCGCAGGCCCTTGGCGCGGCCGACGAAGCCGCCGGCGCGGTAGAAGGCAACCGCTTCGGCGTACTCGGGATCGGCGGCGACGCGGTCGGCATTGGCCATCACGATCGCCTTCATCTGCGCCTCGAGCTCGGCGATGGTCGCGCCCGGCTTCAGGCGGCCGATGGTCGACGAGAACTCGTTGCCGCGTTCCTCGTCGGAGCGCTGGGCCTGCGTGAACGCGAATGGCGTCCACATCGCGGTCTCGCGATCCGGGAAGGCGAAGCCCTCGGGCATCACGCCGATCACCTGGCGCGGCGCATCGTTGTAGCGGACCTCACGTCCGATGATCGCCGGATCGCCCGCGTACAGCGACTGCCAGGTGGCGTGGCTCAGGACCACCACCTTGTCGGCGCCTTCCTGCGCCTCTTCCTCGGTGAAGGCGCGCCCGAGCGCGGGTTGCACGCGCAGCGTGCTGAACAGGCTCGGCGTGGCGCGCACCGCCACCAGTCGTTGCGGCCCATCGGCCTCCTCGGTGTTGACGCTGAAGGAGGTCCACAGCGCGAGGTCTTCCAGCGCCGGCGCGGATTGGCGGTCGAGGTAGTCGGGAATCGAACTGCCGGCGTAGTCGAGCCCGCTGGTGGGGTAGCTGTTGTACACCTCGACCAGGCGCTCGCCGTCCGGATAGGGCAGCGGCTTCAGCAGCAGGCCGTTGACGATGCTGAAGATCGCCGCGTTGGCGCCGATGCCGAGCGCCAGCGTGAGCACCGCGGCGACCGTGAAGGCACGGTGGCTGGCGAGGTTGCGCAGGATCTGACGCGGGCCGGAGAAAACCATCGGGGATGCCTCGGGATGTGAACAGGCCGTTACAAGCAATGGCCGTGCCATGTCCAATCCGAGATGCTGCACCTGCGCATTCATCCGCCCGCGCGCATTCGCCCGTCCGCAAGTGCACAGCGCGTGTCCGCTTTGGCGTGCCTATGTGCGCATCGAACGAAAGGACGCGCGCCTGCGCACGCGATCGCGCCGCCCGCGATCCCGGCCGGTGGCGACGCGGCGGCTACTCGAAGTAGGCCGCCACGCCTTCGGGATCGTGGATCGGCAGCGAGCACTGGCGGTCGTTGCAAACGAAGGCGGCGGCGCGCTTCAGGACCGGATAGCGTACATCCGGATTCGGCAGCGGGCCTTCGCGCCGATCCCACCAGTCGACGCGCTTGTAGCTGCCAGGCCGTGCCTGCGCCGCGCGGTGCAGGGCGCGGGCCAGCGCGTCGTCGCGCGCACCGACCACGGTCAGATGCAGCGGAGCGCGGGCCAGTTCCTGTTCGGCTTGCAGGATGCCGGCTTCGGTGAAGGCGGCCAGGGCGATCTCTTCCTTCGCGAGCCAGGCCAGGGCGTGTTCAGCGGTGGCGCGCAGGGATGCATCGCCGCTGTAGTGGGCGAGCAGGTTGGCGTGGCGTGCCAGCGAGATCTGCTCCTCGATGGTGGGCAGCGGGGCGATCGGCGCGTCGCCCTGCACGGCGCTGGCAAAGCCCGCGCGGGTGCGGAACAGGGCGTCGATGCGGCGGGTGGTCGCCAGCGATTCGGCGAGCCAGCGGCGCTCGCCGTCGGCGCGGTACAGCGCCAGCAGGGCGCGCGCCATGCGCAGGCTGTCGCCGAGGTAAGGTCCGCCGGGGTCGCGCGCATCGTGGCGGTAACTGGCATCCGGGTTGCGGCGCTCGCGCAGAGCCCATTCCGCAGCGGCCTTCGCGTCGGCGAGGGCGCCGCGGTCGCCGGTGACTTCGGACAGCGTGGCGAGCGCCTCGATCATGGCGCCGGTCTCGCGGGCGTAGACCTGCGGGGCGACGCGCGGCACGCCGATCGCGCGCCGGCCGGCGTCATCCAGGGCGAAGTACGCGGCGCTATGCTCGCCGGGACGCACGTCGGCATCCTGGCTGGCGCGGTAGCCGCCACCGGGTGCGCGCAGGAAGGTGTGGGCGTAGGCGCGCACCCGCTGCGCGGCGGCGCAGAAGCGTGGCCGGCCGAGCACGGCGCAGCCGAGTGCGTAGATGCGCAGGTACTCGCCTTGCAGTGTCGTCAACTTTTCATAGTGCGGGTGGCGCCAGTCGCCCTGGGTGGAGTACTGGTAGAAGCCGCCCCAGACCGGGTCGAGCAGGGCGAGTGCGGCGTCGAGGGTCTGCTCGGCGCGTGCCCGCTCCTGCGCGTCGCCTTGCTGCGCCAGGGTCAGCGCCCACTCGACGCTGTCGCGCTCGATGAACTTGAGCCGATGGTCCAGACCGCCGAGGCGCTCGTCGTAACTGTCCTCGTGGCGCCGCTGCAACTCCGTGCGCAACGCTTCCGGCAGCGTACCGGTGGGTGACGGCGGTGCGTCCTCGTCGCGGTGATCGCCGCGCTCAGGCGTGGGGTCGTCGACGATGGCCTGCAGCAGTCGCGCGAAGTTCTCCGGCGCGATGTACCCGCGGCGTTTCACGATCTCGCTGCCATCGGGCGCGAACACGATGGTCGCCGGCCAGCCGTAATCGCGGTAGCGGTTGGCAAGGTCCGGGCGGCTGTCCTGATCGATGCGCAGGGTCAGGTAGTGCGCGTCCAGCAGCTTGCGCACACGCGCATCGGCATAGGTCTGCTGGTCCATCACGTGGCACCAGTGGCACCACACGGCTTCCAGGTAAAGCAGCACGAAACGCCCCTGCGTGCGGGCCTGGGCGAAAGCGGCGCGATCATCGCGCAGCCAGCCGATGCCGGAGCCGTCGGCGGCGCCGAGCGGGCGCGCCAGGCCAGCGGCGAGGACCAACAGCGACAGCAGCAGGCAACGCATGGGCAAGGGCACGGGCGACCGGATGAGGATGTCTATGCAGACGGCGCGCCGATCGGATGCCGGCTCCGGGTTTCCGGTTTGTCTGCGTTTACGCCGATACCGGAGAGCGATGCGGCGCTGGCGGTCGGTGGCGCCGGTCCGTCGGGAACCGAACTGTCGTTGGCGTGCGGCGGTCCTGGAACCTCGCCGCATGCTTCAGACGAGCTTGCCGAACCACGCCGCCACCCGCGCGCCCGTGTCGTCGCGCCCGCAATGGCCGACGTGCGTGTACTCATTGCTGCGCGGGCAATAGCGATAATCGCGCGCCCACTCGCCATGCTTCGCTGCCAGTTCACCGAGCGCATCGGCGATGAACAGAATCTCGGCGTCGGTCATCGTCGGATGCAGCGACAAGCGCACCCAGCCGGGTTTCTCGGAAAGGATCCCGCAACTGATCTGGTCGGTGATCGACTTGCTGTGCTCGCGGCTGACCTGCAACAGGTAGTGCCCGTAAGTGCCGGCGCAGGAGCAACCGCCACGCACCTGGATCCCGTAGCGGTCGTTGAGCAGGCGCACCGCGAGGTTGTAGTGCAGGTCGTCGATGTAGAAGCTGATGCAGCCGATGCGCTCGCGCTGGTGGCCCGCGAGAACGTGCAGGCCGGGAATCGCGGTGAGGAGCGGCCAGATCAGATCGAGCTGTTCACGCTCGCGGGCAAGGATGTTGCGCGTGCCCATCGCTTCCTTGAGCTGGATGCAGAACGCGGTGCGGATCGCCTGCAGGAAGCCCGGGGTGCCGCCGTCCTCGCGGGATTCGACGTCGTCCACGTACTTGTGCTGGCCCCAGGGATTGGTCCAGTCGACCGTGCCGCCGCCGGGGTTGTCCGGGATCCGGTTGCGGTACAGGCGCTTGTTGAAGATCAGCACACCGCTGGTGCCTGGTCCGCCGAGGAACTTGTGCGGCGAGAAGAAGATCGCGTCCAGGCAGGCGTCCGGGCGCCCGGCCGGATGCATGTCGATGTCGATGTAAGGCGCGCTTGCTGCGAAGTCGACGAAGCACAGCCCGCCCGCGCGGTGCATGCGTTCGGCGATCTCGTGGTAGGGCGTGAACAAGCCGGTGACATTCGAGCAGGAGGTCACCGACGCGATCTTGACCGGGCGCTCGCGGTACTCGGAGAGCAACGCGTCCAGGCCGGCGAGATCGACCAACCCGTCCGCATCCGCCGGGATCACACGCACCTCGCAGATCGTCTCCAGCCAGGAGGTCTGGTTCGAGTGGTGCTCCATGTGGGTGATGAACACGACCGGCCGCTCGTGTTCGGGCGGGCGCACGCGGTCGAGATAGTTCTCGTGCACGCGCAGACCGAGGATGCGCTGGAACTTGTTGACCACCGCGGTCATGCCCGAGCCGTAGCTGACCACCGCGTCCTCGCGACCGGCATTGACGTGACGCTTGATGACGCCGAGCGCGTGATGGTAGGCGCGGGTCATGGTGCTCCCGGCCTCGCTGGTTTCGGTGTGGGTGTTGCCGACGAAGGGCGCGATGCGGTGGCGCATCAGATCCTCGATCGGTGCATACATCCGCCCGCTCGCGATCCAGTCCGCGTACAGCATGCGCCGGCGGCCATAGGGCGACTCGAAGGGTACGTCGACGCCAATGGTGTGCGCGCGAAAGCGTGCAAACCAGGCCTGCATCGACATGGCTTCGGCGGCGGAACGGGACAGCGGCTGGGTGGCGGACATCGGTCGGCTCGACGACAGGGCGGCCCGCGCCGCCGGCGGCGCGGATCATAGCGCCGCCGGCGCGCTGCGCGGCGGGGGCGAACCCCACGGAGGCGCCCGCGGCGAGGGAGGAACCGCCATTCGCGCCTTCGATGCACGCAGGGAGGCCGGAGCTCTGCTTTCCGACCTTAGCGACTGGCGTCGAAGGAAGATCGGCGATCTTCGTCCTCGCCCCGTCACGCTAGACGTGCCGATCGCCACCGGACCGCCCTGCCCTGCCCTCGATCTGCTGCCGAGTGGTGATTGCGGCGCTGGCGATGAGTCTGTTCCCGGGGTCGGCGGTGGCGGATACGCCGGGGTCAAGGGCTCCGGCTCGTCAACGCGTCGATCGGAGACTTCCGGGACTGCGCATCCCATCCGGACACGATGATCTGGCGCCGCTTGACCAGGGCGTAGATCGCGGGAATCACGGCCAACGTCAGGAGGGTGGACGACAGCATGCCGCCCACCATCGGCGCGGCAATCCGGCGCATGACTTCCGATCCGGTGCCGCTGCTCCACATGATCGGCAGCAGACCGGCCATGATCGCCACCACGGTCATCATCTTGGGCCGCACGCGCTCGACCGCGCCCTCGATGATGGCCTCGGTGAGATCCGCGGCGGTCAGGGACTCACCGCGCTCGCGCCGGCGCTGCGCACGCCGATCGAGCGCGTGATCGAGATAGATCAGCATGACCACCCCGGTTTCCGCGGCCACCCCGGCCAGGGCGATGAAGCCGACCGCAACCGCCACGCTGAGGTTGTAGGCCAGCGCCCAGATCATCCAAACCCCGCCCACCAGGGCGAATGGCACCGACAGCATCACGATCAGCGACTCGGTGACTCTTCGGAAGTTGAGATAGAGCAGCAGGAAGATGATCGCCAGCGTCAGCGGCACCACGATTTTCATCTTCGCGATGGCGCGCTGCATGTACTCGTACTGACCGCTCCAGGTCAGGTAATGGCCGGCCGGAAAACTCACCTCGCGGGCGACGGCCTCCTGCGCGCGCCGCACGTAAGCCCCGAGATCGGATTCGTGCGTATCCACATAGAGATAGGCCGAGAGCAGTGCGTTCTCGGTGCGGATCGCGGGCGCGCCCTTGCGGATGACGATCCGCGCCAGCTCGCCGAGTGGGATCTGGGCGCCATCCGCGGTCGGGACCAGCACCTGGGTGGCGATCGCCTCGGGGGTGTCGCGTAGTTCGCGCGGGTAGCGCACGATCACCCCGAAACGTTCACGACCCTCGACGGTGGTCGTGACCACTTCACCGCCGAGTGCGGCGGAAATGACTTCCTGGACCGCACCGACCGTGAGCCCATAGCGCGCGAGGTGCGACAAATCGGGCTCGAGGTCGAGGTAGTAGCCGCCGGTCAGGCGTTCGGCATAGGCGCTGCTCGTGCCCGGCACTTCGCGAACGACCGCTTCGATGCGCTTCGCCAGCCGCTCCATTTCGCCCAGGTCGGTGCCGAAAATCTTGATGCCGATCGGCGTGCGGATGCCGGTCGCGAGCATGTCGGTGCGCGCCTTGATCGGCATGGTCCAGGAGTTGGCGATGCCGGGGAATTGCAGGGCGCGATCCATCTGCGCGATGAGCTCGTCCAGCGTCATGCCGGCTCGCCACCGATCCTCCGGCTTGAGGTGGATGACCGTCTCGAACATCTCCAGCGGCGCGGGATCGGTCGCGGTCAGGGCGCGGCCGGCCTTGCCGAACACCGACTCGACCTCGGGGAAGGACTTGAGGATGCGATCCTGCTGCTGCAGCAACTCGGCGGCCTTGGTCGGCGACATCCCCGGCAACGAGGCCGGCATGTACAACAGCGTGCCTTCGTTGAGGGTGGGCATGAACTCGCTGCCCAGACGCGCGGCCGGCCACGCCGTGACCAGCAGCAGCACGAATGCGGCAAACAACGTCGTCCCCTTGAACCTCAGCACCACGGCGATCACCGGCCGGTACAGCGCGATCAACAGGCGGTTCAACGGGTTTCTCGCTTCGGGAAGGATCCTGCCGCGCACGAACAGCAGCATCAGCACCGGCACCAGGGTGACCGAGAGCAGCGCGCCGCCGGCCATCGCGAAGGTCTTGGTAAAGGCCAGCGGATGGAACAGCCGGCCCTCCTGCGCTTCCAGCGCGAACACCGGCAGGAAGGAGACGGTGATGATCGCCAGGCTGAAGAACAACGCCGGCCCGACTTCGCGACAGGCATCGACGATCAGGCGCAGCCGCGACGTGCTGCCATCGTCGCGCTCGATGTGTTTGTGCGCGTTCTCGATCATCACGATCGCCGCATCGACCATCGCGCCGATGGCGATGGCGATGCCGCCGAGGCTCATGATGTTGGAGTTCATGCCAAGCACGCGCATGGCCAGAAAAGCGATCAGCACGCCGATCGGCAACATCACGATCGCCACCAGCGCACTGCGCGCGTGAAACAGGAACAGCACGCAGACCGCCGCGACGATCAGGCCCTCTTCGATGAGCGTCCAGCGCAGCGTGGCGATGGCGCGATGGATGAGGTCGGAGCGGTCGTAGACCGTACGCAGGGAGACACCCTCGGGCAGACCGCCGGCGATCTCGGCGATCTTGGTCTTCAGCCCCTCGATCACCGCCAACGCGTTCTCACCGAAGCGTGCGACTGCGATGCCCCCGACGACCTCGCCCTCGCCATCCAGTTCGGCGATCCCGCGGCGCTCGTCGGGCACCAGCTCGACCCGGGCGACATCGGCGATGGTCACCGGCGTGCCGCCATCGGCCTTCAGCACCAGCGCTTCCAAGTCGCCGATGCCGCGCAGATAGCCGCGGCCGCGCACCATGTACTCGGTTTCGCTCATCTCGACGATGCGTCCGCCGACGTCGCGGTTGCTCTGCGCGATGGCCTGCATCACGCGGTCGAGGCCGATGCCGTACTGGCGCAGACGCGTGGGGTCGACGGTGACCGAGTACTGGCGCACGAAGCCGCCGACGCTGGCCACTTCGGCAACGCCCGGTGCCTTGGCCAGCTGGTAACGGACATACCAATCCTGAGTGGCGCGCAATTCGTCGAGCGAGCGCTGCTCGCCCAGCAGCGCGTACTGATAGACCCAGCCGACGCCGGTGGCGTCCGGGCCCAGCGTCGGCGTTACCCCCTTCGGCAACTTCTGCGAGGCGAAGTTCAGGTACTCGAGCACGCGCGAGCGCGCCCAGTAGAGGTCCGTGCCATCCTCGAAGATCACGTAAACGAAAGAGGCTCCGAAGAAGGAGAAGCCACGCACCACCTTCGACTTCGGCACCGCCAGCATGGCCGTGGTCAGCGGATAAGTGACCTGATCCTCGACCACCTGCGGTCCTTGCCCAGGCACTTCGGTGAACACGATCACCTGCACGTCCGAGAGGTCGGGCAAGGCGTCCAGGGGTGTGCGCAGCACCGCGTAGATGCCGGCAAAGGTCAGCGCGAGCGACAGCACGAGGACCAGAAAGGCGTTGCGGGTCGACCATTCGATCAGGCGGGCGAGCATGTCAGTGCCCCTGATGGTGGCCGGCGTGCGGGTCGGCCGGATCCGGCTCGACCGCGCCGTCGTCCGATGCGCCGTGCCGATGTCCGGAATGATCGACCGCTTCGACCGGCTTCTCCGCGCCTCCGTGCGAGTGCATCGCATCGGTTCCGGCGGCAGGCTCCAGTCCCTGCAGGGCGGAACTGAGGTTGCTCTCGGCATCGATCAGGAAATTGGCCGACACGACCACGGTCTCGCCCTCGGCCAGGCCTTCGAGCACGGCGACGCGATCCGCCGCGCGACGCCCCAGACGCACCGTACGCGGCTCGAAGCGCCCTTCGGCGATCTCCACCAGCACAACCTGCCGGGTGCCACTGTCGATCACCGCCGAGCGCGGGACGACCGTCGCGAGGTCGTCCGGGCGACCCAGCAACAACACCTCACCAAAGAGGCCCGGGCGCAACATCCCGTCCGGATTCGGCAGAACCAGGCGCACCGCGACGGTCCGGCTGCCGGGATCGACCAGCGGCTGGATGAAGTCGATGCGCCCTTCGCGAACTTCCCCGGGCAGACTCGGGGTTTCGAAGCGGGCCCTTTGTCCCGTGCCCAGTTCGGCGGCCTGCGAGACCGGCACCTCCGCCACCACCCAGACACTCGACAGGTCGACGAGCCGCAGCACCGTCTGTCCGGCCTCGAAGCGCTCACCCTCGACCACGGGCTTGTCGACGACCACCGCGTCGGCCGGCGCCACGATCGCCAGCCGCGCCGGATCGCCCGTGCCGCCCAGCCGGGCACCGGTCGCCTGCCAGTTGCGCAGGCGGATCCGCGCCGCATCGCGCAGCTGACGCATGGCCGCAGCACCGGAGGGGTCGCCGCCATCCAGGCGGCGCGCCGCCTCGTCGGCGATCCGATACTCCTCCTGCGCGGCGAGCAAGGCCGGGCTGTAGAGCACCATCAGCGCCTGACCGCGCCGGACCGCCATGCCGGTCTGGTTGGCATGCAAACGCTCGATCCAGCCCTCGAAGCGCGGCGCAATGGCGAATTGACGGGTCTCGTCCACCCGCACGCTGGCACTGGCGCGGACCTCGACGTGCAGGCTTTCGCGGGTGGCCCGCATCGTGCGCACGCCGAGTCTCTGCACCTTCTCCGGCGGCAACACCACCGTTCCGGGCTCTACCGGCGCCTCGCCGTCGTAGACCGGGAGGTAGTCCATGCCCATGCTGTCCTTCTTCGGTACCGGCGAGGTGTCGGGCAGCCCCATGGGATTGCGGTAGTACAGTACCCGACGCTGCGGCTTCGCCACGCTGGCGGAGTCCTGCTGCGCCACCGGGTCGACCGCCGCACCGGTGCGCCCCAGCCACCAGCCGGAACCGAGCGCCAGCAGCACGATCATGACGAATCCCATCCAGTGCGAAGTTTTCATGGCGTACTCCCGATCAGGGCGCGCAGATCAGCGGCGTTGGTGAGTTCGTCGCGCAGCGCATCCAGGCGCGACAATTCCGCGCCCTGCCATGCTTCCGCGGCTTCCAGCAGGGTGCCGAAATCGACCTCCCCGACGCGGTAGCTGGCCAGCGCGGACGCGAAATTGGCTTCGGTCTGCGGCAACAGGGTGTCGCGATACAGCCTTTGTCGGGCCCGCGCACTGGTCCAGCGCGCCCAGGTCTCGCCGAACTGGGCCTCAAGCGTATTCAGCGATTGCTCCGCGCGGGCGTGCGCGGCGTCGCGGCGCAGGCTCGCCTCGCGCTCGCGTTCGCGCAGCACGCTCCGCTGCAGGGGAATCTCGACTTCCAGCATCAACTCGTAGCCGTCCAGACGGTTGCCTTGCTGAATCAGCCCCGCGCTCACGGTGAGATCTGGCAGGTACTGTCGACGCTGCAGCGCGAGCGCGTCGTCGGCCGCCGCCGCCCTGGTGCTTCCCGCACGCAGCATGGGGTGGGATCGCCGCCGCAGGATCGCGAGCCCCGAGTCGCGCGCATCGACCGGCACCGCGATGACCGGCGTGCCGACCGGCGGCGTCAGGACCGCATCCACCGGGCGCCCGAGCCCTGCATTCAGCCGGGCCATGGCCTCTTCCCGCGTCGCGATGCGCTCGATGCGCTCGGACTGCATCCGCGTGCGCAGCACCTGGGCGCGGATCGCGTCCTGTTGGACGGCCAGACCGAGGGCGTAGCGCTCGCGGGCGACGGTCTCGATGCTGCCGAGCAGGTCGATCTGCCGGTCGACCACCTTCAGCGCCGCATCGGCGTGCCAATAGCGCACGTAGGACGACTCGGCTTGCGCCAGACGTTCCAGCAGGACCGCCGAACGCTCATCACGAATGGCGTCCGCCTCCCGTCCGGCGATCCCGCGCGCCAGCTCCCGCTTGCCCCACAGCGGAAAGGTCTGGCGCACGCTGTACGTTGTGAAGTCGACCTTGCCGGGCAAGGGATTGGGGCGTTGCGCATCGATGCCATCGAGGCGAACTCCCAGCATGGGATTCGGCATCGCTCCCGCCGGGCCGATGCGCGCGTCGGCAGCCTCTGCCTCGAACTGAAGCGCGTGCAACTCGGGATGGTTCGCGAGCAGGAAGTCGCGCACGGATGCCAGGTCGGCGCCAGGCGCTGCCTCCGCGGGCGACGCCTGCGCAGCGGCCCACGGAAGGGATGCAAGAACCAGATCGACAGCAAGCAGCGCCGACGCCAGCGTGCGGCGCACGGCAGACGGCAATTCGCCGCGCCGAAGCACAAGACAAGGAATCATGCGAATCTCCAGACCCGAAGGAGCGAACCGATGCGGTTCGCGGCACACGGCGCCAGCGCGCTCGTCAACGCGCGCCGCACCGCTTCCGGATGCGAGGCATCCGGGCGTTCTGGATCAGATCAGGAGTACGCTCGCGCGATGGTGCGTGGGCCGGTGCCAGGCTGCGGCCGTGCGCGCGGGCGTCGGCGACGGAGCATCGCCCGCCAACTGGAGCGCGACGGCGATCCTGGCGAGCGGGTCGGGCGGTAGCGCCGGAACCGCCAGCGCCGCCAGCGGCGAGGCCGGAGTGATGTCGCCCCCATTGCAGTGCGCCTCGCAAACCGCGCGGCCCGCAGGATCACCCGGTTCCACGCAGTGATCGTGCACCGCGACGGCGGCCGACACCTCCGAAGCCACCAATGCCGCGGCGCAGTCGCCATGCCACGCCAGCAGCACCTGCGACCACAGCAGGGCGACGATCACGATGAGCGACAGGCGCAGGCGACGGCGACGGAAGTACTTCATCGGCATTCGCGCAGGTTAGCCTGCACCGGACTCCTCGGCCCTTGACAGCGGTCAAGCCTCTGCGACCACCGAATCGACCGCAAGTTCCGCAGTCGTGCGGCCCGAGGTCGCGCCGCCACCCGGGCGACGGGTGTACGCTGACCACCCCCGGACGTCCCCGAGGCGACCGATGGTCCCCCGAAAGCCCCTGCGGCGACGCCTGGCCCCCGTGCTGGTCCTGCTGCCCTGGGCGGTGTGGTATGCCGGCGTGCTCGCACGCGAGGCGCTGGTACGCGCCGGCAAGGACCCGGCCGCATACGACGGTCGTTGCGAACGTCTCAACGGCCTGCTCGTGGAGTGTTCTCTGGAGCGATGGCTGGCCTGGGACACCAGTCCGTGGAGCGGAATGCTGATGCTCGGCACCGCGATACTGGCCGCCGCAGCGTCGGCGGCCCTGTGGTTGTGGTGCCTGCTGCCGCCACGCGGACGCAACTCGCGCCCCGGCGACTGAAGCCCGGCGCGGGCGCCGCTGGCCGCGGGTGGCGTCGCCAGCATCTTGAATCCATCGACGCGGACCGCATCTGGTGCTCAGGACGAGCCTTCGCTCGCCGACACCATCGAGGAGATCCGTCATGACCATCGCCCGATACAACCCCTGGAATGCCACCGCCGGCGTGCCGGCCGAGTTCCGTGATCTGCTGCAGAAGTTCTTTGGCGACGGCGAATCCGCAGACCAGTCGAATGTGGTCACCAGCCAGTGGGCGCCGCATGTCGACATCAAGGAAGAGCCGAACCGCTTCCTCATCCAGGCCGACATTCCCGGCGTCGATCCGAAGGACATCGAGGTCCACATGGACAAGGGCATCCTGTCGATCAAGGGAGAACGCAAGTCCGAAACGCGGGAAGAGCACGACAAGTACACCCGCGTCGAGCGTTCGCGCGGGGTGTTCTACCGCCGCTTCGCGCTGCCCGACAGCGCCGATGCCGAAGGGATTTCGGCCTCCGGCAAGCACGGCGTGCTCGAAATCGTGATCCCGAAGCGCCCGCAGGCGACGCCACGCCGCATCGCGATCAACCAGTAGTCGCGCCTGTGGCCGTGGTGCGTGCCAGCCGGGATGCGTTCGCAACTCCGACCGGGCGTCCGCGCCCGGTCGTCCGCTGGAATCCAGAGAACCGCTGATCGCTTCGGAGCCCGGATCGAGCACAGGTTCCGGCCGGTCAGAATACGCGGCGCAGGCGTCGGCGTGTCGCCGCCCGCCCCCGACGAACGGACAACAAGGGCATGCGATTCAAGGACTACTACGACGTCCTCGGCGTGAAGGCGGACGCGAGCGCCGATGAGATCAAGGCCGCGTATCGCAAACTGGCGCGCAGGTATCACCCCGACGTCAGCAAGGAAAAGAATGCCGAGGAGCGCTTCAAGGACATCAACGAAGCCTTCGAGGCGCTCAAGGAACCCGACCGGCGCGCGGCCTACGATCAGGCGCGCGCCGGCGGCTTCCGCGCCGGCGACGAGTTCCGGCCCGGCAGCGGAGGAGGCTTCGACTTCGGGGTCGATGTCGGCGGCGGACAGTTCAGCGACTTCTTCGAATCGCTGTTCGGACGCATGCGCGGCAATCCGGACCGTCGCGGCCGCGGCGAGCAGCCCGACGGCGAAGTGCGCGCGGAACTCGAGATTGATCTGGCCACCGCCTATGCCGGTGGCAAGCAGCGCTTTTCGCTGTCGGGTCCGCGCGGCACGCGCACGCTCGAAGTCAAGGTACCGCGCGGCATCCAGAGCGGCCAGAGTATCCGCCTGTCCGGCCAGGGGCACGTGGGCGCGGACGGCACGCCCGGAGACCTGCTGTTGCAGGTCAAGCTGCGTCCCGATCCGCGCTTTTCGATCCAGGGCCGCGACATCAGCGTGAACCTGCCGATCACGCCCTGGGAGGCCGCGCTCGGTGCGCGAGTGTCGGTACCCACGCTCGGCGGCGACGTCGAGATGGCGATTCCGGCGGGCACCCAGAGTGGACGTCGACTGCGCCTGAAGGGCCGCGGCCTGCCGGGCGATCCGGATGGCGACCAGTTCGTGGTACTGCAAGTGCATGTGCCGGCTGCCACCGGCGACGCCGATCGCAAGGCCTGGGAGGCTCTCAGGCGACAGTTCCCGGATTTCGATCCGCGCCGGCGCTGATTTCGGACGCCGCGCCCACCGAAAGGCCATCTACACGCCTTCGGCGAGACGTTTCCAGATGCCACTGATGAAGGCGATGCGGCGCTGCGCGTCGAAGATTTCGCCGGCCGCGAACACCAGTTCCCGGGTGCGTCGCAGGACGTGCGCCTCGCCGTAGATCCAACGGTTGGCGAAAGCGGCGGCAAGGAACTGGCAGGAGAGTTCGATGCTCGCATAGACGGGCTCCTCGCCAACCTCGTCGCGCAGGCCGCGTTCGAGCACGAACTCGCCGAAGCTGGCGAGCGCGCCGCCGGCGACCACGCCCTGCGGGTTCAGGTGGCGCACATCCAGCAGCAGCGCGCGGCGCATGCCGTGCTCGAGCCGGATCTCGTAACAGGGGCCGATGTGGCTGGAATGGCCGAGTTGCCGGTCGGCGAGCTTCAGGCGCGGGCGCGGTTCACGCGCGGATGAGGACGACATCGGGACTCCCGCTCAAGATCGCAGCGGAATTCTACGGGTTCAGGCGGCGCGCTGGGCCGGCAGGAAGTGCGGTGTGACGGTTGCGGCACGGTCGAGAATCAGGTCGCTGGCGCGTTCGGCGATCATGATCGTCGGCGCGTTGGTGTTGCCGGATACCAAGGTCGGCATCACCGAGGCATCGACGACGCGCAGTCCGCGCAGACCATGCACGCGCAGTTCCGGATCGACCACCGCATCGCGGTCGCCGCCCATGCGGCAGGTGCCGACCGGGTGGTAGATGGTCTCGGCCTTGCGCCGGATGAAGTGGACCAGTTCCTCCTCGCTGCGGGCGCTGGCGCCGGGCAGGATTTCCTCGCCCGCATAGGGTGCGAGTGGCGACTGCGCGAAGATCTCGCGCGTGGTGCGCACGCCCTCGATCATCATCGCAAGGTCGCCCGGCGCCGACAGATAGTTGGCGTGGATGCGCGGCGGCACGAAAGGATCGGCACTGGCGAGTTCGAGATGGCCACGGCTCTGCGGTCGCAACTGGCAGGCGTGCATGGTGAAACCATAGCCCGGCAGGCGGTTGCGACCATGATCGTCGAGCATCGCCGGCACGAAATGGAACTGCAGGTCCGGGCGGCCTTCGTGGGCATACTTCGAGGCGACGAAGCCGCCGACCTCGGCGATGTTCGAGGTACCGATGCCGCTGCCGGTCAGGTAATAGCGCAGACCGACCATCAGATCGTTGGTGCGATCGTAGCTGATCGGCTGACGGCAGCGCTGCAACACGCAGATGTCCAGATGGTCGCTGAGCTGACGGCCTACACCCGGCGCGTCCAGGCGCACGCCGATCCCGTGCCGGCGCAACTCGTCGGCCGGGCCGACGCCGGACAGCAGCAGCAATTGCGGCGAGTTCAGCGCGCCGCCGCAGAGCAACACCTCGCGCGCCGCCTCGAAGCGCTGCAGGCGACGGCCGACGCGCGCCTCGACGCCGACCGCGCGATCGCGGTCGAAGAGCACGCGGGTGGCGTGCGCGTGGGTGACGACGCTCAGGTTCGGGCGCTCGAGTGCGGGGCCGAGGTAGGCCACCGCGGCGCTGCAGCGGCGCGCCTTGCGCATCGTCACCTGGTACTGGCCGAAGCCGAGCTGGCTCGGGCCGTTGAAATCCGCGTTGGCGACATGGCCGGCCGCGGCCGCGGCCGCCAGGCAGGCGTGGCTCAGCGGATTGACGTGGCGCAGGTCCTCCACCGACAACGGACCGCCGACGCCGTGCAGCGCGTCGGCGCCGCGCTGGTTGTCCTCGCTGCGGCGGAAATACGGCAGCACCTCGGCCCAGCTCCAGCCGCGGTTGCCGAGCGCCGCCCAGGCGTCGTAGTCCTGGCGCTGGCCGCGGATGTAGCACATCGCGTTGATCGAGCTGGAGCCGCCGAGCACCTTGCCGCGCGGCCAATACATGCGACGGTTGTCGAGGCCGGGCTCGGGCTCGGTCTGGTAGCTCCAGTTCAGGAACTTGACGTTGACCAGCTTGGCGAGACCCGCCGGCATGTGGATGAAGGGATGCCAGTCGCGACCGCCGGCCTCCAGCAACAGCACCCGGTGGCGGCCGTCGGCGGTCAGGCGGTTGGCGAGCACGCAACCGGCCGAACCGGCACCGACGATGATGTAGTCGTACACAGCAACTCCCGCCTCGGGGGCGCAGCTTCGGGTCGCGATTCGGCCTTGTGCATCAGGGACTTGCATGCTGCACCGCAGCATGCAACCGAAGCAGGTCCGGCTCGCGGTCCGGATTGTTGGGAGCGGCGATAGAGCAGTTGCTCGGCGCTGTCGGCCAACCCGGAGGGCGGCGCTCCCGCACCACCGCTGTTTGCCGTTCGCCGTGCGCCGCGGCTACCCCAGCACTTCCACCGGATCGCCGACGCGCACGCTCCCGCGGCCGCGCGGGACCAGGTTCTGACCGAAAGTGATGCCACGCTGGCCGCGCCGGTAGGTTTTCAGGGTGCGCAGGGGCTCGCCATCGGCCTCGGCGAGGCCGCTGTCGGGATCGATGGTGGTGAACACGCAGCGCACGCAGGGTTTGACCACCTCGAACTCGACGGGTCCGACGCGCACCCGCTTCCAGCCGTCCTCGGCGTGCGACGGGACTCCATCGATCAGCAGGTTCGGGCGAAACCGGCGCCAGCCGAGATCGCGGCCGACCCGCGCCGACAAGGCCTCGCAGGCGGCGCGCGAGAGCAGCAGCAGCGGGTAGCCGTCGGCGAAGGCGGTCTCGTCGCCCGCGCGTGCGTAGTCGCCATCCAGCGGCCGGCGCATCGCGGCATCGGCGTGCAGCAGGCGAACGGGTTGCTCGAGCACATTGCTGAACCACAGCGCGGCAGCGTCGCCGGCATCCGCGGCGTCGACCGGGTCGCTCCAGACCGCGCTGCGCAGGCGCTGAACGCCATCGGGCCTGGGCACGCGCAGAGTCTGGCCGTCGCGGCCGGTCACTTCCAGGCCGCCATCGACCAGGGTGCGCGCCCGCAGCAGGGTCAGCCGCGGGCACTGGCGGCCGGTGATGAAATGTCCCTCGGCATCGACCAGCATCCAGCAGCGATCACCGGCGAGCCCGCGTGCCCCGACCTCGGCGGCATCCAGCGCCAGTCCAGCACCCGATTTCAACGGGTATACAGCGATCGCGGCGAGGTGAGCGTCCATGTGGGTGGTCGCAAGCCTGGGTCGCGCGCATTCTGCGGCGTCCGCCCAGCCACGACCATTCCCCGGAATGTCCCGCGATCACTTGTCCGCCACGCTGCTGCATGCCTACGCCAACGCGCACTACGAGTTCTGTCGCGACGGACGCTGGATCGATTGCCGCCTGGCGCAGGCAAGCTCCACGGCCGTCGTCCCGGCGCTGCTGAGCGCCTGCAACCCAGCCTCGCGCGAGCTGGACGCGCGCGCGAACCGCATTCGCCATCAGGCGCTCTGCGCCGAACTGCGCGCGGCCCATATCGCACACTGGCCGGCCCGCGGGCGGGCGCCGGACGCCAGTTGGATCGAGGCCAGCGTGCTGCTGCATGCGAGGCTGGCAATCGTCGACGCGCTCGCGCGACGCTACCGCCAGAACGCGGTCTGGCTGCCGGGGCCGCCGCCGGTGCTGCGCCTGTACGTCGACCCGGCGTCGGCTTTGCCGGCCGTCGTGGCCAATGTGCGATTGCAGTGGGTAGGATGCGACCCGCCCGACCCGCCCGAACCCACCTGAGTGTCCGATCCGCACCCCGCCGCAAACCCGCCACTGTTGCAGGCGCGCGCATTGAGCTGCCTGCGCGAGGAAGAAGCGCTGTTCCGGGCGATCGACTTCGATCTGGCGTGCGGTCGCCTGCTGGTGCTGGAGGGTCGCAACGGCGCCGGCAAGACCACCCTGCTGCGGGCGCTGCTCGGGCTGCACCCACTGCAGGCGGACAGCCTGCGCTTCCGCGGCGCGGACGTGCTGCACGAGCGCCACGCGCTGAATGCCGGCGCGATCTGGTTGGGCCACCTGCTGGCGCTGAAGGGCGATCTGTCGGTGCGCGAAAATCTCTGTGCGAGCCTCGCGATCGCCGGCGACGCCGAGCCCGGAAACGTCGATGCGCTGTGCGAATCGCTCGGCCTGGCCGGCTACGAGGACACCCCGGCGCGCGCGCTGTCGGCCGGCCAGCGCAAGCGCGCCGCGCTCGCCCGTCTCGCCGCCAGCCGACGCCCGCTGTGGCTGTTGGACGAGCCCTTCGCGAACCTCGATGCGCAAGGCATGACGCTGGTCGAGCGACTGCTGGAAAAACACCTCGCGCAGGGCGGCGGCGCGATGTTGACCAGCCACGGCGTGCTGCCCGTGCACCTGCCGGCGCACACGGTGCGGCTGGAGCGGGTGCGGTGAGCGCTGTGGTGCCATTGGCCGTCGTGGTGGGCTGCCGCGGGGAGCAGGAGCGGGGCTGGGGGCTGGGGGCTGGGGCGTGTGCGCGAGATCTTGCCGGATTCGGTCGCCACCAGGCATGCGCAGGGCACAACAACCACTCGCGCTTCCCGGGCAGCGCGCCCCAGCCCCCAGCCCCCAACCCCGCTCCTGCCCTGCCCCTGAGATTCCTCAACCGGCGCGGAGCCAGAGCATGACCGCACTGCGCCCCTACCGCGCCCTGCTCGCACGCGACCTCAAGCTGGCCTTCCGGCGACGCGCGGACCTGCTGTTGCCGTTGGGTTTCGCGACGCTGGTGGTGCTGCTGTTCGGGATCGCGCTCGGGGGTACGCCGGAGCGGCTGGCGCCGGTGTCGGCGCCGGTGATCTGGGTGACCGTGCTGCTCGCGGGCTTCCTCAGCCTCGATGGCCTGTTCCGCCCGGATGTCGAGGACGGCACGCTGGACGGCTGGCTCGGCGGTGCGACCTCGATGGTCGGATTGATGTACGCCAAGGCGATCGCGCACTGGCTGCTGTACGGTCTCGGTCTGACACTGTCGACCCCGCTGCTGGCGATGCTGTTGAACCTGCCCGTGGACCTGCTGCCGGTGATGCTGGCGGCGCTTGCCATCGGCACCCTCGGCGCCACCCAGATTGGCCTCGTTGCCGCGGCCTTGACGGCACGCCTGCGCCGCAGTGGTATTTTGCTGGCCTTGATCGTGATGCCGCTGTACCTGCCGCTGCTGATCTTCGGCAGCGGCGCGGTGGACGCGGTGCGCCTCGGCGAGTCGCCGAAAGGTGCGCTGCTGCTGCTGGCGGCGCAAACCGTGCTGCTGTGCACGCTGGCGCCACCGGCCGCCGCGGCGGGGCTGCGCATAGGATCGGACAATCCGCCATGAACCCCGTGCTGCGCTGGTTCCACCAACTCGGTTCGCCACCCTACTTCTACCGCTTCGCCGGCCGCTGGATGCCGTGGTTCGGCTGGAGCGCGCTGCTGCTCGGCGCGCTGGGGCTGTACCTCGGGATGGTGCGCGCGCCGGCCGACTACCTCCAGGGCGACAGCTTCCGGATCATCTACATCCACGTTCCGTGCGCGTGGATGAGTCTGTTCGTCTACGTCGTGCTCGCGGTGAACGGCACGATCGCGTTGATCTGGCGGATCAAGCTGTCGGAACTGCTGCTGCTGGCCTGCGCGCCGGTCGGCGCGATGTTCACCGCGATCACCCTCATCACCGGCATGCTCTGGGGGAAGCCGACCTGGGGCGCCTACTGGGTGTGGGACGCGCGCCTGACCAGCGAACTGGTGCTGCTGTTCCTGTATTTCGGCGTGATCGGGCTGGCGTCCGCCTACGACGACGTGCGCCAGGGAGCGCGTGCGGCGGCGGTGCTGGCGCTGGTCGGGGTGGTCAACGTGCCGATCATCCACTTCTCCGTGAAGTGGTGGAACACGCTGCACCAGGGCGAGACCGTGCGCATCTTCGGCCAGAGCAGCATCGACGCCTCGATGGTCTGGCCGCTGCTGGTCATGGCGCTCGCCACCAAACTGTATTTCGCCTTCGCCGTGCTGCTGCGCACGCGTGGCCTGCTGCTGGAGCAGGAGCGCGCCAAGCAGTGGGCGCGCGACGCCGTCACCGGAGCCACCTGATGCTCGCCTGGCTGGAAGCGCAGGGTCACTGGGGCTTCATCGCGTTGTCGCTGGCGGTTACCTTCGCGCTGGTATTGGCCGACCTGCTGCCACCATGGCTGCGCCAGCGCAGGTTGCGCTCGCAGATCCGCGCGCGGCTGCGACGCGAACGGGCGGACGCACGATGAGCCGTCACGGCAGCGGCTCCACGCCCCACGCGCGCCGTCGGGACTTCCCGGTCGCGCCACGCCCGCAATCTTTTCCGGAGCACCCTGGATGCACCCGCTGAGAAAACGTCGTCTGCTGCTGATCCTCGGCCTGGTCGTCGGCATCGGCGCCGCCACCACGCTCGCATTGTTCGCGCTGCAAGAGAACGTCAACCACTTCTACAGCCCGAGCGAGGTGCTCGCCGGCAGCGCGCCGGAAGGCCGCAGCTTCCGCCTCGGCGGCGTGGTGCTGGAAGGCTCCTCGCGTCGCGACGGCGATACGCTGAAGGCGCACTTCGTGATCACCGACCGCTTCCGGGAACTGCCGGTCGAATACGAGGGCATCCTCCCCGATCTCTTCAAGGAAGGACAAAGCGTGATCGCGAGCGGCACCCTGAAGGGCGGCGTGTTCGTGGCCAGCGAGGTGCTGGCCAAGCACGACGAGAACTACATGCCGCGGGAAGTCGCCGAGGCGATCGCGAAGGGCAAGGCGCAAAAGGCGGCCGATGGCGCCGCGCCGACGCAGGAACCGCGACCATGATGCCGGAACTCGGCCAGATGTTCCTGATCCTCGCCCTGCTGCTGGCGGCCACACAGGCCTTGGTGCCGATGCTCGGCGCACATCTGAACGATCCGGCGCTGATGCGGCTGGCGCGACCGGCGGCCTGCGGCGTTTTCGTGTTTGTGGCGGGCGCCTACGCCATCCTGACCCTGGGTTTCGTCCACCAGGACTTTTCGATCGCCTACGTTGCGCAAAACTCCAACCTGATGCTGCCCGAGCATTACCGCTTCACCGCCGTGTGGGGCGCGCACGAAGGCTCGTTGCTGCTGTGGGTGCTGATCCTGAGCGTATGGACGGTGACGCTGGCGGTGCTCGGCCGCAAACTGCCGGAACGCTTCATGGCGCGCGCGCTGGCGACCATGGGCGCGCTCTCGGCCGGTTTCATCGGTTTTTCGCTGTTCACCAGCAACCCCTTCGAACGGCATGTGCCGCCACTCGCCGACGGCAACGACCTGAACCCGCTGCTGCAGGACTTCGGCATGATCGTGCACCCGCCGATGCTGTACGTGGGCTATGTCGGCTTCGCGGTGGCCTTCGCCTTCGCCGTCGCGGCGCTGCTGGACGGCCGCGTAGACCGCGAATGGGTGCGCTGGTCGCGGCCCTGGACCAACGTGGCCTGGAGCTTCCTGACCCTTGGCATCGCGCTTGGCAGTTGGTGGGCCTACTACGAGCTCGGCTGGGGCGGCTGGTGGTTCTGGGATCCGGTCGAGAACGCCTCCTTCATGCCCTGGCTGGTCGGCACCGCGCTGATTCACTCGCAGGCGGTGACCGAAAAGCGCGGCACTTTCGCGGCCTGGACCCTGCTGCTGGCGATCGCCGCATTCTCGCTGAGCCTGCTCGGCGCCTTCCTGGTGCGCTCGGGCGTGCTCACCAGCGTGCACGCCTTCACCAGCGACCCGGCACGCGGCACCTTCGTCCTGATCTTCCTCGGCATCGTCGCGGGAGGCGCGCTCAGCTTGTACGCCATGCGCGCGCCGCGCATCCAGGCGGCACCGCCCGTCGCGCTCTACTCGCGCGAGAGCCTGTTGCTGACGAACAACATCCTGCTCGCCACCGCCTGCGCGATGGTGCTGATCGGAACGCTGTATCCACTGGTTGCCGAGCTCTTCGGCTGGGGCAAGATTTCGGTTGGACCGCCCTACTTCGGACTGATGTTCTTCGTGCTGATGGCGCCGCTGGTGCTGCTGGTCCCGCTCGGGCCGCTGACGCGCTGGAAGGGCGATTCCGCATCCGCCGTGCTGCGGACGCTGCGCGGCGCGCTCGCCCTGGCGGCGGTCTTGGCAGCGCTGGCCTGGATCTTTTTCCGCGAGATTCCGCTGACGCGCGTGGCCGGAATCCTCGCCGGTGCCTGGGTGATGCTGGGCACGCTCCACTTCGTGTTCAGGCGTGTGCGCAGCGCGCCGCCAGGCAGGCGCCTCACCGCCGAGATGCTCGGCATGAGCCTCGCGCACTTCGGGGTCGGCATGTTCGTGGTCGGCGTGCTGGTCACCGAGTCGCTGAACGTCGAGCGCGACCTGCGCATGAAACCCGGCGACAGCGTCGAGGTGGCCGGCCACGAGGTGCGTTTCGTCGACCAGCGCCACCACCAGGGCCCGAACTTCATCGCCGACGAGGGCGTGTTCGAGATTCGCAAGAATGGCGAACTCATCGCCGAGCGCCACCCGCAGAAGCGCCAATACCTGCGCGGCCAGGTGATGACCGAAGCCGCGATCACGCCGGGCTTCTTCGCCGATTTCTACATCGCGATGGGCGAGCCGCTCGACGGCGGCGCGGCCTGGGCGGTGCGCCTGTACTACAAGCCACTGGTCCGCTGGATCTGGCTGGGCGCGCTGCTGATGATGCTCGGCGGCTTCGTCGCAGCCGGCGAAAGACGGCTGCGACGAGCCTTCGCCGCGCGCGAACCGGTCGCCACCGAGGCCGGCGAAACGCTGTCACCAGCCGCACGCGCCGCGGCGGAGAGCGCATGAACCCGCGCGCGGCGATCCCCTTGCTGGTGTTCGCGGCGATCGTGCTGCTGCTGTGGAGCGGCATCGGCAAGGATCCGCGGGTGCTGCCCTCGGTGCTCATCGGACGCCCCGCGCCGCAATTCAGCGCACCCGAGCTGCGCGACCCCGGCGTGCAGCACGACCGCGCCTCGCTGCTCGGCAAGCCCTTCCTGCTGAACGTGTTCGCCAGCTGGTGCCCGACCTGCCGCATCGAGCACCCGATCCTGGCACGGTACGTGCGCGAACGCGGCCTGCGTCTGGTGGGCCTCCACTGGAAGGACGAGTCCGAGGACGGGCTCGCCTGGCTGCAACAGTACGGCGATCCCTACGCGCAGATCCTGCACGACCCCTCTGGTCGCATCGGCATCGACTTCGGCGTCACCGCGGCACCGGAGAGCTTCGTGATCGACGCCAATGGCACGATCCTCTACAAGCACATCGGCGCACTCAGTGTCGAGGACATGGAGAACACCGTGATGCCGCTGCTGCAAGGACGCAAGCGATGAGGCTGCGTGGTGGGATGTTTGCGCTGCTGCTCGGCGCCAGCGCGGCGCTGGGCGCGATCGAACCACTCGAGTTTACCGACCGCGCGCAGGAACAGCGCTACCAGCACCTGCTGCGCGAACTGCGTTGCCTGCAATGCCAGAACCAGAGCCTGGCCGATTCCGACGCGAATGTCGCCGGCGGCCTGCGTCTGGAGATCCACAAGCAGATGCGAGCGGGCGCCAGCGATGAGCAGATCAAGGCCTTCCTGGTGGAGCGCTACGGCGATTTCGTGCTCTACCGGCCAGAAGTCCGCCGCGACACCTGGCTGCTGTGGTTCGGCCCGTTCGTGATCCTTGCGGGCGGTGGCATCGCGCTGGCGCTGCATCTGCGTGGCCGCCGCAGGCCAGCGGCGGCGTCGGCCACGGACACCCCCAGGGACGAGGAGGACTGGTGAGCACGCTGTTCTGGATCCTGGCGGCGCTCGCCGTCGCGGCAGCGCTCGCGCTGCTGCTTTGGCCCCTGCTGCGCGCCTCACGCAGCGGTGCGGTCGCCGCGCAGACCGCGCTGCTGCGCGAGCAGCTCGACGCCCTGAAATCCGCGCACGCCGCGGGCCTGGTCGGCGATGCCGATTTCGCGACGCGCCAGCAGGCGCTGTCGGCGGCGGCGCTCAAACTGATCGACCAGCCGGCAAGCGCGCGCCCGGCGCTGTCGGGCAGCGCACGCGTGATCGCGGTGCTGCTGCTGCTCGGCATCCCGATCGCGACGCTGCTGCTGTACGAGCAGGTAGGCACGCCGAATGCGCTCGGCTTCTCCGGGCCCGGCCCCGCCGCCAGCGCACCCGAGCATGCCGGCGAGACCACGAGCAACGCGCCGGGCCTGGCGCAGGCGGCGCAGACCCTCGCCGAGAAACTGCGCGACAACCCGCAGGACGGCGAGGGCTGGGCACTGCTGGCGCGCACCCATCGGGCGATGGAGGACTTCGCTTCCGCCGCGCAGGCTTACGAGCGTGCGCTGGCGCTGCTGCCGGAGAGCGCCGACCTGCTGGTCGAGGCCGCCGAAGCGAAGGGTCTGTCCGCCGATCCGCGTACGCTCCGCGGTCAGCCCGAACGCTGGGTGGACCGCGCTCTGGAACTCGAACCGCAACACCAGAACGCGCTGTTTCTGAAAGGTCTGGCGCGCGCACAGGCCGACGATCCGAACACGGCGGAAGCCACCTGGGAACGTCTGCTGAAGCTGATGGAGCCCGGCAGCGAGGCGCAGCAGGCGGTGCTCGCACAGTTGAACATCGTGCGCTCGCGACTCGGCAAGGAGGCGCTGGCGCAAGCCGACGCGACGTCGTCCGCGAGCGCATCTGCGACGCCGCCGACGGACTCGCGCAGCGAGGCCGCCGGCATCGAGGTCAGCGTGCGCATCGCCGACACGCTCGCGACCAAAGTCGGCGCCGACGACGTGCTCTACGTGTACGCGCGCGCCGAGCAGGGGCCGCCGGCGCCGCTCGCGATCCAGCGCCTCTCCGCCGCGGCGATCCCGGTCGCGCTGCGCCTGGACGAGAGCATGGGCATGGTCCAGGGCCTTTCACTGACGCAGTTCCCACGCGTCGTGATTGGCGCGCGCATCAGCAAGTCGGGCAACGCCGCGCCGCAGCCCGGTGACCTCGAGGGTCTGTCCGCCGCGCTCGACTGGCGCGCCGCCAGGCGCGTCGAGGTCGTCATCGACCGCGTGCGTTGAGCAGGCCATCCGCTCGTCCCCGCCGCAGACGAGCCGCGCCGCGCCGAGGCGTGCGCCTCATTCCTGGCGCAGCGCCGTCATCGCCTGCACGCGCATCGCCACGCACACGCTGTGGGCGCAGGCGAGCGCGACCACCAGCAGCAGGAGCAGGCTGGCGAACGCGATCGCATCCAGCGGGCGCGCCTGCGCGCCCAGCAGAGCGCCTTCGAGCGCACGACTGAAGGCCCAGCCGATGAGGCCGCCAGCCACGGTCGCCGGCAGCGCCAGGCGATACCCGTGGCCGAGCACGCGGCCGGCGAGCGCGCGCGGCGCCGAGCCCAGCGCCAGGCGCAGCGCGAACTCGCGTCGCCGACGCGCCAGGCCGAAAGCCACCACCGAGTGCAGACCCACCGCCGCCAGCGCCAGCGTCAGCAGCGCGAAGGCGCCGGCGTTGCGGGCGAAGAAGCGCGGTTGCGCCAGTTGCTGTTCGACCTCCGCGAGCAGTTCTCCGGTGCCGAACAGACCCGTCTGCGGATGCAGCGTCCAGAAAGCCTTGCGTGCGGCGGCGTCGAGGCTGGCCGGCGGCAGCTCGGTGCGCATCAGCAGCGCCACCGAACTGGTCCAGTACTGTGCGTCCGGCAGCCAGATCTCGGGCGCCGCGCGCTCGACCACGCGCTGCATGCGTGCATCCGCCATCACCCCGACGATGCGGAAGCGGATGCGCTCGCCGCTGCGTCCGAAGGGCGGGATCGCGACGATCTGTCCGATCGGGTCGATACCGGCGAACACCAGTTCGGCGAAGCGCTGGTTGATCAGCGCGACCGGCTCGGCACCATCCACGTCGCCGGCATCCAGCCAGCGCCCGCGCCGCAGCTCCAGCCGCAACACCGTCTGCACCGGACCCGCGACTGTGCGCACCTTGGGTCGCAGCGCTTCGCGCTGTTCGCGGCCGGGCACCTGCACGTCCACCGGGATCGCACCGATGCCGCTCAGGGGCTGCGCACTCAGGGTCGCCACGGCAGCGACCCCGGGCAGCGTCCGCATGCGCTCCATCAGCGTGCGCGTGTATTCGCCCGGCTGCTGATCGAAGTCGCGGAACAGTTGCATCGAATACACGCCGTGCGGCTCGAAGCCGAGCGGAATCCGTTCCAGTTGCTGCACGTACTGCAACAGCAGCAGCGCCGCCGCCAGCCCGCCGGTCGAAACCGCGCAGGCGATCGCCGGCAGCAGCCAGCCGCCGGCGCCGAGCCGGCCGGTACTGCGCGCAGGCCCGAGGCGCAAGCCATCCAGCGGATCGTGCCGACGCAGGCGCCAGGCCGGCAGCGCGGCGGCGATCAGGCTGCAGACCAGACTGAAGCCGGCCGCGACCAGCGCCACCGGCCAGTCGAGCACGACCTCCTCGGCACGCGGCAACTCGCTGTCGGCGAGGCCGACGAAGCCTCGCAGGGCCAGCCAGGCGAGGCCTACACCGAGCGCGCTGGCCACAATGCCGAGCAGCGCGGTCTCGACGAAGGCGCCGCGGGCCAACCGGCCGCCGCTCGCGCCCAGCGCCTGGTGAATGCCGAGTTCGTGGCGCCGCGCGATGCCACGCAGCGCCACCAGGTTGACCGCATTGGCGCAGGCCACCAGCAGCGCGAGCAGCGCGATCGCGAGCAGCGCGTACAGCACCGGACGCACCGCGCCGACGGTCTCGTCGAGCAAGGGACGCGCCTGCAACCGCCAGCCGTCCAGGGCCTCGCCCTGTTCGACCGCGAGCACTTGCGAGTGGCGCGCGAGCGCGTCCCCGAGCGCGGCCGAGGACACACCCTCGCGCACGCGCCCGATCGCATGGAAGAAGCGCGCGTTGCGGTAGAGCACGGGATCGGCGCGCAGTTGCGTCGGATCGTAGGCGATCCACAGATGCTGGCCGCGGATCGGATAGCCGAAGCCGCGTGGCATCACGCCGACGATGCGCGCGCTGATCCAGTCCATGCGCAAGGTCTGGCCGATGGCGGCTGGATCGCCCCCGTACAGTTCCTGCCAGAGTTCGTGGCTGAGCACGACGCGCCCTTCGCCACCGCTGTCAGCCGCAGTCAGGGTGCGACCGAGCAAGGGCGGCACCGCGAGCGCGCGGAAGAACTCGCCACCGACCGGGAACACCGTGAGCATGCGCGGGGATTCGCCGCCGAGCAGCGTCGCGCCGTGCCACAGGTAGTAGCCGGCCGCCTCCAGACCTTCCACGCGCGCCAGCGTGTCCGCCTCGGCACCGTTCAACGGACCCGCCTCGCCGGCGCCCTCGGCGTTGCCGGAGCGCAGCACCACGACGCGCTCCGACTGCGGGTAGTCGAGCGCTTTCCACAGCACGCCATGCACGATGCCTCCCATCGCCGCGCACACGGCGATGCCGAGGGCGAGGGTGGCGACCAGGCCGAGACCGTAGCCGGGCTGGCGGGACAGCCGGCGCAAGGCCAGCCTGCATTCGCTCAACAAGAACATTCGCTGCTCCGGGGACGCGCGCAAGCGCCGACCAGCAGCTTCATGCAAGTGTCAGGCCAGCTAAATGTGGTCTTTTGAATCAATCACTTGAATTCTTCCGTGTCGACAGAACTCGGCCCGAATGTTCGTCGGCGCGAGCGCGCGTGCGGAGTCGGACGCTCAGCCGCGGGATACCTTGCGCCATTCGGCGGCCGATTGTCCCCAGATCTCCACCGGTGCCTCGTGGTGCGGCGGCGGCAGCCGGCCGGGTCCGATCCGCCGCGATCCCAGGCGCTGCGCAAGCTTCTGCGAGGCCAGATTCGCGGGATCGATGGTATGGATGATGCCGTCCCAGGCGAGCACGTCGACCGCGTAATCCATGCAGGCGCGCGCGGCCTCCAGCGCGTAGCCGCGGCCCCAGGCGTGGCGCGCGATGGTCCAGCCGATCTCACGGCCCGGCCAGCCGTCCGGCTGCCACGGCCCGATGCGGCCGATCCATTCGCCGGTGTCGCGCCGCAGCACCGAGAACATCGACACCCCGGTTTCGTGCCAGGCGCCGATCATGCACATCAGCGCACGCCAGACCATCGAGCGCGGCTGGCGCCCGCCGATGTAGCGACAGGTTTCTTCGTCCTGCATGACCGCGGCCCAGGAATCGAGATCCGCGAGCGTGGGCACGCGCAGGATCAGGCGTGGCGTGTGCAGGGTGGGCAGGAGATGCATTCGTGTATCCACGGCAAGGACTGCCAAGGCTAGCCGAAACCGCGGGGGCGATCCGGGCGCTGCTGCACCACCAGTGTCCGTCGACCGTGTTCGCCGGGGGCGCAACCGCCGCGTGCCGGTCAGTACGGAGTCGCCGCCATCGCACCCGCACCATACTCATCCGTATTGACTTCGACCGACGGTCGGGACTAGCCTTCCGGCCGGCTCCGAGGGGAAGCCCGCACGCGGGTTCGGGGCCGTCGGGAACCGTTGGATTTTCGTCTTTGGGGCAACGGCCGCCGGTCGTTGCGGCGTCCATCATCGTGGTCATTGGGGAGAGGCAATGAACATCGCAATCCGTGGCCGGCTGCTGCCGGCGGCGCTGCTGCTCGTGCTCGGCACGCAGGCGCTCGGCAACACCCTGAACCAGAACGTCTCGTGGACCATCGACCGCTCCGGCACCAGCGCGAAGTATCGCGTGGTCGCCTACGGCGATTCGATCTACGCCGGCTACAACGGCTCGATCAGCAACGCCGCGAAGTATTCGGCGCCGACGGTCGACGCCGAATATCTGTCGGCGCGCTGGAATGCCGACATCGAGAGCGTGCGCCGCACCAAGTCGGGAGCGGTGGCTTCCGATGTCTACCAGAACAAGATCGTCTCCGAACGCTCCTACATGCAGGCGAGCAACACCCGCGTGGTGACCTTCGAGATGTGCGGCAACGACGGTCTGCAGGCGCGTTCGAGCTTCAAGAGCCAGACCGGCACCTGCAATTACGGCGTGCTCACCACCGCGCTCAACAACTGCAAGACCTATGTCGCCGCGGCGATGGACTACATCAATGCGAACGCCAGCGCGAACGTGCGCCTGAAGGTGATCTCCAACCTCTACTACCCCGGCTACAACGCCGACAACGTGCAGAGCTCCTGCCGCGATTCGGCCACCGGCGCCACCGTGAACATGCGCACCACCTTCCTGCCGGTGATGGCGAAGATGAATTACTGGATGTGCGAGTACGCGCGCCAGAAGGGATTCCAGTGCGTCGACAACTTCGCCCAGTACATGGGTGCAGACCACGACAGCAACGGCGATGGCCAGATCGATTCCCAGGCCTTGCGATACGTCGCTGGCGAGAGCGAGTCCAGCTACGTCACGCGCATCTCCTCGACCCTGCGCGCGACCCTGCGCGACGCCAACACCCATTTCGTGTCGTCCAGCAGCTCCTTCGACTACATCCAGTCCGACGACGTGCACCCGACCTACACCAGTGGCACGGTCTCGGCCGGCATCTGGGGTGGCACGACGGGTACCGGCGCGCCGCGCTACACCAGCTTCAGCGGCGGCAAGAGCCCGATCTGGAACCAGTACGGTCACGAACGCATGGGCTGGTCGCTGTCGACCTACAATCCGCCGAGCCCCTGAGGCTGCACCGAGTCTTGCCCGGGGAGCGGGTTCCGCTTCCCGGGCGAGAGCCGCGGGAGTCCAGTTCGCACCGCTTCGACGCGAACGGGTCGCGTCCAGGAGCCACTTTCTCGTCCGCAAAGGACGCAAAGAGAAGCCGGGGCTCTCGCTCTTCCTTGCATCCTTTGCGTCCTTTGCGGACAAGAAGCAGTCGTTGACAAACTACACGCTGCGATGTCCGGGAAAAGCAGGCACCGATCATTCCGGCCGCAGGCGAGGATCGTGGCCAGCCGCTCAGTGAGGCAGGAGTTCAAGGACCGCCGATGGCGCAACCGGGCACCGACGCCAGACCGCCACGCTGCGACGATGACGGCGTGCGCGTGATCCGCGAGCCGGGCCGGCGCCCGTGGCTGGCGCTTGTGATGCTGGCGGTCGCGACCACCATCGGCTGGTTCGGGCTGCGCTCGCCGATCTCACCGCTCGCGCCTCCGGTTGCCGGCGATCTCGCGACACCGGTACCTGCGAGCCCGCAAGTTCAGTTCAATGCCCATCGGCCACCACCGACCGCGACAGAGAACCGTGTGAACACCCTGCCCGCCACCGCCAGCTCAGCACCCGAGCGCCCGGCCGAGGAGCCCAGTGGTGATCCCAACGACATCGCCCAGCACTTCCGCCCGGGAGATCCGGTGCCGACCACCTCCGAACTGATCGCAGCGCTGCGCGAGTCCGGCGAGACCGGTGGCATCGCCGCCTTCAATCCGCCCGGCACCAGCCCGCCGCTGGTCGGCATCGCGGTGCCGGAGGACTTCGAACTGCCGCCCGGCTACGTGCGCCACCACCAGGTCACCGATGACGGCCAACCGCTCGAGGCGATCCTGATGTTCTCGCCCGACTTCGAGTTCCGCGACGCCCAGGGCCATCCGCTGGCGATTCCCGAGGACCGCGTGGTGCCGCCGGAGCTGGCACCGCCGGGGCTGCCGATCCGGCAGATCGAGATTCCCCCGCCGCCGCAGTGAAACTGCCGCAGCGCCCCGTCTGGCAGGCGCTCGCCGGCATCGCCGGCAGCGCGCTGCTGCTCGGCCTGTACGCGCGCGGTGGCGACGCCTGGCCGCTCGGTTTCATCGCCCTGGTGCCCTGGCTGCTGGCGCTGGAGCGCATCCGCAGCCTGCGCGGCGCACTCGCGAGCGCGCTCGCGATGAGCATCGCCTTCGCGCTGGCGGTGTTCGCCTGGTTCGCGATCGCGATCGGCGGCTACACCGGACTCGGCACCGCGGCCGGGGCGCTGGCGCTGGTGGTCGCGGCGCCGCTGTTGCAGCCGCAGTGGCTGGCCTTCGCGTTGCTGCGGCACTGGGTCGGCCGCCGCCACGGCCCCGGGCTGCGCGCGCTGGCCGCCGCCGCTGCCTGGGTGGGCTGCGAGTGGCTGTGTCCGAAACTGCTCGGCGACACCCTCGGGCACGGCCTGGCGGACGCGACCACGCTGCGCCAGGTCGCCGATCTCGGCGGCGCCGCCGCGATCACGCTGCTGCTGCTGCTCGCCAACGAAGCGCTCGCGCAGGCGATCCTGCAGTTCCGACGCGTGGGCGCACGCGCGCTGGCGCGACCGCTCGCGCTCGCGTGCGCGCTGCCGCTGGCGATGGCCGGCTACGGGATGTACCGACTGGCGGAGCTGCGCGAAACGCTGTCCACGCCGGTGCCGGCGCTGCGCGTCGGCCTGGTGCAGGCCAACCTCAGCGACTACGAGCGCAGGCGCGAGGAGTTCGGCGCCTACGCGGTGGTGCGCCAGGTGCTCGACCGCCACTTCGAGCTCTCGCGCGCGGCGATCGAACACCACGGTGCACAGGCACTGTTGTGGACCGAAACCGTGTACCCGACCACCTTCGGCCAGCCACGCAGCGCCGACGGCGCCGCGCTCGATCGCGAGATCCTCGATTTCGTCGAAGCCACGCGCGTACCGCTGGTGTTCGGCAGCTACGATCTCGACGCCGCCGGCGAGTACAACTCGGCGGCCTTCGTCGAGCCTGGGCGCGGCCTCGTCGGCCACTACCGCAAGACCCATCCCTTCCCGCTCAGCGAGCACGTGCCGGCCTGGCTGGATGGCCCCACGCTGCGGCGCTGGCTGCCGTGGACCGGCCACTGGCAGCCGGGCGACGGCGCACGCGTGTACACCCTGCGCGGCGCGGACGGGATCGAACTCGATGTGCAGCCGCTGATCTGCCTGGACGACGTGGTGCCGCAGCTCGCCATCGACGGTGCGCGCCTCGGCGCGCAGGCGATCGTCGGCCTGTCGAACGACGCCTGGTTCAGCGCCAACCCACAGGGCGCGCGCCTGCACCTCGCGGTCGCCAGCTTCCGCAGCATCGAAACCCGCATGCCGCAGTTGCGCGTGACCACCACCGGCCTCAGCGCCTTCATCGACCCCAGCGGCGAAGTGCTGGTGCGCACCGGGCTCGGCGACCAGGCCGTGCTGGTCGGCGAAATCCCGGTGCGCGCGCCGCCGATCACCCTGATGGCGCATTGGGGCGACTGGCTGGGCGCTGCGGCGCTGGGTTTTCTGGCGTTGCTCGGCACCTTCGGCTTCGCGCGTGGACCGGCAACGCTGGCACCGGATCGCCGCTGCCGACTTGCGACCGCGCGGGAGGAGGAGGCCGGACTGAATCCGATTGCCGCAGAGCGCACACCCGATGGAATCGCCATCCCCGTGTCGAGGGGTTCGCACGATGCCGTCGATGAGTCGCAGCGCGCCACCCGCACCGGCGTCGGCCTGCTCTGCGCGTTGTCGCCGGGAGCACGCTCCAGCGCCGCATTGCTGCGCGCCCTCGCCGCCGGCGTGCTGCTCATGCTCGGTCTGCGCATGCTGCTGGTCAACGGTCTGCAGGTGAACTCGCTGTGGCAGATCCAGCTCTGGGCGGGCGGCGTGTTGCTGCCGCTGCTGCTGGCGCACGCGATCCGGCTTGCCGGGCGCGCGCGCGTCGAGTTCGACGGCCCGCATCTGGTGCTGCGTCAGCGTCACCGGCGCATCGAGATCCCGCTCGCGAACATCGCGCGCCTGCACCCCTGGCGACTGCCGCTTCCGGGCCCGGGCGTCGACATCGAGTTCGCCTCCGGCCAACGCTGGAAGCACGGGCTGTGGCTCGCCGACCCACTCGCGCTGCACCGCACCCTCGCGGCCGCGGGCGCCCCTGCCATCTTCGCCGACGCGCCCGCGCGACATCGTGCCGAAGCCGCGGCCGCGCACGCGTTCGCGCATCACCGCTGGCTCGACCATGCCGCGATCAAATTCGGCCTGTATCCACTCTTGCTGGCGCTGCCAGCCTTTCGCCTGCACCAACTCATCGCCTTCGGCGGCGCCTTCGGCGAATGGCAGACCTACGGCGCCCAGGCCTGGTTGCTCGGCCTTTGCCTGTGGTGGGCGGCGTGGTCGCTGGGATTGATGCTCTACGCCGCCTTGCTGGGCGCGGCCTGCGGGGGCGCCAGTGCGCTGATCGCAAGGTGGTATCCGACGGAGCGCACCCGGGTGGCGGCCGTCTGTTCGTGGATCGCACGCGGTGCTTACTACTTCGGCGTCCCGACCTGGTTGTTGCTTCGCCTCTGGGCATCGCCGTAGCGGCCGGCATCCACACGCGCCGCCGTCCGGCGCCACCAATGCGCCGCGACTCAGGAACGGGGCTTGCGCAGGTCCAGCGTCCAGGGCTCCGGTTTCAAGATCTCCGGCGCGGCTGCGTCGCGGGTCTCCGCGGACGAAACGGAGTGCCCGGAGCTCATGGCGGCGGTGCGCAGGGCAGCGGCCCGCGCCTGCTCGCGTTCGTGCGCCGCTTTGCTCTGCCCGCGACCGAGCGTCCTTCGCTTGTCGTCCTGCTCGGGCTGTGCGGCGGCACGCGGGCGCATGCTCCCGATCCCCTTCCCCTGCTGTCGCGCCATCCATCGCATCTGTGCGTTGTGCTCGCGTTGGCGGCGCTCGATCTCCGCCATCAATTGCTCGTGTTCGCGCTGCGCGCGCGCCTCCTCTGCCTGTTCCCTTGCCTGCTGGCGCCGCTGGCGTTCGGCGGCGAAGATCGAGGCGCCGGCATCCTCGCCGAACACGCGACGGGCGAGCGCCGGAGCGGTGCGATCCGCCGCTGTGTCCAGCAGCAGGCGCATGCCCAGACGCTCGCGATGATCCATCCAGCGCTCCTCGCCGGCCTCGCGCACGCGTACCGCAAGATCGGCCGCCAGCCAGTAGTAGCCGTGACGCAAGCGCGCGAACAGACGTCGGTTCCAGGCGTAATCGCGACCCGCCTCATTGCGCGAGAGCACGCTGGACAGGTACTGCCGGCGCTTGCGCGTCGCCGGCACGACGCTGTCGGGAACGGCCTCCCAGCAGCCCAGCAGCCATGCCGCGTCGAATCCGGTGGCATGCGCTTGCGACAAGGTCCAGGCTTGGGCGGCCAGTGCCCACATCCATTGCAGCAACTGGTATTCGGGCTGGTGCCGGTCCAGCCGCACCAGGCGGCCGCCGCACTGCACGTCGAACACCGCCGGCGCCACCCGCGCATAGATCGGCGCGAAGGTCCGGCGGGCGTAGTCCTGGTCGCGCGCGGATCGCTGGATGGCCAGGTGCAGCGCGGTCTGCCCGTAGTCGTCGGCGGCATCGAGGTCCGCGCCGCGTTCGATCAGCGCCTCCAGCAGCGGCAGGTTGCCGGCCAGCGCCGCCTGCATCAGCGGCGTGTGGTTCATCGGGCTGCGGAACTCGGTGCCGTACTGATCGCACTGTCGCAGCAAATCCTTGAAATTCTTCGCCAGACAGGGTGCCAGAGTACGCGTACGCTCCGCGCCAGCCTGACGCAGGAAGTTCTCCGGCGTGGAGTAGCGCAGATCATCGTGGAGCGCTTGCGCGATGGTGGGACGATTGTGGTAGCAGGCGTAATCGAACAACTGTTGGTGCAACTTGGCGCTCGGGTGGCGCTCGATGAAGGCCTTGCGCAGGCTGGCGCGCAACCAGTCGCCGTCGTGCACCGGCCATGGTGGTCGCGCCTGCTTCAGCACATCGCGCCGGATCGCGTCCGCCTGTTCCTGCTTGCCTTGCAACTCCAGCCGGCGCGCCTCGCGCTGCCACTCCTCCTGTGAGGACGCACGCGCATCCAACTGTGTCGCCCCCTCCTCGCGCAAGCCGAGCAGTTGCAGCAAGGGGTGCTGCAGGTCCGACTCGACCAGCCAAACGTCGCGCAGCGCGCGGGTCAACGCCACGTACAGCGCGTTGACGTAGAACTTCCAGACCTCCAGCGATTTGTCGGTCTTGTCGCGCGCGCGGCGGTACTCCAGCGTGTCCTGCGTCAGCTCGCCGGCGTCCACGCCCTCGGCGATCTCGGCGTAGGCGGCGCGCTGGCCGGAGACGAAGCGGAACAGCACGATGTGCTCGTACTCGAGCCCCTTGGCCTCGTGCACCGAGAACAGCAGCGGCGTGCGGAAACGCTCGCGTGCGGCCGGCTTGTCCTCGTCGCGCAGCACCAGCACGGCGACCCTGGCCGAACGCCGCGTCTGCTCGTCGAGCACGCGCAGCGCGGCTTCGCGATCCGCGAGCAGCGTGGCCTTGCCGGTCTCGCCGCCGACCGCTTCGACCAGATGGTTGCTTTCGCGGTCGATGGATCCGAAGCGTGCGTGCTTGACGCGCAACAGGGTGTTGGCGAGCGCGGTGGTACGCGCGGCGTTGCGGTAATTCGCCGCGAGCACACGCAGCGGCTGACGCGCGGCGAGTTCGGCATCGCGCCAGAACAGGGTCTTGACCTGGCTCCACGCGAAGAAATTGGGATGCACGATCTGGTTGGAATCGCCGCACAGCAGGAACTGACCGGGATGGCGCAGGCTTTTCAGCACCAGCGCCAGTTGTGCCATCGTCAGATCCTGGACCTCGTCGACGACCACGAAGTCGTAACGCGGCTGCGCCTGCGCCAGGTGTTCGTGCGCCAGCAGGTTCAGGTCGTACAGGCGCTCGGCGAGCAGCCATTCGCGGTACTTCCGGTACAGATCGTAGACCTGCGCGCGCTGCTCGGGCGCGTAGATCGACTGGCGCACGCCGAGACCGAGGTAGTTCTCGCGCGTCAGCGGCCCATCCGCCTGCGCCGCGATCACGCCGCGGATCTCCTCGAAGGCCTGATGCGCATCCAGCCCGCGGAAGCCCTGCTGCATGCGCGCGAACCAGCCGCGGAAGCGCGGCCAGCTCGCCTCCTGCCCGACCGGCACCGCGAAGGTCTCGATGAACTCGCGGTAGGACAGGAACTCGGCCTGCTGTCGCGGATGTTCGAAGCCACCGCCGAAGTACAGCGCGCGCGCACTCTGCGCCAGATAGGCCGAATGCGTGACGTACAACACCTCGCCTTCGATGCGTTTCAGTTTCTCCAGCGTCAGCGCAGTCTTGCCGCTGCCGGCGCTGCCGACCAGCACCAGTGGCGGTGCCGCCTCGAACACCGCTTGCTGCACATCGTCGAAGGACAAGGGCTTGTCGAGCAGGTGCACGCGCGTGCGCGCCGGATGCAGGTAGCGCATCGGCACCGCTTGCGAAACGGCTTCCTCGACGCCGACATCGACGATCCGCTCCTCGTCGATGTCGGCGCCGCGCAGGAAACGTGAGGCGGCGTAATCGTGCTGCCGGATCCGCTCCAGCAGCAGGATGCAACACTCCTCGCGGTGGCGCACCAGGGTGAACAGCAACCGGTCGGCGTCGCCGAGTTTGGCGCGATAGAACAGCCGACCATCGCCCCCGACCAGCTTCTTTGCCTGCGCGGCACGGAAATCGCCGCGCGAGAGTGCATCGCGCACGCGCTCCAGCGCCGATCCGGCGCCGGTCGTATCCAGGCTTTCGTATTCGAGGACGCGCATGCAGGGGACACGATCATTCGGCGGAAGAGCATACGAATTTTCGATGCGGGCGACGGTGTGATCCCGTGCGCGGCCCGCAAGCCCCTCTGCGCGTCGGCGCCTACAACGGCTCGAAGCGGTTCGCGTCGCGGTTCTTGCGGACTTTCGCCGGGTCCCACACGCGCCCGCTCATCGCGATGTAGACGCCGGGCGGCAGCGATTGCACTGCGCCGATCGCGCAACCGATGTTGAACACGGCGTCGGAGTTCTGGAAACGCGCCGGGTTGAGCGCGCCGGTCAGCACGATGCGCTTGTCGGGGATGCCGGCGAGCACCTTGGCGGTCGCGATCATGGTATCGGTGCCGTGCGTGACCAGCACATGCTCGCCGGGCTGGGCGGCGATCGTGCGCCGGATCAATTCGCGGTCCTCGTCGGTCAGGTGCAGGCTGTCCTTGCGCATCAGCGCGATCACGTTGAAGCCGAAGTTGACGCCGAAGGAGGTCAGGATGCGGCCGATCTCGGGTTCGCCGATCTGGTAGGTCGACAGATCGTCGAAGTAGATCTTGTCGATGGTGCCGCCGGTGGTGACGATCGTGAGCTGCTGCATCGGCGCGCCCGTGGTGGCTGTGACCCGCGGCGAATCTACTCCAGTTCGTCGGTCGCGAGCAGGCGCGCGGCGGTCGGATCCTCTGCCTGCATGCGATCGATGCCATGCGCGGCGAAACGGCGTGCCGCCAGCAGCGGGCGACGGTCGCCTTCGGCGCGCAGCGACCACGCGGCGTGCCGCAGCAGCAGCGCGAGCGCAAAGCAGCGGCCGATCGACAGCGCGATGCCGCGCGCCTGGGCCTCGCCGGCCGCGCTGTCGCAGGCCGCATGGGCGCGCTCCAGCGTCTGCCGCAGCGCGGCCGAATCGCCTTCGCCCTCGCCGCCGGCCTGACCCAGCAGCGACACCATCGAAGCGTGCACCGCGCTCCACACGCTGTCCGCGCGCAGCACCTTGAGCGCATCCAGCGAGAGCACATCGGTGGTGCCTTCCCAGATGCTGAACACCTGTACGTCGCGCAGCAGCGCGGGCAGCCCGGTGTCCTCGATGTAGCCGGCGCCGCCGAAGCCCTCGATGACCTCGCTGATGCCGGCCACCGCCTGGCGCGCGGTCAGCAGCTTGGCGATCGGGATCAGCAGCCGCAGCAGCAGCCGGTGGCGCTCGTCGAGCGCGCCGAGTTCGTTCTTGCCCATCAGTTCGGCGACATGCAGCGCCAGATGCAGACCCGCCTCGAACTCGGCCTGCAAGCCGGCCAGGGTTTGATGGTGCAGCGGTTGCAGCGCGAGCGGCTTGCCGAAGACCTGGCGACGCCGCGCGTAGTCGCGCAGCAGTTGCAGGCCGCGCCGGAAGTAGGAGAGCGCGGCGAAGGCGTTCCACAGCCGGGTCTGGTTCAGCACCGGCGCGATCATGCGCACCCCGTGACGTGGCTCGCCCACCAGTTCCACCGGAGCGCCTTCCAGTTGCAGCTCCGCGGTCGGCAGCTTGCGGCTGCCGAGCTTGTCCTTGAGGCGGTCGACCACGATGTGCCGCAGGCGCCCGGCGGCATCGCGCGGTTCGCAGTAGTACAACGCGAGTCCGGCGGTACCGGGCGGATTGCCTTCCGGGCGCGCCAGCAGCAGCGCCACCTCCGAGGTCGCCGCCGAGGTGAACCACTTGCGGCCGAAGGCGCGCCACTGGCCATTTTCGCCGGGCACGGCGCGCGTTTCGGTACCGCCGACGTCGGAGCCGCCGCTGGTCTCGGTCATCCACTGCCCGGAGGTCCACAGGGTGGCGGCATCGCGGCTGGTCAGGTGCGGCAGCGCGCGGCGCAGCAGGCGCTCGTTGCCGGATTCGATCAGCGCGCGCGCGGCGCCGTCGGTCATCGCCAGCGGGCAGGACCAGAACTCGTTGCCGGCGGTGCACAGGTACACCAGACCGAATTGGAACAGCCGCGCGTGCACGCCCTTGGCGCCGTCGTAGCCGTGCCAGACCAGCCCGTAGCGTGCGGTCAGCGCCGGCATCGTCTGCCACATCGGCGTCAGCTCGATCTCGTCGACGCGCTGGCCCCAGGCGTCGAAGGGTGTGTGCACCGGCTCCAGCAGGCGCTCGCGCAACTGCCTGGGATAGAGCTCGTCGGCCACCGCCTGGCCGAGCTCGTTCGCCTGCTCGTGGAAGTGCTCGAACAGCGCATGCGGCAGCATCCGGCGCATCGCCGACTGCAGCACGCGATCGGTCAGATAAGGGTTGGCGAGCTGGGGAGCGGTCTGGGTGAAGGTCATGGGGCTTGGGGCGAGCCTGGAATGGCTCGCAGTGTACGGCTTCGGGCGATTCTGCGCCGGTGGTCGCCGGCGACCGTCGAAGCGGGTGCGCTCCTGCCGCCGACCAGCCGCTCCAACGGTAGTCCTGGCGTATCCACATTCGGCATGATCCTCGCCAACCGTCGCGGAACCACAATGCATGGCGTGGTGGAACTCACTGTTCGGAGTGGATCGCCGCGAGCGCACGGCGCTGCTGATCGCCTTCGCCTATTTCTTCGGATTGCTGACCAGCTACTACATGCTGCGGTCGGTGCGCGAGGCGATGGGCGTGCGTTTCGGGCCGGAGTGGTACAACTGGCTGTACACCGGCACCTTCGTGTGCATGCTGTTGACGCAACCGGTGTACGGTTTCCTGGTCTCGCGCTTCGCGCGACGGGTGTTCGTGCCGACGGTGTACGCCTTCTTCCTGCTGTGCATCCTGGTCTTCGTCGGCATTTGGCAGCTACCGGAGTGGCGCGACGGCATGGCGCCCGCCTTCTACGTCTGGTTGTCGGTGGCGAACCTGTTCACGGTCTCGGTGTTCTGGAGCTACATGGCCGACGTGTTCGACCCGCTCCAGGCCAAGCGCGTGTTCGGTTTCATCGCAGCCGGAGGCTCCGTCGGCGGCCTGTGCGGCGCCGCGTTGACCATGCTGCTGGCGGATCGCATCGATATCGATGGCGTGCTGCAATTGTCGTTCGGCTTCCTCGCGATCTCCTTCGTCTGCGCCATCCTGCTCGGACGTCACGCGCGCGCGGCCAGCGGGCGCGCCGACGCCGACCAGATGGAGGCGCTGATCGGCGGCAGCAGCCTGGCGGCCTTCCGCCTCGTGGTCCAGCGGATCCCGCTGCGCTGGCTGGCGCTGCTGATGATCCTGTCGGGCATCGGCGGCGGCATCCTCTACCTGCAGCAGGGCTACGCGGTGCGCGAGCTGTTCGACGACGACGGCCAGCGCGCGGCCTACTTCGCGCGCATCGACCTGTTCACCAACCTGCTGGCGCTGTTCCTGGAACTGTTCCTGGCGCGCTGGATGTTCCTGCGCTTCGGGGTTGCCCGCCTGATCACGCTGATGCCGCTGCTGCTGATGGCGGGCCTCGGCGCACTCGCGCTGCTGCCGACCGCCTTCATGATCGGCCTGTTCCAGGTGTTGAGTCGCGGCGTACGCTTCGCCTTCGGCGAGCCTGCGTTGGCCGCCTGCTACACCACCCTGGATCGCGAAATCCGCTACAAGGGCAAGGGCTTCATCGACACCGTGGTCTACCGCTTGAGCGATGTACTGACCCAGTGGTCGATCAAGGCACTGGCGCTGGCCGGCATCGCCGGCGGCGGCCTGTACCTGGTCGGTGCGGCGATGGCCGGCCTGACCGCGTGGGTGGGGTGGACCGCGGGGCGGCAGCACGAGGCGCGATCGGGGCGGTGAGGCGGGTGGTCGGCAACCAGCGATCAGGGCCGGTGAGCAAGAGCGGCCGCCAGGACGGCGCCCCCCAGGGGCCAGGTCGCGAATCTGTGGCGGGCGGCGCTCCCGCGCCATCGCGCCTGCCGACGGGCGATCCGGACCGGCGAGCGGCCTTCACCCGCCGTGCTGGCGCATGAACGCCCGCACTTCCGGATAGACCACCTCGCGCCAGCGGCGGCCGCTGAAGATGCCGTAGTGGCCGGCACCCTCGACCGTCCGGTGGCGCTTGCGCTCGTCCGCCAGGCCGCGTGTGAGTTCGTGGGCGGCGGCGGTCTGACCGAGGCCCGAGATGTCGTCGAGCTCGCCCTCGATGGTGAAGATCGCGGTATCGCGGATCGCCTCCGGTGCGACGCGCTGGCCGCGCACATGCCACCGCCCGCGCGGCAGCAGGTGCTGCTGGAAAACCACCGCAATGGTGTCGAGATAGTACTCGGCAGGCATGTCGAGCACCGCGTTGTACTCGTCATAGAACTTGCGGTGGGCCTGCGCGTCCTCGAGGTCGCCTCGCAGCAGGTCCTGGTAGAAGTCCCAGTGCGAGTTGAAGTGCCGACTCGGGTTCATCGCCAGGAAGCCGGCGTGCTGCAGGAAGCCGGGATAGACCTGGCGACGGTGGCCAGGATAGTTGCGCGGCACTTCGTGGATCACGCTGTGGCGAAACCAGGACAGCGGCTTGGTGGTGGCGAGGTCGTTGACCTTGGTCGGGCTCTTGCGGGTGTCGATCGGGCCGCCCATCAGCGTCAACGTGCGCGGCAGGCGCTCGCCGTCGGCGGCCATCAGCGAGGCCGCGGCCATCACCGGCACCGTCGGCTGGCAGACGCTGACCACATGCAGGCGCTCGGCGCCGATGTGGCGGATGAACTCGCGCACGTAGTCGATGTAGTCGTCGAGGTGGAAGGCGCCCTGGTCGGCCGGCACCATGCGCGCGTCGATCCAGTCGGTGATGTACACCTTGTGCTCGCGCAGCAGGGTGCGCACGGTGTCGCGCAGCAGCGTCGCGTGGTGCCCCGACAGCGGCGCCACCACCAGCACCGGCGGATCGTCCTTGAGGTCCTCCACCGTCTTCGGATCGTCCGAGAAGCGCTTGAAGCGGATCAGGCGGCAGAAGGGCTTGGCCAGCGCCGTGTATTCGACGACCGGCACTTCGTGGCCGTGCGCCTGCACCGACTTGATGCCGAATTCGGGCTTCTCGTAGTCCTTGCCGATGCGGTACATCAGCTCGTAGGTGGCGGCGATGCGTGGCGCGCCCGGCAACTTCGACAGGAAGGAGGAAGGCTGCGAGTACATCTTCGCGGCCGCGTCCGAGAAGGCCACGAAGGGGCTCAGCAGCGAGCGCTGCATCTCGTGCAGGTGATAGAGCATGGTCCGGGGCCCACCGTGAACGCGAATGCATCGATGTTGCAGTGCAACAGGCGTGAGCGCCAGTGGACCATTGCCGCAGTTTGCAACGGCCGCCGGCCCGGGGGCGACGGCGAGGATGCATGCGGTCGATCACGAAGATGGGAATCGGGAGCAGCACGCTCCGTCATCCCACTTGCCGAGAGCCGGGAACCCACCGCAACCGGCGGCCGCCCGCTCCGGCGGGAGCGGGCGGCCAGCTCGATCAGTCCTCGCTCTCGATCACCACGAACAGCGAGCCCTCGCCGCGGCGGATCAGCAGCAGGGTGGGATCGCCTTCCTCCTGGCCAGCGATCGCCGCGCGCAGTTCGGCGATCGACTTCACGGCACTGCGATTGGCTTCGAGGATCACGTCGCCGCGGGCGAGGCCGGCACGCGCGGCCGGGCCCGGTTGCACCGCGGTGACCAGCACGCCGCCGTCGATGCCAAGCTGCTCGCGCTGCTCGGGCGTCAGTTCGGACAAGGACAGGCCGAGACGCGATTCCTTCGCTTCGGCCGGTGCCGAGCCACGGCCACGCGAACCGATGTCCGCGGCGGCCTGCTCGTCGAGCTTGCCGATGGCGACCGTGAACTCGCGGGTCTTGCCCTCGCGCAGCACTTCGACCTTGACTTTGGCGCCGACCGGGGTCGCGCCGACCAGCGGCGGCAGTTCGCCGGAGCTCTCGAGCTGCTTGCCGTTGTAGCTCAGGACGATGTCGCCGGACTGGATGCCCGCCTGGTCGGCCGGACCGTCCGGTTCCACCGAGGCCACCAGCGCGCCGCGCGGGCGGTCGAGGCCGAAGGCGCGTGCGTGGCTGCCGGTGACGGCCTGGAACTGGATGCCGAGGAAACCGCGCTCGACGAAACCCTTGTCGGCCAGTTGCTGCGCGATCAGGTTCGCGGTGTTGATCGGGATCGCGAAGGACAGTCCCATGTAGCCGCCGCTGCCGGACAGGATCTGCGAGTTGATGCCGATGACCTCGCCGCGCGCGTTGAACAGCGGGCCGCCGGAGTTGCCGGGGTTGACCGCGGCATCGGTCTGGATGAAGGGCACGTAGGTCTCGCGCAACTGGCGTTCGGTGGCGCTGACGATGCCCTGGGTGGCGGTGTAGCTCATGCCGAAGGGCGCGCCGATCGCCAGCACCCACTCGCCGACCTCGAGCTGGTCGGAGTCGCCCAGGCGCACGGTCGGCAGGCCTTTGGCCTCGATCTCGATCAGGGCAACGTCGGTGCGCTCGTCGGCACCGAGCACCTTGGCCTTGAACTCGCGGTTGTCGGCCAGCGTGACCACGATCTCGTCGGCGTCCTTGACCACATGTGCGTTGGTCAGGATGCGGCCGCCCGGTTCGATGATGAAGCCGGAACCGGAACCTCGGCGCTCGGGGGCATTGCCGCCGCCGGGACCGCCGGGGTGGCCGGGGATGCCGAAGCGGCGGAAGAACTCGCCGAAGGGGCTGTCCTCGCCGAACTGCTGCTCGAAGCGACGGTCGGCGCCGCGCACGGCGATCTGCACCACCGCGTCGCGGTTGGAATGGACGATGCTGCGGAAATCAGGCAAGGCGAGGCCGCTGGTGGACAGCGCGACGGGCGCCTCGGCGCGGATCGGGGCCGTCGCCTGCGGCTGCGCGCCGCCCTGCGCGTACAAGCCGGCGCCGACGGCCAGCGCCACCAGGGTCAGAACAAAGCCAACGCGTGCTTGGGACATGTTCGGATTCTTCTCGTCGGTTGGGGAAACCCTGGCCTTAGACCGTGGATTCCGGCTTGGTTCCGCACCGGAGTGCCGCGATCAGCCCCCGTTCACGTACGCCAGCCAGGGGCCAGGCACGGCCGGCACAGGATGCCCCCGATCGCATCGTCGCCTGTCGGCACGGCCAGCGGCTTCGCAGTGGCCCGCCACCGCCAAGTGCCGGTGGCGGGCACCAGCGCGCGTTGGCAATGCGTCAACACCGCTTCGCCACGCTCGCGCTATGGTCGGGGCATGCCTTGCCCACCTCCTCTGCCATTGGTCCTGTCCGGTCTCGCGCGCGCCGCGTGCCCACTGCTGCTCGCGCTGCAACTGGGTGCCTGCGCGCTGTTCGGTGCTGGCCGCGTCGACGAGGCGCAGGCGGTGGATGCGCAGGCACCGCGCGACCGCAGCCAGCAGCGCGTGCGCATCTTCATCAGCGGCGTCAAGGGCGAAATGAAGGAAGCGGTCTCCGGCGCGCTCGAACTGAAAGGCCTGATGTCGCGTGCGGATGCCAGCGACGCCCTGGTGCGGCGCGTGCACCGGCGGGCCGCCGGGCAAATGAAAAAGGCGCTACAGCCATTCGGTCATTATCATGCCGAGATCGGCAGCACGCTGGAGTTGCAGGACAAGACCTGGTTCGCACGCTTCCAGGTCGATCCCGGGCCGCCGACGACGGTCGCCGGGAACGCCATCGAAGTGGCTGGCCCCGGCGGCGAGGACCGTCGGGTGCAGCGCGCGGTCGCGGCCTTCGAGCCGCGGGTCGGCGAGATCCTCGACCATCGGCTGTACGAGGCCGCCAAGAACCGCATTGCGGACGCCCTCGCCGAGCGCGGCTATCTCGACGCGCGGCTGGTCGAAAAGCGCGTCGCGGTGCGCCTGGCCGAGCGCAGCGCACGGGTGCGGCTGAAGTTCGAGTCGGGGCCGCGTTTCCGTTTCGCGCAGACGCGTTTCGAAGGCGCGCAACTGCCCGACGAAGTGCTCGCCGGCTACCTGCCATACCAGCCCGGGCAGGCCTATCGCCAGGACCGCCTGATCGAGTTGCAGCAGCGCCTGCTGGACAGCGACTACTTCGGGGAAGTCGAGATCGAGACCGAGCAGGAACGAGCGGTCGACCAGCAGGTCCCGATCATCGTGCGGCTGCGTCCGGCCGCACGCACCGTCTACACCGGCGGCCTCGCGATCGGCAGCGACAGCGGCGTCGGCGTGCAGGGCGGCATCAACCGCCGCTGGCTCAACGACCGCGGCCACAAGGCGAGTCTGCGCAGCGAGATCAGCCAGCGCCTGAACACCTTCGGTGGCCAGTACATCATCCCGCTGCCGGGCGCTGATCGCACATCCTGGGTGGCTTCGCTCGGCTACCGCGACGAAACCACCGACACCTCCACGCAGAAGGTCGCCAATCTCTACCTGGCGCACCAGCACGAGCACGAGCACGGTTCGCTGAGCTGGGGCCTGGCCGCGCAGAGCGGCGATTTCGAGGTCGGCGAAGTGCCGGGCAGCAGCACTCTGGTATATCCGGAAGTGCGCTTCTTCCGGCGCATGGCCGACGACTTCCTGGCGCCGCGCCAAGGCTGGTCGCTGGCGGTCGATCTGCGCGCGACCCCGGGTGGTGGCGACGCCACCTTCGCGCAGGCGCGTGCCGAGGCCAGGCTGTTGCGTCCGCATGGGGACAACCGCTGGCTGGCGCGTCTGACGCTGGGCACCTTGTGGACCGACGACTTCGACAAGATGCCGCCGCAACTGCGCTTCTTCGCCGGCGGCGACCGCAGTCTGCGCGGCTTCGGCTACCAGGCCCTCGGCCCGCCGAATGCGCTCGGCAAGGTGGGCGGCGGCAAATATCTGGCGGTCACCTCCTTCGAGTACGAGAAGCACCTGTTCGACGGTTTTGGCGTGGCCGGCTTCGTCGATGCCGGCAATGCCTTCAACGCCGGCGATTTCGAACTCGCCGCCGGTGTCGGGGTCGGGCTGCGCTGGCGCTCGCCCGTGGGCCTGGTGCGGGTCGACCTCGCCCAGCCGGTGGCAGGCGACGGCGACGGTCTGCGCCTGCACCTGACCATCGGGCCCGAACTGTGAGGCGGCTGCTGCGCTGGCTGGGCTGGGGCGCGTTGACCGCGCTGCTGCTTGCCGCGGCGCTGCTGCACTGGCTGCTGCGCAGCGAGTCCGGCCTGCGCTTCGCGCTCACGCAGGGGATCGCCGCGGCTGGCGGAACGCTCGCGTACGGTGCAGTGCGCGGCTCGCTCGCCGGCGGCTTCGAGCTGGACGCACCGCGCATCGAGCTGCCGGGTGCGCGCATCGGCGCCTCGCAACTGGCGCTGCGGTTGCGCGCGTCGCGGCTGCTGCACGGCGAGATCCACGTTGGCGCGTTGCGCCTGGTTGGCGCGCGCCTGACTCTGTTGCCTTCCACGGACACCGGGCCGGCGTCGGCCACGCGCCCCGGGCCACTGAACCTGCCCGTCGATCTGGTACTGCGCAACCTCGAGCTGCTCGCCACCGAGATCGACTACGGTGGCGACGAGCCGCTGCGCTTCTCGGTCGCCGCCAGCGAAATCGCGCTGCGCGACGGCGCGCTCGCGGTCGCCGGCCTGGCACTGCGCCAGGGCGACATCGCGCTGCGCGCGAGCGCCGCGGTCGACACCGCGCAGGACTGGCAGGGCGAACTCGCCAGCGAAGGCGAATGGACCTTGCCGGAGGTGCTGCATCGCGGACGCCTGCGCCTGGCCGGCGATCTCGACGCGCTCGCGGTCGAGCTGGCCATGGAAGGTGGCGGCGAACTGCGGCTGGCGGCCGATCTGCGCGCGCCGCTGGCTGGCGCCGGCGTCGACGGACGCCTGGGCGCCAGCGCGATCGACTTGCAGAGCTTCGGCATCGACGCACCGGTGCGTCGGCTGGACAGCGATCTCGCTTTCTCATGGGTGCGGCAGCAGCTCGCGGTCGACGGACCGTTGACGCTGGACGGGCGGCGATTCGATGTGCGCCTGCAGGGTCTCGCCTTCCCGCCAGGACAGGTGGTGATCGGCGACTTGCAGATCGTCTCGGAGGAGATCGGTCGGATCGATCTCAAAGGTCATTGGCCGACCGCCGACGCGGCACCGGTCGGCGCGATCGAGGCGACGCTGACCGGACTGTGGGTCGGTGACTGGCGCGAACCGACGCCGGCGGACGCGCCGCGCGTCAGCGCCAGCCTGGACCTTGACGGCCGCACCGCGGCCTGGCAGGCGACGCTCGTCGGGCAGTGGCAGCGCGGCGCACGAAAAGGTCCGCTGCAACTGGCGCTGGCCGGCAGCCCCGAGCGCATCGAAGTGGCGCCATCGAAGATCGGTCTCGATGGCAGCACACTGGATCTGGCGGGCTGGTTGGAACTGGGCGCTGACCAGCGCCTCGCCGCCGACCTGCGGCTCGGCGATGTCGATCCTGCGCTGTTCGCGGCCGACTGGCCGGGCAAGGTCGGCGGCGACCTGCGGGTCGACGCCACGCTCGCGGACAGCGCCTGGGTGCTGACGGTGCACCGGCTGGAGGGCGAGTTGCGGGGCGCGCCGATCACGCTCGCAGGTCGCCTGGTCGGACGCGCGGCCGAGCCGCGCGAGGGTGCGCTGCGACTGCGCTGGGGCGACGGCGGCGCCGAACTGACGATCCCGCAGCCGCAGCAGATCTCGCTGGCACTGCAGGATCTCAACCTGGCGCGGCTGGGCCCCTGGGAGGGCCGCGTCGAGGGCCGCGTCGACACCCGTCTGGACGCCGATCCGATGCAATCGACGACCGCGCTGCTGCGGGTGCTCGATCTCGCGGTCGATGGCGCCGCGGCGGCGGAAGTGCGGATCGGCAAGCGCCCGGGCTGGAACCTCGACCTCGCCAGCGAGGACATCGCGCTCGCCGGCACGCGCTTGCGACCCTTGCGGTTGCGGCTCGCCGGGGAGGCCCGGGCGCACACCCTGGAGATCGAGGCGCGCGAGGCCCGCGGGCGCGTGCAGGCCGCGCTCGCAGGCGCCTGGCAGGATCCGCGCTGGAGCGGTCGCCTCGAAAGCCTGGAGCTGAAGCCGGCGCGAGGAGCGCGCTGGGCGCTGGCCGACACCGCAGCGCTGGAGCTGGACGCGGAACGTCAGATGTTCGGGCGTGCCTGCCTGCACGCGGCGGCCGCGCGCGCCTGCATCGGCGCCACGCGCGACCCCGAGGCGCTGCGCGCGCAACTGGAGCTGGAGGCGCTGCCGCTGCGGGAGTTGCAATCCTGGGTGGACTTCGGCGACTGGCAACTCGACGGTCGCCTCGACGGTGGTGGCGAGTTGACCATCGATGCCGCCGGCAAGCCCGGCGGCGCCTTGCGGCTGGCGATCGCGGACGGCGAGCTGCGCGGCGGCGGTGATCTCGACCAGACGCTCGGATTCTCCGGCGAGGTCGGCTTCGATGGCGCCTCGGCGACGCTCGACGCCATCGTCGATCTGAGCGGTCACGGTCGCATCGAGGCGCGCGCGAGCGGATTCGACACGCCGGAGGGCAGCTTGCGGGCACGCCTGGCGCTGACCGATCTGAGCTTCGTCGACGGGCTCTCGGCCGAAGTCCAGGGCATGCGCGGCGGCCTCGCCGGCGAACTCGCGGTGCCGCTCGCCGAGCCCACGCGGGCGATCGGCAGGCTGGAATCGAACGCGCTCGCCTTCGAGTTGCCGGCGCTCGGTCTCAAGGCGCAGCGGGGCACGCTCGCGGTGCTGTTCGAGGGCGATGGTCTGGTGCGCATCGATGGCGCCCTCGGCATCGCGCCCGGCACGCTGCGCTTCGAGGGCCTCGTGGGACTCGGCGACAGCGACGTATCCGAAGTGCGCATCCAGGGCGACAACGCCGGACTCGTCGACCTGCCCTCCGTGCGCCTGGCCGGCGACACCAACTTTCTGGTCAAGCGCGGGCCGGAGGGCTTCGCGATCGAGGGTGGCATCCTGTTGCGCGCCGGCAAGATCGACCTCGACCGCTTCCAGCCGGCGGTACCGGCGAGCGAGGACGTGGTGATCGAGGACGCACCGCCACCACCACCACCGCCGCCGATCCGCGCCGACGTGTCGATCGCCCTGATTCAGGCGGTGGACCTGCGCGGTTACGGCATCGAGGCCACGCTGAACGGTGGCGTGCACGTCTCGCAGCGCCCCGGCAAACAGCCGCGCGCGACCGGCGAGATGCTGATCCGCGGCCTCTACAATGCCTACGGCCAGAAGCTCGACATCGAGCGCGGCCGCCTCGGTTTCGGCGGCGGCCGCGCCGACAATCCCAGCCTGGATATCCTCGCGGCCAAGCGCATCGATCGCCAGCGCATCGGCGTGCAGGTGCGCGGCACCGCCAGACGCCCGGCGATCCGGCTGTACTCGGATCCGGCGCTGGACCAGTCGGAGACGCTCTCCTACCTGGTGCTCGGGCGTCCACTCGCGACCGCCAGCGGCGCCGACGGCGAGCAGCTCGGTGAGTACGCGAGCGCGCTTGAGACCGCCGGCGGCAGTCTGGTCGCCGGCAGCATCGGCAAGAAGCTCGGCCTCGCCGCCGGCGTCGAGAGTTTCGGCGCCGCGATCGGCTCGGCGCTGGTGGTCGGCAAATACCTGTCACCGCGCTTCTTCGTCGGTTACGGCCAAAGCCTGCTCGACGCCGGGCAACTGGTGATCCTGCGCTACCGCCTGACCGAGAGCATCGAACTCGAGGGCATCAGCGGCGCCGAACAGAAAGTCAGTGCGAGCTGGCGCACGGAACGGTAGCTGGTGCGCCCCCAGGGCAGGTCGTGAGCAGTCCATGACCACCAGTCGAGCGGCCTGTCGCCGACCGCCTGCAGAAGCGGTCAGCGCGGGCTGGCACGCACGACTGCGGGTCTTTCGCCGAACAGGACCACGCGATTGCGCCCACCCCCCTTGGCCAGGTACAGGGCCGTGTCGGCAGCCGCGTAGGCTCGATGCGCGGAGCGCTCGGGCAGACTCGCGGCGCGGCAGACACCGGCGCTGACGGTGACATCGATGCGCTGGCCGCGGGCTGTGACCTGCAGCTCCTGCACCGCGCGCCGTACGCGATCGGCCACCTCCACGGCCGGCCGCAGCAGATCGTCGTCGACCAGCGCCATGAACTCCTCGCCGCCGACGCGACAGAGTTCGGCGCTGTCCGGCAACGCCTTGCACATGGTCTGCGCCACCGCCACCAGCACCTGATCGCCGACCGGGTGACCGTGGCGGTCGTTGATTGCCTTGAAATGATCGACGTCGAACAGGATCACGCTGGCACAGGCCCGGCCGCCGGGGTCGGGCGCCAGCCATTCCTCCAGCCTTTGCATGCCGTAGGCACGGTTGTGCACCTGGGTGAGCGGGTCGGTGATGCTGCTCCGGTAAAGCCGCTGGCTCTGTTCGGTGAGCTGCCGGTTCGCGGCCGACAGTTGCTCGGCCTGGGCCATCACCAGCTGATTCTGGTGGTGCAGCAGGCGGTACAAGCGACGCGCGGTCCGGTGACGCCAACCCAGCAGCAGCAACGCCAGGCCGATCGCGGCCGCAACGATGTAGATCAGTTGCAGGCGGCTGCGCTGGGCCACCAGGGTCAGCTCGGCGACGGCTTTCTCCTGCTCTAGGCGCTCGCTGCGGCGCCGCTCCTCGGTGAGTTCGAAGCGACTCAGCAGTTCGCCAAGCTTGCCGGTGGCCTTGCTGCCGAGCAGTTCGTCGCGCAGCCGGAAGCGCTCACGACCGGCCTGCGCCGCCGCCAATGGATCGCCGCGGCGCTGGTGCAATTCTTCGAGCGCGGCGTACACCTTGACCAGGCGGTGACGGTTGCCGGTCGATTCGTAGCCCACGCGTGCCGCTTCGATGCGTTCCAGAGCCTTGTCGAAGTGCCCCTGCGCCATCGCCAGCTCGCCGTGACGCAGATTCAGGTGCGCGGTCATCGCACGATGCGACGCCGAGGTCGCCAGTTGCAGGCCCTCGACGTAAGCGCGGTCGGCCTCGTACAGATGGTGCAGGTTGGCGTGCGCACGTCCCGTTTGCAGCAGTGCGGAAGCCACCTGCACCGGGTCGCCCTGCCGGCGCACGATGGCGAGGGCGCGTTCTGCCATCGCCAGCGCCTGGGCCGCATCCACGGTTCCGAAGTCGTTGAGGTAACCGGCGAAGGCGGTCAGGACCACGGCGACGTTCGCTTCGTTGCCCTCGCGCTCGGCTTCGTCGAGGGCGTCGGCGTAACGGCGGCGGGAGTCTTCGTGCAATTCCAGTTGCTCGTACAGCACCGCCAGATTGAGCAGCGATCGCCAGACATTCGGAGGCGGCTCGATGCGGCGACGCATCGCCAGCGCGGCCTGCTCATCGGCCAGCGCCGCCACGTAGTCGCCGGACTGCCGGTTCCAACGCGACAACCGCGAATGGGTGTCGGCGGCCTGCGACCAGTCGCCGAGCGCTTCGAGGGCCTGCGCGGCCTCGCGCAGGCGGCGCACGGCCAGATCGTTCTCGCCGCGCTCCATCAGCAAGATGCCGACATGCTGCGCGGACTCCGCCCGATGCCGCTCCAGCCCCGCCCGCACGGCCAGCGAATGGCGCGCGTTCTCCGCCGCCAGCGCTTCGTTGCGTTGGTTCGCATCCAGGGCCACTTTCGCCCAATCCGCCAGCGCCTGCGCTTCGGCGGGATGGTCGCGGCAGGCGCGGTGGGCCTCGATGATCGCTGTCCAGCGCAAGCGGCGCTCGTCGAAGGCCGCGCCATCCGGACGCCGCGCGGCTTCCCCGAGCAGCGCGCGCACCTCGGCGGACGCGCAGGACTGTGCGTGTGCGTTGCCCGCGGCAGCGAGCGCCAGCAACGCCAGGAACATGCAGGACCGGATCGCCACGCGTCACATTCTCGGGTCGGTCGGGGCCGCCACCGCCCGCTGACGAGCGCACTCCCCCGGGACGACGATACGCCCGAATCGGCCACCGCCATAGCGATGTCTCGATCCGTTGGTCCCGGAACCGCCAATCCGCGGCGGCGCATGGCAGCATCGGCACAGCCACCACTTAGAGACGCCACGCCGTGAACGATGCCCGCGAGATGGCTGCCCGTTGGGCCCGCCTGGACGCCCCTGCGCGCGAGCGCGAGCTGATCGAGCTGCGTCGCACCGATCCGCCGCTCGCGCAGGCCGTCGATGCCCTGCTGGCGCCGGCCTCGCTGGATACGGCCGCTCCGGCGGCGTCCGCGGACGCGCCAACGGGCGGCGACCTGGAGCGCATCGGCCCCTACCGCATCCTGGAACGCATCGGTGCCGGCGGCATGGGCAGCGTGTACCTGGCGATCCAACCGAATCCGGAGCGCCGGGTGGCGCTGAAGACCATCCGTCAGGAACTGGTCGGCCCGCGCCTGCGCGAGCGTTTCGAACACGAAGCGCGCTTCCTGGCCGCGCTGGAACACCCCGGCATCGCGCGGGTCTACGAGAGCGGCAATGCGACGACGGCGCAGGGCGATCTGCCCTATCTGGCGATGGAATACGTCGAGGGCCGACCGCTGCTGGCCGCAGCGGAAGAAGGACGCTGGTCGCTGCAGCGGCGGCTGCGGGTACTGGTCGCGCTCGCCGAGGCGGTGCAACACGCGCATGTGCGCGGCATCGTGCATCGCGATCTGAAACCCGACAACATCCTGGTCGACCCCCAAGGTCAGCCGAAAATCCTCGATTTCGGGGTCGCACGCGCGATCGACGTGGAACCGGCGCTGGCCGGGCGACTGACCCACGTCGGGGAAATGGTCGGCACGCCGCACTACATGAGTCCGGAGCAGCTCAGCGGCGACCCGACCCGGGTCGACGCGCGCAGCGATGTCTATGCGCTGGGCATGATTGCCTACGAATTACTGACCGGAGAACTGCCCTTCGCGGTGCGCGACCGTTCCCTGATCGAAGTGATCCGTCAGCGCGAGAAAACCTCGCCACGGCAACTCTCCGCGCTGAAGCCGGAGTACCGCGGCGAGCTCGAGACCATCGTGATGAAGGCGCTCGCCGGCGACGCGCAGGCGCGCTACCAGAGCGCGCAGGCGCTCGCCGACGACTTGACGCGCTACCTCGAACACCGCCCGATCCTGGCGCGCGCGCCGAGCGCCTGGTACCTCGCACGCAAGTTCGTGCGACGCAATCGCGTCGCGGTCGGCGCCGCAGCGGTGGTGATGATCGCGCTGCTGACCGCGACCGTATTCAGCTTGCGTGCCGCCGAGCGCGCCACCCGCGCGCTCGCCGAAGCCACCGCGCGCAGCGCCGAACTCGCGGCGGTCAACGCCTTCGTCGAGCAGATGCTGGTCAGCGCCGACCCGGAATCCGGCGGCAGCCAGGAGCGCCCACTGCACGAGGTGCTGGATGGCGCCGAGCGGGCACTGGCGGGCCTGCGCGAACCACGCGCCGCAGGCCAGGTCGCGATGTTGCTGGCGCGCACCTGGGGCGGCCTCGGCGACAGCGCGCGCGCGGAAAAGCTGCTGGACCGCGCGCAGCCCTGGGTGGAGCGGGGCTTCGGCGAGCGCAGCTCCGAGCGCTTCCTGCTCGAGCGGATGCGCGCCGACGAGCTCGGCCGACGCGGCGAGCTGGATGCCGCACTCGCCGCCTACGAGGGTCTGCTGCGCGACATGCGCGACGCCGGTCTGGATCCGAGTCTGGCCGCCGACCGAGTCCGCATCGCGCAAGCCCAGGTCATGCAGGGCAAGGGCGAGGCCGGGATGGCAGTGGCCCAACTCCAGGAGGTGCTGGCGCGCAGCGGCGAAGCCCTGCGGAGCGAATCGCCGGAGGAATACGACGGCGCGCGCTACAACCTCGCGTTCGCACAGTTGTTCCTCGGCGAGTTCGCGGCCGCAGAGGCGCTGCTGCGCGAGGTGATGGCAAGCGAGACCGCGCGCCTGGGGTCCGATCATCCGCAGACTTTGTACACGGTGAAGGCGCTCGGCCAGGCGCTGCACCGCCAGGGCCGACTGGCGGAAGCCGAGCCCATGTACCGGCAGGTCTACCAGAAGCGCAAGGCGGCCTACGGCGAAGACCACCGCAGCACCTTGAGCGCGGCCACCCAGCTCGCCGCCGGGCTGGTGGCGCTGCAGCGTCCCGACGAAGCCGAGCCGATCCTGCGCGAGGTCGTCGCCGCGATGGAACGGAACGGCGAATCGCGCTCGCCGCAGTTCGTCGCCAACCTCAACATCCTGGCGAGTGCGCTGACCCAGCTTCAGCGGCCGGACGAGGCGCTGGCGCTGACCGCCCGCGGCATCGGGATCGAAGCCGGCTCGCCGAATCAGGAGACCCTGGCGGCGCGCAACCAGCACGCCACGCTGCTGCTGCAAATGGGACGGGTGGAGGAAGCCGCGCGCGAGTTCGACGAGTTGCTGCCGCTGGTCGAGCAGACCCTCGGCCGCGGGCACATCCATTTCGCGAGCTTCAGCAGTCAGGCCGCGGCCAGCGATCTCGCGCGCCGGCGATACGCCTCTGCGCGCGAGCGCCTGGAGGCGGTGCTGCCGGCCCTGGAGGAACGCTACGGCCCCGGGCACGCGCGCACCCGCGAGGCCTTGCAGCGCCTCGCGGAGGCCTGGGCCGGCCTCGGCGACGCCGTGCGCAGCGCCGAGTTCGCGGCCAGGGCGCGACCACCGAGTTGATCGCGCACGGCCGCCACGCGAGACGGCGGCCGCCGCGCCCGATGCGTGGCCTGCGAGCGCACGGCGGCCTGATGGCCTCAAGCCGTCGGCAGCGCGGCGTTGTGGAAGACCTCCTGGACGTCGTCCAGGTCCTCCAGCCAGTCGACCAGGTCGAGCAGGACCTCGGCCTGTTCGCCGGCGACCGCGACGCGGTTGTCCGGGCGCCAGACGATGCCGGCGTTGGCGGGTGTCAGGCCGGCGTCGATGAGCGCCTTCTTCACCGCCTCGAAGCTGGCAGGCGCGCACAGCACGCTGCTCTCGCCGTCGCCGTTCCGGACGTCGTCGGCGCCGGCCTCGAGCGCTGCCTCCAGGAGCTTCTCCTCGGCGGCTGCGTCGGGCGTGGCGAACACGAGTTCGCCGACGCGCTGGAACTGGAAGGCGACCGAGCCCGAGGTGCCGAGGTTGCCGCCGTGCTTGCTGAGCGCATGGCGGACGTCGGCGACGGTGCGCTGCGGGTTGTCGGTCATGCAGTCGATGATCAACGCGATGCCGCCGGGGCCGTAGCCTTCGTAGCGGATCTCGGTCATCTCGTCGCCGCCCTCGGCGCCAGAGCCGCGGCGCACCGCGCGCTCGACGGTGTCCTTGGTCATGTTGTTGGTCAGCGCCTTGTCGATCGCGATGCGCAGGCGCGGATTGGCGGCGGGATCGGCGCCGCCACGCGCGGCGACGGTGATCTCGCGGATCAGCTTGGTGAAGAGCTTGCCGCGACGCGCGTCCTCGGCGTTCTTGCGGCCTTCGATGCTCGGGCCTCGGCCCATGGCGACCTCCTTGTCGGTTGGATTCAGGCGCCCGCGAGCTGGCCGCGGGCGCGGATCTGCGCCTCGACCACCGCCAGCGCGGTCATGTTGACCACCCGGCGCACGGTCGCCGAGTTGGTCAGGATGTAGCAGGGCTTCTTCAGGCCCATGACGATCGGCCCGAGCGACACGCCGTTCGACAGCACCCGCACCATGTTGAAGCAGATGTTCGCGGCGTCGAGGTTGGGGAACACGAACAGGTTGGCCTGGCCGGTCAGGCGCGAGCGCGGGAACAGGCGTTCGCGGATGGTCGCGTCGAGCGCGGCGTCGGCGTGCATCTCGCCCTCGACCTCGAGGCCGGGCGCGCGTTGGCGCAACAGTTCCAGCACCGCGCGCATCTTGCGACTGGTGGGGCTGTCCTCGCTGCCGAAATTCGAGTGCGAGAGCAGCGCGACCTTGGCGGTGATGCCGAACAGCTTGAGGCGTTCGACCGCCATGATGGTCGCGGTCGCGAGCTCCTTCGCGCTCGGATCCTGGTTGACGTAGGTATCGAGGAAGAAGAAGGTCCCGCGCTCGCAGGCGATCGCGCTCATCGCCGCCGGTGCCTCGATCTCGCCTTCCAGGCCGACGATGTCCTGACAGTAGGCGAGCTTGCGCTGGAAGCGGCCGACGGTGCCGCCGATCATCGCGTCGGCCTCGCCGCGCTCCACCATCAGCGCGCCGATCACGGTGCTGCGCGAGCGCACCACCGCCTTCGCGGTCGCAGGGTCGATGCCGCGGCGCTCCATGATCTGGTGGTAGAGCTGCCAATAGTCGTGGAAGCGCGGGTCCGAATCGATGTTGGTGATCTCGAAGTGTTCGCCGGGCCGGATCCACAGGCCCATGCGCGCGATGCGCTGTTCGATCACCGCCGGGCGACCGATCAGGATCGGCTTGGCGAAACCCTCGTCGACGATCGCCTGCACCGCGCGCAGCATCACTTCCTCTTCGCCCTCGGCGAAAGCCACCCGCTTGGGTTCGGCGCGGGCGGCGTCGAACACCGGCTTCATCATGATCCCGGTGCGGAAGATGAACTGAGTCAGTTGCTCGCGGTAGGCGTCGAGGTCGGCGAGCGGGCGCGTCGCCACGCCGGACTCCATCGCCGCCTGCGCCACTGCGGGCGCCAGGCGCACCAGCAGGCGCGGGTCGAAAGGCTGGGGAATCAGGCAATCGCGCCCGAAGCGCTTGACCTCGCCGCCGTAGGCCGCCGCACCCACATCCGACGCACCTTCGCGCGCGAGTTTGGCGATCGCGTGCACGCAGGCCAGCTTCATCGCCTCGGTGATGGTGGTGGCGCCGACGTCGAGCGCGCCGCGGAAGATGTACGGGAAACACAGCGCGTTGTTGACCTGGTTCGGGTAATCCGAACGGCCGGTGCAGATGATCGCGTCCGGGCACACCGCGAGTGCGTGCTCGGGCAGGATCTCCGGGTTCGGATTGGCGAGTGCGAGGATGATCGGCCGTGCGGCCATGGTCGCGACCATCTCCGGCTTCAACACGCCGCCGGCGGACAGGCCGAGGAAGATGTCGGCGCCGACGATCACCTCGGCCAGTGTGCGCATGTCGGTGGCGCGCGCGTAGCGCGCCTTGTCGGCGTCCATCTCCTCGGCGCGCCCGGCGTAGACCACGCCCTTGCGATCCACGACCAGGATGTGCTCTTTCTTCAGGCCGAGTTGCACCAGCATGTCCAGACAGGCGATGCCGGCCGCGCCCGCGCCGGAGACCGCCAGCCTGACTTCGCCGATGTCCTTGCCGACCACGTCGAGCGCGTTGACCACCGCGGCGCCGACGATGATCGCGGTGCCGTGCTGGTCGTCGTGGAAGACCGGAATGCGCATGCGCTGGCGCAGCTTGCGCTCGACCAGGAAGCACTCCGGGGCCTTGATGTCCTCGAGATTGATGCCGCCGAAGGTGGGCTCCAGGCTCGCGATGATCTCGACCAGCTTGTCCGGGTCGCGCTCGTCGATCTCGATGTCGAACACGTCGATGCCGGCGAACTTCTGGAACAGCACGCCCTTGCCTTCCATCACCGGCTTGGCTGCGAGCGGTCCGATCGCGCCGAGCCCCAGCACCGCGGTGCCGTTGCTGATCACCGCGACCAGGTTGCCGCGAGCGGTGACGGTCGACGCTTCCTTCGGGTCGGCGACGATCGCCTCGCAAGCCGCCGCGACGCCCGGCGAATAGGCCAGCGAGAGGTCACGCTGGGTCGCCAACGCCTTGGTCGGCGTGACCTTGATCTTCCCCGGCGGATGCTGGCGATGGTACTCGAGGGCGCTTTGTTTCAGCTGCTCGGAGATGGACATGGGCGACGGGTGGCGGGCGGGGGCGGGGAGGATAGCACCGGGGTCTGCCGGCAAAAGGCGGGGCTGGGGGCTGGGGTGAGTGCGCGGGGGTTCCTTCGGAGTCCGCGGATGCGACGCGTGTGCCTTGGGATCGGCGGTCTCGGCTCAGGCGCACGCGACCCAATCCAAGGCCGGCGCGGTGCCAGTGTCCTGTCCCGCAAGTAGCGTGAAGAAGTTCCGGATGGATTTCGTCGCGAGACAAGGCGGGAGGAGGAGCCATAGTGGTTCTATGGCGACGACGAGCAACGCAGTATCGCGGCGAAAGACGCCGGAACCATTCGACGGTATTTGCGGGACAGGACACTAGGCGCGCTCACCCCAGCCCCCAACCCCGCTCCTGCTTTCAGCCCGCTACGCCGCCCAGCCCGCCAGCACGATCACGCTCAGCATCGCCAGCCAGACAACCAGCACACGCCACAGCAGGCGGCGCGCTTCCTCGACCGCTTCGTCGCGGATCGGCTGGCCATCGCTGCCGACGAATTCCTCGTCGTCGAGGTCGACGCAGGCGCGCGCGGTGGCGGACAGGAAGCCGAGGTCCAGGTACAGCAGTCCCTGGCCGTGCGCCTGATGGTGTTCGCGCCAGGCCTTGCCGACCGCGTCGAAATCCGAGGCCAGGGCCAGCGCCAGCGTCATCAGTTGCGCCGGCAGCCACGCAAGCGCCGTGTGCAGCCGATCTGCTGCCGCGACCTGCGCTTGCGGCAACACCACGCGCAGTTCGGGCGACTGTGCGAGCAGTTGCGTCAGCCGGTAGGCCAGCGCGCCGGCCGGACCGAAGGCCACGAACCAGAAAATTGGCCCGAACCAGCGCGCGAGACCCGCGGCGAAGACCTGGTCGACGAGTCCGGCGCTCTTCACCGCCGCGTCGCCGGGCGTGCCGCCGAGACTGCGCAGCGCCTCGGCGCGATCCTCGGGCGATTCCGCGCGCGCGGCGCTCAGCGCGTCGTCGTCGAGATCGCGCGGCCCCCAGCACAGGTACAGCACGGTCAAAGCAAACACGAATCGCAGCAGACCATGCAAGCGGTCGCCCAAGGTCCAGTCGACCAGCACCACCAGCCCTGCCAGCGGCAGCAGCACCAGCGCCAACCCGAGCGCGTGCGTCCACGGGCTGGCGCCGCCGACGCGCGCTTCCAGCCAGCCAATCCACGCGCGCAACCACAGGAACTGCCGCAACCGCGCCAGCTCCGGCGCGAGCAGTCCGAGCACCAGGACGATCAGGATGGCGAGCAGCGCCAGCGCCATGCGCGAAACCTCATCGGAAGGTTACCGGCAGTTGACGCGCAATGACCGTGGGCGTCAAGCGGGCCGCCGCGTTCCCGACGACCGCAGCGCGCCGCATCCTCCGCAGCCACCGACAGGCACGCGTGTGCCATCCGCAACCTGCAGCCTTCGCACGCCGCGCCACTGCGATCCAATCAGACCGTGAAGGAAGACCCGCAACCACAGGTGGTTTTCGCGTTCGGGTTGCGGATCACGAACTGCGCGCCCTGCAGGCTCTCGCTGTAATCCACCTCGGCCCCGCCGAGGTACTGCAGGCTGATCGGATCGACGATCAGGGTGACGCCGTCGGTCTCGATGGCGAGATCGTCCTCCTGCGCGGACTCGTCGAAACTGAAACCATACTGGAACCCGGAACAACCTCCCCCCTGGATGTAGACGCGCAACTTGAGTTCCGGCCTGCCTTCCTCGGTCATCAGCTCGCGCACCTTGCGGGCGGCGGAGCAGGTGAAGTTCAAGGTATCGCTCGCACTCGTGTCCATCGCCCATCCTCGCTGCAGCAATCCGCATCCATGACGCCCGACCGACCCGATTTCAAGTACCTTCCGGCTTGGGCAACTGCTTGCGCGGCTCGTCCTGGTGCACCATTTGGCCGTTGACCTGGGCACCCGCAGCCATTTCCAACACCCTGTAGTAGACATTGCCGCGCACGCGCGCGGTTGCGCCCAACAACAGTTTTTCGGCGGTGACGTCGCCGAGCATCTCGCCGTGCAGCTCGGCCTGCGGCACCTGCACCTGGCCGTCGATCTGGCCGCGCTCGAACAGTTTGAGGACGGCTTCGCCGCCCTCTTCGGCGACCACCGTGCCTTTGATCCGCCCTTCGACGATGAAGCTGCCGGCAAAGCGAACGTCGCCAACCAGACTCATGCGTTCGCCGATCAGACCGTCGATCGCGCTGTTGGAGCTGATCGTCTTGGCGGGTTTCTTCTCTCCGAACATCAGCCGTCCCTCTCGATGACATCCTTCCACATGAATTCGCGCTCCACGTTGCCGCCGTCCTCCGGCTGCACGCGCAAACGCACCGACGCCGGCTTGAATCCCTCCGGCAGCATGATCAGGCCATTCAGCTGCTGAAAATACTTGAAGGAGAATTCGAGCGCCGCCTCGCCGCCGCCGAGTTCGTCGAGCCGCAGGTTCGCATTCTCCGCCCCGCGGCTGCCGCCGACCAGCATTTCCACCGTGCCGCTGGCCTGACGGTTGCGTTTCAGGTTCTGACTCAGCGTCAACGCATACTGGAAGGCGCGCGGATCGTCGGTCGCACGCAACACGAGGCTGTGCACCGATAGGCCGGGCCGCTGCGCGCCGCCCTCCATCAACCGCTGGTAGAAACCGAGGTCGCTGCGCAAGGAGGCGATTTCCTCCTGGCGCGCGGCAAGCGTCCGCTGCAGCTCCCCGTTGGCGCCGCGCGCCACCTGTTCGCCGCGTTCGTGTTGCGCCACCAGCCGTTGCAAGCGCGCCCGCTCGGTTTCGGCCACGACGAGTGCGCGACGCGCCTGCGCGAGTTCGCGAGCGACCTCGCCGAACTGCGGAGCAAGGGTCTGGCGCATCCACAGCCAGGTGCCGGCCAGACTCAGCGCCCACAGCAAGGCGACGATCAGGCGCAGTCGCCGACGTGCGGACGGATTCTCCTCGATCAGGCGCAGGCGTGGACCGGAGGTCGATACGGACATGGCTCAGGGCCGCAGCGCAAGCGCGTCGGAGGGGGAACGGTGCATGTCGGAAGGCCGCGCCGTCGCCGGGGGAGAGGGCTTATAAACAGGGCTTCCCGACGCACACAAGCGCATCTCGACCAGCGTTCATCCGCGCCTCGCAATTGCGCGGCCGGCCGAATCGCACCAACTTGCGGCGGAACGCTCGTCCACACCCGCCCGGAAGCCGCCGCAGCGCTTCCAGAGACCCCGTTTCCGGCGGGCTCTTGTGGTGCGGAGCCGCTGGTATAGTCGGGCAATCCCGCATGGCCAGAGCCTGTCGTGCTGCCCAAGGACGATTCCCAGCAAAGCGCCGAATTGCGCCAGGCATTCCTGAGGCACCTGCCACGTCGCATCGACGCCGTACGCAAGCGCGGCCACCGCGTCTGCCGCGGCGTATGGGATGTCAACACGGTGACCCTGCTGTACCAGGACGTGCAGGGCCTGGCCGGTGCGGCGGGCCGCTACGGCCTGCTCGATGCGAGTGAGCGGCTGTACCAGGTGGAGCGCCTGCTGGAGCCCCTGATCCGCGATCTGCGGCTGCCCTCAGCGACCGATCGCAGCGCGATCGAATCGCAACTGGACGCGGTGCTGACGGTCTCCGAGCCGCCGGCGCCGAGCGTGCGCAGCGTGCGCGACTTCGTGGTGCCGGCGCCCGAGCGCCCCGGGGTGCCCTTGCCGGTCCTGACCGCACCCGAGGAATACTGGCGTCGCTTCAGCCACCGCGAAGTGGCGCCGATGACCAGCGAGACCCACGGAGCGCCGCCGCCGGCACCCTCGCTGATCGTCGTCCGCCGCGAATCCGACGGCGCGGAAAACAGCGGGCACGAGCCGCGGATCGTCAACGCCGGCTCGCTGTTCGCGCTGGATGCGGCGCATTCTGAGGCGCGCACGCGGGCGGCGCCGGTGGCAAGCGCCACGCCCGAAGCGGTGGTCGACAAGCCGGCCGAGAAGCCGGCGGCACGCGCGCGCACCGGGCGCATCTTCTACCTTTCCGACATCGCGCCATTCGGGCGCGAACTGACGCAGTCGCTCGGCCAGCTCGGGTATGCGGTCGACCGTCTGGAGAGCCCTGAGGAGCTCAAGGAGATGCTGGGTTCGCTGGCGCCGGACCTGATCGTCATCGACGCCGGATTTTTCGAGCAGGTCGAGCACCTCGGCGAGTTCGTCAAGCGTGTGCGCCAGCGTGTGTCCGGGCGCCTGCCGCTGCTCGCCTTCGCCGAACACAACGACCTGAATGCGCGCCTGAAGGCGATGCGCGCGGGGGTGGACACCTTCATCCCCTTGCCGATGCCCGCGCACGAGGCCTCGCTGCGCGTGCGCGAACTGCTGGAAGCGGAGACCGACAATCCGTTCAAGGTGATGATCGTCGAGGACGACCGCGCGCAGGCGCTGTTCGCCGAGTCGGTGCTGCGCAAGGCCGGCATGGAGACCCAGGTCGTCGGCGAGCCGCTGGAGACGCTCGACCAGCTCGAACGCTTCCGCCCCGACCTCGTGCTCATGGACTTGTACATGCCGAACATCTCCGGCATGGAACTCACGGCGATCATTCGCGAGCGCGACCAGTTCATCAACACGCCGATCGTGTTCCTGTCCGGCGAGCAGGACTCGGAGAAGCACTTCGAGGCACTCTCGGCCGGCGGCGACGACTTCCTCGCCAAACCCATCCGGCCCAAGTTCCTGATCTCGGCGGTCAACAATCGCGCCCGCCGGGCGCGCCTGATGGCACGCAAGCGCGTGCTCGATCCGAAGGATCCTACCACCGGCCTGTTCCATCGCACCTTCGTGATCGACCGCCTCAATGAATTGCTGGCGCACGAGGATCGCGGTCGCCGCGGCGGCGGTGTGCTGTTCATCGAGGTCGAGGGCACCCAGGCGCTGCGCGAGCAGAAGGGCCTGGCCGCCTACGAGCCAGCGATGCGCCAGCTCGGCGCCACCATCGCCAGCTTCGCGCGTCCGGACGAGTTGGCGGCGCGCTACGGCGATTCCAGCTTCATCCTGCTGAGCGCCGCCCGCGACGACTCAGGTCTGGAGGTGCTCGCGCGCCAGATGGCCGATCGCCTGGGCGGAGAGTTGCTCGAGACCGGGCAGAGCAGCGTCAAGGTGGCGGCACGCATCGGCGTGGCGGGGTTCACCGCGCAGGTGGCGGACGCCGCGGACATGCTGAATGCCGCCGAGCGCGCCTGCGCGCGGGCCCGCTCGCAGCCCGGCGCCTCGGTGCTGGTCTGGCGGCCGGAGGCCCTGAGCACCGGCGGCGGTCTCACCGACGCGATCCGACGCGCGCTCGCCGAGGACGGTTTTCAGTTGCTGTTCCAGCCGATCGTTTCCCTGCACGCGACTGGCGAGGAGCAGTACGAAGTGCTGTTGCGTCTGCGCGGCGAAGCCGGCGAAGTGGTCGGCGCCCAGCAGGTGCTGGACGCGGCGCGCAGTGCCGGCCTCACCCAGGAGATCGATCGCTGGTGCCTCGCACGCTGCCTGCGGGTGATCGAAGAACGCAAACGCCAGGGACGGCCGGTCAGACTGTTCGTCAACCAAACCGTGGAGAGTACGCTCGATGGCGAGCGCGTCGGCTGGCTGCGGCAGATGCTGGAGACGCGCCGGGTGGCGCCGGACGCACTGGCGCTGGAACTGAAGCTCGGCGATGTGCTCGCGAAGATGCGCGAGGCGCTGGCCTTCTTCGAGGCCATGCGCAAACTGGGTGTTCGCGTGGTCATGGACGAGTACGACGGCGGCCTGACCGCGTTGCAACTGCTCGGGGTGGTCGCCACCGACTATGTCAAGCTGTCCGACCGTTACACCCGCGACAACGGCATCGCGCTGCATTCGGACGAGCTGCGCACGCTGGTGCGCGCCGCGCACGACAGCGGCCGCCTGGTGATCGCCCCGAAAGTGGAGAACGCGCAGAGCGCGGCCCTGCTGTGGACCATGGGCGTGGACCTGATCCAGGGCAATTTCGTGCAGCAGCCGGGCGCCGAGCTCGGATTCGATTTCAGCGCCTCGGCGCTATGAAGGCCGCCCCGGCGGCATGATCACGCGGAACGGAGTCTGTGCGAGAGTCGACCATGCCGGACGCAGCGGATTCCGGCGAAGGGAGCCGACGTACGGGTCGGCCTGAGGCGAAAGTTCATCGGGAGTAGTACGGATGCGCGAGGCGGGACGGGTGGGGGCACTGGAGCGGCGCCGACAGACCGGCGTCGAGGCGGTCCTGTACTGGTGCGCCGGCAGCCTCGTATTCGCGCTGCTGACCGTGCTCGCGACGCGCTCCTGGGCCAGTTTCGGAACCCTCGCGGCCTGGACCGGGGCGCACTTCATGTTGTGCGTGCTTGCGGCCTGGGCCTGGAGCCGCCTGGAGCGCGATGACGAACGTTCCTTCCAGATCTCCGAAGGCGCGCTGATCGCCAGCGCGCTGTGCTGGGGCATCGGCGCGGTGACGTTCGGCATCCTGCCCAGCGGCGATTTCAACATGCCGATGATCCTGACCATCGCCGGCCTCGCCACCGCCAGCGTCTGGCTGTTCGCCAGCGAATTCGCACTGCTGATCGGCGTGCTCGTGGTGCTGCTTGCGCCGATGGTGTTCCTGCTGCTCGGCGGGCGCGAATCGGAGTGGTCAGCAGCGCTGCTGGCGGTGTTGCTGGTGATCCTGAACCTGCTGCTCGGCCGGCGCCTGGCGCTGATCGCGGACGCGCAGTCGCGTGCGCAGCAGCCCTTCGCCGCCGAGCTCTCCGCGATTCGCCTGGATCGCGAGCGCGACGCGGTCAACCCGCAGGCGCACACAGTCGACCACGGCGAACTGATCCAGTTGCGCAGCGAGCTCGAACGCCACCGTAACCTCGAGAAGGAAATGGTGGCCGCCAAGCAGGCGGCGGAAGCCGCGAACATGGCCAAGGGCGAGTTCCTGGCCACCATGAGTCACGAGATGCGCACGCCGCTGAACGGCATCATCCCGCTGCTCGAGATTCTCCGCGACACCAAGCTCGGCCCCGACCAGCGCGAGTACCTGAATACCGCCTACCAGTCGTCGAAAAGCCTGCTGCGGATCATCGACGACATCCTCGATTACTCCAAGATCGAGGCCAACAAACTGGAACTCGAAACCGTCGGCCTGAACTTGAAGGAGGTGGTCGACGGCGTCGTGCGGCTGATGGAGAAGGCCGCCGACGCCAAGGGCATCAAGCTCTCGGTGGCCTTCGATCCGAACGTGCGCCTGGCCTGCCGCGGCGACCCGGTGCGGCTGCGTCAGGTGCTGTCGAACCTGGTCAGCAACGCGATCAAGTTCACCGAGAAAGGCTCGGTGCAAATCCAGATCAGCAAACGCGGCGAGACCCGCACCCAGAGCGAGATCCTGTTCGCGGTGCGCGACACCGGCGTCGGCATCGCGGCAGACAAGGCCGAGCGCCTGTTCCAGCCCTTCTCGCAGGCGGACACGTCGACCACCCGCAACTACGGCGGCACCGGTCTGGGCCTGGTCATCTGCAAGCGCATCGTCGAACTGATGGGCGGCAAGATCGGTCTCAAGAGCGAACTCGGCCGGGGTTCCGTGTTCTGGTTCAGCGTGCCCTTCCTGAAGGCGATCGGAGATCTTGCCGCCAATCGCCGCGATCTCAACGGTTCGCGTGCGCTCATCGTGTCCTCCGATCCGCGCATGACCTCCCGGCTGACCGGCTACTGCCAGAACTGGGGCGTCAGCCAGATCGCCACCAATACCGCCGCCGATGCGCTGAGCAAGCTCAAATCCTCGGCCACGCTGGGCGAGAACTGGGCCTTCGACGTGGTCCTCGTCGACCTCGGCAGCATGCGTCCGACCGCAGCGGCGCTGGCGCGCAACGTCGGCCGCGAACCGACGCTGGAACGTGTCAAGCTGGTCTTTTTCGAGGGCGACGAGCCCAATCCACCGGAACTGCAACTCGACCCCCACCGGTCGACGCTCATCAAGCGCCAGTTCAACGAAGGCGAACTGCAAAGCGCGCTGAACAAGCTGCTGGAAGTCGAGGGCGGTGGCGAACGGCGCTTCAGCCTGCTCGATGAAGCCGCTCGTCTGGGCGTGGACGATGCCAGCGGTGGCGCTCAGTCCCCACACCCACCGGCGGAGGAGGCCGCCGAGACCGCGCTCGCCAAGCTCAGCGGTCACGCGCTGCTGGTCGAGGACAATCCGGTCAACCGTCAGGTCGCGCAGCGGCTGCTGAGCCTGATCGGAATCAGCTTCGATATCGCCGAAAATGGCAAGGAAGCTTTTGAAATGATGGGTCGCGGTGGCTTCGACGTGGTCCTGATGGACTGCCAGATGCCGGTGATGGATGGCTATACCGCCACCCGCTCGCGACGCACGCTGGAGGCCGAGCGCAGCCTGCCGCGCATTCCGATCATCGCGATGACCGCCAACGCCATGGCTGGCGATCGCGAGAAGTGTCTGGCATCCGGCATGGACGACTACATGTCCAAGCCGCTCAATCGCGGCCTGCTGGAACAAACCATCCGCAAATGGATGCCCAAGAACCGGCGTGGCATCGAAGCGGCGCCGACTCCGGCGGTTGCGGTCCCGCAGCCCACCACGGCGCCGCCCACGCGCCTGACCGAACCGGTGAAGCTGACGCCCTCGTCGCCGGCGATCAACGAGGGCATCGTCAACGAGCTGATCGACGTCATGGGCAGCGAGTTCACCTCGCTGGTCAAGGTCTACCTCGAAGATACGCCGAAGAACCTGCAGATCCTGGTGGGCGCCGCCGAACGCGGCGACGTGCAGGCAATGATCGCTCCGGCGCACTCGCTGAAATCGACCAGCGCCAATCTCGGCGCAATGGCGCTTTCCGACCTTGCCAAGCTGGTCGAGCACGGCGCCCGCTCCGGCACCCTGCGCGACGCCATGGGCATGGCACGCCAAGCCGGGGCGGAGTTCCGCCGCGCCGCCGATGAGTTACAGAAACTGCTGCAGAAGGCCGGCGTCTGAACGCTGGTTGCGGTTGGCGATGGCAAGCACGCGCGGGCACGTCTGGCGTACGCCTGCCGCCAACCGCTGTTCACACGGCCGCGCGTTCCACCGAAAAACTCTCGCCGCAGCCACATTCTCCGGCGACGTTCGGGTTGCTGAAGGCGAACACGCGATTCAGGCCCTGGCGCACGAAGTCGATCTGCGTACCGTCCAGCAGCGGCAGTGCCTGCGAGTCGACGACCACGCGCACACCATCCAGTTCGAACACATGGTCTGCCGGCGCGATTTCGCGTGCGACGTCCACCGCGTAGCCCCAGCCGCTGCAACCGGTACGACGCACGCCCACACGCAACCCGAGCGCATCGGGATCGCCGGCGACGAAGTCGCGCACACGCTGGACCGCGGTGGGAGTGAGGGTGATTGCCATCGGAAGATCCTCGCGCAGCGCTCGGGCCAAGCTTAGCCCGGATGTTTCATGCCTTCCAGCGGTAGCCGACTCCGTGCACGGTATCGACCGCATCGAACCCGGCATCGACGGCCACGAACTTTTTGCGGATGCGCTTGATGTGGCTGGTGATGGTGGCCTCGTCGACCACCACCTGAGCGGCGCTCATCAACTGGTCGCGGTTCTTGACGTGGCCGGGATAGCGTGCCATCGCGTGCACCACCCAGAACTCGGTGACCGTCAGCGGCACTTCGATGTCCTTCCAGGTGGCGCGCATGCGGTCGCCCGCGAGCTTCAGGTGGCCGTGTTCGAGCAACTGATCCTTGCCGTCCGGCCGGGAGAGCGCCTCCACGCGCCGAAACAGCGAGACGATGCGGGTCAGCAGGTGTTGCAGGCTGATGTCCTTGGTCAAATAGTCGTCCGCCCCTAGGCGCAGACCGGAGATGATGTCCAGGTCGGCGTCGCGCGCGGTGAGAAAGATGATCGGCAGCGCGGTCGAGCGCTGGCGCAGCTCGCGACAGAGTTCGAAACCACCCTCGGGTTCATCGCCAAGGCCGATGTCGATCAGCACCAGGTCCGGCATCCGCAGCGCGAAGGCACTCGAGGCCTGCGCGCGCGAAGCGAAGGTTTGCACCTCATAGCCGTAGCGCTTGAGCGCATCGGAGTAATTGGCGCGAATGGCGGGTTCGTCTTCGACGATGGCGATCTGGCGGGCCATGGGGCTCGTGTCTGGTCAGGTCGGCGCGAACGCTAGGCGGCCGCGCGGGCCGCGGCAAGCGCTCGCGGTCGGGTGTCCCGGTTTTGCCCGATCAAGCCAGGGTCGCAGAGTGCATCAGGAAAGGCGTTGGGACGCAGAGTACGCAGAGCAGGCGAAACCGCTCGCTGCCTCCACGCACCTCACCCGGACCAGTTGGCCAACCTGTCTGCGCGCCCTCTCTGCTTTCCCTCTGCGTTCTCCGCGTCCAGCGCTTCTGCATTCCTCCGCGTCCGGGGCTTGCCCGTCACGTCGCCGCGGCAGCCGCGATCTCGGCCCGCATCTTCGCGATCGTCGCGGCGTAGTCCGGCGAGTTGAAGATCGCCGATCCGGCAACGAAGGTGTCGGCACCGGCCTGCGCGATCGCGCGGATGTTGTCGACCTTGACGCCGCCGTCGACTTCCAGGCGGATTGGCCGGCCGCTGGCCTCGATGCGGGCGCGCGCGGCGCGCAGCTTGGCGAGTGCGCCGGGGATGAAGGACTGGCCGCCAAAGCCGGGATTGACCGACATGATCAGGATGAGGCCGAGCTGGTCGATCACGTGATCCAGGTGATTCAGCGGCGTCGCCGGGTTGAACACCAGTCCGGCCTGCATGCCGCACTCGCGGATCAGGCCGAGCGTGCGGTCGACGTGTTCGCTGGCCTCGGGGTGGAAGCTGACCAGGCTGGCGCCGGCCTTGGCGAAGTCCGGGATGATGCGGTCCACCGGCCGCACCATCAGGTGCACGTCGATCGGCGCGGCGATGCCGTACTTGCGCAGCGCCTCGCAGACCAGCGGACCGACCGTCAGGTTCGGCACGTAGTGGTTGTCCATCACGTCGAAATGCACCCAGTCGGCCCCGGCCGCCAGCACCCGCGCGGTGTCTTCGCCGAGGCGCGCGAAATCCGCCGACAGGATCGACGGGGCGATGATCGGAGCGGGCATGTACGGGTCCTCGGCGAACGGAAGCGCGGATGTTAGCCGGGACGAGAGGCACCGGGGCCCGCGCCGCGAACCACACCCCAACACGCGCGCGGCGTCCTCCGTAGAATCCGCCGGCATGTCCCTTCCCATCTCCCGCGCGCTCGGCAAGCTGGTCGGTGGCGGCCTCGGCCTCGCGGTGGCCGGTCCCTACGGGGCGGCGGCCGGATTGCTGCTCGGTCATGCGCTCGACGCCGGCTGGCTGCGCTGGCGGCCGCAGGAGGGTCTGCGCGTGGCCGACCCGCGGCTGCCGCGGATCGAGTTCCTGTTCCTCTGGCTCGGTCATCTGGCCAAGGCCGACGGGCGCGTCAGCGAGGGCGAGGTGGCGGCCGCCGAGCAGTTGATGCAGCGACTGAAGCTCGACGCGGGTGCGCGCCAGGCGGCGATCCGCGCCTTCCAGCGCGGTCGCCAGCAGGCGCTCGATGTTGCCGACGAAGTCGCGGCCTTCCGCCGCCGCGCGTCGCCCACGCCGGATGAGCTCGCCGACATGCTGCGTGCCTTCGCCGATTTCGCGCGCCGCGACGGGCCGATGGCGCCGGCCGAGCGTGGCCTGGTCGAGCGCCTCGGTGCAGGCCTGGGCTTCGGCCGCGAGCGCGTCGCTGAACTGATCGCCGCGCGCGCTGCCGGAATGACCGCACCGGCGCTGGAGGATTGCTACCGTGCGCTCGGGCTGACGCCGGGCGCCAGCGACGACGAATTGACCCGCGCCTGGCGCCGCCTGCTCGCGCAGAACCACCCGGACAAGCTGCAGGGCCAAGGAGCGGACGCCGCCGCACTCAGGGCTGCCGAAGCGCGCACGCGCGAGCTGCGCAGCGCCTACGAGCGGATCGTCGCGGCGCGCGCGCGGCGCAGCGCCTGATGCGTGCGCTGATCTTCGCCGCCGGCCGCGGCGAGCGCATGCGGCCGCTCACGGACACCTGCCCGAAGGCGCTGCTGCGCCTGCGCGGCGAGCCACTGATCGGCTGGCACCTGCGCGCGCTCGCGCGCGCCGGCATCGTCGACGTGGTCGTCAACACCGGCTGGCTCGGTGCGCAACTGCCGATGTCTCTCGGCCATGGCGAAACCTTCGGGCTGCGCATCCAGTGGTCGCACGAACCCCCCGAGGCGCTCGAGACCGGCGGCGGCATGCGCCAGGCACTCGCGCTGCTCGGTGATGCGCCCTTCATCGCGCTGAATGCCGACATCCACACCGACTTCGACTACGCGACGCTGCCAGCCGAGCCCGCAGGCCTGGCGCACCTGGTGCTGGTCGACAACCCACCGCAGCACCCGCGCGGCGACTTCGTGCTGCGCGCCGGGCGCGTGCACCTGTGCGGCGCGCCGCGCCTGACCTTCGCCGGCATCGGCGTGTATCGCCCGCAACTGGTCGCGCACTACCCACCGGGCCGTTACGGGCTGGCGCCGATCCTGCGCGAGGCGATCGACTTCGGCGTGGTCAGCGGCGAGCACTACCAGGGCGCCTGGTCGGACGTGGGCACCCCGGAGCGGCTCGCGGCACTCGCGGGCGGCTGAGGGCCGGGTCGCCGCGCACCGGACCGATGCGGAGTGCAGGCCGCAGGACCAAAGTCGTTTGCGTTGACGGCGGCGCGCGCGCTCTACTCGACACCCTGGACGGAACGCGCAGACTCGATGGCAAGACGCATGACTCCGACACGGCTGAAGTGGTGGGCCAACTGGTGGCCGCCCTTCCTGTTCGGCGGCGTGCAGGTCGAGAAGGTCGGCGAGGACTGGCGTTTCGCGCGGGTGCGGCTGAAGCTGCGCTGGTACAACCGCAACTACGTCGGCACCCAGTTCGGCGGCCTGCTGTTCGCGATGGCCGATCCCTTCTGGATGATCCTGGTGATGGAGTCGCTGGGGCGCGACTACATCGTCTGGGACAAGGCCGCGAAGATCGAATTCCTGCATCCCGGGCGCAGCGATGTGCACGCGGAGTTCCACGTCCGCGAGGAAGACCTGAACGCGATCCGCAAAGGCGCGGCCGGTGGCGAACGCGTGCTGCACTGGTTCGCGGTCGATGTGCGCGGCAAGGACGACACCCTCGTGGCGCGCGTGCACAAGCAACTCTACGTGCGCCTGAAGACAGCCCGGCGCTAGGGAAGGTCCTGCGGACGGTCCTCGATCAGGATCGCGTCCAGGCGCCCGGCCACCCGCAGCAGCACCTGGCGCACGATTTCCGCGGGCGGCAGCAGCGCGTCGAAGCGCCAGCAACCGGGCGGCGGCGGCTCGAAGCGTGCGGCCACCCGCAGCACCAGTCGGGCATTGCGATCCGGCGCCGGGTGCTCGCGGTCGGCCTGCACGCGTGCGATCGCCGCTTCCGGCGGCAGGTCCAGCCAGCACCACACGAGATCGCCGCCGGCGTCCTCGACGGCCTCGGCGAGCGCCGCGCGGTCACCGGCGCGTGCCCAGCTCTTGCCGTCGACGATCAGGTTCAGCGCCGCGCGCACGCCCGAGCCGACGCGCCGCAACAGCAGCCGGTCGGCTTCTTCGCGAAGCGCATCGGAGGCATCGTCCGCGCGGATCCCGGCACGGATCTCGTCGCGGTCGAGGATCGAAAAACGCGCGGCGGCCGCGAGCGCTTGCGCGAGCGTGGACTTGCCGGCGCCCGGCAGTCCCATCAGCGCGAGCACCAGCGGCGCATGACCCGCCGGAGGGCACAGCGCTAACATGTGAACGACGCCGTCGACGAGGAAGCGCGCATGACCGACTCCCGCCTGCAACGCGCCTACGATAGCGCCCGCCGCTGGCTGCGCGAGGAACTGCCGAAGGCCGAGGAGCATGCTGCGGAGTCGCTGCTGCACGCGCTCGGCGGGGTGCGCGAGTACCTGGTCGCGGCCGAGGAACTGACCCGCGACGAGGCGCAGAAGGTGGTCGACACCTTGCGCTGGGATCTGCGCGAGGCGGCGCACCACTGGCACGACCTGCGCCTGGAGTACGTCGACTGGGCGCGTTTCGATGTCGAGCAGATCGAAGCGGCGATCTTCGACAAGCTGCTCGCCGCCGCCGATCCGACCTGGGTGGAGCTGGCGCGTTTCCAGAAGGGGCGCGCGCAGCTCGACGACCAGCCCGGCCACGGGGAATGAGACGCACCGATTTCCCGAAAGATCCGCTGGAATCCTACCTCGGCGGGTAGTGCGCTTGCAGCCGCGCCGTCTCGCCCAGACGGCCAGTTGTGGTCCGAAGAAATGCCCCGGAAAGCTCGTCGACCACCGCCTGCACGGTGGTGTACTGCGACGACGACGCTTGCCGACGCAAGTCTTGCATCGCGCCTGCTGCACCGCAGCACGCCACAACCTTGGCGTCGCGGGGGTCTAGGGGTAGTGTCGATCAGGCCGCCATTGGAGATCCGTCATGCCCGCCTACAGCACCGCCCAGATCCGCAACCTTGCCCTCGTGGGTCACGCCGGCGCCGGCAAGACTTCGTTGTTCGAAGCCCTGCTCTTTGCCGGCGGCGCGATCAACTCGCAGGGCTCGATCGAGCGCGGCAACACCGTGTCCGACCACGATCCGATGGAGCGCGAGCGTCAGCATTCGATCAACATGTCGATCGCCTCGATCGACCACGGCGGCATCCACGTCAACCTGATCGACACCCCGGGCTACCCGGATTTCCGTGGCAAGACACTGTCCGCGCTGGCGGCCGTGGAGACCTGCGCGATCGTGGTCAACGCCAGCAACGGCATCGAGTACTCGACCAGCCGCATGATGGAGTACGCCAAGGCGCGCCGGCTGTGCCGGCTGCTGGTGGTCAACAAGATCGATCACGACGAGGCCGATCTCGAGATGCTGGTCGAGCAGCTGCGCGAGAGCTTCGGCCCCGAGTGCCTGCCGATCAACCTGCCGGCCAAGGGCCGCAGCGCGGTGGTCGACTGCTTCTTCAACCCCAGCGGCGAGGCCGATTTCTCGTCGGTGGCGCAGGCCCACCAGCGGATCATCGACCAGGTCGTCGAGTTCAACGAGGAGGTCATGGGCCATTACCTCGAGGACGGCGAAGCCGGCCTGTCCGGCCAGGAATTGCACGACGCCTTCGAGCAGTGCCTGCGCGAGGGCCACCTGGTGCCGATCTGCTTCGTGTCCTCGCGCACCGGCGCCGGCGTCAGGGAACTCCTCGACCTGTGCGAGAAGCTGATGCCGAATCCGGCCGAAGCCAACCCGCCGCTGTTCGTCAAGGGCACCGCGCCGGACGCCGAATCCTTCCGCACCGAGCCGGATGCGAACAAGCACGTGGTCGCCGATGTGTTCAAGATCATCAACGATCCCTTCGTCGGCAAGCTCTCGGTGTTCCGCATCTACCAGGGCACCGTCCGGCGCGACACCCAGCTCTTCATCGACGATGGCAAGAAGCCCTTCAAGGTCGGTCATTTGTTCAAGCTCAAGGGCAAGGACCACGTCGAAATCGAGGACGCGGTGCCGGGCGACATCGCGGCGGTCGCCAAGATCGAGGAGATCCACTTCGACGCGGTGCTGCACGACAGCCACGATGAGGACCAGATCCATCTGAAGCCGATCAACTTCCCACAGCCGATGTTCGGGCTCGCGATCGAACCGGCCACCCGCGGCCAGGAGCAGAAGCTCGCCAACGCGCTGCACAAGCTCGCCGAGGAAGACCCCTGCTTCCGCATCGAACACCACAAGGAACTCAACGAAACCGTGATCCGCGGTCTCGGTGAACTGCACCTGCGGGTGATGCTGGAGCGCATGAAGGAGCGCTATGGCGTCGAGGTGATCACGCGGCCGCCGCGCATCGCCTACCGCGAAACCATCTCCGCGAACGCCGACGGCCACCACCGCCACAAGAAGCAAACCGGCGGCGCCGGCCAGTTCGGCGAGGTCTTCCTGCGCGTCGAGCCGCTGCCGCGCGGCGGTGGCTTCGAGTTCGTCGACGAGGTCAAGGGCGGCACCATCCCCGGCCAGTTCCTGCCGGCGATCGAAAAGGGCGTGCGCCAGGTGCTGGAGACCGGCGCGGTCGCCGGCTACCAGCTCCACGACGTGCGCGTGATCGTCTACGACGGCAAGCACCACGCGGTGGACTCCAAGGAAGTCGCGTTCATCACCGCCGGCAAGAAGGCCTTCATGGACGCGATCAGCAAGGCGCGGCCGCTGGTGCTGGAACCGATCGTCAACCTCGACGTGACCGTCCCGGCCGAGCACATGGGCGACATCACCGGCGGCCTTTCCACCAAGCGCGCGCGCATCAACGGCACCGACTCGCTGCGCGGAGGCGAGCTCATCATCAAGGCCCAGATCCCGCTCGCCGAGGTCGGCGACTACAGCAACGAGCTGAAGGCGATCACCGCCGGCCGCGGCCGCTACAGCATCGAGCTCAGCCACTACGAGGCGGTGCCGGGCAACGTGCAGAAACAGCTCGTCGAGGCCTACAAGCCGAAGCACGAAGAGGATTGAGAAAAGGCGGAGCGCCCTCCAGACAGAGTGCCGCGAGCACCTGGAGGGCGGCGCTCCCGCACCGCCGATTTTTGCGCCACACAAAGGCAGCCGCCGGGGACGGCGGCCCTCCAGACCGGGCCCCGCGAGCGCATGGAAGGTGGTCGTCTGCACCACGGCCATCCCGCCGTCCATGCTCGGCGTCCGGTCGGTCGGTCATGAAGTCGGCATCGGGTGGGCACCGGAACAGCAGTGCGGTGGCGATCTCGTCGGCCTCGCCGATGCCCTCACCGGGCGCGGTTCTTGGATCCGCGCTTTGCCGTGCGCGGCCGCCGTGCAGTGCGTGATGCCCAACAACGCATGCTTACCGGCGGTGTGGATCGCGTACCTGGGCGCGCCGGCGGGACCCGCCACCGACGGGCCGCAGCGTCTGGCCGTGGATGAGGATCGTCGCGGCGACGGCAGCGCCGGCATCGGAAACGCCGATGATCGCCACGGACACGCCCGCGCGCTACGCCTCGCGCCGCGCAGACGGGTCAACGCGTATCCGTGGCCCGCAGCCCCGGCATGCAGCTCGGCGTTGCGTACAGCAGGCCGAGAAAGGCCGTGTCGCTGGTCGCGCCACGCTTGCGACGCTGCGCGTAAGCGTCCTTGCATTCGCGCGGGCAACAGTTGCGACCGCCCTTCCACGGCTCGCCGGCATCGCAGGTGGGCAGTTGCGCGACGCAGGAGTCGGCGCTCGACTCGGCATTCGCCAGGCATTGGCGGAAGGTGTCTGCGCAGCGTTCGAGCAGCGCCGCTGGCGTGTCCGGATCGTTGCGATACGAGAGCATGCCACCGCGCAGTTGGACCAGCTTGCCATCCGGCGTGGCGATGAACTCGACCATCTCGTTCGCGAAGGTCGGCAGGCACAGATGCACCGTACCCTGCTCACCGCGCCCCCAGCGTGCGCCAGCCCGCGAACCCCAGCGGGCGTAATCGGCGAGCGCATCGGCGATGCCCCGGCGCTGCCCGGCCGGCAAGCCGGCGAGGACATCGCGATCAAGCGCCGCCAGTTCCCGGCGTGCGCCCTGCTCGCTGGCGCACAGCGCGCGCACCTCGGCGATGTCGGGCAAGGGTGCGGGTGCGATCGGGATGCGCTGCATGTCGGCTGTGCTGCCGCAGGGCTTGTCGCTGTAGACATCGGCGCCGTCGGGACCGCGGCATTTGTAAATCTGGCCCACCGCCGGATCGGTCGTCGGCTCATCCGCAGCGACCCAGGCCGACAGCGACAACCAGATCCATAGCCCAACACCGCACTTCCAGCCAGTCATCGCGCGCTCCGGGACGCATCCAGTCGGGACGAGTCTACCCGGACCACGGGCAACGGATGCCGGGAACCGATCCCGCCGTCGTCCGTCCCTCGTGCCGATGCGGGCGGTCGTCGCCGCGGCCATGACCAGGACCGCGACCGGTGTAGCCTACGCGACCCTGCTTCCCTCCGACCCGAGTCGATGAGTACCGCCAAGCCCCGCACGCCCGCCGGCACGCTGGAACTGCTGCCTCTGGACCAGATCGCCTTCCAGGACATGCTGGACACCATCCGCCGCAACTACGAACGCTTCGGTTTCCTGCCGGTCGAAACACCCGCTTTCGAGCTTTCGGAGATGCTGCTGACCAAGAGCGGCGGCGAGACCGAGCGCCAAGTCTACTTCGTGCAGTCGACCGGCAGCCTGAAGCGGGGCGAGGCGCCGGAACTGGCGCTGCGCTTCGACCTCACGGTGCCGCTGGCGCGCTACGTGGCCGAGCACGAGCACGCGCTGTCCTTCCCCTTCCGCCGCTACCAGATGCAGCGCGTCTACCGCGGCGAGAGCGCGCAGCGCGGACGCTTCCGCGAGTTCTACCAGTGCGACATCGATGTGGTCGGCAAGGACGAACTGTCGATCCGCTACGACGCCGAGGTGGTCGCGGTGATCGCGAGCGTGTTCCGCGAACTCGCCGTCGGCCGGTTCACCATCCAGCTCAACAACCGCAAGCTGATGCGCGGCTTCTTCGAGCGCGTCGGCATCGCCGATGTCGAGCAACAGACGCTGGTGCTGCGCGAGGTCGACAAGCTCGACAAGCGCGGCGCCGACTACGTGCGCCGCACGCTGACCGGCGAAGGCTTCGGTCTGCCCGACGAGCGCGTCGACGAGATCCTCGCCTTCATCGCGATGCGTTCGAGCGGACACGCGCACGCACTCGATCTGCTGGCCGGCATTGGCGGCGGCAATGCGCAACTCGAGTCCGGTCTCGCCGAGCTGGGCGAAGTGCTGCGCCTGGTCAAGGCCTTCGGTGTGCCCGAATCCGCCTACGCGCTCAACTTCTCGATCGCGCGCGGCCTCGACTACTACACCGGCACCGTCTACGAGACCATCCTCGACGATCACCCGCAGATCGGCAGCGTCTGTTCCGGCGGTCGCTACGACAACCTCGCCAGCCACTACACCAGGTCGCGGCTGCCCGGTGTCGGCATCTCGATCGGCGCCACCCGCCTCTACTGGCAGTTGCGCGAGGCCGGCCTGATCGGCACCGCGCAGAGCAGCGTGCAGGTGCTGGTGACGCAGATGGACGCGGGGCTGATGCCGGTCTACCTCGACCTCGCCACGCAGTTGCGCCAGGCCGGGATCAACACCGAGGTGGTGCTGGATTCCGGCAAGCTCGGCAAGCAGCTCAAGTACGCGAGCAAGTCCGGCATCCGCTTTGCGGTGATTCTCGGCGAAGCCGAAGTCGCCAGATCCGTGGTGCAGATCAAGGACCTCGCCAAGGAGGAACAGTTCGAGGTGCCGCGCGCCGAGCTGGTCAAGGCGCTGCGGGTGGAGATCGAGCAGGCGCAAGCACTCGGCGAACTGCGCCGCGGCCCGCGAGGTGCGCAGCCGTGAACGCCGCCGCCGCACCGCGCCCGATCGAACTCGATGGCCGTCGCCTCTCGATCGAGGCGGTGCAGGACATCGCCCACTGCCGGCGGCCGGTGCGTCTGTCGCGCGCCGCGCTGAAGCGGGTGCAGGCCTCCGCCGACTTCCTCGCGCGGGAACTGAAACGCGGCGAGCCGATCTACGGCGTCACCACCGGCTTCGGCTCGAACGCCGACCGCCTGCTGGAGAACACTCGCCGGCGCGCGCGCACCGACGGCGAGCAGTTGTCGACGGTGGCCGAACTGCAGCGCAACCTGATCATCAGCCACGCGGTCTGTGTCGGCACGCCGCTGCCGCCGCCGATGGTGCGCGCGATGCTCGCGATCCGCATCAACACCCTGCTGCAGGGCCATTCGGGCGTGCGCGTGGTGACGCTCGAACGCCTGCTCGAGCTGCTGCGCCTGGACCTGGTCCCGGTGGTCCCCGAGAAGGGTTCGGTCGGCGCCAGCGGCGATCTCGCGCCGCTCTCGCACCTGGCGCTCGCGGTGATCGGCGAGGGCGAAGTCTACGAGGCCGGCGTACGCGTGCCCGCGCGCGAGGCGCTCGCCCGCAACGGGCTGGAACCGTTGACGCTGTCCTTCAAGGAAGGCCTCGCGCTCAACAACGGCACCGGGCAGATGCTGGCCTCGGCGATCCTCGCGCTGGAGAGATTTTCGCTGCTCTCGCGCCAGGCCGACATCAATGCCGCGCTCGCGTTGGAGGCTTTCTGCGGCCGCTCGGCGGCCTTCGACGAGCGCGTGCACGCGCTGCGCCCGCACCCCGGGCAGATCGCCGCGGCCGCCAACATCCGGCGCCTCGTGGCCGGCTCCAGCCTGGTCGACATCCCCTACCACCGGGTACCGCGCTTCGCACCGTGGAGCGCCAAGGCCTGGGCCGGCGCGGACGGCGACAAGCGCACCTTCGACGTGCGCTGGGACTACATCCCGCCCGGCGAGCGCGGCGCCCGCGCGCGCTGGTACCAGCGCAACCTGCCCTTCCGCGGCGGCAAGAAGGTGCAGCCGCAGGACGCCTATTCGCTGCGCTGCGCGCCGCAGGTGCACGGCGCGGTCAAGGACACGCTGACGCGCGTGCGCGAGATCGTCGAGATCGAGCTGAACTCGGTCACCGACAACCCGATCGTGTTCGCGCAGGTCGAGGAGGACCAGGACACGGTGGTCTCCGCCGGCAACTTCCACGGCATGCCGATCGCGCTCGCGCTGACCCAGTTGAAGTGCGCGATCCCGGTGCTCGCGTCGATCAGCGAGCGGCGCCTGGCCAAGCTCGTCGACCCGGCCACCAACGACGGCCTGCCGCCCTTCCTGATCGGCAACGAGGACGGCACCGATTCCGGGCACATGATCGTGCAGTACACCGCCGCCGCACTGGTCAACGAGCTCGCCACCAAGGCGCATCCGGCAACGGTCTACTCGGTGCCGACCAGCGCCAACGCCGAGGACCACGTCTCGATGGGCACCACCGAAGCGCGCCACGTGCTCGAGATGCTCGGCGACCTCGAGAAGGTGCTCGCACTGGAACTGCTGGTGGCCACCCAGGCGCTCGAGTTCCGCCAGCAGATCCTCGCCGCCAGCTATTCCCTCGCCAGCCTCGGCACCCAGGCCCTGCGCTCCAAGCTGCGCAACCTCTCGCAAGTGACCCGCGAGGAGAGCGTCACCCTGGCCGAGGATGTCAAGCGCCTGCAGGCCGATCTGCGCAAGCTCGAGGACACCCACCCCGCGCGCCCGGGCGCCACGGTGCTCGAGCTCGTGCGCCGGCGCGGCATCACCTTCATGGCCCACGACCGCCTGCTCGCGCCGGACATCGAAGCGATAGTGGCGCTGGTCGAGTCGGGCGAGGTGGTCGCCGCAGTGGAATCCGTGCTCGGTGCGCCGCTGTTGTAGGCGCCACGCGCATCGCGGGCGCGCGGGATACAGGGGAAACCAACGCCCGGATCATACGCCGATCCTGGAGTGGATCGTTTACGGCGATCCTGAAGTGGCTCCATTACGCCGATCATCGACTGGCTCCATTACACCGATCCCGAAATGGCTCCATTGGGGCGGTCGGTGACACCACCAGCGGCGAACATCGACTCGTGGTCGCGCACAATCCGCAGGTGGCCGCCGAAATGAAGGCCGCACGGCGCGCACGGATCGCGGCCATCGAAGCCGACGCGCAGCGGCGGGCCGACCAGCTGGATGCCCAGGACCAGGGCCAGCGCTCACGCGGTCGTCGGGCCACCGATCGCGGGGCCTACCTGCGCTTCGTCGAAGCGGTGAAGGAAGCCGGCCTGTCGCGGATCCTGAAGCCGGACCTGAAGTCCGATGTATCCGTCCGACGTTCCCCATTGATGCAACGCGACGGCGTACCTGCTATGGGCTACCCGTCGCGTAGTTTCCAGTTCATCGGCAGCAGGCTGTCGACGTCCCGGTTGAGCGTCGTCGGCAGGCG
>JABAQR010000038.1:3687-106382 GCA_019187485.1 Lysobacterales bacterium | reverse complement strand
GTGCCGCAGCCGCATCGCCGAGCAGCTCCCACTCGGCGCCGACCTGCGCCGCCAATTCGGCCGGCAGCGTCGCCGGCATCCCCGCGAGTGCGGTGCGCGCAGCCTGCGGCGCGCCGCGCAGGCGTTCGCACAGCGCCCACTGCAGGCGCGCGTCGAGGCGCGCGGGATCGAGTTCCACGCAGCGCGCATAGGCCTGCGCGGCGACGTCGAAACGGTTCGCCGCCTGCGCGCGGCCGCCGAGGTTCTGCCAGGCGAGCGCGTTGCGCGCATCGACGGCGATCGCTTCGCGATAGTGATCGTCGGCCTGCGCCGTGTCGCCGGCCTGGAGCGCGGCCGAGCCGAGGTTGTTGAGTGCCATCGACAGCGCCGCGCGCACACCTGCATGCATCGGCAGCGCCTCCCGCAGCCAGCGGAACTGAGCCACCGCCTCGGCGTGCTCGCCCAGTTGCAGCGCGGCGTTGGCAAGCACCGCACGCGTCCGCAGTGCGAGCGCTGCGACATCGCCGCAGGCGATCGCCAGCTCGCGCGCCCGCGCCCATTGGCCGGCGCGCAGCGCTTGCTCGGCGCTGGCGATGAGGGCGGCAGGATCGGCCACGGCGGGCTCCGGGATCGGGGAGCGGAAGGATAGCCGTCCGCCGCCGGCAATCCGAAAGCAGGCCCACAAGGGCGGTCGCTTCCGCATAATCGGCGGATTCTCGTCGGAGTCGCATCCCTCATGTCGATCCGCTTCGAACTCGTCAGCAAGCGCTACGCCGAGGGGCGCGAGGCGCTGGCCGACGTCAGTTTCGAGATCGGCTACGGCGAGATGGTTTATGTCACCGGTCACTCGGGCGCCGGCAAGAGCACGCTGCTGAAGCTGCTGGCGCTGATCGAGCGTCCGAGCGAGGGCCACATCGAGGTCTTCAGCCGGCGTCTCGCCGACGTGCGCCGGCGCGAGCTGCCGGCCTACCGACGGCGTTTGGGCCTGGTGTTCCAGGACCATCGCCTGCTGCTCGATCGCAATGCCTACGACAACGTCGCGCTGCCGATGCGCCTCGACGGCGTGGCCGAAGACGCCATCGCGCCGCGCGTGGCGCGGGCGCTGGAGCAGGTCGGGCTCGGCGGGCGCGAAGCAGCGCTGCCCGCGGAGCTGTCGACCGGCGAGCAGCAGCGCCTCGGCATCGCGCGCGCGATGGTCGGCGTGCCCGATCTGCTGCTGGCCGACGAGCCCACCGGCAACCTCGATCCGAAGCTCGCCGCCGAGATCATGCAACTGATGATCTCGCTGAAGGAGCAGGGCACCACGGTGATCATCGCCAGCCACGACCTGCCGCTGATCCAGCGCATGCGCAAGCGCACGCTGGTGCTCGATCGCGGCCGCCTGATCGACGATTTCCGCCCGGAGGACTGGTATGGACGAGCCGGCTGAGGCGGTTGCCCGCACCGAGCTGGGTCGTCCGCAGGGCGATCCGCGCCGCGCCTGGCTGCGCGCGCACGCCGAGGGCCTGCGCGCCGGTTTCAAGCGGCTGCTGCGCGATCCGCTCGGCCAGTTGCTGACGCTCGGCGTGATCGCGGTGGCGCTGGTGCTGCCGGCGCTCGGCCTGCTCGCGCTCGACCAGGTCGACCGCGCCGCCGTGTCCTGGCGGCCGAGCGGCGACCTCACCGTGTTCCTCGCCGCCGGCGAGCCGGTGGAGCGTGCGATCGCGCTGGCGGACGCGCTGCACGGTCGCCCGGAAGTGGCCGGCACCGAGGTCAAGAGCGCCGACGATGCGCTCGCCGAACTGCGCGAGATGAGCGATTTCGCGCAGGCCCTCGGCGCCCTCGACGCCAATCCGATGCCGGCGCTGGTGAGCGTGCGGCTGACCCCGGCCGGGGTCGCCAGGCTCGACGAATTCAAGTCCGAACTCGCCGCGCGCGACGAGGTCGACTGGGTGCAGGTGGACCGCCGCTGGCTGGAGCGCCTGGAGATGCTGCTCGAGCTCGCGCGTCGCGCGATCCTGTTCGGCGCCGCGATCCTCGCGCTCGCGGTGCTGCTGGTGGTCGGCAACACCATCCGCCTCGAGATCTCGCTGAAGCGCGAGGAGATCCTGATCCTGAAGCTGCTCGGCGCCAGCGATGGTCGTGTGCGCCGGCCTTTCCTCTACATCGGCGTCTGGTATGGCATCGTCGGCGGCCTGTTGGCGCTCGCGCTGGTGCTGCTCGGCCTGCAGGCGGCGCAGCCCGCGGTGGATCGCCTTGCGCTAAGCTACGAAGCCGAGTTTGCGTTGCAGGGGCTGGGAGTGCGCGGGACCGCCATGTTGGTGGCCTATGGCGCGCTGCTGGGTTGGCTGGGAGCATGGCTGGCGAGCGCGCGGCATCTGCGCGACGCCGAGCCGCGCTGAGCGTCGGACCCGGCACGGGGCAGGGGAGCCAGGCATGGAAACATCGGTCACGCGACACATCTCCAGCGAGAACCCGCGGGTGATGGTCGTCGACGGCTCCAAGGTCGTGCGCAAGATCATCGAGCAGTTGCTGCACCAGGACCTGCCCGGCGTCACCGTACTTTCCTGCAGCACCGGCGAAGAGGCCAAGACGCACCTCAGCAGTGGCGTGGTCGACCTCGTGACTACTGCGTTGCGGCTGCCGGACATGGACGGCATGGAGCTGGCGCGCTACATCCGCGAGCACTCGCCGCAGGCCTACATCCCGATCGTGGTGGTCTCCGGCGACGTGCAGCAGCGCCTGCTCGACCGCGACCTCACTTCCGACGTCACCGACTACTTCGACAAGTCGCTCGGCCCGCAGGCGCTCAGCACCTTCATCCGCGGCTACATCCGGCCCGAAGGCCAGGTCCCCGGCGAGGTGCTGTACGTCGAGGACTCGCGCGTGGTCGCGGTGGCGACCCGGCGCATGATGGAAAAGCACGGCCTCAAGGTGAACCACGTGGTCAGCGTCGAGGACGCCATCGACATCCTCGAGAAGGCGCAGATGGAAGGCCGCATCGGCCCCGACATCATCCTGACCGACGTCTACCTGAAGGGTGGCATGACCGGCGGCGACCTGCTCGAGGTGGTGCGCGGCAGTCGCTTCGGCTATGGCAAGGGCATGCTGCCGATCCTGGTGATGACCGGCGACGACAACGCCGCCAACCAGACCGCGCTGCTGCGCGCGGGCGCCAACGACCTCGTGCAGAAGCCCACCGAGGAACGCCTGCTGATCACCAAGCTCGGCTTCCAGTTGCGGGTGTCGCAGGCCTTGCGGGCGCAGAGCCTGCCCACGCCGTGAGGCGGGTAGTCGGTTGCCGGTGGTCGGTTGTCGGCGCAAGCACATGAGCGATGCCGCCGAGGCTGCTTCGCGCATCCGCCTGCACGAGAGCTGGAAGCAGCGGCTGCTGCCGGAGCTGACCGGGCCGGTGATGCAGTCGCTGCGCGAGTTCCTGCGCCGCGAGCTGGCCGCCGGCAAGGACATCTATCCGCCGCCACGGCAGATCTTCGCCGCCCTCGACCACACGCCTTTCGACCAGGTCAAGGTGGTGATCCTCGGCCAGGATCCCTACCACGGGCCGGGACAGGCACAGGGACTGTGTTTCTCGGTGCCGCCAGGGGTCGAGGTCCCGCCTTCGCTGGTCAACATCTACGCCGAGCTCAAGCGCGACCTCGGCATCGAGCCGCCCGGGCATGGTTGCCTCGTCCCCTGGGCCGATCGCGGCGTGCTGCTGCTGAACGCGGTGCTGACGGTCGAGCGCGGCCGCGCCGGCTCGCACCAGCGGCGCGGCTGGGAAGCCTTCACCGACCGCATCGTGCAATTGCTGAACGAGGGCCGCGAGGGCCTGGTGTTCTTCCTGTGGGGCGCCTACGCGCAGGCCAAGGGCAAGCTCGTCGATCCCCACCGCCACCTGCTGCTGCGCGCGCCGCATCCTTCGCCGCTGTCGGCGCACCGCGGCTTCATCGGCTGCGGCCACTTCTCGCGCGCCAATGCCTGGTTGAAGGCGCGCGGCGCACAGTCGATCGATTGGCGGCTGCCGCCGATGTAGCCCGGGAATCCCCGAAGACGCGATGGCGGCCGTGATCGGTGCGCGCTGCTATCGTCCGCGCCCGGTCGATGACGGGTGCGACAATGACGACGGCGTGGATGGGCGTGCTCGCGTTGGAGCTGGTGGCGGACAAGACGCCACAACGGCGACTGTTACAGCGCGAGGTCGCCGAGGGATTGAACGACGCGATGGGGACGCAACTGGCGCGCTTCCTGCCGCACGAGCACCAGTATGGTTTCGCCTGGTCGGGTGCGCTCTACGATCCGGCGCAATTGCTGCGGCCGGGGTTCCCTCTGCACGCCGAACTCGAACACCTGTTCCACGCCGGGCAACGCCACGGTCTGGCCGCCGGCCACTGCCTGGTGCTGTGCGAGCGCGAAGGGCGCATGCCGACGGCGCGGCTGGAACCGGATCCGGAGCTCGGCGCCGGTTCGTTGTTCGCGATCCCGATCGTGCTCACCGGCGATGCCGCCGCGATCGCGGCGGCGAATGGACCGCTGGAAGACGCGCTCTGCGAGCAAGGTCTGGCGGATCCTGCGGTGGTCTACGAGCTGCATCGTGATCTGGGCGTCGCCTTCGAACACGTGCGCCTGATGTCCCTGGTCGACCTCGCCGCGATGATGGCGGCGCAGTTGGAACACGTCGGTCTCGGCTGCGCGTGGACGCTGATCGAGGAGGCGCTGTACGGCCGACCTGCGCGCATGGTCGAGACGCAAACTCCGCTCGGACAATCGCTGCGCCTGGACGATGGCGTGGCCTGGCTCGGTTTCCGTAGCTATTCGCTACACGCGCACCGCTGCGATCCCGCCGATGCCTCGGCGCTGCGGACATGGCTTGCGCACCTGCACGAGTTCCGCCAGTTGCAGAGCCTGCTTGGCGCGCACGCTCTGGTCGTGCGCGCGCAACTCGGCGTGGCCGATCACGCCTGTGCGCGCGAGGTCGACGATTTCGTCGTCGAGAATCTCACCGACGCTCTCCCGGTGCGCGTCCTGCTGCACGAAGCGGCGGGACTGGGCGTCGTCGCCTGCACCCTGGTCGACGCGCTCGGTCGGCCGGTCGAACACCGTTACCCGCTGTCCGCCGGCGCCATCGGTCGCCTGCGCGACGAGGCCGTCGCCCGTGGACTGCCGATCGAACGCCTCGGGCGAGTGGCACTCAGCGAGGATGGAATGGATCTCGGCGTGCCGGGCCCGACGCGGGGATGACGGAGATCATGTCCCATGCGGACCGATGCCCCTTTCGTTGAGTCATGATCGAAGCGCAATCCCTGTGCTCCCTCCGCCGTCGTCTCGCCGAGACCATGGCGGCGGACTGCCCGAGCCTGCGTGCCGATCTGGATCGTTGGCGTGCGGACACGCCGGGGGCGCAGGAGCGGCTGGCGAGACTCGCGCAGCGGATCGAAGCCTCGGTCCGCAAGCGCGTCGCCCGCGCGGCCTGCGTGCCGGCGATCACGGTGCCCGCCGAACTGCCGATCGCCGCGCATGCCGAAGCGATCATCACGGCGATCCGCGCGCATCGCGTGGTGGTGATCGCCGGCGAGACCGGCTCGGGCAAGACCACCCAGTTGCCGAAGCTGTGCCTGGCCGCCGGCCGCGGCCTCGCCGGCATGATCGGTTGCACCCAGCCGCGCCGGATCGCGGCGCGCAGCGTGGCCCGGCGCGTCGCCGAGGAGCTGAAGTCGCCGCTCGGGCAACTGGTCGGCTACGCGGTGCGCTTCCAGGACCAGGTCGGTGAGCAAACCCTGGTCAAGTTCATGACCGACGGCCTGCTGCTGGCGGAGACCCAGTCCGATCGCTTCCTGCGGCGCTACGACACGCTGATCGTCGACGAGGCGCACGAGCGCAGCCTCAACATCGATTTCCTGCTCGGTTATCTCAAGCGCCTGAGCGCGCGCCGACCGGATCTCAAGATCCTGATCACCTCGGCCACCATCGATACCGAGCGTTTCGCCGCGCATTTCGGCGGCGCTCCGGTGATCTCGGTGGAGGGCCGCGGCCATCCGGTCGAGATCCGCTACAGGCCGATCGAGGGCGACCGCGAGGAGCGCGCCGACGAGGGCCTGACGCGCGCGATCGCCGCCGCCTGCGAGGAACTGCAGCGCGAGGACGCGCGCGGCGACGTGCTGGTGTTCCTGCCCGGCGAGCGCGAGATCCGCGATGTGCACAAGGCGCTCGAAGCGCGCCGCTACGCGCACACCGAGGTGCTGCCGCTGTACGCGCGGCTGTCCGCGGCGGCCCAGGACGCGGTGTTCCGACCCGGTCCGCAGCGGCGCATCGTGCTCGCGACCAACGTCGCCGAGACCTCGATCACGGTGCCGCGCATCCGCTTCGTGATCGACAGCGGGCTGGCGCGCGTCAACCGCTACAGCCAGCGCGCCAAGGTGCAGCGGCTGCAGGTCGAAGCGGTCTCGCAGGCGAGCGCGAACCAGCGCGCAGGCCGTTGCGGGCGGCTATCGGCCGGCGTCGCCGTGCGCCTCTACGACGAAGCCGACTTCCAGCGCCGCGCGCGCTACACCGATCCCGAGCTGCTGCGCTCCTCGCTGGCCGGCGTGATCCTGCGCATGCTCGACCTGGAACTCGGTGATCCCGCCGACTTCCCCTTCCTCGACCCGCCGGGCGAGCGCGCGCTCGCCGACGGCTTCCTGGTGCTCACCGAGATCGGCGCGATCGACGCGCAGCGCGCGCTGACCGCGGTCGGCCGCGAGATGGCGCGCCTGCCCATCGACGTGCGCCTCGCGCGCTTCCTGGTCGCGGCGCGCGCCGCGCGCGTGCTCGATGAAGCGCTCGTGATCGCCGCCGGCCTGTCGGTGCAGGACCCGCGCGAGCGCCCGCCCGAGGCACGCGGCCTCGCCGACGCCGCGCACGCCGCCTGGGTGCACGAGAAGAGCGATTTCCTGACCCTGGTGCAGCTCTGGCAGGCCTACACCCACGAGCACGAGGAGCGCACCCAGGGCCAGTTGCGCGAATGGTGCCGCGCCCACTTCCTGTCCTATTTGCGCATGCGCGAGTGGCGGGAATTGCATCGGCAGTTGCTGGTGACGGTGCGCGAGTTGTTTGAAGAGCCAAGGCGGGGCTCGGGGCTGGGGGCTGGGGCGAGTGCGCGGGAGGGTGCGCAGGCCGTGCCGGCACTGCTCATGCGCAAGCACGCGCCAACAGCCATCGCCCGGTCTTCGCGCCCCAGCCCCCAGCCCCCAGCCCCGCTCCTGCTTCCAGGACAAGCACCATCGGAGCGCCCCGCACCCACCGAGACCGCCCTCACCGACCCCCACAGCTACGAAGCCCTGCACCGCGCGCTGCTGAGCGCCTTCGTCACCCAGGTCGCGCGCAAGGACGACAAGGTCAGGTACCGCGGGCCGCGCGGGCGCGCCTTGCAGATCTTTCCGGGTTCGGGGCAGAGCAAGGCCGGGCCGAACTGGATCGTTGCCGCGACCCTGCTGGAAACCGAGAAGCTGTACGCGCTGATGGTCGCGCGCATCGATCCGGCCTGGATCGAACCGGCCGCGCTGCATCTGGTGTCGAAGACCTTCTACGAGCCGTCCTGGGATCCGAAAGGCGGGCGCGCGGTCGGTTTCGAGGACGTGAACCTGTACGGCCTGCCGATCGTGCAGCGGCGGCGGATCAGCTACGCGCCGGTCGACCCGCTTGCGGCGCGCCAGTTGTTCCTGCGCCACCAGTTGGTGCGTGGCGAAGGTCCGGCGCGCAACGCCGTGCTCGCGCACAACGCGGCGATGCGCGCGCAGGCGCATGCGAAGGAAGAAAAGCTGCGCCGGCGCGGCCTGCTGCGCGACGAGGAACAGCTCGCCGAATGGTTCGATGCGCGCTGCCCGCGCGAGATCCTCGACTCGCACGCGCTCGATCGCTGGCTGAAGCGAGCGGCTCCGTCGCAGCGGGACGCGCTCCAGCTGACGCTCGACGATCTCGTGATCCCGAGCGCGCGCGGCGACGAGCGCTTCGAGTTTCCGGACGCGCTCGAAGTGCAGGGCGCGCGCCTGCTGCTCGCGTACCACTTCGATCCGAAGGGCGAACGCGACGGCGTCACCGCGACGGTGCCGCTGGCGGTGTTGCTCGGCCTGTCCGACGCCGAGATCGACTGGCTGGTGCCGGGCCTGCGCGAGGAAAAGGCGACCGCGCTGATCAAGTCGCTGCCGAAGGCCTTGCGGCGCGCGGTGGTACCGGCGCCGGACTTCGCGCGCGCTTTCCTGGAGGCGGCCGAGCCGCGCAAGCTGCCGTTCGCCGAAGCGCTCGCGGCCTTCCTGTCGCGCGTCTCCGGCAGCGACATCCGCGCCGCCGACTTCGACGCCTCCGGGCTGCCGGCCTACCTTGCGTTCAACCTGCGCATCGTCGACGCCAGCGGCCAACCGCTCGCCGAAGGCCGCGATCTCGCGGCGCTGAAGGCGCGCTTCGAGCGCGCCGCGCGCGAGGCCTTCGCGGCGCGCGTCGACGCGCTCTACCACCGCGACCACCTGGTCGAATGGCCGCTCGACGAGATTCCAGCGGAAGTCAGGGCCGAGGGCGGCGCGCGCGCCTACCCGGCGCTGTTCGACGATGGCGCCAGCGCCGGCCTGCGCGCTCACGCGGATGCCGCCGAAGCCGCCGCCGAGCACCCGCGCGGCGTGCGCCGATTGCTGCTGCTCGCGCTCGACACCGAGCTGCGCTACTGGCAGCGCCACATCCAGCTCAGCAACGATGCGCAGATGGCCTTCGGCGTGCAAGGCAGCATCGAGGAACTGCGTCGGGACCTGATCGAGGCGGCGGTGGATCGGGTGGCGAGGCTGCATTGTGGGAGCGGGTTTACCCCGCGACCGGCGCCGCAGGAGAGTCGCGGAACAAATCCGCTCCCGCAGGACGCCGGCAAGCCGGCCGGGATCCCCCGCACCCGCGTCGCCTTCGCCGCCCTCGTCGCCCACGCTCGCCGCGAACTCGGCAGCGAAGTGCAGCGCCAGGCGGCCCAGCTCGACGCGATCCTGCGCCTGGTCAAGGTCGTGCGCGGCCAACTGGCGCCGCCGTTGATGGGCTACGCCGCGGCCAACCTCGCCGACGCGCGCGAGCACCTCGAAGCGCTGGTGCACCCGGGCTTCCTGCGCGAGACGCCAGTCGAACGCCTCGCGCACTTTCCGCGCTATCTCGAAGCGTTGCGCCTGCGCATCGAGCGTCTCAAGCGCGATTCGGCCAGGGACCAGGCGAAGTTGCTCGAAGTCCAGCCCTTCTGGCGCGCCTGGCAGCGCCTGCACGCCGCACGCCCGCTGGATCCGGAAGTGGCGGGCTTGCGTTGGCTGATCGAGGAGTTCCGCGTGTCGCAGTACGCGCAGGAACTGAAGACCGCTGAACCGGTGTCGGCCAAGCGCCTGGTCAAGCTCATCGAAAGTCTCTGAATGCGCCGTGATCGCGGTCGCAACGAGGCGCACATCGCCGACGGCACCCAGATTCGTTCACATCCACCGGCGACCGCGCGGATTTCCGGCATGCTGTGAGCGTGTGCCCGCAGCTCCGGACTTTCCCTTGAGGCTCCTGGCCGAACTCAGGCGGCGCAATGTCTTCCGCATGGCCGGGCTCTACCTCGTCGGTGCCTGGCTGGCGGTGCAGGTGGCGGCAACCCTGTTGCCGGTGTTCGACGCTCCGGCTTGGGTGATGAAGGCACTGGTCGGCCTGCTGGCGCTCGGCTTCGTGCTGGCACTGGTGGCCTCGTGGATCTACGAGCTGACGCCCGCGGGGCTGCAACGCGAGACCGAGATCGAGTCCGAGTACCGCCCTTATGCCGGACCCGAGCGCAGGCGGCGCTTCCGACGCATCGACAAGCGAGTCTGGGACGACGTACCGCGCAGCTTTTCGCGCGAACGTCTGCAGGACCGGATGATCATTGGACTGTTGTTGCTGGCGGTGGGCTATTTCCTGGCCGACAAGTTTCTGCTGCGCCGTTCGTCCGGTTCTCCGACCGCCAGCACGGCATTCGATTCGGGTGTGAAGGCGGCGACTCCCGCTTTGGTGCAGGCCGGACTGGTTGCGGTGCTGCCGTTCCGCAATCGCAGCCTGCTGCCGGAGGACGCCTACTTCGCCGAAGGCATCCACGACGATCTGCTGACCCAACTGGCGAAGATTCCGAGCTTGAAGGTGATCTCGCGCACCTCGATGCTGCGTTTCGCCGACACCCGCAAATCCATTCCCGAGATTGCCGCCGAACTCGGCGCCGCGGTGGTGCTGGAAGGCGCGGTGCAGCGATCCGGTGGTCAGGTGCTGATCAGTGTGCAGTTGATCGACGGCACGAGCGACGTGCATCTGTGGGCCGAACGCTATGACCGTGCGCTCAGCACCGACAGCGTATTCGCCATCCAGGCGGAGATCGCACGGGCGGTGGCGGATGCCACCCATGTGGCGCTGAGTCCGAGCCAGACCAAACGTCTGGCTGCGGGCTCCACCCGCAGCATGCTGGCCTACGAGGCTTTCTTGCAGGGCAAGTTGCTGGCCGCGCACGACCGCGCGACGCCCGAGCGCTTCGCGGCGGCGCTGTTGCAGTTCGACCGCGCGATCGAACTCGATCCGGCGTTCGCGCACGCCTTCGCGCGCAAGGCGCGCACTCAGTTCGCCAGCTACTGGTTCGGCTACAGCGACGCGACGATGCGCGAAGCGGCCATGCAGACCACCGCGCGCGCGGTTGCGCTGGCAGAACGTGACATCGAGACCTGGATGGCGCAGGCCTACGAGCGCTACTGGGGCGAACTCGATTATGCGGGCGCCGACGCGCTGCTGGCACGCGTCATCCGGCGCGCCCCCGGCCACGCCGAGGCCTGGTATGCGCGCGGGCTGGTGGCGCGCCGGGACGGCCGCTTCGCCGATTCGGTGGCGGCCTTCGAGCACTCCCTCGAGACCGATTCGGCCAATACCGACACCTTGATCGAGCTGTCCAACACGCTCGCGACGCTGGGAGAGTTCGAGCGCGCCGATGCGTTGCGGGGGCGTGTGCGCGAGCTGGGCGCCGAACTGCCGACCCACACGGCCGAGGACCGTCTCAATCGCGGTGATGTCGATGGCGCCTGGGCGGCCATCACCGGCCCCAACGATTTCTACGCAACCCTGCCCTTCCGCATCGCCCTGGCCAGCCGCAAGCCGGAATGGATGGCGCGCGCTTTGTCGCCGGCGCTGTGGCCCGAACGCCTGCGGCAGTTTCCCGAGCACCCGGACGCGTACGCGCATGCGCACGCCGAATTCCTGCTGGCGACCGGGCAGCGCGAGGCGGCGAGCGCCGAGCTGAAGACCTTGCAGGCGCAGATCGCGGCCAGGCGCACACCCTATCCCGGCGGCTGGTCGTCCACCAGCTCCTACTTCTACTATCCATGCGATCTGCCCGGGATGCTCGCGGATCTGGCGGGCGTACGTGCCGCCGAGCGGGACTGGGTCGCGAACGCGCGTCGTGATGCCTGGTCCGAGAGCGCCGTGCGAATGGCGCTGGCGGTTGCCTACGCGCGCGCTGGCGACCCGGACCGCGCGCTCATTCACCTGGAGGCGATGGCTGCCCAGCTCGGGCCGGTGAGCTTCATCGCCGTCGAGCAGAACCCTGGGCTGGATACGTTGCGACAGGCCCCCCGATACCTCGCGATGGCACAGGCGCATCAGCGCTGGCGGCAGCGCCGGACATCGGACTCCGGACAGCGCTGAGGAGCGTCCGGGTCTGGGTGCATTGCTCTATTCGCGGGCTTGACAACCGCGCCTTCGCGCCGGCACCTTTGCTGCTATGCACAACGCGCTTTGCCCGACGTCCAGTTCCACCAGCGGCGCTTTCCGAGTCGTCGTCGCAACGCTTGCGCCCCGAGTGCAGGCTCCCTAAGTCACGGATACACGCAAGGGCCCTGCACTCGGAAACACCGGGGCCTGCCGATGCGCCCCGCAGCCGATGCAGAGCCTCCCAGCCCGGAGGTTCGATGCAATCCGACCAGATCAAGGCCTTTCCCGACCACGCGCCGGCGCGCGCGATGCTGCGTGCGACCGGACTGACGCCGGCGGACCTGGAAAAGCCGCTGATCGCGGTGGTCAGCACCTTCAGCGAAGTCACCCCCTGCAACATGCACCTGCGCGAGCTCGCGCAGCAGGTGAAGGACGGCGTGCGCGCGGCCGGCGGCACGCCGATCGAGGGCAACACCATCGTGGTCTCGGACGGCATCAGCATGGGCACGCCCGGCATGCGCGCCTCGCTGGTCTCGCGCGACTGGATCGCGGACACGATCGAGCTCTTTGTCCGCGGCCACTCCTTCGACGGCGTCGTGGTCCTGACCGGCTGCGACAAGACCATCCCGGCCGCGGCGATGGCGCTCGCGCGCATGAACCAGCCGGGCCTCGCGGTCTACGGCGGCTCGATCATGCCCGGCCACCACGGCGGCCGCGACCTCACCATCCAGGACATGTTCGAGGCGGTCGGCGCCTGCCGCGCCGGCAAGATCAGCAAGGACGAGTTGCTGGAACTGGAAGGCAAGGCCTGCCCCGGCGCCGGCGCCTGCGGCGGCCAGTTCACCGCGAACACGATGGCGACCGCGCTGGCTTTCCTCGGCATCGCGAGCATGGACGGCACCGATTTGCCGGCGCTGCATCCGGGCAAGCCGGCGGCGGCCTTCGAGGCCGGTCGCGCGGTCATGGACCTGCTGCGCCGCGATCTGAAGCCGCGCCAGATCATGACCCGCCAGGCCTTCGAGAACGCGATCGCCGCGGTGATGGTCACCGGCGGCTCGACCAATGCCGTGCTGCACCTGCTGGCGATCGCGCGCGAGTGCGGCGTCAGGCTGGCGCTCGAGGACTTCGACGCGATCAGCCGGAGCACGCCGGTGCTCGCCGACATGAAACCCGGTGGCCGCTTTGCAGCGCCCGACATGACCCTGGCCGGTGGCCTGCGCCTGGTCGCGCAGCGGCTCAAGGAACAGGGTCGATTGCACGATGGCGAGACTGTCTCCGGCCAGCGCATGCACGCCGAGGCGGAGCTTGCCGTCGAGCGCGAGGGCCAGCAGGTGCTGCGCCGCTGGGAGCAGCCGATCAAGGCCGAGGGTGGGATCGCGATCCTGCGCGGCTCGCTCGCGCCGGAGGGCTGCGTGGTCAAGCTGGTCGGCCACGACCGCCGCCGCCACGTCGGCCCGGCGCGGGTGTTCGACGCCGAATCCGAAGTCTTCGATGCGGTTGCGGCGGGCCGCATCCAGGCCGGCGACGTGATCGTGATCCGCCACGTCGGCCCGGTCGGCGCGCCCGGCATGCCGGAGATGCTGAAGGTGACCGCGGCGCTGATGGGCGCTGGCCTTGGCGACTCGGTCGCGCTGGTCACCGACGGCCGCTTCAGCGGCGCCACCCACGGCTTCATGGTCGGCCATGTGTCGCCGGAAGCCGCGCGCGGCGGGCCGATCGCGCTGGTCGCCGACGGCGATGAGATCACGCTGGACGTCGACGCGCGCGTGCTGGATGTGGACGCGCCGCTCGCCGAGCGTCGCTACGTCCCGAAGCCGCTGGCGGAGACCTGCGGCGTGCTCGCCAAATACGCGCAACTGGTGGGATCGGCCTCCGATGGAGCGCCGACCCACCGCGGAGCGCTCTGAAGCAGGAAAAGGGGAAAAGGAAAATGGAAAAGGGAAGAGCAGGAGCAACTCGCCGCAAGCGCCAAGTTCAATGAATACGAATTCGGCCCTCCCTTCACATGACCGCCTCGCCCCCACAATCCGGCCAGCAGCCGCTTTTCCGTTTCCCTTTTTCTTTTTCCATTTTCCCCTGCTTGACGCAGTCCCCCCAACCCCGCTTCGAGGTTCGCCGCAATGACCAAACTCTATTCCGACGCCGATGTGCAACCCGAGGCCCTGAAGGGCCAGCGCATCGTCATCCTGGGCTACGGCAGCCAGGGCCGCGCGCAGGCGATGAATCTCAAGGATTCCGGTTTCGACGTCACCATCGCGCTGCGTCCGGGCGGCAAGACCTGGGCGCAGGCGGAGGCCGACGGCTTCAAGCCGAAGGACGCCGCGACCGCGTGCAAGGATGCGCACGTGATCTCGCTGCTGCTGCCGGATACCGAGCAGCCGAAGGCCTACAGGAACTACGTGGCGCCTTACCTGAAGGCCGGCACGCTGCTGATGTTTGCGCACGGCTTCAACATCCACTACGGCACGATCAGCCCGCCGAAGGATGTCGACGTCGCCCTGGTCGCGCCGAAGGCACCGGGCAAGCTGGTGCGTCGCCAGTACGAGGAGGGCCGCGGCGTGCCGAGCCTGATCGCGGTCCACCAGGACGCCACCGGCACCGCCAAGGCGCGTGCGCTGGCCTGGGCCTGGGGCGTCGGTTCCGCGCACGCGGGCGTGCTCGAGACCACCTTCGCGGAAGAGACCGAGACCGATCTGTTCGGCGAGCAGGCGGTGCTCTGCGGTGGCGCCACCGAACTCGTGCAGGCGGGCTTCGAGACCCTGGTGCAGGCCGGCTACCAGCCGGAAGTGGCCTATTTCGAGGTGCTGCACGAACTCAAGCTGATCGTCGACCTGCTGTACGAAGGCGGCATGGCGCGCATGCACCAGTTCATCTCCGACACCGCCAAGTACGGCGACCTGACGCGCGGCCCGCGGGTGGTCAACGGCGCTTCGCGCAAGGCCATGCGCGAAGTGCTCGAAGAGATCCGCAACGGCAGCTTCGCACGCGAGTGGATCGCCGAGAACGAGAACGGCTGCCCGAACTACAAGGCCCTGCTCGAGCGCGACCTCGCGCACCCGATCGAGTCGGTCGGCAAGCGTTTGCGCGCGCGCATGAGCTGGCTGCAGCAGGCAGGCGTGCAGGACAGGGCCGCCTGAGCGCAGGCGGCCCGGGTGCGGGCGATCGCCCTGTGCGGCGATCGGCCCGTGCCGGATCTGGATTCGCCTGATCTCGCTCGGGTCGGTGCGCACCAGGGGTCTGGGCCCAACCCTGTGGCAGAATCCGCCGATCGAGCGGAGATCGAAGGCGCGTGAAACGCGAGAACGTCAACTATTTCCTGACCGGCGTGATCGCGCTCGCGGCGCTCGGGCTGCTGCTCGGCACGCTGTTCGTGATCACCGGCCGCAGCGGGCCCAGCGACGATTACGTGGTGCGTTATCGCAACGTTGCCGGGCTCGCCTTCGGCACGCCGGTGTTTTACCAGGGCTACCGGATCGGCCAGATCGAGCGGATCTCGCCCGAACGCGAGGGCGATGTCACCCGCTTCCGGGTCGATTTCTCGGTGCAGTCGGGCTGGCGGATCCCCCGGGACTCGCTCGCGCAACTGATGTCCTCGGGCCTGCTCTCGGACGTGTTCGTCTCGATTCGCGAGGGCCAGGCCAAGGAGTTTCTGACGCCGGGCGACAGCATCGAGGGACGTGAGGCCGCGGATCTGTTCGGTGCGGTCGGCGAACTCGCCGGCGAGGTCACCAGTCTGACCCGCGACAAGCTGACGCCGATGGTCGAGCGCCTCGGCAAGCGTCTGGAGTCGATCAGCGGCAAGCTGGACGAGAACACGCCGCAATTGCTGGACAAGGCGGTGAAGCTGATCGATGAGCTCAACGTCAGTGCCTCCTCGCTCAGCAACATCCTGCGTCCGGACAACCAGGCGCATGTCGACAAGTTGCTGGCCGAATCCGGAGCGGCCGCCGGCAATGTGCGGCAACTGACCGCCGATCTTGCGGGCACGCGCGCGCAACTCGATTCGATCCTCGCCGAGCTGGACGCCACCGTGAAGGAAAGCCGTCCGGAGGTAAGGTTGGCGATGGCCGACCTGCGCGTCACCCTCGACGCGATGGCGCAGCGCATCGACGCGATCACCTACAACCTCGAGTCGGCGAGCCGGCACTTCGACGAATTCAGCCGTCAGATCCGCAAGGAACCGCAGCGGCTGATCTTCGCGCCGCGATCCGACACTTTGCCGGACGAGAAGAAATGAAAGCACGCGTCGTCCTGCCGATTCTCGCCCTCGCCGCATTGGTGGGCTGCAGCGCACCCGATGCGGTGCCCGATTTCCGCTATTACCGGCTGGCTCCGGCCGGCGCGATCACGCCGCTGGCAGCGCCGCTGCTGAACAAGCCGTTGCTGGTCGAGGCCTTCCGCGCCGACGGCGTGCATGGCGAACGACCGATCCTCTACGCCAACGATCCGCACAGCATCAAGGTCAGCCAGTACCACTACCAGTTGTGGAACGACCCGCCGCCGGTGCTGGTGCAGCGGCGCATGCAGGAATTGCTGACCGCGGCGCGGGTTTCCACCTATGTCACCGATCGTCTGTCGGCGCGCGTCGAGGGCTATCGTCTCGGCGGCACCATCTACCGATTCGAGCGCGTGCTGGTCGAGGGCCGGCCCGCCGAGGCGGTGCTTGGGGTCCGTTTGCGCCTGCAGGCGGACGACGAGCCCATGCCGCTGGTGGAGCGCGACGAATTGCTGCGCGTACCGGTGCGGGGCGCGAGCGTCGAGGATGCCGCGATCGCGCTGTCGACGGCCGTCGACCAGGTCGCGCAGCGCCTGATCGATGCTCTGAAGAAGCGGCGGCCACCGACCTGAGCGCGGCGATGAGCGCATCGCAACCAGTCGCGATATCCGCTGCCGACGCGCGCCGCCGACGGTTGCTGGCGTTGCTCGAAGTGGATGTCTACCAGCAGCGCGCGCAGCGGCCGACGCAGGCCGGGGCCGGCGACCGGGACGCCGATCCACTCGCGCGCGCGATCGCGCGCGCCGCCGGCTACGCCGAGGTGGCGGTCTGGCGCAATGCCTGGCTCGCCGCCGGCCAGACCCTGCCCGATCTCGCTACGCTGCGCGCCGGCGCGGAGGCCAAGCGTGCGCTCTGGAAGCGGATCCGTCGGCTGCCGCGATGAGCGCTCAGCCGCGACCGGCGGTGCCGCACCTGCGGCCGATGCGCCTGGACGATCTGCCCGAGGTGCTCGCCATCGAGGCTTTCGCCTACGAGTTTCCCTGGACCGATGCGGTGTTCCGCGATTGCTTCAGGGCCGGCTACGGCTTGTGGGTGCTCGAAGGCGCCCCCGGCGTGCTCGGCTATGGCGTGCTCTCGGCCGCCGCCGGCGAAGCGCACATCCTGAACCTGTGCGTCGCGCCCGGATACCAGAACCAGGGACACGGACGACGCTTGCTGCACCGCCTCGTCGATCTGGCGCGCTGGCACCAGGCCGAACGGGTATTTCTCGAAGTGCGGCCGTCCAACCGGGCGGCGATCACGCTGTACCGCCGCAACGGCTTCTGCGAGATCGGCCAGCGCCCGAACTACTACCCGGCGCGCAACGGGCGCGAGGACGCCATCGTGATGGCACGCGAACTGCTGGAGAACCCCTTCGAGCGGCGTTGAGTGCGCGCGACCCGGACGGCGATCCCCGCGAATCGCGATGCCGGGTGCCGGGTGCCGCCAGCGTGCGTTATTGCGGCACGCTCAGCAACTCGTAGGGCACGTTATTGCGCGTGAAGCGGCCGCCTTCCGGGCCGCCGTAGCGGATGTCGAAACTGATGCGGTTGTTGCCGGCCTGCGACTGCACCGGCTGCGTCAGGCTGGGCGTCAAGGTGCCGATCTGGGTGTCGACCAGGCTGGGAGGGCAACTGCGGCAATAGCCGCGGCGTTCGAACACCGGCACCGCCTGACCCGGTTGGTAGTTCGGTGCGCTGATGAAGGCCCAGCGTCCCGCGCCGGTGCTGTCGGGATAGTACAAGGTCGAGAACAGCAGGGTCTGGCTGGCACTGATTGCGGCGGTGCCGACACTAGACCCCCAGCCGCTGTCGGAGGATCCGCCGTACCAGGTGCCAGTCAGATCGTTGTCCGGTCGTCCGGCTGCCGGGATCAGTTCCTCCATGCACCAGGCACCAGTGACGCCGCCGAGGGTGTACCGGAACACGCCCAGGGTACCGACCCCCGCACGCGTAGTGCCGTCGTTGCATGCCGGCGAGTGACTGGGCTGATTGAAGTCGAATACCGCCTGGCCGCTCTCGGTCGGTACCGCCTGCTGCGGGGTCGGACCGCCCGCGTATCGGTAGCGCACCAGGCTGTTGCCGAAGGCGTCCGCCTGGGCGACGAACACGCCGTCTACCATCGGACCGATCGCGATGTACCACTCTGGTCGCCCATTGGCGTCGTAGGTGTAGAAGAACAGCGAGTAGATGTCGAAACCGGCGGCATCGGTGTACACGCGCTGGAAGTCGACACCGTGACCATCGTGGGTGCGATCAAACCACAGTCCGGCAAAAGGTGCGGGCGCGGTCGGGAAGGTGCTGGCGTCCGGATCCCAGCCCATCGCGTAGAGCATCGGTACGGCCAGGCCGAGCTGGCGCACGCCGCGCGAGGAATTGATCGACGGCGTCATCAGCTGGCCGTTGTAGAAGCTGGAGAGGTGCGAGAGCGTTGAGCCGGGCTCGATCGGATTCGGTGCGAACAGCAGCACGCCGGGGAAACCGGAAGGCGTGTTCTGCGGGGAGTTGACCGCACGCGCATCCATCCAACTGAGCCCGGTGGCCGACACCATCGCATCGGCGCGCTCGGCGTCGGTCAGGCGCATGAACGGACGGTAGGGGGACTGGCGGTTATCGACCACCTGGCGGCCGTAGATGTCGTCGCGGCCGACCGGCTTGGCGCCGACCGTGCCGGTGGTGCGCACCAGCGACAGGAAGCCCAGGCCATGCCCGAGCTCGTGCACCGAGACGCCGACGAAGTCGATCGTGCCGGCCGGTGCGGTGTCGTAGCCGAGATAGAAGCGCTGGCCGCCGAGCACACCCGGTTCGCCGATGCGTCGGTTGTAGGTGATGGTCATGTCGGTGACGCCCTCGCAACTGCCGCCGCGCAGACTGCACGCGCGCGTACCGCCGAGGCGCGCCGCGGGCGCAGCCGAATAGAAGGCGTACTTGTCCGGCAGGTAGGCGGCCTGCGGCAGGGTAGCGCCGCCGGTGAACACCAGGCTGCGATCGTCGATGACGAAGTCATCCGGTGCAGCGCCGGCCAGCGTGGCCGAATTCGCCTGCGCTTCCAGCGCGTCCCAGCAGGCGCGCACAGTGATCGGAACCTGGCTGTCGAGACCGGTCGCGAGCTGGCGCAGCGCCTCCAGCATCGCATTGCGGCGCTGCTGGCCGAGCGTCGTGCCCGGGTTGCCGCCGACCGGTGTCGCCGGTGTGGAGTCGTTCCACGGCGCGACGTCGCATTCGGCGCTCGCCTGGTCGAAATGCACGTCGAACTGCAATGGGGTCGGTTCGCCGCTGCCGTACTCGACCTTGATGCGTGAAACCGCGGCAACGCTCGCGAAGTTCAGCGCCGCCAAGTGCCAGCGGCCCGCGCGCACCGGACGGTAGTTGGAGCGACCAATGGCGATGGCTTCTTCGTCGCCGCCGCTGACCGCGTAGTACTGGGCCTGTGCCTGCAACGCCTCGAAGCTCATCGGTCGGCCATAGGCGCTCTGGCTCGAAAAGGCGTTGCCGTAGCGCAGGAAGAGGTCGAGATCGACATTCGGGGTGTCGCTCTCCAGCTCCACCTTGAAGGAGGTCACGCCGGCCGGCACGTCAAAATGCAGGCCGGTGGTGTAGGCGTTGGCCGGCAGGGTGAAGGACGCGCTCTGACCGGGCGTGAGTCCGGTCGATTGCGCGTGCGCGCCGGCGGAAGCGAGCAGCAGCAGGGCGGCGAGGGCACGCATCCTAGCGCTCCCTGTTCATGACGCGGCGTTCGAAGCGCAGGTCGGGCATGGCTTCCGTCGCCTCGCACTGGTATTGCAGCTGGCCGCGCGAGTCGAGGTGCGCGCGCATCGCGTGCTGCGCGCGCGGCACGAGGTCGGTGGTCGGGCGCGCATCCTTCTGCACCGGACCGGCCGTGAGCGGGTGGGTGGTGACGTCGACGGCCACCGGTTCGGCCGCGGTGGCGGCGAGCAGTCCGACCAGGACCAGGGCGTGCATGGGATTCTCCTGCTTGTTCCAGGAGACCACTCTACCCGTGGTGGCGATCCGCGCGTGTAAAGTCTGGCCCGGCGTTTGGGCCGGCCAATCAGGGCAGCAGCCAGGCGAGCAGGTAAACCCCGAGCATGCTGAAGGCGAGCGCGAGCTTGGCCAGCGTGCCGATCAGGAAGCCCAGCCAGGCACCGACGCCGGCCCGCGCGGCTTGCTCGAAGCCGCGTCCGGCCAGCAGTTCGCCGCCGAGGGCGCCGACAAAGGGTCCGAGCAGCAGGCCGGGTAGGCCGAAGAACAGGCCGACGACGGTGCCGACGGCGGCGCCGAGCACGGCCAGGCCGCTCGCACCGAACCGCCTCGTGCCCAACAGCGAAGCCACGAGGTCGACCGCCAGCGCCAGCAGCATGAGTCCACCAAGTAGTCCCAGCGCGAGCCAGCCCACCTGCTGGAAGTCGCCCAGCCAGGCCGCGAGGAACAGGCCTGCGAACACCAGCGGCAGGCCCGGCAGCGCCGGTACAACCGAGCCGGCGATGCCAGCGATCACCAGCAGCGCGGCGAGGAGGTAGAGCAGGATATCCAGCGGCGGATCTCCGGATTGCGAGCTGCGATGTTCCCGGATCGGGTGCGTCGCCGTCGTGGGTGACAGGTCATGGACAACCGGCAGCTTGCCGGTATCCGATCTTCGGCGAGCACCGGAGCGGAGCCGCGAGCCGGGGATCCGTCGCCGCGGGCCTTCTGCGCCCGCCGCCTCGATCCGGCGACGTTATCATCCGCGGCTCGCCTTGCCGCCCAGGAGCCCTTCATGACCCTGCAACAGACCCCGCTGAACGTCCGTCATCGCGAGCTGGGCGCCAAGATGGTCGATTTCGGCGGCTGGGACATGCCGCTGCACTATGGCTCGCAGATCGATGAACACCACATCGTGCGACGCGCGGCGGGCATGTTCGATGTCTCGCACATGACCGTGGTCGACCTCTCGGGCGCGCGTTGCAGGGAATTCCTGCGAATGCTGCTGGCCAACAACGTGGACAAGCTCAAGGTTGGCGGCAAGGCGCTGTACACCTGCATGCTCAACGAGCGCGGCGGGGTGATCGACGACCTGATCGTCTACTTTCTGCGTGAGGACGGTTTCCGCCTGATCGTCAACGCCGCCACGCGCGCCAAGGACCTCGCGTGGATCCGGGCGCAGGCATCGGCCTTCGAGGTCGGTGTCGCCGAGCGCAGCGAACTCGCAATGGTGGCCGTGCAGGGGCCTCGGGCACGCGCCGCGGTCGAGTCCCTGCTGTCTGCCGATGGGCGGGCGGCGGCCGCCGCGCTGAGCCGCTTTGCGGCGGTGGAGTCCGATGGCCTGTTCATCGCCCGCACCGGTTACACCGGCGAGGATGGCTACGAGATCGTGGTCCAGTCGGATCGCGTGCCCGCCTTCTGGAATGCGTTGCTGGACGCCGGAGTCCGGCCCTGCGGCCTGGGCGCGCGCGACACCCTGCGTCTCGAGGCCGGCATGAACCTCTACGGCCAGGACATGGACGAAGACACCAGTCCGCTCGAGGCCAACCTCGCGTGGACCGTGGCCTTCGATCCGCCCGGGCGCGTGTTCATTGGCCGTGCCGCACTGGAAGCGCAACGCGCCGCCGGCGTCGCCCGCGTGCTCGTGGGGCTGGTGATGGACGAGAAGGGTGTGCTCCGGCACGGCCAGCGTGTACTGACCGCCGCGGGCGACGGCGAAATCCTGTCCGGGACTTTCTCGCCCACTCTCGGCAAGGCGATCGCCCTCGCTCGCGTGCCCGCCGCGGCCGCCACCGACGCCAGCGCGCAAGTCGACATTCGCGGCAAGCTGGTGCCGGTGCGTCTGGTCAAGCCGGTGTTCGTCCGCGAGGGCAAGGCGGTGTGAGGAACGGGGGCGGAGGGCCGGTGTCGGTCACGGCCGGGTGCGAGTCGCTGGCGGCCCGACACGACGCCAACACGTGCAAGCAACACGAACATCCGCTTTGTTATCCTGACACCCCCTTCCAGCGCATCTCCACAGCCATGAGCGAAATCCCCGGCGACCTCAGGTTCATGAAGTCTCACGAGTGGGCGCGCAAGGAGGGCGATGGCACGGTGACGGTCGGAATCTCCGACCACGCGCAGGGTCTGTTGGGGGATCTGGTGTACGTGGAGTTGCCGAGCGTGGGCGACCGCGTCGAGGCCGGTAGCGGCTGCGCGGTGGTGGAGTCCGTCAAGGCGGCCTCGGACGTCTACTCGCCGATGACGGGGACCGTCGTGCGCGTGAACCAGGCGCTCGCCGACAAGCCGGAAACGGTCAACGAGGACGCCTTCGGCGAGGGCTGGATCTTCGTGCTGCGTCCAGATGATGCGACCGAGTACGAGGAACTGCTCGATCCCGACGCGTACCAGGAATTGGTCGACCAGACCTGAGCCCGGTCGGCTGCGGCGCCGCGCGGAACGCGTGGCGCACGCGCCATAGAACGATTAACATTCCGCGCCTTGTCTGGCGGGTACCCGTTTCGGGAGACGTGACTGATGCGTGCTTTGATTGAATTGGCGCTCGCGATTGTGGCCACGATCGTGGTCCTGCTGTTGATCGGGCTGTTCCTGCCCGGCGGTGGCCACGGCCATGTGGAGCGCTCGATCATCATCGAACGGCCGCCCAGCCATGTGTTCGACGTGCTGAACAGCTTCAAGCGCTTCAACGAGTGGTCGCCCTGGGCCAAGAAGGACCCGGCCGCGAACTACAGCTTCGAGGGGCCGGAGATCGGTCAGGGCGCACTGATGACGTATTCCGGCAAGCGCGAGGTTGGTGCCGGTCAGTTCGAGATCATCGAGAGCACGCCGACCTCGATCGTCAAGATGATCCAGCGCGTCACCAACGGCCGCACCGGCACCGTCACCTTCGACATCGGCAGCACCGACCTCGGCGTCAAGGTGACCTGGATGTACGACGTCGAGCTCGGCGGCAACCCGATCGAGCGCATCAAGGGCAAGTACCTGGACTCGGACCTGGGCGGCGACTACCAGTACGGGCTGATGCGTCTGAAAGCGCTGATCGAATCCAGCGCCTATGCACGCGACTACAGCGACATCGCAATCACCAGGCAGCCGATGGTCGCCGGTCCGGCGCTCAAGCTCCCCGGTATGGTCGAGGTCTATTCCTCCACCGAATTCCCCGACCTCAATGCCGGCGTCGCCGATACCATGAAGACCCTGCAGGCCTTCCGCGAGCGCAACAAGCTCAATGTGACCGGCCCGGCGCAGGTGCAGGTCACGCTGAAGGAGCGTTATCGCCTCGGCTACACGGTGACGCTGCCGGTGGATCGCAACGACGTGCCGATGCGCGAGGGGATCGAGGCGGTCACCACCTTCGGCGGCGAGGTTCTGGTGGCCGAACACGTGGGCGAGCGCCGCAAGAGCAACGTCACCTTTGAGAAGCTGCAGGCCTACGCCACCGTGCACGGCCTGGCCTTCGATCCGATGGCCAAGCCGATCGAGGAATTCCTGCCGGATCGCGAAGCGCCCAAGGCACCGACGGGCGAACTGGCGGCTGTCGACGCCGGCGCGACCGCAGGAGGCGAAGCTGCGGCCGCTGCCGCGGACGAGGAGCCGATGATGGTCGAAGTCACCCGCGTGTTCCTGCCGCTGGGGCTTCCGCCGGTGGATCCGCTCGCACCGCCGGCCGATGGCAGTGCGCCACAGGCATCGGCTCGAACCGCAGCGCCGGTTGCCGCGGGCGGCTGAGTTTTTGCGCGTTTCGACGCGATGCCCGGCCCAGTGTCGGGCGTTGCCTTTCGTTCGGATTCTTTTTGGTCGATTTTCCCGCCCCGACGTTCGATGAGATCCGCCGCGCTGCCGAACGCATCGCACCGTACGCGACGCGCACGCCGGTGCTGCGCAGTCGCAGTCTGAACGCGCACGCCGGCGCCGACATCCACTTCAAGTGCGAGAACTTCCAGCGCATCGGCGCCTTCAAGTTCCGTGGCGCCTGCAATGCGGTGTTTGCCCTCGACGACGCCGACGCCGCGCGCGGCGTGGCCACCCATTCTTCCGGCAATCACGCCGCGGCGCTCGCCCTCGCTGCCCAACTTCGTGGCATCCCCGCGCAGGTGGTGATGCCGGAGGACACGGTGCGGGTAAAGGTGGAGTCTGTGCGCCGGCTGGGCGCGCAGGTCGAGTTCTGCGAGCCGACCAACGCCGCGCGCGTGGCCAGCCTCGCCGCACTGGTCGCGCGCACCGGCGCGGTCGAGGTGCATCCCTACGCCCATCCGCAGGTGATCGCCGGGCAGGGCACCGCCAGCCTCGAACTGATCGACGAGATCGGTCGCATCGACGCCCTGGTGGCTCCGATCAGTGGCGGCGGATTGCTCGCGGGTAACGCGCTGGCCGCGCGCGCGCTGTGTCCGACGGTCGAGATATTTGGCGCCGAGCCCGAGGGCGCCGACGATGCGCTGCGCAGCTTCGCGTGTGGCCAGTTGCAGGGCAATGCCCGCGTCGACACCATCTGCGACGGCCTGCGCGCGGACCTCGGTGCCCGGAACTTCGCGATCCTGCGCGCCTGCGGTGCGCAGATCCTCGGCGTTCCCGATTGCGAAACCCTGGCCGCGATGCGTCTGATCTTCGAACGTCTCAAGATCGTCGTCGAGCCGAGCGCCGCGATCACGCTGGCGGCGGTTCTGCGTCATCCGCGGCACTTCGCCGGCAAGCGCGTCGGCCTTGTTCTCTCGGGCGGCAACGTGGACCTCGACCGGATGTTTCGCGAATTCGCGCGCTGACCGCGCTGCAAAGGCAAGGTGCGCGCCTCCGGTGGCGCATGAGTGGCGGGTCCGGCGTTCGCCCCACCGGTCACGGGCTTGATCGCCGACATGCACCGCACGGACTGCATCTGGCAGGCTTCGGCTGTGTGTGGATGGGTTTGGAGCGAGGACGACTATGCGGGCAATGATCTGCGGCGTGGCGCTACTGCGATTGGCGCTCTTTCCGGCATTCGCCGAGGAAGTGCACAGGCATGCGCACGCGCAACACGAAGCGGCTTTGGATACGGCCGTACACCCGTACGCGACCGACGCGGCACTGCGCGCGGGGATGCTGCGCGTCAAGGGTTTGCTGGATGCGCCGCGTCCGGGAGATGCGAGGGCAGCCGGTCTGCTGGCCGACGCGATCCACGCGGAAGTCAAAAGATTGTTCGCGGAATGCCGGCTGGAAGCCGACGCCGATGCCGCGCTGCATGGCGTGCTTGCGCTGCTGCTCCAGGGGGCGGACGGTCTGCGCAAGGATGCGGCCGACGACGCGGCGTGGCAAAGCCTGCGACAGTCTCTGGTGTTGTACCCGCAGCGCTTCGACGATCCCGGCTTCGGTGTGCGCCGATGAGCCTCGCCGAGACCATCGTTGGCTGGCAATGCATCGGCTGCGGTCGCGTGGATGCGCCACAGCCCTGCATCGGCGTCTGCCAGGATCGCAAGGTCGAGCTGGTGCAGGCGGCCGACTACCTGCGTCTCTGGGAGCAACAGCAGGAAGTGCTGGCGCGGTTGCGGCGGTGGACGCACGTGCAACCGCACGCAGGCCAGTTCGAGAGCGCCTGGCAGGCGCTGCAGGCGGAGGTGCGCGACCTGCTCGCGCGCACCGATACCGCCGACTGACGCCGTCAGGCCTGGCGCGAAGCGCCTCCACAACAGCCGCCGCAACAGTCGCCGCGCTCGGACTCGGCGGTGGGGATGGCCGCCGCGCGCAGCAGGCCGACGACCGTGCTGGCGGGCAATACCGAGGCCACGCGCAGCGCGCCATCGGCCAGTTCGACCGTGGCAGCGGGGTCGTGGGGCGAGAGCGCCTCGCGGGCGCGGTCGAGCAGGGACTGACTCATCTGACTATCCGTTCCGGGGGGAGCGACATCCTTCCCGACCGCGCCACGCGCCGCCTTGACCGCAGTCAGGCCGGCGCGCGCGTGGACCGGCATCGCGGCCGGCCGATCGCATTCTCAGGGCGTGGCGGTCATGTGCGCGATCACTGCGCGAATCTGTTCTTCGCTCAGATGCATGAATCCACCCTTGGGCGGCATCACGCCTTTCTTGCCGGTGTAGCCTGCGAGCGCGTGTTGCAGCAGCACTGCCTCGCCCTGCGCGATGCGCGGGGCCCAGTCGGCGGTATCTCCGGGCTTTGGCGCACCGGCGAGACCGGTGGCGTGACAGGTGGCGCAGGTTTGCTGGTAGATCGCGGCGCCATCGATGGCAGCGGGTGCCGGAGCGGTTGAGGCGGCATCGGTCGTGGCGGCCGTTGCATTGGCTGGGGCTGCGCCGTCGGTGGTCACCGGTGTCGTCGCGTCGGCGGGCGGTGCATCCGCCGTGGTGCTCACGGGAGGCGCCGCCGGAGCCGCCGCAGGTGGCGGGGCCTTGGTGCCGACCTGGGGTGGCAGCGGTGCCGGATCCTGTGGTTTGCAAGCGGAAAGGACCGCGAGGGCCAGAATGGGAATCAGCGGTTTCATCGGGTGACCCCGTGAGTTGGACGTGGCGGACCGAAGTCTGGGCGACCGGGGCGCGCCGCGGCCCTGACCTCGGTCAATCGGGACGCTGAATCCTGCTCCACTCCCGGGGGCGCCAGGTCGACGGCGGCCGTGTGGACCCGCAAGCCCGGCAGGAGCGGTCGCCGGGTCGCTGCGCGCGCTCCCGGTGCATGACTGCGGCAGAATCGCGGCATGGTCCAAGGCCCGATCACGCAATTGTTGAGACGTCGCGCCGCCGGCGATCCGGCCGCAGACGCGGCGCTCGCGCCGCTGGTCTACGAGGCACTGCACGCGCTGGCCGAGCGCCAGATGCGCGGCGAACGCGCCGGGCACTCGCTGACCCCGACCGCGCTGATCCACGAGGCCTGGCTGCGGCTGGCCGGCGAGCAGGCGCTGGAGGCGGCGGACCGTGCGCAGTTCTACGCGCTGGCCGCGCGGCGCATGCGCCAGGTGCTCATCGACCATGCGCGCCGGCGCGACGCCGACAAGCGCGGTGGCGGTGCGGGCGCGCTGTCGCTGGCGGCGCTCGCCGATGCCGCGACGCCGGTCGACGGGATCGACGCGCTGGCGCTCGAGCAGGCGCTGCAGCAACTGGAATCGATGGACGAGCGCAAGGCGCGGGTGGTCGAACTTCGCTATTTCGCCGGGCTCGAGATGGGCGAGATCGCCGAGCTGCTCGGGGTCTCGCGGATGACCGCGCATCGCGACTGGGAGGTTGCGCGCAGCTTCCTGCGGGTACAGCTCGGCGGCTGATGGACGCGCGCGCACTCGCCCTGTTCGAGCAGGCCTTGACGCGACCGCCGCCGGATCGCGAGGCCTTCCTGCGCGCGCAGGCCGGCGAGGGCGCCGTGCTCGACGACGCCCTGCGCCTGCTGCGCGCGCACGCGGTCGACGACGGCCTGCTGGAACCCTCGACTTCGCGCGAGCTGCCGGCCGAAATCGGCGGCTGGCGACTGCTGCGCCGGCTTGGCGCCGGCGGCATGGGCGAAGTCCACGCGGTCGAGCGCGAGCAGGCAGGCTTCGTCCAGCGCGGCGCGCTGAAGCTGCTCGCGAGCGGCCTGCACAGCCCCGAGCTGGTCGCGCGCTTCCACGCCGAGCGCCGCTTCCTCGCGCAACTCGAGCATCCGCACATCGCGCGCGTGATCGACGGCGGCACCGCCGCCGACGGCCGGCCGTGGGTGGTCATGGAACACATCGACGGCCTGGCGATCGACCAGTGGTGCCGCCAGCGCGCGCTCGGCGTCGGCGCGCGCGTGCGCCTGTTCCTGCAAGTGCTGGACGCGATCGACGCCGCCCACCGCGCGCTCATCCTGCACCGCGACATCAAGCCCGGGAATGTGCTGGTCGACGCCCAGGGCCAGGCGCGCCTGCTCGACTTCGGGATCGCCAAGTCGCTGGCCGACACCGGCGCCGCGCTGACCGCCACCGGTAGCGGCCCGCTGACGCCGCAGTACGCCAGTCCCGAGCAACTCGCCGGGCGCGCGCTGACGATCGCCTCGGACGTCTATTCGGCCGGATTGCTGCTGCACGAGCTGCTGACCGGGCGCCTGCCATTCGACTTCGGCCAGCGCAGCCTGGCCGAGCGCGAGGCGCTGCTGCGCACCGCAGTGCCGACGCGGCCGTCGAATGCCCTTGACGGCGGCGCGCTGGCGCTGGCTCCGCGCGAGCTGCCGGGTTGGAGGCGCAGCCTCGCGGGCGACCTCGACCGCGTGCTGCTGAAGGCGCTCGCGGCCGACGTGGACCGCCGCTACCGCAGCGCTGGCGCCTTCGCCGAAGACTTGCGGCGCTGGCTGGAACTGCGCCCGGTGGAGGCGCGCAGCGGCGATGCCTGGTACCGCGCGCGCTTGTTCGTGCGCCGCAACCGGCTGGCGGTGGCCTCCGCCAGCGCGGCCCTGCTGGCGCTCGCGCTCGGTCTGGCGATCGCCGCGCAGCAGGCGCGCGTGGCCAGCGCGCAGGCGGCGCGCGCCGAGGCTTCGAGCCGCTTCCTGATGGCCTTGATCACCGACGCCAATCCGGTCGCGAGCGGCCGCGAGCCGACCCTGCGCCAGGCCATCGACCAGGCCGTGCAGCGCATCCCCGAGCACTTCGTCGACCAGCCCGACAGCGAGGCCGACGTGCGCCTCGGCATTGGCCTGGCCTACACCAGCCTGATGCAGCTCGACGAGGCCCAGGCGCAACTCGAACGCGCGCTCGCGTTGCGCGCCCCCGGCAGCGCCGGCCATGCCGAGGTGTTGCAGGCGCAGGCGCTGCTGGAATGGACGCGCGGGCGCACCGACGCGGCCGAGCGCCTCTATCGCGCCGCGCTTGCCGCGTACGCAGCCGACCCCGGTCGCCAGCACGACGCCGGCGAGGTCGAGAACGACCTCGCCGCGCTGATGAACGACCTCGGGCGCTTCGAGGCGGCGATCCCGCTGGCCGAATCGGCGGTCGCGAATGCGCGCGCGCTGGCGCTCGACGCCGGCGTGCTCGGCGCGCGCCTGGAGAACCTCGGCAGCGCCTTGCAGGGCGTCGGCCGGCTGGACGAGTCCGAAGTGGCCTACCGCGATGCGATCGCCGCGCTGGAGCAGGCATTGCCGCAGAAGACCGTGGCGCTCGCGGTGGCGCTGAACAATTTCGCGCTCGTCTATCGCGACCGGCAGCGTCCGCAGCAGGCGCTGGCGCTGTTCGAGCGCGCGATCGCGCTGCGCGAGCAGGCCTTCGGCGCCGACCACGGCGACCTCGCCGGACCGTTGATCAATGCTGCGCGCCTGCGTGCCGGCCTTGGCCAGGTCGAGCGCGCGCGCGCCGATGCGGCGCGCGCGCTGGCGCTGGCGGAAAAGGCCTTCGCGCCGGACTACGTTGGTCGTGGGCATGTGCACCTGGGCGTCGCCGAAGTCGCGCTGGCGGCGGGCGACGCACCCGCGGCGGCGCGCCATGCGCAGGCTGCCCTCGATGTGTTTGCGCGCGCCGACGCCGCCGATCCGGCGTGGTCCGAGCGGGCGCATGCGCTGCTGCGGCAGGCTGGCGCTCGCTGAGCGGCGTTCGGCTTTCGCACATCGCGGCGGCGTGCAGGCTCAGGGCGCGCCCAGGGTCTCGTTGAAGAAGTCGTTCATCATCGCGTAGGCGCGCCCTGCCACGACCGCGTTGTACTGCGCCTGGCCAGCCAGCCTGGCGTCGACGTCGGTGAAGGAATGCACGGCGTTGCCGAAGCTGACCAGTTGCCAGTCCGCCCGCGCGGCGCGCATTTCCGATTGCAGCGCTTCGACTTCAGCGGGTGGCACCCAGGGGTCGTCGGCGCCGTGCAGCACCAGCACCTTGGCCTTCAGGGTGTCGGCGCTGGCCGGCTGGGTGGTCGCAAGGCCGCCGTGAAAGGACACCACGGCGGCGATCGGCGCACCGCTGCGCGCCAGTTCCAGCGCCACCGTGCCGCCGAAGCAGAAGCCGATCGCGCCGACGCGCCTGGGGTCGACTTTGGCGTGCTCCTGAGCCAGCAGCGTGGCCAGCGCCTGGCGGATGCGCGCGCGCAGCGCCGACGGATCGCCCTTGACCGCCCCGGCCGCCTTGCCGGCCTCGTCGGTATTGGCCGGGCGGATGTCCTTGCCGTACATGTCGACCACGTAAACCGTGTAGCCCATCCCGGCAACCAGTCGCGCCTGCTTCAGGTTGGCCGCGTCAATGCCCATCCAGTTCGGGGTGAGCAGGATCGCGCGCGAGGCCGGCTTCGCGGAGTCGTGGATCAGTACGCTCGCGAATTCGCTGTCGCCGACCACGAACGGCAGTTGGGTCTCGACCAATTCGGCGTGGGCGGCCGCGGAGGCCAGCATCATCGACGGCAACAGGGCGCGCAGCAGGTTCATGGCGGTTCTCCGGCGAGGAAGGAAAGGCGAGGCTAACCCAGCCCGAGCCCGTCGACCGCAATCCTCGCGAAGTTGCACCCGCGGCCGGTTCCCGATTGACCGCCCGGGCGTGGATTTGCACACTGGCGCCAGCGCCTCCGGCGAACCGCCTTCGACAACTCGGCAGCGCATGTCCACGACGACCGCCCGGTCGGCGGATGGTCTGCCCACGCCGCCCAGGAGGAGTTCGCATGCAGCCAGCCGAAGCCATCCGTACCGACGACAGTCAGACCGCTCTGTGGCACTCGCTCGTGCGCGACGCCGAGCAACGTGCCGCGCGCTGTCTCGGTGACGAACTCGAGAGTTATCTCGTGTTCACGCTGATGCGCCATCAGCGCGACGCGCAATTGGGCGACCGCACCATCGCCTTCGAGTGGCTGGACACGCTGCTCGCGAGCGGCCGACGCCGCGAACAGGGGTTGCGCGACGTCGGCGACGGTTGTCTGCTGATCGCCGGGCTGTACCCGCAGCAGGCGCAGCACCGGAGGGTGTCGTTGAGTTATTTCCAGGACATCGGCAGCGAGGCCTACCGCCATCTCGGCGACTGCGCCAGCGGCGGCCTGGAGACCTTGTTCCGTCGGCTCGCGCAGGCCTTCGCCGAGTTGGTGCGCGTGCTGTTCGAGGTGCGCCGCCTCGCCGGCGATCCCGCGTGTATCGAGCCCGGTCTCGCCTACGCCTGGTGCGAATCGCGTGGGCGCATCCTGCCCGAGCGCGCAGCGGAGATGTTTCCCGGTGCGATCGTGCTGGAGGCACCCACCACCCGCATGTAGGAGCGTCGCGTGCGCCGCGACCGGCCGCTTGAAGGGTCTCCGAACTGCGTCTACCCAGTTCGATGTCTCGCAGGCTACAATCCGGGGTTCGTCCGCATTTAGCCCGAGGTGCCGCCATGGCCCGCATTACCGTCGAGGACTGCCTGAAGGTGGTCGACAACCGTTTCGAGCTGGTGCTGATGGCCAGCAAGCGCGCCCGCCAGGTGGCTCGCGGGGCCGATGTGCTGGTGCCCGAAGACGACGACAAGCCGACCGTGATCGCGCTGCGCGAGATCGCCACCGGCCAGATCACCAACCAGTTGCTCGCCGAGGTCGAGAAGCGCGAGCGCGAGGCAGCCGAGCGCCAGGCCATGGAGTGGGCTGCCGCCGAACTCGACGATGGTCTCGGCAAGGGCGACGACGACCTTTGAGCCGGTTCGGGCGGTCGCAGCCGTGAATGCGCTGACGCCCGCCGCATCCGCTCCTGCCACGCCCGCGGCGCAGCAGGAGATGTTGCCGCACTTCATGCTCGAACTGCGGCAATTGCTGGAGAACTATCTTTCCGCCGAGCAGGTGCGCCAGGTCGAAAGAGCTTTTGCGTTCAGCGAGCGTGCCCACCGCGGGCAGAATCGCAAGAGCGGCGATCCCTACATCACCCACCCGGTGGCGGTGGCGCGCATCCTCGCCGAGATGCACCTCGACGCCGAGACCCTGCAGGCGGCGATCCTGCACGACACCATCGAGGACACCTCGGTCACCAAGAACACCCTGCTCGCCGACTTCGGCGAGACCGTGGCGGACCTGGTCGACGGCGTGACCAAGCTCGACAAGGTGCAGTTCGCCTCGCGCGAGACCGCCACCGCCGAGAGTTTCCGCAAGATGTTGCTGGCGATGGCGCGCGATTTGCGAGTCATCCTGATCAAGCTCGCCGATCGTCTGCACAACATGCGCACGCTGGAGTCGATGAGCGCGGACGGCCGCCGCCGGATCGCTCGCGAGACGCTCGACGTCTATGCCCCGATCGCCCAGCGGTTGGGGATGAACAAGCTCAAGAGCGAGCTGCAGGAGCTCGGCTTCCGCGTGCTGCATCCGCGTCGTCACGCGGTGATCGGCGCGCGCATCAAGGCGATGATCGGCAACCGCCGCGAAATCATGGGCAAGATCGAGCAGGCGCTCGCACAGCGCCTGCGCGAGGACGGCTTGCAGGCGCGCATCGTCAGTCGCATCAAGAGTCCGTACAGCATTTATCGCAAGATGCGCGGCGACCACAAGACCTTCGCCGAGGTCATGGACGTCTACGGCGTGCGTGTGATCGTTGCGACCGTCGGTGAGTGCTACCGGGCGCTGGGCACCGCGCACGGGATGTACAAACCGCTCGAGAACCGCTTCAAGGACTACATCGCAATTCCCAAAGCGAACGGCTACCAGTCGCTGCACACGGTGCTGTTCGGGCCGGCCGGCGCGCCGATCGAGGTGCAGATCCGCACCGAGGACATGGACATCGTCGCCGAGCGCGGGGTCGCCGCCCACTGGGTCTACAAATCCGAAGCGAGCCCTGCGAACAACGCGCAGATGCGGGCGCGCGAATGGCTCCAGGGCCTGCTCGACAGCCAGCGCCAGGCCGGCAGTTCGATCGAGTTTCTGGAGAACGTCAAGGTCGACCTGTTTCCCGATGAGGTCTACCTGTTCACGCCCAAGGGCCGCATCCTGGCGCTGCCGCGCAACGCCTGCGCGATCGACTTCGCCTATGCAGTGCATACCGATGTCGGCGATCACGCGGTCGCTGCGCGCATCGACCGCGCACTGCGCCCGCTGCGCACGCGCCTGGTGTCCGGGCAGACCGTCGAGATCGTCACCGCGCCGAGCGCGGCGCCGCAGCCGCAGTGGCTGGAGTTCGTGGTCAGCAGCAAGGCGCGCACCGCCATCCGTCACTATCTCAAGCATTTGCAGCACGAGGATGCGGTCGCGCTCGGTCACCGCATGCTCGGGCGCGCGCTCGCCGATCTCGGGGGCACCCTGGATGCGGTGCCGGAGGCCGCGCTGCACGCCTACCTTGAGGAGAACCGGCTGCGGCGGCTGGAGGAACTGCTCGCCGATATCGCGCTGGGCGCCCGCATGCCGGCACTGGTGGCGCGCCAGTTGTGGCGCGGCGACGGTGGGAGCGGTGCGTCGCCGCGCGATCAGGTGGTGCGTATTTCCGGCAGCGAGCGCGGCGTGCTCAGCTTCGGCAATTGCTGCATGCCGATCCCGGGCGACCCGATCATCGGCTTCCTGTCCGCCGGCAAGGGGTTGGTGGTACACCAGACCACTTGTCCGAACGTCATCGAGATGCGCAAGCAGCCCGAACGTGTCGTGCGCGTCGACTGGGATGCCGAAGTGAGCGGTGACTACCGCGTGCAACTGCGCATCGAAGTCGCCAACCGACCCGGCGTGCTCGCCACGGTCGCGGCTGCGATCGCCGCAGCGAACTCGAACATCGAGAACGTCGAGTACCTGGAGCGCGATGCCCACAGCGCCTCGCTGTTGTTCACCATCGAGGTCCGCAACCGTGAGCATCTCGCCGAAGTGATGAAGCGTGTGCGTCGCGCCGATGTGGTGCTGGTGGTGCATCGGCAGCAGTCGTAGAGCGGGTTCCTGGTGGTGGGGCGTGGGCAGCAAGAGCGGCGGTGCGGGGACGCCGCCCTCCAGGAGCGCAGCAGTCTTTGGAGGGGCGCCGTCCCGACGGCCGCTCTTTCCGACCCCACAACCCACAACCGAACTAGACTCACATCGAAGCCCGCCACTCCCGGGCATCCGGCAAGGCCCCATGCAGCGCGAAATCATCCGCACCCCCGACGCTCCCGCCGCGATCGGTACCTACTCGCAGGCGGTGCGGGTCGGCGACACCATCTACCTGTCTGGCCAGATCCCGCTCGATCCGGCCACCATGCAGCTCGACAACGCCAGCATCGGGGCCGAGGTCGAGCGCGTGTTCGGCAATCTCGCGGCGGTCTGCAAGGCCGCCGGTGGCAGCCTCGCCGACATCATCAAGCTGAACGTGTTCCTGACCGACATGGCGAACTTTCCGGTCGTCAACGAGGTCATGGGCCGCCATTTCCACGAGCCCTTCCCGGCGCGCGCGGCGATCGGCGTGGCTGCCTTGCCGCGCGGCGCGCGGGTGGAGATGGACGCGGTGATGGTGCTCGGCTGAGCTGCCGGTGGCGCAGGACGATGCCTTCGCGAACGCCGCCGCGCAGCCACTGTCGGTACTGACGGGGCTCGGCAAGAGCCTGCTCGCGGCGCTGGAGAAGGCCGGTTTCCGCACCCTGGTCGACCTCTGGTTCCACTTTCCGCTGCGCCACGAGGATCGCACCGGGATCCTGCGCGTCGGCGAGCTGCGCGCCGGCGTGCCGGCCCAGTTCGTGGCCACGGTCGACCACTCCGAGGTCGGTTTCCGCCGCCGGCGCGCCCTGTTGGTGTCGCTCGGCGACGGCAGCGGCCGCGTGCTGCTGCGCTTCTTCCACTTCAAGCAGGCGCAGGCTGACCAGCTGAAAGCCGGTGCGCGCGTGCTGGTGTACGGCAAACCGCGCGCGGGCGGCTACTCGCTGGAGCTGGTGCATCCGCGCTACCGTGTGCTCGGCGCCGACGAACAGCCGGTGGTCGAGGACAGCCTGCGACCGGTCTATCCGCAGACGGAGGGGCTGGGCAACGCACGCCTGCAACGCGCAGTCGAACTCGCGCTGGAGCGACTGCCGGAGGGCGACGACGGCCTGCTGGCGGGGCTGTTGCCGCGGCAGTGGCCGTGCCTCGCCGACGCGATCCGCAGTCTGCATCGTCCGCGCGATCGCCGCGAGTTGGAGGCGATCACCAGCGGCGTGCATCCGGCGCGCGCCCGGCTCGCCTTCGAGGAGCTGCTGGCGCACCACTTGAGCCTGCGGCTGGTGCGCCAGCGCGTGCGCAGCGAGCGCTCGCCGGTGCTGCGGGCTTCCGGACGACTGCGCCGGCAACTGCTGGCGACGCTGCCCTTCACGCTGACCGGCGCACAGGTGCGCGTGCTCGCCGAGATCGACGCCGACCTCGGGCGCAGCGCACCGATGCTGCGCCTCCTGCAGGGCGACGTTGGCTCCGGCAAGACCATTGTCGCCGCACTCGCCGCGCTGGCCGCAATCGAAAGCGGCATGCAGGCCGCGGTGATGGCGCCGACCGAACTGCTCGCAGAGCAGCATCGACGCAGTTTCGAGCGTTGGTTCGCTCCCCTGGGCATCGAGGGCGTCTGGCTGTCCTCGCGGATCCAGGGCAAGGTGCGCGCCAGGGCGCTGACCAGGCTCGCCGAGGGGGCGCCGTGGGCGGTCGGCACGCACGCACTGATGCAGGAGGCGGTGTGCTTCCGTGCGCTTGGTCTTGCGATCATCGACGAGCAGCACCGCTTCGGCGTCGACCAGCGCCTGGCGTTTGCGCAGAAAGGCGGCGTGCTGCGGCCGCATCAATTGGTGATGACCGCGACTCCGATCCCACGTACCCTGGCGATGACCGAATTCGCCGACCTCGATGTCTCGGTGATCGACGAGCTGCCGCCAGGGCGCAAGCCAGTGCAGACGGTCGCGGTCAGTCGTGCGCGCCGCGATGAAGTGGTGCAGCGCATCGTCGACGCCTGCGCCGGCGGACGCCAGGCCTATTGGGTGTGCACGCTGATCGATGAATCCGAGGAAATCGAGGCAGAGGCTGCCGCCAAGACCGCCTCCGAATTGACCGCGGCCCTGCCACGATTGCGGGTCGGTCTGGTGCACAGCCGTCTAAAGGCCGGCGAGCGCGCAGATGTGATGCGCGACTTCGCCGCAGGCGAGCTCGACCTGCTGGTCGCGACCACCGTGATCGAGGTTGGCGTCGACGTGCCGCGCGCGAGTCTGATGATCGTCGAGAATCCCGAACGCCTCGGACTCGCGCAGTTGCACCAGTTGCGCGGTCGTGTCGGCCGGGGAGTCGAGGAATCGAGCTGTGTGCTGCTCTACCAGCCGCCGTTGTCGACGACCGCACACGAGCGTCTGAGCGTGTTGCGTCGGACCAGCGATGGCTTTGCGATCGCCGAACGCGACCTCGAACTGCGCGGCCCGGGCGAAGTGCTCGGCACTCGCCAGACCGGTGCGACTGCCTTTCGCGTGGCCGACCTGACGCGGGATGCCGGCTGGCTCGCGCGCGTCCGCGAAGTCGCCGATCGGCTGCTGGAACAAGATGTTGGCGCCGCCGAAGCGCTGGTGCGGCGTTGGGTGGGGGCGTCGGCGCGATACGCGAAGGCCTGAAATCGCTGGCCATGCGAATTCCGGCGATGCGAGCACTGGTTCATTCAGTTACCGCACCGGCGATCGTGAGCGCCTGGCGTCTTCCGGGGCCGAATTGGCTCCTGTGCAGACTTTGCCCGTTGTGGAGATCCCGTGCTATGCTCGTCGGCTAGCTGCGAGTCGCCAGGAGAGGCGCCACATGAAGCCCGACATCCACCCGAAGTACGCTGAAGTCGTGTTCCAGGACGTGACCACCGACTTCGCCTTCCTGACCCGGTCCACCAAGAAGTCCAAAGAGACGATCAAATGGACGGACGGCAAGGAATACCCGTTGATCAAGATCGACGTGTCCAGCAAGTCGCACCCCTTCTACACCGGCAAGCACAAGGCGGTGGACACCGGCGGTCGCGTCGACAAGTTCCGCAAGCGCTACGGCCAGAAGTAGCGTTTGTCGGTGGTCGGCAGCCGCCTCCGCGCCGACTGAAGCGGTTCGCATCCAGCCCTGGTGCCGCAAGGCGCCGGGGCTTTTGGTTTTCCTGCTTTCGCGCCGATCCTGCACTTTCCTGCAATCGCCAACGAGCGACCGACGACCGTCTCGAGAGTCGTCAACAATTGGTCGTGTGTCCGGTCTCGCGCGCGCTTGCGCGCGAGGCGGGGTGGTAGTGTAGGGGACTTGCCGGCCGCCAGTGGCCGGCCCGTCGAACCGAGCCCGGAGCACCTCAACATGTCGAACAGCGTCGAGATCACCGACAAGCGCACTGGCAAGTCCACGGAAATGCCGATCATCTCCGGCCTGCTCGGCGATCCCGGCATCGACATCGGCAAGCTCAACAAGGAACTCGGGCTGTTCACCTACGACCCGGGTTTCGTCTCCACCTGTTCGACCAAGAGCGCGATCACCTTCATCGACGGGGATGCGGGCGTGCTGCTGTACCGTGGCTACCCGATCGAGCAACTGGCGCAGCACTCGAGTTTCATCGAGGTGGCCTATCTGCTGATCAACGGCGATCTGCCCTCGCCGGCGCAGTTCCGCGAGTTCGAGCATCACGTCACCAATCACACGATGATTCACGAGTCGCTGAAGCTGTTCATGAACGGCTTCCACTACAACGCGCATCCGATGGCGATGATGGTCGGTATTGCCGGCTCGCTCGCGGCCTTCTATCACGACTCGCTGGATCCCGAGAATCCGGAGCACAGGATGATCACGGCGATCCGCCTGATTGCGAAGATTCCGACACTCGCTGCGGCCTGTTACAAACACTCGGTCGGCCAGCCCTACGTCTATCCCAAGAACGACCTCGATTACTGCTCGCGCTTCCTGGACATGATGTTCAGCGTGCCGGCCGAGCCGTACCACGTCAATCCGATCGCGGCCAAGGCGCTCGACCTGCTGTTCATCCTGCACGCCGACCACGAACAAAATGCTTCCACCTCGACCGTGCGTCTGGTCGGATCCACCGGCGCCAACCCGATCGCCTGCATCGCCGCCGGCATCGCCGCGCTGTGGGGGCCGGCGCATGGTGGCGCCAACGAGGCCGTGCTGAAAATGCTGAACGAGATCGGCGACAAGTCGCAGGTTGCCAGGGCCGTGGCGCGCGCCAAGGACAAGAACGACAACTTCCGGCTGATGGGCTTCGGCCACCGCGTTTACAAGAACTTCGATCCGCGCGCCAAGATCATCCGCGAGATGTGCTACAAGGTGCTGAACGAACTCGGCATCCACGACCCGTTGCTGGAAGTGGCGATGGCACTCGAGGACGTCGCGCTGAAGGATGACTACTTCATCGAGCGCAAGCTGTATCCGAACGTCGATTTCTACTCCGGTATCATCTACAAGGCGCTCAAGATCCCGGTCGAGATGTTCACCGTGATGTTCGCGCTTGCGCGCACCGCCGGCTGGATCGCCCACTGGTTGGAACAGAATGGCTCGGGCGACGTCAAGATCGGGCGGCCGCGGCAGATCTACGTCGGGGCCCCTTCGCGCGACTACGTGGCGCTCGCCGACCGCAGTGGTCCCTGAGGCAGGGAAGACCACGAAGGCACGGGGTGGGCGGTGGTGGCCGTCCGGACCTGGTGTTGTGGATCAGGCGGCCGGCAGGCGGGCGATCCACTCGCGCACTTTCGCCTCGGGCAGACGCGTCGACGGCTCGGTTTCGGCGCCGACGCACAGGCGCTGACGGAACTGTGACTCGCTGAAGACCAGCAGACGGAACTCCTGCGCACCGGCGAAAAAGCCAATGCCGGGCAGCACCTGTGCGCCTTCCCGCGGGATGTGCAGGCGAGTGGCGAAGGTGCGTACCGGAATATCGCGTGCGACCAGTGTGCGATGTACCTCGTCCACATGCTCCGCACACAGGTGCAGCACCACCGGCAAGCGGCGCTCGGCGTGTCCTGTCGCCAGCAAACCGGCCAATCGTGGCGAGTAGTTCGCGAGCAGCGTCATCGCCTGCAACGCAGCTTCGAGCTGCGCACGCAGCGTGGCCTGGTCACCGGGACCGCCGCATCCGAGCACGCTCAGAACACCTCGTAGGGATCCTGACGGCCGCTGGCGCCGGCGCTGCGCCCGAGCCGCTCCAGATCTTCGACGCGAAAGGTTTCCATGATCGCGTTCGGGTCGCCCGCGCCGGTCAGTTGGCCATTGCCGGCGTTGATGCGCGCGGTGGTGATGCCGGTCGGCATCGTCGGCAGGCGCTCGGGAACTCCCTTCAGCGCCACGCCCATGAATTTCACCCACATCGGCAATGAGGTCTTGGCGGCGAACTCGCCGTTACCGAGTGTCGAGAAATCGTCGAAGCCCATCCACGCGGTCGCCACCAGGGACTGGTTGAAGCCGGAGAACCAGGCGTCGCGGTGCTCATTGGTGGTGCCGGTTTTACCGGCGAGGTCGTTGCGACCCAGCTCCATCGCCTTGCGGCCGGTACCGCGCTTGACCACGTCCATCAGCAACGAAGTGATCAGCCAGGCGTTGCGCGCGTCGATCACGCGCGGCGCCAGTTTCGATGTTGGCGTCGTGTCGACGGACACCTGCGCTTGCGTGCTTGGCGCGGATTCGGCGGGGGCGGCCACCACCGCTGTGGCGGGATCTTCGTTGTCGCCGTCGGTGAGCGGCAGCGCGTACTCTTGCGCGATGCGCTCGGGGCACTCGGCGCAGGCGCGTGCCGGGTTGGCCGCGTACACGACTTTGCCCTCGCTGTCTTCGATACGCTCGATCAGCCAGGGATCGACACGGAAACCGCCGTTGGCGAATGCCGCGAAGCCGCGCGCCATCGTGAGCGGCGGCGCCGAAGCGGTGCCGAGCGCCATCGAGAGATTCTCGGGCAGGCGCTTCGGGTCAAATCCGAAACGTTCGATGTAGCGACGCGCGTAGGGCACGCCGATGGCATCCAGCACGCGGATCGACACCAGGTTCTTGGAACGCACCATCGCTTCGCGCAGGCGGATCGGACCGCTGAAGGTCTCATTGTCGTTCTGCGGCCGCCAGGCCTTCTCCACGCCCGGGATCTCGAACACGATCGGTGCATCGTTGACGATCGTTGCGGGCGTGAAACCCTTGTCGAAGGCCGCCGAGTAGACGAAAGGTTTGAAGCTGGAGCCCGGGTTGCGCTCGCTCTGGGTGGCGCGATTGAACTTGCTGCGACCGAAGCTGAATCCTCCCACCAGCGCCTGGATCCCGCCGTCTTCCGGGTCGAGCGCGACCAGCGCGCCTTGCACGGCCGGGATCTGCGCCAGGCGCCAGGCGCCAGATTCCAGTGAGCGCACGCGAATCACGTCGCCGGGTTTCAGCAGTCCGTCGAAGGACTTCGGCGTCGGTCCGCGTTCGTCGGCGGATATGTAGCGTCGCGCCCACTGCGCCTCGGCAAGGGCAAGCGTTGCCTCGCTGCCGTCCCGCAGAGTCAGCGTCGCCAGTTCCGGGTCCAGGTGAGTGACCACCGCCGGCAGCAGCGCACCCGGCGCCGACAGGCCTTGCAGCAGTCGCCGAGCGGTGTCCAAACCATCGTCGGTCGCGAGGCTCACGTGTGCCTCGGGACCGCGGTAGCCATGCCGCTCCTCGTAGTCGATGAGGGCGCTGCGCAGGGCCTCATTGGCGGCCAGTTGCCGCGCAGAGTCGACGCTGGTGTAGACCACGTAACCGCCGGTCAGAGCCTCCTCGCTGCCCAGCAGTTGCTCGGCCTCCAGGCGCGCCATCTCGGCGACGTACGGTGCTTCCAGTTCGATCGGCAGCTCGTGGATGTGCGCCGACTCGGATGTGGCGAGCGCGGACTGCAACTGCGCATCGTCGATGTAACCGACCTCGTGCATGCGCTGCAGCACGTAGTTGCGGCGTTCGAGTGCGCGCTGCGGGTTCTGGATCGGGTTGAGGTCGGATGGCGCCTTCGGCAGGCCCGCGATCAGCGCCGCCTCGGGCAGGGTCAGGTCGGCCAGCGCCTTGCCGTAGTAGACCTGCGCGGCCGCGGCCACGCCGTAGGCGCGATGGCCGAGGAAGATCTTGTTGAGGTACAGGCCAAGGATCTCGTCCTTGCTGAGTTCGCGCTCGATCTTCAGCGCCAGCAGGATCTCCTTCAGCTTGCGTTCGATGCGCCGTTCCGGCGTCAGGAAGAAGTTGCGCGCGAGCTGCATGGTGATCGTGCTGCCGCCGGTGCCGAACTCGCCGCCGGCGCGCACGAACTCCCAGCCGACGCGCGCCATGCTCTGCCAGTCCACGCCCGGATGCTCGTAGTAGCGCTCGTCCTCGGTGGCGATGAAGGCCTGTTTCAGCAGCTCGGGCACCTCGTCGATCCTGGTCGGGAAGCGATGCGCCTCGCCGAAGTTGGCGATCAACTTGCCGTCGCGCGAGTACACCTTGAGTGGCACTTGGAAGCGGACCTCGCGCAGGGTCGCGACGTCCGGCAGCTGTGGCGCGTAGTGGTGGTAGACGAGCCAGATCGTCAGCGCGCCGAGCAGGATGCTGGCGACGGTAGCCCAGACCATCGCGCGCAACAGGCGTTTCCAGCGTTTCATCGGGATGGTCCGGACGGCGGGCGAGGCGCGCGATTCTAGGTGAGTGCCCCGGGTGATGCAGGGCGTCGCGAGAGCGTCAGGACCGCGATCCGACGACCTGAGTTCAATGTGTGAGCGTGCCAACAAACTTCATGTTGCCAAGCCTTACTCATTGGGATTTAATGTAGAAGCACACGTATCGCTCGTAAGGGCTCGTCGGAAGGGGAAAAATCCGTGGGTCTGTTCACGCCGAAGAGGCCGCCGCTGGTGGGGGTAGACATCAGCTCGACGGCTGTAAAGCTCTTGCAGCTCAGTCAGACTGGGGGTCGCTACCGCGTGGAACACTACGCGGTGGAGCCGTTGCCGCCGAACGCAGTGGTCGAGAAGAACATCGTCGAGGTCGAGGCCGTCGGCGAGGCGATCAAGCGCGCCGTGCAACGATCCGGCGTCAAGACCAAGTTCGCGTCCGTGGCGGTCGCCGGCTCCGCAGTGATCACCAAAGTGATTCAGATGCCGGCCGACCTCAGCGAGGAAGACCTCGAAGACCAGATCGGCGTGGAGGCCAACCAGTACATCCCGTACCCGATCGAGGAAGTCAGTCTCGACTTCGAGGTGCTGGGCCCGGTCAAGGACAATCCAGAGAGCGTCAACGTCCTGCTCGCGGCTTCGCGCACCGAGAACGTGGACGTGCGCGTGGCAGCACTGGAGATGGGCGGCCTCAGCGCCAAGCTCGTCGATGTCGAAGCCTTCGCGATGGAGAACGCTTTCCAGCTGATCGCCGACCAGATGCCGGCCGGGCGTGACGGCCTGGTGGCGATCATCGACGTCGGCGCGACCATGACCTCGCTCAACGTGCTGCGCAACCAGCGCTCGATCTACACCCGCGAGCAGGTTTTTGGCGGCAAACAGTTGACCGACGAGGTGATGCGCCGCTACGGGCTTTCTTATGAGGAAGCCGGCCTCGCCAAGCGCCAGGGCGGCCTGCCCGAGAGCTACGAGATCGAGGTGCTGGAGCCCTTCAAGGAAGCGATGGTCCAGCAGGTCAGTCGACTGCTGCAATTCTTCTTTGCCGGCAGCGAGTTCAACCGCGTCGACCAGATCATCCTCGCCGGTGGCTGTGCATCGATCGCCGGCGTGCAGGAGCTGGTCGAAGAGCAGTTGGGCGTACCAACCCAGATTGCGTCTCCGGTCGCCAGCATGGCGGTGTCGCCCAAGATTCAGGCCTCCTCGTTGGCTGCCGATGCGCCGGCGCTGATGATCGTCTGCGGCCTGGCATTGAGGAGCTTCGACTAATGGCCAGGATCAACCTACTTCCGTGGCGCGAGGAGCGCCGCAAGCAGCGTCAGCAAGAGTTCTATGTTCTGCTCGGTATGTCCGCGGTCGCCGGCGTCATTGCGGTGTTCATCGGGCTGTGGTTCATCGGCAGTCAAATCGACGCCCAGACCGAGCGCAACAATACGCTCACCAACGAGATCAAGGCGTTGGATGCGCAGATCGCGGAGATCGAGGAACTCGATCGTCAGCGTGATCGGTTGATCGCGCGCAAGGAGATCATCGAACAGCTGCAGGCGACCCGCTCGCAGATGGTTCATCTGTTCGATGAGCTCGTGCGCACCCTTCCGGATGGCGTGCAGCTTGATTCGATCAAGCAGGGTGGCGCGACGCTCACCCTCGAAGGCGTCGCACAGTCGAACGCCCGTGTATCCGCCTACATGCGCAACCTCGATGCTTCCGATTGGCTCAAGGAGTCGGAGATCGTCAAGATTGAGGCGCGCGGAACTGACAAGACCGTTCCTTACGTGTTCTCGTTGAAGGTCAATCTCGAGGATCCGAACGCCGACAAGGACGCGGCAGAGGCTGCCAGCGCGGTCGCCGTAACCGGGGGTGCGCCATGAGCCTGATCGACGACCTGCGCAAGGCAGACATCAATAACCTCGGTTCTTCGCCGTTTCCGGTTCAGGCGATTTTTGCCGGTTTGCTGTTCGCGGTGATCTGCTTCGCCGGCTGGTACATGTACTTCAATCCTCGCCACGAGGAATTCGACCAGCTGGTGCGCACCGAGCAGACGCTCCGAGCCGACTTCGAACAGAAGCAGGAGCGGGCTGCCAACCTCCAGGCGTATCGCGAGCAATTGCAGCAGATCGAACTGGTGCTGCAGCAGATGCTGCGGCAGTTGCCGAACAAGAACGAGATGCCGGATCTGCTCGTCGACATTTCGCAGACCGCATTGTCCACCGGCATCGCCAACGAACTGTTCGAGCCGCAGCCGGAAATCACCAAGGATTTCTATGCGGAGAAGCCGATTTCTCTGCGCATGGTTGGTAGCTACCACCAGTTTGGACAATTTGTCAGTGGTGTTGCCTCGTTGCCGCGAGTGGTCATCCTGACCATGCACGACATTTCCCTGAGGCAGAGTGATCGCGGGCCGAATGCACCCGCGGGTCAGTTGATCCTGGAAGGCACGGTGAAAACCTACCGCTACCTTGATGAAGACGAGCAGGCCGCAGTCGTTTCTCCAGGGAGTCCCCAATGAACCGCCCCCTGAAGCTCGCCAGTGTTGTGTTGACCATTGCCGTACTCGGCGCTTGTGCCGAAAGCCGCAGTGAACTCGAGAGTTATATCGCGAGCGTCAAGCAGCGTCCGGGGCGGCCGCTGCCGCCTTTGCCCAAGATGAAGGAATTCGAAACCTTCGAATACGCCGCGCAAGAATTGCGCGATCCGTTCTCGCGGGTGACCTCCGAGCAAGCGAGTGCTGGCGACGCCGCGGTTGCAGCCGCAGGCAAGGGGCCCGACCTGTCGCGTCGCAAAGAGGAGCTTGAAAGCTATCCGTTGGACGCGCTCGACATGGTTGGCACCATGGGCGGCGCGCAAGAGATGTTCGGGTTGATCAAAGACCCGACCGGCGTGGTGCACCGGGTTAGGCCGAGTAACTACATGGGCCAGAGCCACGGCAAGATCCTCGAAGTTCATGAGGATCGGATCGAATTGACGGAGTGGTTTCCGAACGGACTCGGTGGCTGGGAAGAACGCCGTTCCGCGATTGCTCTCGACGACGAAGAATGATGCCTTTTGGGGGTTGACGACATGACTGAGAAGAGCCTCTCGCGCATGCTCGGAAAGTATTTCGGGCCGAAGCTCCAGCAACATTTCCGCAAGGCAGAATTCGTGGGCCTCGCCGTGCTATCGCTGCTCGCGGGAGGAACCGCATCCGCAGCCGACGTGCTGACCAACGTCAGCTTCCAGCCATTGGCTGGGGGAGTTGTCGATGTCGCACTCGAACTGGAGAGCGGGAGCGTGGACCCGAAGGTCTTCGCCACCAGCGATCCTCCGCGAATCGCCATTGACCTGCCAGACACCTCGAATCGCTTCGAGGAGCGCATGCTGTCGATCGCGACCGGCGCAGCCAAGGGTGTGACGGCGGTCGAGGCCGGCGGTCGCACTCGGGTGGTGATCGATCTGTTCCGGCCGGCACCTTACGAAGCTCGCCTTGAGGGCAAGGTCTTCATGGTGCAGATTAAGAATGGTTTTGCGGACATCGTGTCGAGCAAGGCACCGATTGATCCCGCGAAGTCGGTCGCATCGGTCAGCAACGCAGAACTGACCTCGCTCGACTTCCGCCGCGGCAAAGCTGGCGAAGGACGGTTGATCCTGGCTTTCTCGAGCGAGAACGCAAATGCCAATCTGCGCGAGGAGGCCGGCAGACTGGTTCTGGATCTGCCGAACGTCACGACCCCCGAACAGCATCGTCGCAAGCTGGAACTGACAGATTTCGCGACTCCGGTGGAGGCCATCGACGTACGCGCCCAGGGCGGCGGTACCCGCATCACGTTCACGACCTCCGCCGAGTACGAAAAGCTTGCCTATCAGGCCGGTTCGGAGTACGTGGTGGAAATCGCACCCAAGCGCGAGGAACCCAAGAAACGCACTGCTTCCGATCCGCCCGTCTACTCTGGGAACCGCGTCACCTTCAACTTCCAGGACATCCCGGTGCGGTCCGTACTGCAGCTCGTGGCCGATGTGTCCGAGCTCAACATCGTGGTCGCCGACACGGTGCAGGGAAACGTGACTTTGCGCTTGGTCAATGTGCCATGGGATCAGGCACTGGACATCATCCTGCAGGCAAAGGGACTGGACAAGCGCCGTAACGGTTCGGTGATCTGGGTGGCACCAACCAAGGAAATCGCCGACCGCGAGCAGGCGATCGAGGATGCGCGAATCGCGATGGAGGACCGCGCGGAGCTGATCGTCGATTACATCCCGATCAGTTACGGCAAGGCCGAGGACATCGCCAAGCTGATGACCACCAATTCGTTGGTCGGCAATGTTGGCGGCGGTCAGGATCAGAACCAGCGGGGGGGGGTCCTGTCATCGCGCGGTTCGGTGAGTTTCGATGTTCGAACCAATACGTTGATCGTCACCGATATCCCGGAACGGACGGCAAAGGTGCGTGCGCTGGTCGAAATACTGGATCGACCGGTACGTCAGGTTTTGATCGAGGCTCGTGTCGTCATCGCCCAGGAAGGCTTCCGCAAACAACTCGGTGCACGTTTCGGGGTTTCCGGAGCAAGCGAGGACAGCGACGGCAACCTGATCAGCATCGGCGGCAGTCTTCAGGGGACCGACCAGATGACGGGCGTTGGTCTGGCCAATCGATTGGCCGGAAACTCTTCCGGTCTGCCGGTTGGTATCGGCAACGCGAGCGGTGGCGGCGTGGTCGCGCCTTCGGCGCTCAATCGTCTCAACTTCAACCTCCCGGTCGCGGATGCCGGGGCGGGAGCCTTTGCCGCAACCATACTCGGCGCGGACTACATTCTGGATCTTGAATTGTCGGCCCTCGAGTCCGAGAACCGTGGCGAGTTGTTGTCCAGCCCCAAGGTCATCACCGCCGACCAGCAGGAAGCGTACATCAAGCAAGGACAACAGATCGGGTATTCGACCGTGACCACTGATTCCTCGGGTCGCAGCCAGACGTCGGTTGCATTCAGGGATGTCGTGCTCGAACTGCGCGTGACCCCGCGGATCACGTCCGACGGGCGTGTGTTTCTGGTTCTCGCGGTCAAGAAGGACAATGTTGCCGGCTTCATCGAACAGCCCGACGGCGGGTCCATCCCGATCATCGACAACCGGGAGGTCAACACCGGGGCTCTGGTCGACAATGGGCAAACCGTGGTCCTGGGCGGTATCTACGAGTTCGAGCGCAACGACACCCTGAGCAAGGTACCGTTTCTCGGAGATATCCCGGGGGTCGGTAACCTGTTCCGCAACAAGGACCGCAGAAACTCGAAAGCGGAGCTGCTCATTTTCGTGACTCCGAAAATCCTGTCGGATAATCAGTGACCGGACCCCGCAAGATGAGTGCAAAGACGAAAATCAGGAGAGCGACGATGGGCGCCTGGAACAAACTGCTGGCGATTGCGGCCATGAGCGCACTGCTCGCCGCTTGCGGCGGAGGCGGCAGCGATAACGGAGACGATGCCTTCAATACCCCCGCGGCTGGGAAGATGCGGTACGACACAGCTGGCGGGATCAGTACATTGCCATCCAATCGCGCGTCGATCCCGCCTGAGTACAATTCGCCCTACTACGTGCAGTTGAATATTCGGGTCGAGCGCGCCAACGGTCAGCCGGTTGCGGACGGCACGGTCGTGAACCTGCGCACGGATAACGTTCGCAATGCCGCAGTGTCCATTCTTGACGACCCGGAAACGACCGACGTCAACGAGTTTACAACCTTGTTTGGCGTCATCAACACACGAACCAACGGCGGGCTGGCCACTTTCTTCGTGCATTCCGGCGACTCCGTGGGTTCAGTGACACTGACGGCGTCGTCGCCGGACCCCGAACAACCGACCCGTACCTTGACTCTGAATATCCCGTTCTCGATCTCGGAAGGGCCGGCGCCTTTCGAGCGCATCAGCATCGAACCCGCGCGTACCGTGTTGCCGGCGAATGTGTTTGGTATCGTTCCCTTCTGGGGATCACCATTCATTTCCGAAACCACGGTGACACGACGTACGATCCGGGGTGAGTTGCTGGGTAATGGCACGGTTAATGTTTCGCTGAACCCGATCACGAACACCGCTTATTCAACGCTGGACGATCCTTCGACACCGGCCGTCAACGAGTTCGAGCAATTGATCGGACAAGGGTCGGAAAACATTGTCGCCGGCAAGTTGACCCTGTTCATCCATTCCTTCAACATCAATGGTCAGGCAACGCAGCCAGGTCCCTTCACTCTGACCATTACTGCGGTAGACCCGACCACTGGCGCGAATCTGTCGAAGACCCAGCAGTTCACGATTGCCGCCGGGGCACCGCAATTGCCTGCCAATATCGTCGTTACCCGTCCATCTGCGGCACTTTATGTGCAGGGTTCTGGCGGCAATAACACTCTGGTGATGCAGGCGACCGTGACCGATGCCGCCTCCGCGTTGGTGCCAGATCCTCCCGCCACTGCGACTTTCAACAATGTGCAGTGGGAAATCATCGACCAGGGTCCCAACGGTGGTGAGGTTTTCCGCGGCGTCAATGCCTCGAACCAGAACGTGCAGGGCCGCCAGATCCGCGTGCGCACCCAGCAGGGCCTGGCGACCGCGACGCTCGTCTCCGGCACCCGCCAGGGCACTTTCCTGATCCGTGTGAGCTCGGACGCGGCCGACAATAATGTCGACAACGGCATCACCTCAGCCGTCATTCGTGATGAAACCGTGATCATGTCCGACGGCAAGCTGTTCTCGCTGAAGATCACCTCGCCCGATGTCAACGCGTTGCGCTTCAACCGTGTTTCCGGTGGTGTGGCGCCGATCGGTGGCTCCACGGCGATCCCGACGGATCCGAACGGCACCTACAGCCTGACGATCAGCGTGCTCGCGACCGACCGTCAGGGAAATCCGGTCATCCCCGGCACCCCGATCGACTTCGGCTTGATCGACGCGCCAGCTTCCGGTTTCCCGAGCACCGGGCCGGGCAATTTCCTGTTGAGCGGCGTTGATGGCGATCCGCAGGAAACCGGCTTCCTGTTCACTGCCCCCACGGGTGCGTTCACGACGGCAGGTGGCGGTGCGGGTCCGGGTGACACCCTGCTGGTGTTCGCGGAGCAGTCGAATCCCAACCGCGATCTGGAAAGCGCGCGTCGCGTTGATCGCGTCAATAGCGCGACCAGCCTGAACGTCACGCAGCGCTTCAACAACAATAACGACACCGGCAACCCGGTGAATAATGGGCCGGTGCTGCCGTACGTCATCGGACGCGCGACCATCGCCAACATCACACCGAACGTGCCGACCAACGCGATCGGCGTGGCGACGACCACGATGAACTACCCGGTCAACCAGTTGGGCCGCCTCGCGGCGATTTGGGCGCGCGGCGCCGGAGAAATCGTCAACGGCAACCAGGAACTGGTGACCGACGCCGAGCTCGTGGTCTTTGCGGGCGCGGCACCGGGCGCGCTGGTGGCTTCGCCTGCCAGCATTGCGGCCAACCGTACGACCACGGTCACGATCTGCGTGCAAGATGCGCTGGCCGCACCGATCCAGGGTGTGCCGATCGGCTTCATCGTTGCAAATCCGTCGACCACGACGCTGGTGGATGGCCAGGCCAACGAAGGTGTAGTCAACGCGCCCACCGGTACGTCGGGCTGCACGACGGCCACCGTGACCACTGCTGGCGTTGCCAACGCCGTTCAGGCGCCGAGCATCACCTTCTTCGGTGTCGGTGGATCGGATGTCGTGAACGTGGTGCCGCCGGCAATTTCCTTCCTGCAGGCCTTCCCATCGGCCTTCTTTGGCGGGAACGGCGGACCGGTGCTGCTGCGCCTGTTCAACGGCAACGCCGAGCCGATTCCGGGTGTGTTGATTACCGGTGCGTGCACGGCCAGCGGTGGCGCCCAGATCCAGTTGCTGGAGCCGCCGGGCGTGACCAATGCCCAGGGTGAGACCACTGCGCGCATCACCGCGATCAACCTGGATCAGCCACAGGGCGCCGCCAGTGGTGAGTGTGTATTCACTGCCGCAGGTGGCTCGCCATCCACCACGGTAACCATGCAAGGTATCAATCTGTGTTCCATTTTCTTCTCGCCGCTCTGCCAATAGGCACGGCTTGAATGGGAGTGGCGGGGGCTTCGGAAGGGGCCCCCGTCGCTTTTTCGGGGATCGTGATGGCGTGTACGCCGCTATGCTTCGCACAACCGGGATTCGGGGAGTCTCATGGGAGCTGCGAGCGCAAGGCGTAGCTTTCTGCGCGGAGCCCGCATCTTTACCGAAGGCGACGCGCCCGACGTCGCTTATCTGGTGGAGTCCGGGCGGATCGAGGTGTGGACCGCTCAGGGCTCGCGGCGACTGACCCTGAGTTACCTTGGTCCGGGTGAGATCCTGGGCGAAATGGCGGTGATCGACCGCGCCCCACGCAGCGCAAGCGCGGATGCGTTGACCGACGTCGTGGTGACCGAGATCCGTGCCGACCAGTTGCGAGCTCGGCTGGATGAGGCGGATCCGGTATTGCGAAGCCTGCTGATCGGACTGCTGGCACGTTATCGACGAGGATTACGCGTCGCGCGCGGCGCCAAGGCGGAAGATCAGGACAAGGATGGTGCGCACGTCGAGCAGCAGCGACGCGTCGCCGACAAGATCCGGCTGGAACGAGAATTGCTGGAGGCGTTGGAGCGCGATGAATTGCGAGTCGTCTTCCAACCCATATTCGATCTTCAAGAGCGCGTGGTTGCGGGTTTTGAGGCCTTGGTGCGCTGGGACCATCCAACGCGCGGCGCGGTGTCTCCAACCGAGTTCATCGCGCTCGCGGAGGAAACCTCACTGATCGTGCCCGTCGGGGAATACGCACTTCGTCGCGCGTGCCGGTCGCTTGCCGAGCTCGATCGCCGCGGTCGCGTGGGTCCGCAACCCTGGATTGCGGTCAACATCTCCGCACGCCAGTCACTGGTGCCGGATTTCGCGGATTTGCTGGCGCGTACGGCAATCGACGCTGGATTGGATCCGCGTCGTCTGAAGGCTGAAATCACCGAGAGTCTGGCGCTCGACTACACGCGGGTCTCGGAGCTCATCGCACGTTGTCGGATGCATGGCATCAGCGTGGCGCTCGACGACTTCGGTACCGGTCATTCCGGACTGGGCCACTTGTACCGACTGGATTTCGATTCGATCAAGCTGGATCAGGCCTTCGTCCGGCCCCTGCCCGGCGATGGCAAGGCGGCCGCACTGGTATGTGGAATCGTCAGGCTGCTGCACGGAATGGGAGCCGATGTGGTGGCAGAAGGCGTCGAGAACATCGAGCAGGCGCGCACGCTCAAGGCCCATGGCGTGCGCTATCTGCAGGGCTGGCTGGTCGGAAAACCGGTCGATCCGAGCAGCACCGACCCTTTGCGGGTGGCGCCGCAATTGGATCAGATCGAACCGTGATGCCGGCACCGGGAGTTCCGGTGCCGGCCGCACAACTCAAAAGCGAACCTCGCCGTTGAGCGCGAGCACGCCGTAATTAAAGTCGCCCTGGCCATTGTCTAGCTGATAGCGATCATAGCCAACGCCGATTCCGAACTGCTCGTTGAAATCGTAACCCGCTCCGACGCCGACGTAGAAATCGTTGTCGGATTCTTCCAGTCTCACCGACGTCGTGCCCTGGCGGAAACGCCCGGTGGCATCCCAGAAGTACACCCCGGCGCGGGCAGCCAGGAAAAATCCGGAGTCCTGCAGAGGGATGCGGCCGGCGACACCCGCGTAGAAGCCGTCGGCATCGACCTCGGCGGTTGCACCGCCGATGGCGACTTCCTCGCCGACTTCACCCAAATCCTGGAAGCCGATCTCGGCGCCGAAATTCTCCAGGAAACGCCAGCCAACGCCGAGACGGAAGGCGGTGTCGTTGTCGTCGATGCCCGCGTCGTCGACCGAGGCCTGACCAATGGCGCCGTCGATGTAGAGGCCGCTGTCGGCCAGCGCCAGGGTGGGCAGGGCGAGCGCGCCCGAGAGCGCGAGCAAGATGGCAGCAGTACGCATGGGGAACCTCGAGTTCTTGAGTGGGCGCCGCACGGGAGTGCGGGCGGGGCTAGTGTGGTGTTCCGTAATTGCCTTGAGCTATTTCCGCGCCTTTTCCACCGAAGCGGCGTTGCTCGTCGTCGCCATGCGTCTTGCCTCGACGCAAAAGCCATCGGAACTTTGTTCAGGTTAACAACGGAACACCACACTAGCATCCACGGAAAACATGAAGCGCGCGTGGCCAGGAAGGCCGGACAACGACGTGTGGATGGCCACGATTCAGCTTGGAAGCGCTCACGCCGCGCGAGCCGCGCCGGCGAGCGTCAGGCGGTTGCGTCCGCGCTGCTTGGAACGGTAAAGCGCCTTGTCGGCGGCATCCACGACCGCCGCCGACGTGCGTCGCTCCGGATCGCGCTCGGCCATGCCGATGCTGACGGTCACCCCGACCTCGCCTTCGGCCTGGCCGCGGCGTACCGCTTGCGCGCGGCGTCCACCACCGGCTTTCAAGCGCACCCGTTGCGCCTCGACCTGCTCGCGCACGCGCTCGAGCGACTCGCTCGCGCGCTCCACCGCACGACCCTCGAACACGATCGCGAATTCCTCGCCGCCGTAGCGGTAGGCATCGCCTCCGGCGCATCGGCGCAACTGGCGCGCGACCGCGCGCAGCACGCGGTCGCCGGTTTCGTGTCCGTGGCGGTCGTTGAAACGCTTGAAGTGGTCGACGTCGACCATCGCGACCGCGATCCGGCCGTGGCTGCGCGCCAGGCGTTCGTCGAGGGCGCGACGGTTGGGCAGGCCGGTCAGGGCGTCGATGAAGGCCATCGAGTAGGCACCGTAGAGCACGCCGATGCCGATCGCGGCCGCGGCCGCCGCCAGCCAGGCGACCGCGTCGCCCGGCGTCGCGACCGCAAAACCGCAAGTCGCCGGGATCAAGGCGAGCGCGAGGTACAGGTCCAGCGGCCAGCCCTGCCGCAGCCAGCGCAGCAGGGCACTCGCCGCGGCCACCAGCGAGAGCCAGGCGGCGGCGGGCAACGCGAGTGGCTCCGGCGAGCGCCATTGCGCGGCTTGCGCCAGCCAACCGGTGAAGGCGGACGCGCGTTCGGGCCACCAGGGCAGCGAAAGCGCCAGCGTCAACAGGAACAGCGCGCGCAGCGAACGCAAGGGCGGTTCCGGCAGCAGGGATGCCACGGCCGCCAGCGCCGCAGAACCGAGCAGCACGGCGGACTCGGCTCGCTCCTGCAACAAGGGAACCCCGAGCGCCATGAGCACCAGCGCATAGCGGTTGCGGCGGAAGCCGAGCGCAAGCAGCAAGGCCGCGAGCCACAGGCCCGCGGCGTTCGCTTGCAATAGGCTCAAGAGCTTGGCGGACATTCTTCAGGCGCCTTCGAGTGCGCGCGATTGTACGCGGGCGGCCTCGCGCGGCAAGCGCCCGGCATGCGTCGCGTGACCGCCGTCGCAGCCCGAGGCTGCGCGGCCACTCACGCAGTCAAGGACAGCCGCCGCCGCATCCGGCAGAATCCGCCCCCAGCTTTTTCGCCCCCTGGAGTTTCGATGAAGCCGAGCCGACGCGATCTGGCCAATGCCGTGCGGGCGCTGGCGATGGATGCCGTGCAGCAGGCCAATTCCGGCCACCCGGGCATGCCGATGGGCATGGCCGACATCGCCGAAGTGCTGTGGAACGACTTCCTGCGGCACAATCCCGCCGATCCGCGCTGGTGCAACCGCGACCGCTTCGTGCTCAGCAACGGCCACGGCTCCATGCTGCACTACGCGCTGCTGCACCTGAGCGGCTACGAGTTGTCGATCGAGGAACTCAAGCGCTTCCGTCAGTTGCACTCGAAGACCCCGGGCCACCCCGAAGTGCACGAGACCCCGGGCATCGAGACCACCACCGGACCGCTCGGACAGGGCCTCGCGAATGCGGTCGGCATGGCGCTCGCCGAGAAAATCCTCGCCCGGCGATTCAACCGCCCGGGCTACAACCTCGTCGATCACTACACTTACGTGTTCGCCGGCGACGGCTGCCTGATGGAGGGCATCTCGCACGAAGTCGCCTCGCTGGCCGGAACCTTGAAGCTCGGCAAGCTGGTCGTGCTCTACGACGACAACGGCATCTCGATCGACGGCCAGGTGCAGGGCTGGTTCAGCGACGACACGCCGCGCCGCTTCGAGGCCTACGGCTGGGAGGTGATCCCGGACATCGACGGCCACAACCCGGAGGCGATCAAGGCCGCGCTGGTCAGCGCCGCCGCCGATCCCGACAAGCCCACACTGATCTGCTGCAAGACCGTGATCGGCTACGGCGCGCCGAACAAGCAGGGCAGCGAGTCCACGCACGGCGCGCCGCTCGGCAAGGACGAGATCGCCGCCGCTCGTGCGCACCTCGGATGGTCGCACGCGCCCTTCGAGATCCCGGCCGAGATCCGCGGCGAATGGGACGCGCGCGTCGCCGGTGCCGGCTGGCAGCGCGACTGGGAGTCGCTGTACGCCGCCTACCGCAACGAGCACCCGCAGCTCGCGGCCGAGTTCGATCGACGCATGCGCGGCGACCTGCCCGCCGAGGCCCTCGCGGCGATCGACCAGCTGATCGCCGACTTCGACCGCGACGGCGCGACGATCGCCTCGCGCAAGGCCAGCCAACGCGCGCTCGAGGTGCTGGTGCCGGCCATGCCGGAACTCGTCGGTGGTTCTGCGGACCTCGCGCATTCGAACTACTCGATCGTCCAGGCCAGCCGCGATGTGCGCAGCGCCGAAGACGGCGGCAACTACATCTACTTCGGCGTGCGCGAATTCGGCATGAGCGCGATCGCCAACGGCCTCGCGCTGCACGGCGGCGTGCTGCCGTTCACCGCGACCTTCCTGGTGTTTTCCGACTACGCGCGCAACGCGGTGCGGATGAGCGCGCTGATGCACGCGCGCGTGGTGCACGTGTACACGCACGACTCGATCGGCCTCGGCGAGGACGGCCCCACGCACCAGCCGGTCGAGCACCTCGCGAGCCTGCGCTACATCCCGAACAACCGCGTGTGGCGCCCGGCCGACGCGGTCGAATCGGCGGTCGCGTGGAAATGTGCGCTGGAGCGCCGCGATGGCCCCTCCTGCCTGGCCTTCTCGCGCCAGAACCTCGCGCACCAGATGCGCACGCCCGAGCAGATCGCGGCGATCGCGCGCGGCGGCTACGTGCTGCTGGACACCGCCAGCGACCAGGTCGACGCGATCCTGATCGGCACCGGCTCGGAACTGGAGCTGTGCATGCAGGCCGCGCGCGCACTCGCCGCCGAGGGCCGCGCGATCCGTGTGGTGTCGATGCCCTGCGCCGAGGCTTTCGACGCCCAGCCGATCGAATACCGCGAATCGGTGCTGCCCGGCTGGTGCCGCCGGCGCGTCGCGGTGGAGGCGGGCGTGTCCGGCTACTGGTACCGCTACGTCGGGCTGGACGGCGACGTCATCGGCCTCGACCGCTTCGGCGCCTCGGCGCCGGACAAGGTGCTGTACCCGCATTTCGGCTTCACCGCCGAGCGCATCGCCGCGAGCGTGCGCCGACTGCTCGCGTAGGTGCCGTGGATGCGTCGCGACCTGCTCTTATTCCGGAGTCGATCTTGAAAGCCGTCGCTACCCTGCTGCTCACCATGCTGGCGGCACCGTTGTTCGCCGCCGAACTCCGTCTCGCCGATCCGGCCTACCTCGCGACGATCAAGGACGACGAGCCGACCCTGCCGCGTGGATTCACCCCGGAGGAGCGTGCGCGCTGGCGGCTGCCGGACCTGTCGCGGATGCCGCTGGTGCCGCCGACCGGCAGTGTGGATACGCCCGCCGAGTACGAGCGCAACGACGGCCTGCTGATCCGCTGGGGTTCGCAGAACGCGCTGCTGACCGAGATGGCGGTGGCGATGACCAACAACGAACCCGACATGACGCTGTACGTCGTCGTGTCGAGCAGCTTGCAGGCTTCCGCGGCCACCACCCTCGCGAACGCTGGTACCAACATGTCGCGTGTGCAGTTCATCGTCGGGCCGAGCGGCAGCGTGTGGATACGCGACTACGGTCCACGCTACATCGTCGAGAACGGCCGGCGCTCGATGGTCGACCACGTCTACAACCGGCCGCGACCGCTGGACGATGTGGTGCCCGGGTTGGTGGCGCAGCACACCGGAGAGACCAAGTTCGACATCCCGCTCACCCACGGCGGCGGCAACTTCCACCTGTTCGCCGATGGCAGCGCCTACATGACGCGCCTGATCGCCAACGAGAATCCCTCGCTCAGCGAGCAGCAGATCCGCGACTACTACCTTGCCTACCAGGGCCTCGACGTCACCCTGACCGATCCGTTGCCGCAGAGTTTCGATTCCACCCAGCACATCGACATGTGGATGCTGCCGGCCGACGGCAACCGCGTGATCGTCAACGAGTACCCGAATACCGGAGGCATCTACACGGTTCCGCGCGAAGTGACCGAGGCCACCGCGACGCTGCTGGCCAGCCGCGGCAAGACCGTGCTGCGCATCGGCGGCTGGCGCACCAGTGCGCACTACACCTACGCCAACGCGGTGATTCTCAACAACACCGTGCTGACCTGCCAGTTCAACGGCTACGCCGCCGAGAACGCGAACGCGCTGGCCGTGTTTCAACAGGCCTTCCCGTCGCGCACCATCGTGCCGATCAACTGCTCTTCCATCATCGGTCTCTCGGGCGCGATCCACTGCATCGTCATGCACATGCCGGAAGTGCTTGCCGATCTGTTGCTGCGCAACGGTTTCGAATAACCCGCCGGGAGCCGCCGCGGGTTGCCGGTGAGCTTCCGCGGAGTGCCGCGCCGCGTGCATCGCTGCGACGGCGCGCCGTGGGGGTGTCGGTTCCGGCTTTACGCCAGTTCGGCCAGGAACGCCTCCTGCAAAGCGGTCTCGATCGCCCGTGGCGAGCGCGTGGCGCGGATTTCGGCGATGGCCTGCGCGGGGCTGCGGCCGTGGCGCACCAGCCAGGCTGCGGCGATGGTGCCGGCGCGGCCGAGGCCGCCGACGCAGTGGATCAGTACATCGCTCCCCTGCGCGCGCTGGGTGTCGATGAAGTCGAGCGCGCGCTGCAGCTCCGCGTGCGCGGGCACGCGGCCATCGACGATCGGCTGGTGCAACGAGGCGAAACCGGCCCGCGCGTACGCCGCCATCAACGATTCGACGCCGTAGTGCACGAACTCGTCGCTGGCGAGCAGGCACAGCACCGCATCGACGCCCTGTTCGCGCAGCGAAGCGAGGTCGCTGTCGAGTTCGCGGCCGAGGTCGCGGCGTCCGGGCAACAGAGTCAGGCCGACGCGCGCCGGCACGGCGTCGGTCGCCGCCAGCCAGTCCACGCGCAGCGGGCCGTTGCGCTCGCACAGCTCGCTGTAGCGCTCGATCGCCGCCGCCGCGGTGTACAGCGCCCAGCGCTTCTGCACGTCGGTGCATTCGTCGAAGCCGAGCGTGTGCACGGCGTAGCGAATCTGCGCGATCAGCAGTTGCTGGGCGTCGCGGTCGGCCTGGATCAGCGGCGGGTAGAAGCTGCGCAACTTGCACAGCGTGCGCCAGGCGCGCTGCAGTTGCGGCAGCGCGAACTGGCTGGCGTCTTCCGGCGCGGGCGGGCGCCCGAGGTCCGCTTCCTGCAAGAGCCGATCGGTGAAGTCGAGCGCCTGCGGCAGCTCGGCTTCATCGAGTGGCGTCCAGATGTAGAGCAGATCGTTCTCGAGCTTGACCAGGTCGCGCAGCACATGCCCGCGGTGCGCGTGGAAGAAGTCGATCATCCACACGTTGCCGGGTGCATCGACCAGGATGTTGGCGCCGTTCAAGTCGCCGTGGACCCAGGCGAAGTAGTGCGCGCGCGCCAGCCGCGGCAGGCGCGTCAGTTCGCGCTCGTAGAACAGGCCGACGTGCGGCAGCACGCGCCCGCCGGCGAAGCGCAGCTCCTCGCCGCTGCCATCGCCGCCGGTCAGCGCGGCGACGCGCCGACGCACGCCGGCGGCCCACTTCGGCTGGAAGTCGTAGTAATCGAGCAGGTCGGTGCGTTCCGGGCTGGCGGCTGCATACAGGCGACCCAACTGCTCGCCGAAGACCTGCTGCAGCACGCGTGCGATTTCGGCCTCGTCCTCGCCGCGCTGGTAGAGCTTCTGCAGCGAGCGCGAGCCGCCGCGGCCCATCGCCGCGTAGCGGTACTTGATGCCGCCGCGGTCGGCGAAGTCGGCGAAATCGGCGATCCGCGGCGCGCTGTTGCCGAGCACCGACTCGATGCGCTCGAAAGCTGCGCGTTCCTGACCCATCGGCCCCTGCGGGCCGATCTTGACCACGTGCGGGACTTCCTCGTGGCCGTGCAGGTCGACGCTCTCGGTGTCGAGCACGCGGTTGCCGGAAAAGCCGCCGTCGAGCGCGCGGTAGCGCACCAGCCGCGAGCCGCGGAACAGGTAGCGCAGCAGTTGCGCGTCGGCCGGGTCCAGCGAGGTGGCGTCGCGCGCCTCCAGTTGCGGCTGGGTGGCATTGAATCCGATCAGCGGCAGGTCGGCGCGCGCTCCGCCGAGGTACTCGATGAACTCGCCGAGCGAATCGATCACGCGCACGCCGAGGATGCGCGTCAGTTGCGTCAGCGCGAGGAAGTGGTTCGCGCGCGAGGACGAGGCGGTCAGCGCCGAGCAGACCGCGATCTCGAACTCCGGGAAGTGCGTGCGCAAATCGTAGGCGAGGAAGCTGATCTTGGCCTCGGTCCAGACGCCGGCGAGGCCGACGCGCAGGGCCTGCCCGCGATGGCGCGCGAGCAGTTCCGGCAGTCGGGTGTCGACGAAGTTGCTGAGCACCGTCGCATCGACGAGGTCGACCTGCTTGCCGGCCGCGATGTCGTCGCTGCGGAACACGAATTCCGCGCCCGCGCTGCCGGCCAGGCAATGGCTGCCGAAGCGCGCCAGGTGCTCGCGCTGCGCCGGCACCGTGGCATCGTGCCAGTCGCGGATGTGGATAACCCGGAGTTCGCTGTCCGGTCGCGCGTGCGCCCACGCCGCCAGTTGCGCCACCGGCCCCTGCGCCGGGTCCGGCCCGAGCAGCCGGCGCGATTCCTCATGGCCCACGTGCAGCGCATTCGGCAGGCTCTGGAAGCGCCCGATCGGGCCGACGAAATCGTGCTGCAGGCAGTCGGTGAGGAGGAGGTTGGGCATGGGGAGCAATGAAAGAGCGGGGTTGGGGGTTGGGGCGTGTGCGCGGTGGACGTCGGCTACCGGTCAGTGAACGCTGGCGCTTGCCAGAAAAGCCGCAGGAATCCGGCGGACTCTAACAATGCGCCCAGCCCCCAGCCCCCAGCCCCGCTCCTTCCCTTTCAGCTACTTCCGCGCCGACTTCTTCCCCCTCGCCACCGCCAGCTCGTCGGCGATGCGCTTGGCGGCGCCGGACATGAACATGCCGACGTTCTGGACCGCGTTGCTGGAGGCGCCGATCGGCAGCGGCCAGCTGTTGCGGTCGATCACGAAATTGCCGAGGACCTCGCCGCTCTCGCGGTCGGAGACGGTCACGGTGGCCTCGAAGTGGGCCTGGCCGACGAAGCCGGTGGCCATACGCGCGACGACGTTGCCTTCCTCGTAGCGGGTGATGGTGCCGGTCACGCGCAGCGCGGTGCCTTCGAGCGCGGCACGGCTGACTTCGTCGAAGGCCGCCCGCTCCTCGATCTCCTTGGCGATCAGGTCGGCGATGCGCGCGCGCGCCTCGGCCAGTTGCGCCTGGTACTTCGCCTGCGCCTCGTGGTCGTCCTTGGTGTCCTTGGTCGCGGTCACCGCGAAATCGGCCACCTCGACGCGGGTGTAGTCGCCGATCTGCTTGCGCGCGGCGGCGGACTCGGTGCGCAGGCCCGAGGTGGAGCCGCATGCGATCAGCAGCAGTGCGGCGCAAAGCAGGGCAAGGCGGAGCAAATGGTGCATGCGTGAACCCTCCGAATGCAGCGGGGGCGCAGAGGACGAGGCCCGGGATGGGTCGCGGACTTGCCGTGGCCCTCGATTGCGCCAGCAGTTCCCGTGCCCCGCGCCCGGTTTGGCGTGCCCGCGGGCGTACGCAGCATAACGTCATGCGCCCTCTGGTCGGGACTGTGCATGCGCGGGACAAGCAGGCATTGACATAGGCAACCATTCCCACTACGATCCCAAGGCTATGCATGCGCCATTGCCCGAGCGAGTGGATGTCGAACGCGCGGTGGCGACGGGTCGGGTCTATTCCGGTAGCGTTCCGCTGTCCGTTTTCGAGCGGCTGGCTGGCTTGTTGGCGGACACCCGCGGCGAATTGCGTTTCGAGCTGAAATTCGGACGCAATGAGATCGGCCAGCGAATGGCGACGCTGCAGGCGGACGCTGCGTTGCCGTTGGTCTGCCAGACCACGCTGGATCGATTCGAGTTGCCGGTGAGAGTGGATGTGCGTCTCGGGCTGATCGCCGACGAGGCCGACGAAGCCGGACTTCCGGAAGGCTTCGAGGCGGCGCTGATGGACGCGGGTCTGGTCGATCCACTGGCATTGCTGGAGGACGAGTTGATCCTTGCGGTGCCGGTGATCGCGCGCAAGCCCGGCGTCGAAGTGAACGCTCCGGCGCCTGCGCCGGCAGTAGAGGAAGAGCGGCCGCATCCGTTCGCGGCGCTGGCCGGGTTCAAGCGCGAAAGTAGAAATATTTGAAGGAGTTGCAACAGACATGGCCGTTCAGAAGAGTCGCAAGACGCCCTCCCGCCGCGGCATGCGCCGTTCCCACGACGCGCTGAGCGCGGCGACCGTGTCGGTCGACCAGACCAGCGGCGAGACCCACCTGCGCCACCACATCACCAAGGACGGCTATTACCGCGGCCGCAAGGTGATCGAGCGCAAGGTCGTCGAAGTCGAAGCCGCCGAAGGCTGATAGCCTGCCCGCCCGCGGGACCCGCAGCGGTCCCGAGCCCAGGACGAGCGCCACTGCATGAGTTCGATCTCTGCCCGGATCATCGGGACCGGCAGCCATCTGCCGGCCACCATCCTCACCAACGCCGAGTTGGAGAAGCGGGTAGAGACCACCGACCAGTGGATACGCGAGCGTACGGGCATCGAGCAGCGGCACATCGCTGCCGACGGTGAGTACACCAGCGACCTGGCCGTGGCCGCCGCCGAGAAGGCGCTTGCGGCCGCCGGTGTTCCCGCGTCCGAACTGGACCTGATCATCGTCGGCACGACCACGCCGGACGTGATCTTCCCGAGCACTGCCTGCCTGGTCCAGCACCGCCTCGGCGCGAAGGACTGCCCGGCCTTCGACGTCAACGCCGCCTGCACCGGCTTCCTGTACGCGTTGTCGATCGCCGACAAGTTCGTGCGCACCGGCGCCGCGCGCACCGCGCTCGTCATCGGCGCCGAGACCCTGTCGCGCATGCTCGACTGGTCCGACCGCGGCACTTGCGTGCTGTTCGGCGACGGCGCCGGCGCGGTGGTGCTGCGCGCCGACAACGCGCCCGGCGTGATCTCCACGCACATCCACGCCGACGGCCAGTACCAGAACCTGCTGCACAACCCGGTCGGCGTCTCGCGTGGCTTCAAGGACGAGCCGAACCACGGCGTGCGCGTGCTGATGAGCGGCAATGAGGTCTTCCGCGTCGCGGTGCGTACGCTCTCGCGGATCGTCGACGAGACCCTCGCGCACAACGGCTTGTCCAAGGACGCGATCGACTGGCTGGTACCGCACCAGGCCAACCTGCGCATCATCTCGGCCACCGCCAAGCACCTCGACATGCCGATGGAACGGGTGATCGTGACCGTGAACAAGCACGGCAACACCTCCTCCGGCTCGGTGCCGCTCGCGCTCGACCACGGTGTTCACAGCGGCCAGATCAAGCCCGGCCAGTTGCTGCTGCTGGAGGCTTTCGGCGGCGGCTTCACCTGGGGTTCGGCGCTGCTCCGCATCTGATCCGTTTCCGAAGACCATGCGCAACGATCTGGCTTTTCTGTTTCCCGGCCAGGGCTCGCAGGCCCTGCGCATGCTGGCGGCGCTCGCCGACGCGCACCCGGCGGTCCGCGAGACCTTCGCCGAAGCCTCCGACGCGATCGGGCTCGACCTGTGGGCGCTCGCCCAGCAGGGTCCGGAGGCCGAGCTCAACCGAACCGTCAACACCCAGCCCGTGCTGCTCGCGGCCGGGGTGGCCTGCTGGCGCGCCTGGCGCGCGGCCGGCGGTGCCGAGCCCGTCGCGATGGCCGGCCACAGCCTCGGCGAATACACCGCGCTGGTGTGCGCTGGCGCGCTCACGCTGGTCGACGCGACGCGCCTCGTGCGCGAGCGCGGCCGGTTGATGCAGGAAGCCGTGCCGGAAGGGCAGGGCGCGATGGCGGCGGTGCTCAACGCCGAGCTGCCGCTGCTGGCCGAAGTCTGCGCGCAGGTATCGACCGACGCCGAGCCCGTCGTCCCGGCCAACCTCAACGCACCCGGCCAGATCGTGCTGTCGGGCGCCGCCGCGGCGATGGACCGTGCGCTTGCCGAACTCGCCGCCCGCGGCGTCAAGCGCGCGATCCGGCTGCCGGTCAGCGTGCCCTCGCACTCGCCGCTGATGCGGAGCGCCGCCGAGTGCCTGTCCACCTTCATGGCCGACATCGCGATCGCAGCACCCGCCATCCCCGTCCTCCACAACGCCGATGTCGCCAGCCACGCCGATGCGGCCGCGATCCGCGCCGCGCTCGCCTTGCAGTTGCACGCGCCGGTGCGCTGGACCGAGTCGGTGCAGGCGCTTGCCGCGCGCGGCGTGCGCCATGCCATCGAGTGCGGCCCCGGCAAGGTGCTGACTGGCATGGTCAAGCGCATCGCGCCGGAGATCGCCGGCCAGGCCATCGGCGAGCCGGCCGGATTCGACGCCGCCCTGGAGGGCCTGAAGGCATGAGCGACGCAGACCGCAAGCTCGCGATCGTCACCGGCGCCAGCCGCGGCATCGGCGCCGCGATCGCCGACGAACTTGCCGCCCAGGGGCACTTCGTGGTCGGCACCGCGACCAGCGAGGCCGGCGCCGTCGCGATCACGGAGCGGTTGCGCGAGCGCGGCCAGGGGCGCGTGCTCGACGTCGCCGACGCGGCGCAGATCGAGGCCTTCGTGGAGTCGGTCGAGAAGGACCTCGGTCCGGTGCGCGTGCTCGTCAACAACGCCGGCATCACCCGCGACCAGTTGCTGCTGCGGATGAAGGACGAGGACTTCGCCGCGGTCATCAACACCAACCTCGCGAGCGTGTTCCGGCTGTCCAAGGCGGTGCTGAAGCGGATGCTGCGCGAACGCCAGGGCCGCATCATCTCGATCGCCTCGGTGATCGGCCTCACCGGCAACGCCGGCCAGGCCAATTACGCGGCCGCCAAGGCCGGCATCATCGGTTTCACCAAGTCGCTGGCGCGCGAGGTCGGCAGCCGCGGCATCACCGCGAACGTGGTCGCGCCGGGCTTCATCGACACCGACATGACGCGCGCACTGCCGGAAGCACAGCGCGCCGCCTTGCTCGCCGACGTGCCGCTCGGGCGCTTCGGAGAGGCCGCCGACATCGCGAAGGCGGTGGCCTTCCTGGCGTCGCCGGCGGCCGGTTACATCACGGGCGAGACCCTGCACGTCAACGGCGGCATGTACATGCCGTAGCCGCTGCGGCGGTTTCGCCCCTATCATCTGCACCCTTTTCGGGCGGCAAGCGACCTCGAAAACCGGAACTCCAGAGCCTGCTTGCACCCACATCCCCCACCGGGCGCTCTGCGCCCGGTCGCCCCCTTGACTCAAGGGGGCAAACAGCCGCTCCAACATGTCAGATCGAGGAACCGAGTAGCCATGAGCAGCATCGAAGACCGCGTCAAGAAGATCGTCGTCGACCGTCTGGGCGTGAAGGAAGACGAAGTCAAGCCAAACTCCTCCTTCGTCGACGATCTCGGCGCCGATTCCCTCGACACTGTCGAACTGGTGATGGCCCTCGAAGAAGAGTTCGAGTGCGAAATCCCCGACGAGGAAGCCGAGAAGATCACCTCGGTGCAGCAGGCGGTCGATTACATCAAGGCCAACGTCAAGGCCTGATGGCCTCGCGCGTGCGACCCGCGGTCGCGCGCGCTCGTTGGGAAAAAGGAAAAGGGAAAATGGAAAAGGGAAGAGCGGTCTACGCCGCGGTCCCGCTTTTCGCTCTCCCTTTTTCCTTTTTTCCTTTTTCCTTTTTCCTGATGGAGTCTCAATGCGCAGCGCTCGACGCGTCGTCGTCACCGGGCTCGGGATCGTGTCGCCGATCGGTTCCGACATCGCCACCGCCTGGGACAACCTCAAGGCCGGTCGCAGCGGCATCGGCCCGATCACCCATTTCGACTGCTCCGCCTTCGCGACCCGCTTCGCCGGGCAGGTGCAGGGCTTCAACGTCTCCGACTGGGTGGCGCCCAAGGACGCGCGCCGGATGGATCCCTTCATCCACTACGGGATCGCGGCCGGCACCCAGGCAATCCGCGACGCCGGCTTCGATCCGGTGCCCGAGGAGCTGCGCACCCGCTTCGGGGTGATGATGGCCGCCGGCATCGGCGGCATCTCGACCATCGAGCAGACCACGCTGACCTGGCACCAGCACGGCCCGCGGCGGGTCTCGCCCTTCTTCGTGCCGGGCACGATCATCAACATGGTCGCCGGGCACCTCGGCATCAACTTCGGGTTGCGTGGGCCGAACCTCTCCATCGTCACCGCCTGCACCACCGGAACGCACAACATCGGCGTCGCGGCGCGTCTGATCGCCTACGGCGACGCCGATTTGATGCTCGCCGGCGGCGCCGAACACGCGACCACGCCGACCGCGGTCGGCGGTTTCTCGTCCTCGCGCGCACTCAGCGAACGCAACCACGATCCCAAGGCCGCGAGCCGGCCCTGGGACCGCGACCGCGATGGCTTCGTGCTCTCCGACGGCGCCGGCGCGCTGGTGCTCGAGGAATACGAGCACGCCAAGGCGCGCGGCGCGCGCATCTACGCGGAAGTGATCGGCTTCGGCATGAGCGACGACGCCTACCACATGACCGCACCGCCGGAGGACGGCTCGGGCGCCGCGCTGTCGATGCGCAACGCGCTCGCCGACGCCGGCATCGCGCCGGCCGAGGTGCAGTACGTGAACGCGCACGCCACCTCGACGCCGCTCGGCGACCGCGGCGAGATCGTCGCGATCCAGTCCGCCTTCGGCGCCGATGCCGCGAGCCTGATGATCAGCTCGACCAAGTCCACCACCGGCCACCTGCTCGGCGCCGCCGGGGCGGTCGAGGCGATCTTCTGCGTGCTCGCGTTGCGCGACCAGGTGGTCCCGGCGACGATCAACCTCGACCACCCCGAGGAAGGCATCGACCTCGACCTGGTGCCGAACACCGCGCGCGATGCGAAACTCGATGTGGTGATGTCGAACAGCTTCGGCTTCGGCGGCACCAACGGCACGCTGGTGCTGCGACGGATGTGATGGCGGACTTTGAAGAGCGGTTGATCTGCAAAAGACGCAAAGGAGAGCAGGAGAGCCCCTCGGGCGGGAGTGCCGGGTGCCCGGGCCATGTCCAACTCCGACTTCCGCTGTTCTTTGCGTCCTTCGCATCCTTTATGGACAGAATGCGCCCCATCCGACCCGCACGACGCCGCGATGCCTGCGTTTCCGTCCCACGCCAACTTCGCGCAACTGCGCCGAACGCTCGGTGACACGGCGCCGGCGCTGCTGTTGAGCGCGGCGGCGGGACCACAGGGGCAGCTGGATCTGTTGCCACTGGTTGCCGGTGAACCGCTGCACCTGCCTTATCCGAACCATCCGCAGCACGCGACCGCGCTGGCGCAGTTCGAGCAGGCTCTGCGCGCGATCCGCGTCGGCAGCGATGAACCGCAGGCCGGCTACCGCGGTGGCTGGCTGCTGTATCTGGCTTACGATTTCGGTGCCGTCTTCGAGCCACGCGTGCCGCTGCTGCGGCCCGAACTCGACGAGCCTCTGGCGCTGCTGTGGCGAGTGCCGGCGCTGCTGCGGCGCGAGCGCGCGAGCGCGCGTTGTGAGCTGCTCGGGGACGGTGCGGCCGACTGGCATCCACGCCTGCTGGATGCGCTCGCGACGAACGATCCGCCACCTTCGTCGCTGCCTCCGATACGGCTGGTCGAAGACGATCCGCAGTGTTTTCTCGATGGAGTCGCCCGCATCCACGACTACCTCGCCGCAGGCGACAGCTTTCAGGTCAATCTCTCGCGCGCCTGGCGCGCCGGCGCGTCGTCGCCGATTGCTCCGGATGCGCTGTTCGCGCGGCTGTGCGCCGCCAATCCGGCGCCTTTCGCCGGCTTGCTGTGCTGGCACGACTTTGCGGTGGTCTCCTCGTCGCCCGAGCGGCTGGTGTCGGTGCGCGGTCGGCGCGTAGAGACCCGGCCGATCGCCGGCACCCGCCGACGCGATGGCGATCCCGTGCGCGACGCCGAACTGCTCACCGAATTGCGACGCGACCCCAAGGAGCGCGCCGAGCACATCATGCTGCTCGACCTCGAACGCAACGACCTCGGTCGCCTCTGCGAGCCCGGGAGCGTACACGTCGACGAGCTCGGCATCGTCGAGAGCTACGCGCATGTGCATCACCTGGTGTCGAACGTCGCCGGCCGGCTGCGCGATGGGATCGATGCCTGGCAGTTGCTGCGCGCGCTGTTCCCGGGTGGCACCATCACCGGCTGCCCCAAGGTGCGCTGCATGCAGATCATCGCCGAGCTCGAAGGTACGGGCCGCGGCGCCTACACCGGCGCGCTCGGCTGGATCGGCGACGATGGCGCGCTCGACCTCAGCATTCTGATCCGCACCATGGTCGCGCGCGGCGAGCGCCTGCTGTTCCGCACCGGTGCCGGCATCGTCGCCGACTCGCTGGCTGCGCGCGAACTCGCGGAAACCCGCAACAAGGCACTCGGGTTGCTGCGCGCGCTCGGAGCCAATGGATGAGTGCGCTGACGAGGGATCGCGGTCTGCACTATGGCGATGGGTTGTTCGAAAGCCTGCGGATCGTCGCCGGTCGCGCGCCGCTGTGGGACTGGCACATGCAGCGCCTGCTCGACGGCTGTGCACGTCTGCGGCTGCCGGCGCCGGATCCCGAGAAGTTGTGGCGGCGCGTGCGACGCGCGGCGGGCGCGCAGGGCGACACGGCGGTCAAGCTGCTGTGGACCGCAGGCGAAGGTCCGCGCGGCTATGCTCGACCACCAGCGCCGCGGCCGCGGCTACTGTTGCAGCTCGGGCCGGCGCCGGTGGTGGAGCCGCGGGGGCTACGACTGCGTTGGTGTGCGACGCGGCTGGCGCTGCAACCGGCGCTGGCGGGCATCAAGCACCTGAACCGGCTGGAGCAGGTGCTGGCCCGCGCGGAATGGTGCGACGACTTCGACGAGGGGCTGATGCTGGACATGCACGGCAGGGTGGTGGCGGCGACTTCGGCAAACCTGTGCGCACGCATCGACGGCCAGTGGGTCACGCCGCCGGTGGATCGCTGCGGCGTCGCCGGCGTGGCGCGGCGCTGGTTGCAGGTGCGACTGGAGGTGCAGGAACGCCCGCTGTCTCCGGCAGAAGTCGAGGCCGCCGACGCGCTGTTGCTGTGCAATGCACTGCGCGGTCCGCGCGGCGTGCGCGAACTCGGCACGCGCCGCTGGCGCACCGACCGCCGGGTGCGCGAGTTGCGCGCGGCCTGGGATGCGATGTTCGCGGCGAGCCGCTCGTGCGCGTAGGGACGGGACCCGCCTCGTCCGTTCGCCGGCTGCGTCGCGGCCCGGTCGTGATCGACCTGGCCCGGACGTGACCCGGATGCCGCCGCCACCCCCGCTGGGCCGCATCCGCTGGGTGTTGCTGCTCGCCTGCCTGGCGCTCGCCTTGTCGGCGATGGCCTGGTTCGGCTGGCGCGAGTTTCACCGCTTCGAGCAGCGGGCGCTGGGCAGCGTCGGCAGCGTGATCACATTCGAGCGCGGCATGCGCCTGCGCGAGCTGAGCGCGGAACTGGCCGCTCGCGGTATCAGCGACGCGCCTTACTGGCAGTGGCGGCTGCTGGCTCAACGCAGTGGCCTCGCGGCGCGGCTGCAGGCCGGCGAGTATCGGATCGAGGCCGGCATGACGCCGCCCGATCTGCTGCGATCGATCACCGACGGCCGCGTTGTGCAGTACCGCCTGACCATCGTCGAAGGATCCCGTTTTCGCGATCTGCGTGTAGCGCTGGCGGCAACGCCGGAGCTGGAGCAAACGCTCGGCGGTCTCGACGATGCCGCCGTGCTCGCGCGGATCGGCGCCACGGAGGCGCACCCCGAAGGCCTGTTCCTGCCCGACACCTACTTCTTTCCACGTGGATTTGCCGACGTCGAATTGCTCAGGCGCGCCTATTGGGCGCAGAAGAGGCTGCTCGAACAAGCCTGGCAGGCGCGCGCGCCCGAACTGCCGCTGGTCGACGCCTACCAGGCGCTGATCCTGGCCTCGGTGATCGAGAAGGAAACCGGTCGCGTCGGCGAGCGCAGGCAGATCGCCGGCGTGTTCATCAACCGCCTGCGTCGGGGTTGGCGATTGCAGACCGATCCGAGCGTCATCTACGGTTTAGGCGAGGCTTTCGATGGAAACCTGCGGCGCATCGACCTCCAGACCGACACGCCGTACAACACCTATACCCGCTTCGGGCTGCCGCCGACCCCGATCGCCCTGCCCGGGCGCGCCGCGATCAAGGCCGCGGTCGAGCCCGCGACGACCGACGCGATGTATTTCGTCGCCCGCGGCGACGGCAGTCATGTGTTCTCGCGCACGCTGGACGAGCACAATGCGGCGGTGCGACGGTTCCAGCTCGGGCGGTGAAGCAGTCTGCCGGTCGGCGGATGCTGTCTGTTGGCAACCGTCGCCCGCAATCCCGGCCGACGCTTCATCGTGTGAAGCTCGCCACCGACAACCGACAACCGACAACCGACACTCAGGAGCCCATGCCTCCCACCACCTTCCCCTGGCACGCCACTGCCTGGCAGAGAGTCTCCGCCTCGCTGGCGCGTGACCAGCTCGCGCACGCGCTGCTGATTCACGCCGAGGGCGGAATGCACAAACTGGCGTTCGGGCGCACGCTGGCGCACGGACTGCTGTGCGCCGCGCCGCTCGGCGGCCTGCCCTGCGGCGAGTGCCGCCAGTGTGCGTTGCTGGCGGTGGGCAACCACCCGGACTACATCGAAGTGCAGCCGGTCGATTCGGTGCAGATCCGCATCGACCAAATTCGGGAACTGTCCGAGCGTTTGGCGATGCGCCCGCAGCTCGCGCAGCGACAGGCGGCGTTGTTGTGGCCAGCCGAAGCGATGAACGCCGCCGCCGCGAACGCGCTGCTGAAAACGCTCGAAGAACCCGCCGGGGATACCCACCTGCTGCTGCTCGCCGAACGCATCGGTCGTTTGCCCGCGACCATCCGCAGCCGTTGCCAGCGTCTGCCGTTGGCGCGCGCGCAGGGGACGCAGGCGACCGCCGAAGTGGCGCGCCTTGCGGCCGTCGACGGACCCCGGGCCCAGGCGGCGCTGGCTTACGCCGGCGGCGATCCGGAACTGGCCTTGGCGGTGCTGGCCGCCGAACCCTGGAAGTCGCTGCTCGGTCTGGTGCAGCGCCTGGTCGACCTCGCGCGCGGACAGGTGGACGCGCCTGCATTTGTCGCCGCCTTTCGCGGCGAGGGTCCGCAACTGCTGCAGCGCTGGTCGCGCCTGATCGCGCTCGCGGTTCGCGCGCAGGCCGTGCCGGGTGGAGCCTTCGAGGACTTCCTCGGCTTGACTTCGCGCCTGGAAATGTCGACGCTTCTGCCGCTGGCCACGCAACTCGAGCGCGCGCGCGCGCTGGCCGGCAGCGGTGTCCGCGAGGACCTGCTGATCCACGACCTGGCGGCGCGCTGGTCGGCCGCCTTTCGAACCGGGCAAAGAGGACGTGTGGCATGAGGCATCCAGGATGAGCACCGGACCCGGGATTCCACGCCAGGGCATCCTTTCGCTTGCGATCAAGGACAAGGGTGCGCTGTACCATGCGTACATGCCCTTCCTGAAGGGTGGCGGCATCTTCGTCCCGACCCAGAAGCGCTACGGTCTGGGCGACGAGGTCTTCATTCTGCTGACGCTGATGGACGACAAGGACCGCATGCCGGTTGCCGGCAGGGTGGTGTGGGTCACGCCGACCGGCGCGCAGGGAAATCGCACCGCCGGCATCGGCGTGCAGTTCGGCGAGAGCGCCGACGGCGAGGCGGTCAAGACCAAGATCGAGTCCATCCTGGCCGGCATACTCGGATCGGAGCGGCCCACGCACACCATGTAGTGGACGACGATGCGCTGCGGGCTGGCTTCGCTGTGAAGGAACGGGGTTCGCCAGGCACGCGCAGCCTATACTGACCCCGACCCGACGATCGCCTGCCGCCCTGTGTCCGTCCCCGTGTCCAACGAAACCCAGTTGTTGCTGCGCACGAGCGGGGATGAGCGTGTGCCGCACCGCCTGTACGACCAGGTGCTCGAGGCCACGAGCAACCTTGTGTTGCTGGACACCCCTTTCCCCGATGAACTGCTGGCGCACATGCGGCAGATGTCACAACGTCGCGGGCATTCGATTTACGCGTGGAACCAGGAGACCGGTCTCGCCAGTCTGCGCGAGCACGGCATCACCGTGGCTGGCAGCAAGCGCATGGCCGAAGCGGTGCGCTTCGTGCTGCAATCCGGCCATTTCGGCGTGTACGTGTTCCCGGCCGACCGCAGCGAGTACACCCCACAGGTGATGGCGCTGCTGCGCCAGATCGGGCGCGCCAAGGATGGCGGCAAGCGCATACTCGTGCTCGGTACCGGCATCAACGTTCCTGCGCTGCTCCCGATTTCGCAATCGATCGTGCACAAGCATGGTCCTTCTGATCGTCTGCGCCTGCGCGACGGTCGCTGGATCCGCGGATGAAAAACGAGAATTCGGATGGTGGTGTGCTGATCGTCGCCAACAATCGCGACGACCGGCGCGTGCTTTTCGACGCCTTCGATGGTGCCGATTTCGACGCGATCTACACCGCTCGCGATGCCGCACAGGCGCATGCGTTGCTCGCGCAGGAACCGGAGCTGGCGCTGATTTTCGTCGAGTTCGTGGAACCCAATGCGGAAGCCGAGGGCCTGTGTCGGCTGCTTGCCGGTCATCCGCGCTGGCGCCTGGTGCCGCGCATCGGCGTGCTGGCTGCGAACGCCAGCGCACCCGGAACGCCCGGTGGCCCGAATGCGCCGGTCGCCGTGTGGGTCAAGAGTCCGGTCAACGCACCGGAAGTGCTGCGCCACGCGCGTGATCTGCTGGCCCCCGTGCGCAGCAGCTCGGCTGGAGAGGGCGGCGGCGACTGGATCGAGCAACTGGAAACTCCAGCGCTGATCGTCGACCTGGCCTCCGACCGGGTTCGGCAGGCCAACGGCCGCGCCCTGAAGCTGCTGCGTTGTGATCGCGAGACGCTCGCCGGCGCGTCGGCGAACGCGCTGGTCGGCGAACTCCCGCCGGTACGCGCCGAGGGCCTGGGCCTGGGCGAGGCTCGCATCGACGCCCAGGGCGATCCGCGTCTGGTTGGCCTCGCCGCGCTCGGCTACGGTGATGCGCACGGTCGGCTGGTGCTGCTGACCGCGAGCGCGCTGGCCGACTCGCCGCTCGAAGTGCTTGCGGGCCTGGCGCGCAGCGGCCTTGACAGCCAGGGCGTGCAGCCGGTGCTGAAGCGGCTGATCGCCGACTATGGTCTCGATTTCTTCTACGTTTGCGTCGAGCGCGGTGGCTCGGAGTCCGAGCCGCAAGTGCTCGCCGCCTTCCCGCGCACCGGCCAGGGCGGGGTGCATCCGGTGTGGCAGACCGAGCTCTACCGGCGGGTGCTGGCAGGCGCCGAGTTCAGCGCCGGCGAAGACGCGATCACCCGCCTGGGTGAACATTTCTTCAAGCAGTTGCGTCTGGCGAGCGTGCTTGCGTTGCCGCTGTTCGGTGAAGGGCAACGCGCCATCGGGGCGCTGATCGCCGGCGGGCGCAAAGCACAGCCGCGCGCGGGCGAGCTGCTGAGCGTGCTGCGCATGGTCGGCTCGCACCTGGCCTTGCAATCGCTGGTCGCCCGCTACCGCTCCGACAGCCGCTTCCAGGGCTTGCACGACTCGTTGACGCGGCTGCCCAACCGGCTGTTGTTCAATGATCGCCTGACTTCCGCGATCGCCGAGGCCAGTCGCGGCAGCGAGCAGTTCGCGGTGCTGTTCGTGGACCTTGATCGCTTCAAGACCATCAACGACAGTCTGGGGCACGCGGTCGGCGACCAGGTGCTGAGCGCAGTCGCCAAGCGCCTGCGCGCTTCGGTGCGCGCCTCGGACACGGTGTCCCGTTACGCCGGCGACGAGTTCACGCTGATCCTGCGCCACATCGTTCAGCGCGACGACGTCACCCGCATCGCCGACAAGATCGTCAAGGTGCTGGAAACGCCGCTGACGTTGACCGATGGTCGCGAGTTGCAGATCACCGCGAGCATCGGCATCAGCTTCTTCCCGGACGATGGCAAGGACGGCGAGACCCTGCTCAAGCACGCCGACGTGGCCATGTACAGCGCCAAGGGCATGGGCCGCAACTGCTACCAGGTCTACGTGGCGGTGCCCGAGGAGTCGCACCGCCAGCGGCTGGATCTCGAGACCAAGCTGCGCGTGGCCGAGCGCAACCACGAGTTGCGCGCCTACTACCAGCCGCAGGTGGACGCCAAGACCGAAGACATCATCGGCATGGAGTCGCTGATCCGCTGGGAGCATCCGGAGCTCGGCCTGATCTCGCCAGGATTCTTCATCCCGATCGCCGAGGACACCGGCCTGATCGTGCCGATCGGCGAGTGGATCCTGCGCACGGCCTGCACCGACGCGCGCCGCTGGATCGACAAGTTCGGCCTGCCGCTGCGCGTCAGCGTGAATCTTTCCGCGCTTCAGTTGAGGCAGCCGAACCTCGTCGAAGTGATCGAGTCGGCGCTCGAGGAGTCCGGGCTGGCGGCGCAATACCTCGACCTCGAAGTCACCGAGTCGATCAACATCAAGGACATTCCGAACCTGATGGAGTTGCTCGGCGCGCTCAACGAACTGGGTTGTCACATCGCGATCGACGATTTCGGCACTGGCCAGTCCTCGCTCGACTACATCAAGCGCTTCCCGGCCGACCGCATCAAGATCGACCAGACCTTCGTGCGCAACATCGGCGTCGACCCGGCCGACGAGGCGATCGTGCGCGCGACCATCAACATGGCGCGCAACATGGACCGCATCGTGGTCGCCGAAGGCGTCGAGACCGAGGATCACCTGCGTTTCCTGCGTGATCACGGTTGCCAGGAATTGCAGGGCTACCTGTTCTGCCGTCCGCTGCCGGCCGCGAGCTTCGAGAATCTGCTCAACGAGCGCGCGCGGCTGCTGGCGGAGATTGCGGCGGAGTAGGCAGCAGCAGAGGCGGGACTGGGGCTGGGGTGCGAATTCGAGCACTTCGGCCCGACCGAAATGCCGTGATTGCGCCCCAGCCCCAGTCCCCAGCCCCGCCTTTGCACCCTCGGCAACCATTGCGTCTAATCCACGCTCCCCGTGCCCGCGGAACTTTCGCGGCAAGACCCGGTCACAATCGCGGTCGAGCAGTGGCGAGGAGCAACATGGGCCTGTTGAACTTCCAGAGGCACGCGCCTGTGGCGCGCAGCCTGCCGCCGGCGCCGAGGCCGGTCACACAGACGGGGGGATCGGTGGAAGAGGCGGCAATCGACGCGGCCCTGGTGGAGCGCGTGCAGGCAGGCGACCGCCTCGCCTTCGACCTGCTGGTGCGCAAGTACCAGCATCGCATCGTCGCGCTCGTGCAGCGTTTCGTGCCGGACTGGCACGAGGCCCAGGACGTCGCCCAGGAGGCCTTCATCAAGGCCTTCCGTGCGCTGCCGAACTTCCGCGGCGACAGCGCCTTCTACACCTGGCTGTACAAGATCGCGGTGAACACCGCGAAGAACTTCCTGGTGTCGCAGTCGCGGCGACCGCCGCTGGACGACATCCAGATGGATGATGCCGTGCACCACGAGGCGACCGCGCGCATGCACGAGCGCGCCACGCCCGAGAACGAATTCCTGCGCGAGGAAGTCGAACGCACCGTGATCGCCGCGGTCGAGGACCTGCCGGAGGAGATCCGCACGGCGCTGACGCTGCGCGAGATCGATGGTTTGAGCTACGAGGAAATCGCGCAGATCATGAACTGCCCGATCGGCACGGTGCGCTCGCGCATCTTCCGCGGGCGCGATGCGGTGGATCGCCGGATCCGTCCGCTGGTGGAGGGTTGAGACGATGAGCGAAGACATCCGCGAACAACTGTCGGCCTTGATGGACGGCGAGCTCGGCCGCGACGAACGCGCCTTCCTGTTGCGCCGCCTCGAGCACGATGCCGAACTGCGCTCGATGTGGACGCGCATGCACCTGGTGCGCGACGTCATGAGCCACCGTCCGGGCGGTGCGCCGCTGGATCTGTCCGATCGCGTGATGCGCGCGCTCGCCAGCAGCGACGCCGCTCCCACCGCGCCGCGCGCCGCACGCGTCTGGCGGCCGCTCGCGGGCCTGGCGCTGGCCGCCTCGGTGGCACTCGCCGCGGTGCTCGCGTTCTCGCCGCGCATGGAACTGGAGCCGGCGGGCGATCTGTCCGCGCGGGCGCCGGCGCCGCGTACGGCGTTGCCGGTCGGCGTGCCGGGGCCGATCGCACCGAGCCTGGCGGGTCTGGGCGACGGCGTGCAGCCGGTCGCTGGCGAACGCAGTCGCGTGCTCGCTCCGTTGCCGACGCCGATCACCGCCGAACAGATGCTGTTGATGCGCCACGGCCAGTTGGTCGACGGCGGCTGGTGGGTGGGTGGTTCGCAGCCGGTGTACGCGCGCCCCGAACAGCGGATGCTGCTGCCGGTGTCCGTGCAGGATGCACCGCGCTGAGCGGCAGCATGCGCTGGCTCGCCGGCTGTCTGCTCGGCCTCGCCGCCGGCGCCGCCCTCGCGCAGTCGACGTCCGCGCCGACGCTGCCGGGCGAGGACTGGCGGGTTTGGGCGCTGCGGATGGACAAGGCGCAGCGTGCGCTCAATTACGACGCGACGCTGGTGATCGACAGCGGCAACGACGACTGGGAGCTGTTCGAGGTCTCGCAACGCATCGGTCCGGCCGGACCCGAACAGCAGTGGGTCGCGCAGAACGGTGCCGGCCGTCGCCAGGTGCGCACCGCCCAGGGAATCTCGGTGCTCTCGTCGGAAGGCGACCAGCGCATCGGCCAGGGACCGCAGTTCCGCGCCGGGCCCTTGCTGGCGGCGCTCGATCAGTCCTACGAGGTCGCAGTCGACGCGCGCGACCGTGTCGCCGGCCGGCGCGCCGTGCGCCTGAGCCTGCAGCCGCGTCATCCCGACCGCTACGGGCTGCGAGTGTGGATCGACGTCGATACCGGGCTGCCGTTGCGCAGTGAACGCCGCGCTTACGATCAGAGTCCGCTGGAGCGGCGCATGGTCACGCGCCTGGCGGTACTCGGGTTCGCCGGGTCGCCTGTGCCGGGATCCACTCCATCCAGCATACCCTCCGACTGGAAGTTGCCGGCGGGATTCCAGCTCGTGGGCTCGGCGCTGGCTGTTCCCGGTCTCGCCGGTGCGCACCACTGGGTGCTTTCGGACGGGGTGGCCTGGGTCTCGGTCTATCGTCTGAATCTCCCTCCGGGCAAGGTGATCGAGACCGAGGGCTGGCGCCATGGTGCGCTCGGCCAGGTCACCCTGCGCAACGGCGAGGATTGGTACTACGTGCTCGGCGACTTGCCGCAGGCGACCCTGCGGCGGGTGGGGGAGGCGGCGATGCCGGCCGACTGAGTCCGGTCCGGGCATGCGCTGGACCGAAGCGCGGGTTGACGAGTCCCGGCCGGACTCGTCCATGCCCGATCAACCGCTTCCCGTGTCCCGCTCCCGCGCACATCTACCCCAAGTACCCGCTGCTGTACGAGTCCTACGTCAAGGTCCAGAACATGGTGAAGAACGACGAAGTGCCCGATTCGCAGCGCGAGTGACGGCACCGGCACGAGGATTCAAGACAAGGAGAAATATCTGCATGGGACTACTGATTGACGGCCAATGGCAGGACCAGGGGTACGACACCGCGAGCACGGGCGGGCGCTTCGAGCGCAGCGCGGCGCGGTTTCGCAACTGGGTCACGACGGACGGCAGCGCCGGCCCCAGCGGACGCGGTGGTTTCAAGGCCGAGCCCGGGCGCTACCACCTGTACGTGTCGCTGGCTTGTCCGTGGGCCAGCCGCGCGCTGATCTTTCGCAAGCTCAAGGGCCTGGAGGACAGGATCGGCCTGTCGGTGGTCAACCCCCATTTGGGCAGCGAGGGCTGGACCTTCGAGTCCGGCCCCGGCGTCGTTGCCGACCCGGTGATGGGTGCCGAGCGCATGTACGAGCTCTACCTGCGCGCCGACCCCAACTACAGCGGCCGCGTGACGATTCCGGTGCTGTGGGACCTCAAGCAGGACACCATCGTCAGCAACGAGTCGGCCGACATCATCCGCATGTTCAATTCGGCCTTTGACGGCGTGGGCGCCAAGGCGGGCGACTACGCGCCGGCCACGCTGCTGCCCAAGATCGACGCCATCAATGCAGTGATCTACGACGAAGTGAACAACGGCGTCTACAAGGCCGGCTTCGCCACCACGCAGCGGGCCTACGATGAGGCCGTGCAGGCGCTGTTTGCGCGTCTGGATCAACTGGAAGCCACGCTTTCCGGTCAGCGCTGGCTGCTGGGTGAGGCGCTGACCGAGGCCGACTGGCGCCTCTTTACCACGCTGATCCGCTTCGACGCGGTGTATCACGGCCACTTCAAGTGCAACCTGCGCCGCCTGGTGGACTACCCCCATCTGTGGAGCTACACGCGCGAGCTGTACCAGGCGCCGGGCGTGGCCGAGACGGTGAACATGGACCACATCAAGCAGCACTATTACCGCAGCCACCCCACGATCAACCCCAACGGCATCGTGCCTGCCGGGCCCATTCTCGACCTCGACCAGGCGCCGAGCAGAGACTTGGCCTGAAATTTCCTCCTCTTCCCTCTTTTATTCAAGGAACACCCCATGAGCATCAAACTTGCCGTCATTTATTACTCGACCTACGGCACCAACTACGAGATGGCCACCCTCGCCGCCGAATTCGCCAAATCAGCGGGAGCCGAAGTGCGCCTGCTGAAGGCACGCGAAACCGCACCCGCCGAGGTGGTTGCCGGACAGCAGCATTGGAAGGCCGTGGCCGAGCGGACCGCGCACATTGCCAACGTCACCCCCGACGACATGGTCTGGGCCGATGCGTATCTGTTTTCCTGCCCCACGCGCTTCGGCGTGCAGGCCAGCCAGATGCGTGCCTTCATCGATACCCTGGGACCGATCTGGGCCCAGGGCAAGCTGGTCAACAAGGCGGTTTCGGCGATGACCTCTGCCCAGAACGCCCACGGTGGCCAGGAGCAGACGCTGATGTCCTTCTATGCCTCCGCGCTGCACTGGGGCAGCATCGTGGTGGCGCCGGGCTTCACGGATCCGGCCATCTACAAGACCGGCGGCAACCCCTACGGCTACAGCCACACGCAGGGCCAGCCCTTCACCGACGAGGCCAAGGCATCGATCAAGGTGCAGACGCTGCGCCTGCTCGACGTGGCTGGCCGGCTGAAGGCTGGCGCCTGATCCGCATCGTCCGGGGGCGGGCGATCTCGCCCCGGTTGGGCGGCGTGAGGTGATGCCGTGCCGACTTCCAGTCTCCAGGAGTTTTCCGCATGCCCCCAAATCAACCCATTACCGCAGTGGTCGGAGTCGGCCCCGGCCTGGGCAGCGCGCTGGCCGAGCGCTTTGCACGCGGCGGCCACGCTGTGGCGCTGCTTTCGCGCAGCGGCACGAGTCGCCAGTCCACGCTGGACGCCATCACGCAGGCAGGCGGCAGGGCGCGCGGCTTCGACTGCGACATCTCCGACGCGGTTTCCACCGCGCGGGCCTTTGCCCGCATCCGCGAGGCGCTTGGCGATCCCTCGGTGTTGCTGTGCAACGCCGGCGCCTTTGCCACCGGCGGCATCCTCACGCTCACACCCGAAAGCTTCGAAAGCGCCTGGCGCGCCAACTGCCTGGGCGGCTTTCTGGCGGCGCGCGAGGTGCTGCCGGCCATGATCAAGGCCGGTGCCGGCACCATCCTCTTCACCGGCGCCACGGCGGCGCTGCGCGGCGGGGCCAACTTTGCCGGCATCGCCGTGGGCAAATTCGGCCAGCGCGCACTGGCGCAAAGCATGGCGCGCGAATTCGGCCCGCAGGGCGTGCACGTGGTCCACGTCGTCATCGACGGCATGATCGACACGCCCACGGTGCGCCAGAACTTTCCCGATCGCGGCGACGAGCGTTTTCTGTCCCCAGCCGACATCGCCGAGCAGTACTGGCTGCTGCACCAGCAGCCGCGCGGCACGTGGACGCAGGAGCTGGACCTGCGACCCTACGGCGAATCTTTCTGAAAGTCGGGCGAACTTCCCGATTCGCAGCGCCAACCGGTGCGTCGGTTGCGCTGTTCGAGCCTTCCCGGGTCGGGAACCAAGGCGGATCGCCTGGGTCGCAGTCCCGACCCGGCTCGTGGTTTAATCGCGGGTTCCCCGAGGCCGCGTCGTGCGCGGCTGCCGCGCGGCGCCTGGCGCTGGCGTGGACGCACCACTGGCCCGCCCGATGTCCATGAAGCTCATCCGTAACTTCTCGATCATCGCCCACGTCGATCATGGCAAGTCGACGCTGGCCGACCGTTTCATCCAGATCTGCGGTGGCCTGGAAGATCGCGAGATGGAGGACCAGGTGCTCGACTCGAACCCGATCGAGCGCGAGCGCGGCATCACGATCAAGGCGCAGTCGGTCTCGTTGCCGTTCAAGAGCGAGGACGGCAACACCTACGAGCTGAACTTCATCGACACCCCCGGGCACGTGGATTTCTCCTACGAGGTCTCGCGCTCGCTGGCCGCCTGCGAAGGCGCGCTGCTGGTGGTCGACGCCGCCCAGGGCGTGGAGGCGCAGAGCGTCGCCAACTGCTACACCGCGGTCGAACAGGGCCTGGAAGTGGTGCCGGTGCTGAACAAGATCGACCTGCCGAGCGCCGACCCGGACAAGGTGCGCCAGGAGATCGAGGACGTCATCGGCATCGACGCCACCGATGCCATCGAGATCAGCGCCAAGACCGGCCTCAACGTGCGCAGGGTGCTGGAGTCGATCGTCCAGCGCATTCCGCCGCCGGCCGACCCGGCCGACAAGACCCTGAAGGCGCTGATCGTCGATTCCTGGTTCGACAACTACCTCGGCGTGATCTCGCTGGTGCGTGTGGTCCAGGGCGAGATCGCGGTCGGCGACAAGATCCTGGTGATGTCGACCGGACGCAGCTGGTACGTGGAGCAGGTGGGCGTGTTCACGCCCAAGCGCGTGCAGCGCGAACGCCTCGGCACCGGCGAGGTCGGCTTCGTGTGCGCGGCGATCAAGGAAGTCCACGGCGCGCCGGTCGGCGATACCCTGACCCAGGCGGCCAAGCCCGCCACCGAGGCCTTGCCCGGTTTCCAGAAGATCAAGCCGCGCGTGTTCGCCGGCCTGTTCCCCACCGAGGCCGACGACTACGGCGCGCTCCGCGAAGCGCTGGAAAAGCTCAAGCTCAACGATTCCGCGCTGCAGTTCGAGCCGGAATCCTCCGAGGCGATGGGCTTCGGCTTCCGCTGCGGCTTCCTCGGCATGCTGCACATGGAGATCGTCCAGGAGCGCCTGGAACGCGAATACGACCTCGACCTGGTCACGACCGCGCCGACCGTGGTCTACCAGATCGTCAAGAAGGGCGGCGAGGTCATCGAGATCGACAATCCGGCCAAGCTGCCGTTGCCGAGCGAGATCGAGGAAGTCCGCGAACCGCTGATCGTCGCCAACATCCTGGTGCCGCCGGACTACGTCGGGCCGGTGATCACGCTGTGCGAGGAAAAGCGCGGCCGCCAGAAGGGCATCAACTACCTCGGCACCCAGGTGCAGATCAACTACGAGATGCCGCTCGCCGAGGTGGTGCTGGATTTCTTCGACCGCCTCAAGAGCGCCAGTCGTGGCTATGCCTCCTTCGACTACCACCTCGACCGCTTCGAGGCCGGCCCCTTCGTACGCGTCGACGTGCTGATCAACGGCGACCGCGTCGATGCGCTCAGCCTGATCGTGCACCGCAGTCAGGCCGACCGGCGCGGTCGCGACCTCGCCGAGCGCATGCGCGAGCTGATCCCGCGGCAGATGTTCGATGTCGCCATCCAGGCCGCGATCGGCGCGCAGATCATCGCGCGCACCACGGTCAAGGCGCTGCGCAAGAACGTGCTCGCCAAGTGCTACGGCGGCGACATCACACGCAAGCGCAAGCTGCTCGAGAAGCAGAAGGCCGGCAAGAAGCGCATGAAGCAGGTCGGCCGCGTGGAGATCCCGCAGGAAGCCTTCCTCGCGGTGCTGCAGGTGGACGACAAGTAGGCTTCCGCCTTGATCAGGGCGGTTGATTTTTGACGCAAAGGACGCAAAGGACGCAAAGGACGCAAAGGACGCAAAGGGGCGCAAAGGACGCAAAGGAAGCAAGAGCCAGTGTCTGATCCGATTGCCATCCGGTGGCTTTCGCTCTCTTCGCGTCCTTTGCGCCCCTTTGCGTACTTTGCGTCCCCAATCAGGCCTTCTGAGCAGCGCGTGCGCTGTGGACGTGGAGTGACGGAACGAACATGGATTTCGCGCTGATTCTGGTGGTGTTGACCGGCCTGACCGGCTTCGTCTGGGCGGTGGACAGCCTGTTCTTCCGCAAGCGCCGGCTGGCGCTGGCGGGGGCGGGCTTCGGCGTGGCCGGCGAGCAGCAGGCGGCGGCCGCGCCGGCGGCGCGCGATCCGGTGATCGTCGAGTACAGCAAGTCCTTCTTCCCGGTGATCCTCGCGGTGCTGCTGATTCGCTCCTTCCTGGTGGAGCCGTTCACGATCCCGTCCAGTTCGATGGTGCCGACGCTGCTGATCGGCGATTTCATCCTGGTGAACAAATACAGCTACGGCGTACGACTGCCGGTGGTGCACACCAAGATCCTCGACGTCGGTGAACCGCAGCGCGGCGACATCGTGGTGTTCCGCCCACCGACGCATCCCGACAAGAATTACGTCAAGCGTCTGGTCGGTCTGCCAGGCGACAAGATCAGCTATGTCAACGATGTGCTCTACGTGAACGGCGTGGCGATGCAACAGACCCCGGTGGGGCGATACTTCGGCGAAGGCAGCAACAGCGAGTCCACCGGCGGCGATTTGCGCAAGGAATCGCTGCTGGGCATCGAGCACCAGATTCTGCTGCGCGGCGGCCGCGGGCTGTTGCCGGGCGGCACCTGGGAGATTCCACCGGGCCAGTACTTTATGATGGGCGACAATCGCGACAACAGCGAAGACAGTCGTGCCTGGGGCTTGGTGCCGGAACAGAACCTGGTCGGGCGTGCCTTCTTCGTCTGGATGCATTGGGACTGGAAGATCCGGGGCTTCGTGTCCTGGGATCGGATCGGCATGAAACTGGGCTGAGGTAGGCACATGAGCATGGCAACGCGTCAACGCGGCATCACCTTGATCGGCTTCGTCCTGGTGGCGGCCGTCCTCGGATTTTTCTTCTTCGTCGGCGCCAAGCTATTTCCGATGTACACCGAGTACTACGCGGTCAAGGGGGCCATGGTGAAGGTCCAGCAGACGCCGGGCTCGGCGCGACTGGCGCCCGATCAGGTCTGGAAGATCCTGGACGCGACTTTCTACACCAGCTACGTCGAGAGCGTGCAGCGCCAGAACGTGCAACTGGTCCGTCAGAACGGCTATTTCCTGCGCATCGCCTACGAGGTCCGCAAACCGCTCGTCTACAACCTGGACGTGGTGGCCAAGTTCGATCACTCGGTCGAACTCGGACGCACCGACGCCGTCAACGAGTGACCCCGAATCCGCTGCTCCGATTCGGGATCGAGTTCGCCGATCCGGCCTTGCTGGAACGCGCGCTCACCCATCGCAGCGCCGGGCACGCCAACTACGAGCGCCTCGAGTTCCTCGGCGACGCGTTGATCAACGCGGTGGTCAGTATCGAGCTGTATGCGCGCTTTCCGCGCGCGCCGGAGGGCGACCTGACGCGCCTGCGCGCGGCGCTCATCCGTGAATCCAGCCTTGCGGAGCTGGCGCGCGGCATCGAGCTATCCGACTGCTTGCGCATGGGTGGGGGAGAGCTCAAGAGCGGCGGATTCCGGCGCGACTCGATCCTCGCCGACACCTTGGAAGCGCTGGTCGCTGCGGTCTATCTCGACGGTGGCTGGGAGCGGTGTCGGGCGCTGGTGTGCGTGCTCTTCGCCGGTGCTTTCGATGCGGCCGACATCGGCGCCGCCAAGGATGCCAAGACGCGGTTGCAGGAATGGTTGCAGGCGCGCGGCATGGCGCTACCCGAGTACCGCATGCTCGACGCTGTCGGCAAGGATCACGACAAGGTTTTCCGTGTGCTCTGCCGCGTGGTCGATCTCGATCTTTGCAGCGATGCCGCGGGCCGCAGCCGCAAGGCTGCGGAGCAGGCCGCAGCCGCAGCGCTGCTCGAACGCATCGACGCCGGTGCTGGTGCGGCGGTGGTGGGCGCGGCGCAGTAGGGCACCAGCCCCTACGAGGACACGAGGACACGAGGACACGAGGGCACGTGAAGCCGCATATTTCTACTTCGTCGGTGCGCAGGCACGCGCAGGAAATCGTGTATCCGAGCGCAAGCTCGCGTACCCGCGTGCCCTCCGCTGTTCATCGTCGGCGTGCATGTGCCCGTAGGGCGCCGCGCCTTTTCTTGCGTGCCTGCGTGTTCTCGTGCCCACCCGCCACCTTGTCGGCGCCGGCATGACCACTCTCTTCCGCTCCGGACATGTGGCGCTCGTCGGCCGGCCCAATGTCGGCAAGTCCAGCCTGCTGAACGCCTTCGTCGGCGCCCATCTCGGCGCGGTGTCCGCCAAGCCGCACACCACCCGTCAGCGCCTGCTCGGTGTGCGCAGCTTCGACGACGGCCAAATCGCCTTCCTGGACACGCCTGGGATGCAGCAACGCCGGCCGACGGCGGTGCACAAGGCAATGGACCGCGCGGTCGAACAGGCTTTCGCGGCGGTCGACCTGGTCGTGCTGGTGGTCGAGGCCGGTCAGTGGAAGCGCGGCGACGACGACGCGCTCGCGCGGGCACGCCAAACGGGTCTGCCGATCGCACTGGCGGTCAACAAGATCGACCTCGTCAAGGACAAGCCGCAATTGCTGCCCTACCTCGACCGGATCGGCAAGCGCCACGATTTCGTTGCAGTCCTGTTGGTCGGCGCGCGCAAGGAGCAAGGAACCGAGGAAGCCTGCCGACGCCTCGTTGCCCTGCTGCCCGAGCGTGAGGCACTGTACGAGCCCGACACCCTGACCGACCGCAGCGAACGCCATTTGGCGGCTGAACTGGTGCGCGAGCAGCTGATGCGCCAGCTCGGCGAGGAAGTGCCCTACGCTTGTGCGGTGGAAGTCGAGCAGTTCGTTGTCGAGGGTGCACGGCGGCGCATTGCCGCCATCATCTGGGTTGAGCGCGATGGCCAGAAGGCGATCGTGATCGGAGAGGGTGGCGAGCGCATCAAACGGATCGGCACGAAGGCGCGCGAGGAGATCGAGCGGCTCCTCGAGGGAAGCGTACACCTGGAACTGTGGGTCAAGGTGCGCCCGGACTGGAGCGACAGCGAGCGCGCCCTGCGTCGGCTCGGCTTCGACTGACCCGTCCACCGGGCGGTCCGAGCCGCATGCGGAATGACGTGCCGGTCGGGGATGACGAGCCCACGCATCGGGCGGGTGAGCGGTTGAACTGGCGCAGCCGGGTTCCCGCGTGGTCCGGTGTTGCTCCTCGCACTCGCTCGTTGCAGACTCCGCAGCCGCCTGCAACGCCCGCGCCGCTGGCGGCGCTGCGGTCGACAGCCCGCAGGATCGCGCGCTTCGCTCCTGGCACAAAGGCTGGTCGTGACCGCATCCGCAAGTTCCGAGCGCTTCCCACCCCAGATCCGCTACATCATCGGCAACGAGGGCTGCGAGCGCTTCAGCTTCTACGGGATGCGCAACATCCTGACGCCCTTCCTGGTCACCTCGCTGCTGGTGAACCTGCCGGAAGTGGACCGTCCGGGCGCTGCCAAGGATGTGTTCCACATCTTCGTCATCGGCGTCTATTTCTTCCCGCTGCTCGGCGGTTGGATCGCCGATCGCATCCTCGGCAAGTACCGGACCATCCTGTATTTCTCGCTGCTGTACTGCGTCGGCCAGTTCTGCCTGGCCGCCTTCGTCGACAACCTCCACGGCTTCTACACCGGTCTGGCGCTGGTCGCGCTCGGATCCGGCGGCATCAAGCCGCTGGTGGCCTCGTTCATGGGCGACCAGTTCGACCAGTCGAACAAGCGCCTCGCCAAGGTCGCCTTCGATGCCTTCTACTGGATCATCAACTTCGGCTCGCTGTTCGCCTCGCTGCTGATGCCCTGGTTGCTGCGCGAGCACGGCGGCATGGTGGCCTTCGGCATCCCGGGCGTGTTGATGCTGATTGCGACCATCGTGTTCTGGATGGGCCGCCGCAAGTACGTGGACGTTCCGCCGCCGCCGCCGAACCTGGATTCCTTCATGAACGTCGCGCGCACCGCGCTGCTGGCGCGCGCGCCGGGTGAGGCGCGTCCGGGCCTGACGCTGGCGGTGCTCGGTCTGCTGCTGGGTTTGGCGGGTTTCGTTTTCGTGCCGCAGGTGGGCTGGGTGTCGGCGATCTGCATCGCGATCGTGTTCGCCCTCGGTTTCGGCGGCTTCGGCACCTGGATCCAGCTCGAGCGCGCACGCGGCCGGCATCCGGACGAGGCGGTCGACGGCGTGCGCGCGGTGCTGCGGATCCTGATCGTGTTCGCGCTGACCACGCCGTTCTGGTCGCTGTTCGACCAGAAGGCATCGACCTGGGTGCTGCAGGCCGGCGGCATGACCAAACCCGACTGGTTCGAGCCGGCGCAGATGCAGGCGCTGAACCCGCTGCTGGTGATGATCCTGATCCCCTTCAACAACCTCGTGCTGTACCCGGCGTTGAGGAAGTTCGGCTGGGAGCCGACCGCGCTGCGGCGCATGACCACCGGCATCGCGTTTTCCGGCGTGTCGTGGATCGCCGCCGGCATGCTGCAGCTGTGGATGGATGGCGGCGACGCGGTGTCGATCACCTGGCAGGTCCTGCCGTATGCGCTGCTGACCTTTGGCGAGGTCCTGGTGTCCGCCACTGGCCTCGAATTCGCCTACAGCCAGGCGCCGGCCTCGATGAAGGGTGTGATCATGAGCCTGTGGTACCTCGCGGTGACCATCGGCAACCTGTGGGTGCTGCTCGCCAACGCGAGCGTGCGCAATGCCGGTTTCACCGCATGGATCGGCTCCACCGGCATCAGCGTGGCCGCCTTCCAGATGTTTTTCTTCGCCGGTTTCGCCCTGGTGGCGGCCTTGCTGTTCGGCCTGTACGCCAGGCACTACCCGCTGATGGAGAACTATCGGCCGGCAGGCTGAGCGAAACGACGGCATTGGCGCACCGCGTCGGAATGGGCATCGCCGTCAACGCGACCGCTGCGCATGGTCTGCCGGCGTAGCCTCGATGGACGCCAGTCAACGCTTGCCCGAACATGACCCTCGATCCGCGACCGGAAATCCCCGCATGTGCCCTGCCCGCGCTGTGATGCTGTGGTTGCTGTGGTCGGCCATGCCCGTCGCGTGCGTCGCCGGTGTGGAATTTGCTCCTGCAGACACGTCTCCGGCTTGTTCTGCCCCGCGGTTCGTGCGTGATCCGGCGATGGACCGGTATGCGCGCATGCTCGCGGGCATGCCGGTGGCCGGAGTCGGGCCGGCGATCACCACGCATGCACGCCAGATGGATGGATCTTTCGTGCGGCTGGAGAAGGTTCAGCTCGGCCGCATTCGACGGTGGTCGGCGACGGTGTTGCCGCCCGATGTGAGCGGGGCGGAGGTGTTGTTCTATCCATTCAGCGGTCCCGACGTGCTGTACCCGACCGCGCTCTTTCCGCACGCGCGCAAACTACTGTTCACTGGCCTGGAGACGGTGGGCGCTCCACCGACCGCCGAGGATTTCGGATCTGCCGATCTCCCCGACAGCTTCGCTGAATTGCGACGCTCGCTGGTCAGTCTGCTTGGGCAGAGCTTCTTCGTCACCGCGCAGATGCAGCAACAGTTCCACCGCAATCGCTTTCGCGGCGCGACACCGATCCTGTTGCTGCTGCTGGCGCGCGCCGGCCATCGGATCGACAGTGTCGCCGCGTTGCGACTGGACGACGACGGCCGGCTCTGCGCTCGCGAGTTCGCCGAGCGCAGGGACGCTGCCGGCATCGGGATCCGCTTCCGGGCGGCCGGAGAATCCGCATTGCGCAGCCTGGTGTACCTGCGCGCGGATCTGTCGGATCGCGGGCTCGCCGGCACCCCCGGATACGCGCGGCTGGTTCGCGGATTGGGCGTGCGCGTGAGCTTCCTGAAGTCTGCTTCCTACCTCTTGCACACGCGCGAATTCAGCGATATCCGGGAGTTGCTGCTGGAGGTGTCGCCAGCATTGCTGCAGGACGACTCGGGGATCCCCTGGCGATCGTTCCCGTCGACGCTTTGGGCGTCGACGGTGTACGGCGCCTACCGCCGTGGCGGCGGCGGTTTCGAGAACCAGGTGCAGGCGGATCTGCGCGACGCCTACCTTGCCGCGCCGGCGCGGCCGCTGCCCTTCTGGATCGGCTATCGGCGCAGCGCCACAGATTCCAACCTGCAACTGTACCGGCGCCGCGCCCCCCTCCCTGAGTCTGCGTTGAAATATTTCCACACGCAGGGCAGGCGAACGTCTCGCACGATTGCGCCATCACGGTGCCGCTCCCGATGCGGACACGAGAGCTGCGTGTGTGCCTTCAACCCGCCGTCGGCACCAGCATCACCGAGGTCGCGCTGATCTGCGCTTCCACCCTCGGGCCGCTGACAGCCGCCGGATCCTGGCCGCCGTCCTGCGCCATGTGCTTCGCTTCGGCTTCGCTCATGGCTTTCATCGTCAACGTGCCGTGCACGATGGCCTCGCCGCTGCTGTCCTTCGGGATGAAGAAGTCGTCGCGGCCGAACATCACGCGCGCGCTCTGCTCGCCGCTCGCGAGCACCATCCAGCAGCCTTTCTTCTGGCAGACCTTGGCGACGCGCCCGCTGAACTTCCGGGGCTTGCCGGCGTAATCCTCCGGCTTGGCGAGGGCGGCGCCGATCGGCGTCGGCTCACCCTCGGGCATCGCAGCGCCGTAGACCGGCTTGCCGTCGACGACGGCGATCGGGGCGGGTTCATCGGCGGCGAGGGTGGCGAGACTGGCGAACGCCAGGGCGAGCGCGAGCGTGGTGCTGCGGATCATGTGGAAACCTCAGACGGCGGCGGGAAACGGGAGTTGGACAGCAAACAGCGCGGCGAGTTCGGCGCGTGTGCCGAAGCGTCCACCGGCATCCTGCTGCACGGCGGCGCAGGCGATCGCCGGGTCGTGGGTGAAATACAGGCGCACGCCACGGCGCAGCTTGTCGGCGAGGAAGTGATGTTTCTCGTCGATCAGCAGTTCCGGGTAGCGGTCGTAGCCCATGGTCACCGGCAGGTGCACCCAGGGCCTGCCGGGGATCAGGTCGGCGCAGAACACCAGGCCACCGTCGCCACCGATCTCGCTCAACATCAGCCCCGGCGTGTGTCCGTGCGACTCGTAGAAGCCAACCGAGTCGCCGAGCGTCCGGCAGTGCGCCGGCAAAGCGCCTGGCGTGCCGATCGCGTTCGCGGGCCCGAGGTCGATCAGCTCCAGCCGACCGCTGGCCTCGAGCAGCGCGTTGAGCTCCGGGATGAAGGAAGCGCGGTCGCGCGGATGCGGCTGCTGCGCGCGCTCCCAGTGGTTGCGGCCGATCACGAAACGCGCATGCGGGAACAGCAGGCGCGCACCCTGGTCTTCCTGCCATGGCGCAAGCAGGCCGCCGGCGTGATCGAAGTGCAAATGGCTCAGCACGACGACATCGATGTCGGCATCGGTCAGTCCGAGCGCCGCCAGCGAATCGAGCAGCACATGCTCTTCCTCGAGCACGCCAAAACGCGCGCGCAGTTTCGGATCGAAGAAGGCTCCGATACCGGTCTCGAACAGCACGCGCCGGCCGTCGTCGAGTTCCACCAGCAGCGCGCGGCAGGCCAGCGGCACACGGTGCTCGGCATCCGGTGTCAGCCACTTCGCCCACATGGCGCGCGGTACGTTGCCGAACATCGCACCACCATCCAGGCGCTGCGTATTGCCGATGATGGACCAGGCTTTCATGATCGAGCGGATCGTCGTGAAGGGCTTTTCTTGTCCGCAAAGGACGCAAAGAGAGGCGGAATGGATGTCGGCAGGTTTTTCGGCAGGCGATTGTCCGTGTGAATTGCCACCGAGTCTTCCCTCCGGGTTTTGCGTCCTCTGCGGACCAATGGACTTTACCGGTACACCGCGTCCTGCGCCCGCACCTCGCTGCCGCCGACCGTCTTCCAGCGCGGGTCGGAGGCAGCCTCGACGGCGCCCGTGGCGAGGTTCCAGAGCACGATCTGCATGTTGCCCCAGGTCTGGTCGGCCGTTGCGATGGTGTGGCCGCGCGCCGCCAGCGCCGCACTTTCCTCCGCGTTCAGCGCGCCGGGCTCGATGGAGACGCTGTCCGGCTGGTACTGGTGGTGGATGCGTGGGGCGGCAACCGCCTCGGCAGCAGACTTGCCGTCGAGCAGCAGCGACAGGCCCTGGAAGACCATGGTGATGATGCGGCTGCCGCCGGGGGTTCCGATCGCGGCGACCCGTTCGCTGCCGAGCAGGATCGTCGGCGACATGGAGGACAGCGGGCGCTTGCCGGGAGCGATCGCGTTGGCGTCCTCGCCGATCAGGCCGAAGGCATTCGGCACGCCAGGTTTGACCGAGAAGTCGTCCATCTCGTTGTTGAGCACGAAACCCGTGCCGGGGGCGACGAAGGCGGCACCGAAGGGCAGGTTGACGCTTTGTGTGACCGCGGCGACATTGCCTTCGGCGTCGATGATCGAGAAGTGCGAGGTGTCGCGGCCCTCGGGGCCGGCGCCGATGCCGGGCAGGGTGTCGCTCGGCGTCGCCCGCGTGGTGTCGATCGACGCCCGCAGGCCCGCCGCGTAGTGCGGCGAGAGCAACATGTCCATCGGCATCTGCACGAAATCCGGGTCGCCCAGGTAGATCGCGCGGTCGCGGTAGACGCGCCGCATCGCCTCGATGGCGACGTGCAGGCGCGGCACGCGCTGCCACCGGTCGAGCGGGTAGCCGGCGAGGATCTGGAACAGGCCGACCAGCGCGACCCCGCCCGAGGACGGCGGCGGCGCGGTCAGGATGGTCTGGCCGCGATAGTCGAAGCGCAGCGGTGCGCGCTCGACGGCACGGTAGCCCGCAAGATCTTCGAGCGTAAAGATGCCGCCCGCCGCGCGCACGCCGTCGACCAGCAGTTCCGCGGTGCGGCCCTGGTAGAAGCCGGCGTGGCCTTCCTCGGCGAGTCGCTCCAGTACTGCGGCGATGTCGCGATTGCGCATCCGCTGCCCCGGCTTTGGCGGCTTGCCGGCACGCAGGAACAGCGCCCGCGCGGCCGGCGAATGCTGCAACTGCGGCGCCCGGAAAGCGATCATGGCGGCGTTCTTGTCGCTCCAGGTCCAGCCCTTGCGGGCCAGACGGATCGCCGGCGCCAGCGAGTCCTTCAGCGGCAGTCGGCCGTAGCGCTCGGCCAGCAACGCCAGGCCGGCGGGCAGGCCCGGAACCGCAGCGGCGAGCGGGCCATTGGTGCTGCGCTCGCGCTGTGGCCGGCCGGCGGCGTCGAGGTACATGTCGCGACTGGCAGCGGCGGGGGCCTTTTCGCGTGCGTCGACGAACACCGCCTTGCCGTCCGCGGCGCGATGCAGCAGGAAAAAGCCGCCACCGCCGAGACCCGAGCTTTCGGGTTCGACCACGCTCAGCGCCGCCGACACCGCGACCGCCGCGTCGAAGGCATTGCCGCCGCGCGCGAGCGTGTCGAAACCGGCGGCGGTCGCCTGCCAGTTGGCGCTGGCGATGGCGGCAGCCGCCGGACGTTCGGCCAAACACAGCGTTGGCGCGGACAGCAGCAGCCAGGCGAACAGCCCCGCGCGCCAACCAAGGTCGCTTGCGAACCGCGGCGCATTCATGCGCTTTCCTCGCTCTTCAGGGATGCGGCTTTCGCCAGCAGCCGTGCAGGGGTCTCCACGTGCGCCGGATCGACGAAGATGCACTCGACCGGACAAACGACGACGCACTGCGGTTCATCGTGATGGCCAACGCACTCGGTGCAGCGCTCCGGGTCGATCCGGTAGACCTTCGGTCCCTGGTGGATCGCTGCGTTCGGGCAAACCGGCTCGCAGACGTCGCAATTGACGCACTGGTCGGTGATCAGCAGCGCCACGGTCCATTGTCTCCCGGAACGACGGACGCCGGAACGTCCGCCGCGGCGAGGATCAATTCGCTTCGTGGAAGATCAGAGTGGCGCCCCAGGGTGCGAGCGCGGTGGCCACGCGTTCCTGCTCGGCCGACTTGCCGATGAAGATCACGCTGATACCCTTCAACATGTCCGGTTTCGGCGGATCCGCGAAGGCCTGTTCGACGAAGCCGGCCATTGCCTCGGAGTCCGGCGATGCGAACAGGATCAGGGTGCCTTCGGCGATGCCGCGGCCGATGAAGCTCTTGACGTTCTCCAGCGTGCGCGCTTTCAGATCGTCGCTGGCTGCGTGTTCGAGGAAAGTGGCGAAGATGCGCTTGCTCTGATCGGCCGGCACGAGTTTCTTGACGACCGCCGACACATAGGTCTTCCAGGCCACCGTGTCGGCGGCGTTGGCCGGCGCATTAGCGGCCGGATCGGGGGGAGGCGGCGCTTCCTGGCAGGCGCCAAGTGCGATGAGGGCGCAGGCGAGCGCCAGACGTGCGAGCAGTCGACGGACCATGAGAAAGCTCCTCGGATGGCGGATGCCAAGGTGGGTCGGATGCTAGCCCGGATATCCCGAGAGGGCACACCAGATTCGAGCCTGGTCAGCGCCGGAACTCCCTGAGCAGTCGCCGCTGCACCGCCGGCGGCACGAAGCTGGAGACATCGCCACCCAGGCGCGCCACTTCGCGCACCAGCGAGGAGGAGATGAAACTGAATTTCTCTGCCGGCGTCAGGAACATGGTCTCGGCTTCCGGAATCAGGTGTCGGTTCATGCTGGCCAACTGGAACTCGTACTCGAAGTCCGAGACCGCGCGCAGGCCGCGCAGGATCACGCTGGCACCGATCTCGCGGACGAAATGGGCGAGCAGGGTGTGGAAACCGCGGACCTCCACGTTCGGAATCCCGGACAGCGATTCGCGCGCCAGTTCGATGCGCTCGTCGAGGCCGAAGCTAGGCCCCTTGACCGGGTTGTGGGCGATCCCGACCACCAGTCGCTCGAACAGCGGCGCGGCGCGCACCACGAGGTCGACGTGACCATTGGTCATCGGATCGAAGGTGCCGGGGTAGACCGCGATGCGCGAAGCGGGTACGGGACGGAGTGTGACGCTCACGGGGCGGGCTCCTCTGCGGTCACCGCGGCGAGGCTAGCCGAGCCCGCCGCCTGCTCCAAGAGTGCGTACCGGACCCGACCGGCGCGACCCGCGCGCGGTGCATGCCAGTGCGCCGGATCCCAGGGCGCCGCGATCTCTGCTGGATGCTCGACATAGACGCGCGCGTCGGCGGCGAGCGTGCGCGGCAAGGCCGCCAGCAGCTCGACCCACAATTCGCCAGTGTAGGGCGGGTCGATGAAGGCGATGTCGATGCCCTGCGGCGGCAGATGCGCGAGCAGGCGGCGCGCATCCTGCCTCGTCAAGCGGGCGCGGTCGGCGATCTTCAGGCGTGCGAGCGCGGTGGCGATCAGGTCGGCGAGCTGCGCGTCGGGTTCGTTGATCCAGGCTTGCGCCGCGCCGCGCGAGAGCGCCTCGATGGCGAGCACGCCAGTGCCGGCGCAAAGGTCGAGCACGCGCGCACCCGCGATGCGCGGCGCCAGCCAGTTGAACAGGGTTTCGCGCACGCGGTCGGGCGTGGGCCGCAGGCCCGGGCGATCCGGTACCGGCAGCTTGCTGCGCTTGAGCGAGCCGCCGATCACGCGCACCTCGCCGAGCGGGCGCGACGCGGGTTTTCCGGCGCGATGCCTGTTCATGCGCGATCGGATTTCCGCTTGGTGGAGGCGGGCTAGAATCGCGGCCTTTGCTTCCAGCGACAACCCCGCATGTTCAAGTGGTTCCGCAAGGACAAGGGCGCGCCACCGGCCATCGAGGCGCCGCCACCGCCGGCGGCGATGGCCGAGCCGTCATCTGCGTTGCCCGAAGCCGCGACTGGCGTGGACGCAGCGATCGCAGCTGCCGCCGATTCGCTGGCGCCCGCGCATCGTCCGGCAGTCGAGCCAGCGCCGATGCCGGCGCCGACGCCGGTGGTCGGGACCGTCCTGTCCGCAATCGCCGCGCCCGCAGCCGAAACCGAGCGCGTGCCCGCGCTGTTCGCCGGCGAGGAGGCTCTCGCACCCGAGCCGCCGAAACCGCGCAGCCTGCGCGAGCGCCTCGCCGCGTCCGCGCGTGCGCTGACCGCGAGCGTCGGCAATCTGTTCCGGCGCAACCCGAAGCTCGACGAAGACCTGCTCGAGGAGCTCGAGACGGCGCTGATCCAGGCCGATGTCGGCGTTACCGCAAGCAGCGAACTGGTCGAGCAGTTGCGCGTGCGCATGAAGAAGCGCGAGTTCGCAGATGCGAATGCGCTGCTCGCCGCTCTGCGTGCCCAGCTCACCGGCCTGGTCGCGCCGCACGCCCGGCCGCTGCGGATCCCGCCGACGCCACGGCCCTTCGTGATCCTGACCGTCGGCGTCAACGGCGCCGGCAAGACCACCACCATCGGCAAGCTCGCGATGCGTTATCGCCAGGCCGGCCTGGCGGTGATGCTCGCGGCCGGTGACACCTTCCGCGCTGCCGCCGTCGAACAGTTGAAAACCTGGGGCGAACGCAACCAGGTGCAGGTGATCGCGCAGGGCAGCGGTGCCGACTCGGCCTCGGTGATCTATGACGCGCTGCAAGCCGCGAGTGCGCGCGGCGTCGATGTGCTGATCGCCGACACCGCCGGGCGTCTGCACACCCAGGGCCACCTGATGCAGGAACTGGCCAAGGTCAAGCGCGTGCTCGCCAAGATCGACCCGTCGGCGCCGCATGAGACGCTGCTCGTCATCGATGGCGGTACCGGCCAGAACGCACTCAACCAGGCGCGCCAGTTCCACCAGGCGGTCGGCCTCACCGGCATCGCCGTCACCAAGCTCGACGGCACCGCGAAAGGCGGCATGGTGTTCGCGCTGTGCCGCGAGATGAAGCTGCCGATCCGCTTCATCGGCGTCGGTGAAAAGCGCGAGGACCTGCGCGAATTCGTCGCCGCCGATTTCGTCGACGCCCTGTTGCCGCGCGAACTCGGGCAGGCGTGAGCGACTTCGCGGCGCGCCTGCTCGCCTGGTTCGACCTCCACGGTCGCCACGACCTGCCCTGGCAGCACCCACGCACGCCCTATCGCGTATGGGTCGCCGAAGTGATGTTGCAACAGACCCGGGTGCGAACGGCGATCGGCTATTTCGATGCTTTCCTGACGCGTTTCCCGGAACCCGCCGTGCTCGCCGCGGCGCCACTCGACGCGGTGCTCGCCGTCTGGTCAGGCCTTGGCTATTACGCTCGGGCTCGCAACCTGCATCGCGCGGCACAGATCGTCGTCCGCGATCATGGCGGCGAACTTCCGGAGAGGATCGAATCACTGGCGAGGCTGCCGGGCGTCGGCCGCTCGACCGCCGGCGCGATCCTCGCTCAGGCCCACGGTCAGCGCCACCCGATCCTGGACGGCAATGCGCGCCGCGTGCTTGCGCGACATGCCGCGGTAGCCGGCGACCCGGCGGCGCCGGCGGTGCAGCGCCGGTTGTGGGAACTGTCGGCGGAGCGTTTGCCGCAGGCGCGTCTGGCTGACTACACCCAGGCGTTGATGGATCTTGGCGCCGGTGTGTGCATCCGTGCGCGGCCTTCCTGCGCGGGCTGCCCGCTGCGGGATGACTGTCTTGCGCTGGCGCAGGAGCGCGTGCACGAACTGCCGACGCCGCGTACCCCGCGCAGCCGCCCCTTGCGGCGTACCGCCATGCTGCTGGCACGCGACGCCACTGGGCGCGTGTTGTTGCAACGACGCCCACCGACTGGCGTCTGGCCGGATCTGTGGTCCTTGCCAGAAGGCGCCGACATCGCGGCGCTTGCCGGAGCAGTGCCCGTGGTGCTGGATCGGTGCGCACGGACGCGCATCCGCCACCAGTTCACGCATTTCACGCTGGAAATCGACGTTCATCGTGCGTGCGCGGTCGCGGGAGTGGAGCCGGTCGGGGATGCCGACAGCCGCTGGTTCACGCCGGACGCTGCACGTGCGCTTGGTCTGCCACAACCCGTGCGGAGACTGCTCGACGAGGTTCACGGGCATGGGGCCCAGGCGGACCGGCCGCAAATCGACGGGCACGGCGGGCAGGGGCATCGGTTGCCGTGCGCTGCGCAGAACCATATGGTCCGGCGGTTCGCACAGCCGGAAACCGGAACATGACTCGCAACGTCGACTGCGTGCGCTACGGCGCTGGCCAGGAAGGTCTCGAGCGCGCACCCTACCCCGGAGAGTTGGGTCAACGCATCCTCGCCCGGGTCTCCAGGCGCGCCTGGAACGACTGGTTGGCGCAACAGACCATGCTGATCAACGAAAACCGATTGTCGCCGGTCGATCCCAAGGCGCGCGCCTTCCTGCAACAGCAGGCCGAGGCCTACTTCTTCGGCGATGGCTCCGAGCGACCGCCGGGGTACTCGCCGCCGCAGGCATGAGCTTCAGTCCGTCTTCGAACGTGCCGCTCGTTCCCGCTTCACCGCCCGATAGTCGATCGGCCGGAACTCCGCGAAGTAGCAGACCTGGTGCTCGAAGTAGAGCCGGTCGAATTTCAGGTCGATCGACTGGTTGGTCGAACTGATGCCGATCCGGGTCTGGAACTCCAGGCCCGAACACGGTCCCCGCAACTTCAGGAGATAAGCGCGGTTGGCGCCAATGAAGATTGCGATCCGGTCCGGCGCCAGCACTTCCCAACGGTCCAGGCCGGTGTACAGCCGGATCTGCTTGACCGGTGCGCCGGCGTGCGCCTCGTACTCGGCCAGCCGCGCGTCCAGCCGTGCGCGGTACGCCGCCGACGTCGTGCAGCTTGCCAGCGCCATCAGCGCGATCCCAGTCAGCGGACTCAAAACACGCACGGGAAGATCCTCGAGGTCGACGCCGCCATCATCGCGCACCGGGATGGCCACGATGCGAGCCGCGCGTGAACCATCGTTCGTCGGCAGGGAAGGGCAGCAGCGGTGACGGTTGCGGAAGGTCAGTTCCTGCTGCCCGTGGGCGTGGTCCCGGAACGGTCCACGCCGACACGAGCCGGTACCCTGCGGAGGTGGCTTCCGGAACCGCGGGGCGGCTGCCGCCGTCGAGGTCCGCACGGATGGAGAAGACGGCGATGGCGGGAAGGTGCGGCCGGTACTGGGCCGCTGGTCCGACATCCGGGTCAGTTCTGCGCGTGCATGTGCTTGCGGAAGCTGTCGACCCCGGCCTTGATCGCGCGCAGCGAGCGCATGAACACGCTCTTGAAGTGCTCGGGCGGGTTGCAGAACATCTCGACCGCGGCCCAGGTGTCGTTGGCCACCGGATAGACTTTGGTGACCTTGATGTCGATGCAGGCCTGCAACGCCGACTGGTGTACGCGGATGCGTTCTTCCTCGTTCTCGATCGCCCAGAAGCCTGGGTAGGCGAGACGGAAGTACTCGGGATCGTTGTCCGCGATCATGAGCACGTAGTTGCCGCCCTCGAACTTGAAGGCGACATCGCCGTCGGCGTCGATGCGCGGCAGGAAGCCCTCAGCAGTCAGGTACTCCATGTACATCGCGGTCAGTTGTTCTCTGGTCATGGCGCGGTCCCGGGTCGATCAGCGGCAAAGATAGCAACCGTCCGGAGTCGCAGGCACAGCCTTGGCTGCGGTTTGGTTGCTGCCGGCGCGTCTGTTAGGCTGCGCGGTCCCCTGAGGTCCGGATCGCCGCCATGCGCAAGCCTGCCGTCAACATCGCCGTCCAGGCCGCGCGCCGGGCCGGTGCGGTGATCCAGCGCAGCATCCACCGCGCCGACGCGATCGCCGTCAGCGAGAAGGGCCGGTTCGATTTCGTCACCGAGGCCGACCGTCTGGCCGAGCAGGAGATCATCCGCGAGATCCGCAAGGCCTATCCCGAGCACGCGATCTGGGGCGAGGAGAGCGGCCGCAGTGGCAACTCGCGCTACGTCTGGGTGATCGACCCGATCGACGGCACCAGCAATTTCATGCGCGGCTTCCCGCACTGCTCGGTGTCGATCGCGCTGATGGAAGAAGGCGTGATCCAGCACGGCGTGGTCTATGACCCGGTGCGCGACGAGATCTTCCACGCCACCAAGGGCGGCGGCGCCTATTTGAACGATCGTCGCATCCGCGTCGGCCAGCGCCTCGGTCTGGCCGGTGCGCTGGTCGCGACCGGCTTCCCGTTCAAGCAGCGCGCACGCTTCAACACCCAGATGCGGATGGTCAAGGCGCTGCTCGAGGACGCCGAGGACCTGCGCCGCACCGGCTCGGCGGCGCTCGACCTCGCCTACGTGGCCTGCGGTCGCCTCGACGGCTATTTCGAATACGGCCTGCAGCCCTGGGACATGGCGGCGGGCGCCCTGCTGGTGCGCGAAGCCGGCGGGGGCGTGCTCGACTTCGACGGCGACGAGCGCTGGTTCGACAGCGGCAACGTCATCGCCGGCAACCTCAAGGTGGCCGCGGCGATGGTCGCGCGGATCAAGCCGCTGGCGGTGAAGACCGGGTAACGCAGGGCACGGGAGCGGGGAGACCTGGTGCAGTGCCATGGCGGGGTCCGACCGGAAACCGCAGGAATGCCACGATGAGCAGGCCTTTCCGGGCCCCGTGTCCCGCCTCACGGACTCGATGTCGGCGCACCGTCGATCGCATCCGTCTCCTCGTCGGATGCGTGCGGGTCCACACGTTCGCGCACGCTCCAGCCGGCTCGCGAGAAGGCGTCCAGTGCCGCTGTCGACAGGTTGCCGGCGACCAGCAGCAGGTTGTGGCGGCCGATCAGATCGTCGCGCCAGGCGAAGGCGGCAATTTCCCGGGTCCAGTACAGGTGGTCCACCGGCAGCGCGATGATGTGACTGCCATCCGCGCGCTGCAGCGCGGGCGCGGTGCCGACGACGACGGCGTACGTCTGCGGGGATTCGGAGCGTGCCGCGTGCAGCAGCATGCGCAGCGCGTCGATCAGGAAGCGCGCGTGCACCTCGCGGTCGGCGTGGCGCGCCAGCTCGAACAACGGCCGCCGCGCGCCGGCGAACAGCGGCAGGCGCAGCAGTTCGACGAACTCGGTCTGCTGGGTCAGCGTGAACGCCCTGCCGTGGCGCACCAGATCGCGCGCGGGCTTGCCGGTGATGCCAAGTTCGGCCAGCACTTGAAGATTGCGACGCTTCAGATCCTCCGGCGGCAGTTCCCACACCAGCTCGTAGGCGTCGCGCGCGTAGCCCAGCAACTGCCCGGCAACCCCACCGACCATGCCGATCGCAAGACCCGTGAGCTTGGCGCCCGACCAGGATGCCCAGGCGAGGCGATCGAGGCGTTCGTCGAGCAGGGGATTGGTGCTGTAAGGGTCGACACCGACCTCGCGCGCAATCTGGCGACGCGCCTTGTTGTAGCCGATGTAGCGCAGGGTCGCCTGGGTGACGATTCTCTGTGCGCGCTCGCCGGTGGTCTTTTTCGGCCTGCCATCCGGCGCCGCTTCCTGGTCGCCGGCCATCGCATCGCGTGCGACGTCGTTCAAGTCCAGCGCCAATTCCCGCAGGTTGCGCGCCGCACGCACGAGGTAACGGCCGATTCCTGCCGGCAGGCCGGAAGCGGTGTCGACCGGCTCCGCACCCACCTGGCGCACCGCCTCGACCGGGCGCTCCGCGCTGCGCCGCGCCGCGCCCACGAAGACCTCGGAATAGCCGACCCGGTCGAGTGCGCGCACCGCTTCGAGTTCGCGCACGCGCAAGCGCAGCACCTGCGAGCCTTCGGCCAGCAGCGCGCCGACATCGCTGCGCAGTTGGAACTGGCCGAAGTAGTCGACCACCGGAGCCTGCTCGGCGACCCGGTAGCCGGGGCCGATCAAGTCGAAACCCGGCAGCAATTCGGCGCTCGCCAGCGTCGGCGCCGATTCGAAGGGGCCGCCAAGGTCGGCGGCCATCGACGCCACGACCGGCGGCGCCAGACCCGGCGATGGCTCCATGCTCACCGGCGCCGCGATCGGCGTCGCAGGCGGCGCTGGTGCAGCCGCATCATCGGCGCGGCGCACGTCGACACCGACGCCGGGCGTGCAGGCGGCGAGCGCGATCGAGCAGGCGAGGACAAGGGGCAGGCGCTGCATGCGTGAACCATAGCTCGCGTCGACTGCCTGCGGCTGAATGGCAGTCCAGCGCTGCGCGGCGGGATCAGGGATTCGCGACGCCGTGCGGCACGTGCCCGGTCGGCACGTAGCGGCTCGCGCTCTCGGCGTTCTTGCGCTGGTCGTCGAAGAAGATGTCGGCGCCGAAGGCGGCCAGAAAGGGACCCTTGTCGCGGCCGCCGAGGAACAGCGCCTCGTCGATGCGCACGCCCCATTCGCGCAGGGTCAGGATCACGCGCTTGTGCGCCGGCGCCGAACGCGCGGTCACGAGCGCGGTGCGGATCGGCGACTGCTCGGCCGGAAACGCCGCCTGGATCCGGTGCAGCGCCAGCAGCACGCTGCGGAATGGGCCGCCCGACAAGGCCTGCTGCGCGAGCGCGCGCTCGCTTTCGTGGAAGCGGTCGAGGCCCTCGCTGTGGCTGACGCGTTCGGCCTCGTCGGAGAACAGCACCGCGTCGCCGTCGAAGGCGATGCGCAGTTCCGGATGCCGGCTGGCACTGGCCTGCGAGGGCAGGATGCTCGCGGCGGCGTAGCCGGCGTCGAGCGTCTGGCGCACGTCCTCGGCGTGCGCCGACAGGAACAGGCTGGCGCCGAAGGGCTCGATGTACTGGAAGGGCGGCGCACCGTTGGTGAAGGCCGCGCGCACGATTTCGAGCCCGTAGTGCTCGATCGAGTTGAAGATGCGCAGTCCCGAATTGCCGCTGTTGCGGCTGAGCAGGATGACTTCAACCTGCGGCGTGTCCGGTTTCATCTGGTTCAGGCGCAGCAGCTTCTGCACCAGCGGGAACGCGATTCCGGGCTTCAGCACGGCGTCCTCGTTGGCGAGCTGGTAGGCCTGGTAGGCATCCAGCCCATCGCGCTCGAACAGCAGGTGCTCGGCCGACAGATCGAACAACGCTCGCGAGGAAATCGCCACGACCAGGCGGTCGGGGAAAGGCGGGGTTCGGGATGCAGAACCCGGGTCGCGGGCTTCCGGTGGTGTGGAAGTGGTGGTCACGATCCGACCCTTCGGCACTGGGTGCGTGCGAGGCCGCAATCATGCTGCATCCCGAGTCCCGAGTCCCGAGTCCCGAGTCCCGAGTCCCGAGTCCCGAGTCCCGAGTCCCGAGTCATCGCCACACGGCTCGCCGACGGCTCCGAATGCGCCCGGCGCCCCGGGCGGGTTCTGGCCAGCATCCAGGATGGGAGGATCCGAACCGGCCAGCGGTGCACAAGCCGCTCGGCTTCCGAAGCGGGGCCTTGGTATTCTCGAGGCGAGCTTGCTGGTACCCGGAATGAGTGAGGCCACCCAGGACTTCGCACGACTGCTCGACGCCTGCCGCCGCGGCGATGCGGATGCGTCGGCGCGCCTGGTTCGGCTGGTCTATGGCGACTTGCGGCGTTTGGCGCGGGCGCAACGCGGCCAGGTCGCTGCGCCGGCCACCCTGAATACGACCTCCTTGGTGCACGAGTGTTATCTGCGCATTGCCGGCTCCTCGGTCGGCAGCGTCGCCTCGCGGCACCACTTCTTCAACCTGGCGAGCCGGGTGATGCGTCAGGTGCTGTGCGATTACGCGCGTCAGCGCCTGGCCGAGAAACGCGGCGGCGGGCAAGTCCGGGTGACCGAGTCCGTGCTCGATGCCGAGGGCCACGCCGAAGCCAGTGATCTAGTCGAAATCGACAATCTGCTGGTCGGCCTGGAGCGCGAGCACGAGCGTGCGGCGCGGGTGTTCGAATGCCGTTATTTCGCCGGGCTCGGCGAACAGGAAACCGCCGATGTCCTCGGCGTCAGCCTGCGCACCGCGCAGCGCGAGTGGAATCTGGCGCGCGGCTGGCTCGCCGAACGACTGGCCGGTTGAATGGCGACGATGGATCCGCGCGCGCTCGATCGCTTTCGCACCGGTCAGGCTTTGCAGGGCCCACTGTTGCGTGAGCTGGTGGGGCGTCATGGCGCCGGCGCGATCCGGCCCGCCGGCAGCTTGGTCGGACCGTGGCGGATCCTGGAATTGCTCGGTTCCGGCGGTATGGCGCATGTCTATCTGGCCGAGCGCGCCGACGGCGAGTTCGAACAGCGTGTCGCGCTGAAGCTGGTTTGCGGCAATGTCGAGTTGAGCCATCGCCTGCGCCACGAGCGCCAGATCGTGGCCGGTTTGCGGCATCCGCACATCGTCAGCCTGGTCGATGGCGGCGACACCGTGGAAGGCGACCTGTGGTTCGCGATGGCCCTGGTCGAAGGGACGAGCATCGACGCCCATGTGCGCGCGCATGCGCTCGATTGGCGCGCCTGCCTGCGGTTGTTCGATACGGTGTGCGCCGCGGTCGAATACGCCCACGGGCGCGGACTGATCCATCGCGATCTCAAGCCCGGCAATATTCTGGTCGATGGCGGAGGGCATCCGCGTCTGCTCGACTTCGGCATCGCGCTCGCCGAGCAGGATGCGGATGCGGCCGACCGTGTCCTGACGCCGGGATTCGCCAGTCCGGAACAATTGGCCGGGCAGGAGATCAGCACCCGCTCGGACATCTACCAGCTCGGTCTGGTGCTGCGCGCCTTGCTCGCCGCTGCGCCGGCCGCTACGGGCGCGGTGCGGACAGACCTCGAACGCCTGCTCGCGACCGCCACCGCAGCCGCGCCGGAACAGCGTTATCCCGCGGTCACCGCGCTGCGCGAGGATCTCGACGCCGTGCTGTCGCGTCGGCCGCTGGCGCAAGACCGTGCCACGCCGCGCATCCGTTTCGCGCGACTGCTCGAACGCCAACGGCACGCCGCGATCGTGTTCGCGCTGGCCGCCGTGGTACTGGTGGCGAGCCTGGCGCTGGCGGCCTGGCGCTTGAGCCAGGAGCATCGGCAGGCGCTGGCGCACGCGCAACGCGCCGACGGGGTCGCCCGCTTCCTGGTCGATACCTTGAGCCAGGCCAATCCCTACGCCGCCAACGGCAGCAATGTCAGCGTGCTCGAAGCGATGGACTTCGCCGCCAGCAAGCTCGACGCCGAGCTCGGTGACGCACCGGAAGTGCGCCGGGAGCTGCGGCTCCGCATCGGAGGCGTCTACCTGAATCTGGATGAAGGACGGCGTTGCCTCGACCTGTTCGCCGGCACCGCCGCGGCCGCGGATCTGGCGCAGGCGACGCCGCTTTGGCGGGCGCGCAGCCTGATCCTGAACTCCGAATGTCACCTCGTGCTCGACCAGCGAGCGCTCGCGTGGCAGCAGCTGGACGCGGCCCGGGAAGCGCTCGCCGACCAGTCCGGCACCGAGGCCGATGCGTTGCGCGCTTTCATCCTGGTCGATCGCGGGCAATTGCGTTCACTCGACGATCGGATCGAAGAGGCTAACCGCCTGTTCGAGCAGGCGCTGGAGTTGGCCCGGCAGTCGCACGCGACCGAGCAGGAGTACCGCGCCACGCGCATGTTCGCGGCCAACCTGCAGACGGCCGGCGATGACCGGCACGCCGTTGAGCTGTTGCAGCGCGCCCTGGGCTTGGCGCGGCAGGTCTATGGGACGACCCACCGCAGCGCGCTGACCACGGCCGGCCTGCTGGCGGTTTCGCTGGCGCGGCTCGAACGCTGGGAAGAGGCCGAGGGCACGGTCCGCGATGCCTTGGCCGCAGCCGAATCGATCCAGCATCGTGGCGCGGGGGCCGACGTGGTGATCGCGCAGCTGCGCGACGGCTATGCCAACGTGCTGTGGCAGCAGGGACGCCTCACCGACTGCATCGAGCAGGCCGGGCAGGCGCTCGCCATCTATCGCCGTGTCGCCGAACCCAATAGTACGCAGGGCTTCAACCCGTCGTGGCGGGTCGCCACCTGCGCCTACCAGTTGCGCGATCTGGCGCAATCCCGGGTACATGCCGAAGCAGCGCTCGGTTACGCCGAGAACGGTTCACCGGTCGGCAAGATCAATGCCCTGCGCATGCTTGCGGCGGTGGCGGCGCGCAGCGACGACCCGGCTGCGGCGAAGGCCTATCTGGAACGTGCCGACGCCGCGCTCGCCGTTACCGAAGTCACCAGTCCGACCGTGTTCTCGGCGATGTTCCTGACCCACGCCTTGCTCGCCGCTCAAACCGGTGACGCCGCGACCGCGCGCACCCGGCTCGCCGAAGCCGACCGCAGCATCGAACACTCCGGCCAGAACCCGGCCTGGCTACGTCAGGAGCGCGAGTCGGTGGCGGCGATGATCGACACCGGATCGCCGCAGCGCTGAGTGTGCGTTGCATCGTGCCGTCGGGATCGACGCGCTTCGGGATGGCGTTCCAGATGGTCTCGGAGATCGGCTTGTAATAGGCGCGAACTATCGAAGACTGGGGAACAATCGATTGGCCCAAGGCACAAAACGGCGCTAGTGTGGCTTCCGGCCGTTCACTCAAACCCGACAGGAGAGCCCCGATGTCCATCATCAATACCGAAGTCAAGCCGTTCAAGGCGACCGCCTTCCAGACCGGCGAATTCATCCAGGTGACCGAGGCCGATCTCAAGGGCAAATGGTCGGTGGTGTTCTTCTACCCGGCCGACTTCACCTTCGTGTGCCCGACTGAGCTCGGCGACCTGGCCGATCACTATGCCGAGTTCCAGAAGATCGGCGTGGAAATCTACGCGGTGTCCACCGATACCCACTTCACCCACAAGGCCTGGCACGACGCCTCCGACACCATCCGCAAGATCCGCTACCCGATGGTCGGCGATCCGACCGGCACCCTCACGCGCAACTTCGGCGTGATGATCGAGGAAGCGGGTCTCGCCGATCGCGGCAGCTTCGTGATCGACCCGCAGGGCCGCATCCAGATCGTCGAGATCAACGCCGGCGGCGTCGGTCGCGACGCCCGCGAGCTGCTGCGCAAGATCAAGGCCGCGCAATACGTCGCCAGCCATCCGGGCGAGGTGTGCCCGGCCAAGTGGCAGGAGGGTGAGGCCACGCTGGCTCCGTCGCTGGACCTGGTCGGCAAGATCTGAAGTCGCTTTCCGCGGACCCTC
>JABAQR010000038.1:0-3587 GCA_019187485.1 Lysobacterales bacterium | reverse complement strand
CCCTCATCGTAGACGCAGGCGGCGCCATCGGCACCGCCACGGAGATCGCCATGCTCGACGCCAACCTGAAGACCCAGCTGCGGGCCTATTTGCAGAAGCTGGCGCTGCCGATCGAACTGCGGGCATCGCTCGACGACAGCCCCAAGTCGCGCGAACTCGAAAGCCTGCTGCGCGAGCTTTCGGAGCTGTCCAACCTGATCGAGGTCCGCCGCGTCGACGACGACGTGCGCCGGCCCTCCTTCGCGATTGCCCGCGTTGGCAGCGACGTGTCCGTGCGCTTCGCCGGCATCCCGCTGGGCCATGAGTTCACCTCGCTGGTGCTGGCGCTGCTGCAGGTCGGCGGCCATCCGCCGAGGATCAGCCCCGAGCAGGTGCAGCAGATCGCCGCGCTGGACGGGGACTTCCAGTTCGAAACCTATTACTCGCTGTCGTGCCAGAACTGCCCGGACGTGGTCCAGGCGCTGAACACGATCAGCGTGCTCAATCCGCGGGTGCGCCACGTGGCCATCGACGGCGCGTTGAACCAGGCCGAAGTGGAGCGCCGCCAGGTGATGGCGGTGCCGACCGTGTACCTCAACGGCGAGGTCTTCGGCCAGGGTCGCATGAGCCTGGAGCAGGTGCTGGCCAAGCTCGACACCGGCGCGGCGGCGCGCGCGGCCGAGCAGCTCAGGCACAAGGGCGTGTTCGACGTGCTGGTGGTCGGCGGCGGCCCGGCTGGTGCGTCGGCGGCGATCTACGCCGCGCGCAAGGGCATCACCACCGGCCTCGTGGCCGAGCGCTTCGGCGGCCAGGTGCTGGACACCATGGGCATCGAGAACTTCATCTCGGTGCCGCACACCGAAGGGCCGAAGCTGGTCGGCGCGCTGGAGCAGCATGTGCGCGGCTACGAGGTCGACATCATGAACCTGCAGCGCGCGCAGGCCCTGCGCAGCCGCGAGGGTTTGGTCGAGGTGGATCTCGCCAGCGGCGCGACGCTGAAGGCGCGCACCGTGGTGCTCTCGACCGGCGCGCGCTGGCGCCAGATGAACGTGCCGGGCGAGGACCAGTACCGCAACAAGGGCGTGGCTTACTGCCCGCACTGCGATGGCCCGCTGTTCAAGGGCAAGCGCGTGGCGGTGATCGGTGGCGGCAATTCCGGCGTCGAGGCGGCGATCGACCTCGCCGGCATCGTCAGCCAGGTCACGCTGATCGAGTTCGACGGCCAGTTGCGCGCCGACGAGGTGCTGCAGCGCAAGCTGCGCAGCCTGCCCAATGTGCGCGTGATCACCTCGGCGCAGACCACCGAAGTGCGTGGCGACGGTGGCAAGGTCACCGGTCTGCTCTACCGTGATCGCAACGGTGGCGCGCTGCATGCGCTGGAACTGGACGGCATCTTCGTGCAGATCGGGCTGCTGCCGAACACCGAGTGGCTGCGTGGCAGTGTCGAGCTGTCCACGCGCGGCGAGATCGTCGTCGACGAGCGCTGCCAGACCTCGCTGTCGGGCGTCTTCGCTGCCGGCGACGCGACCACCGTGCCGTACAAGCAGATCGTCATCGCGATGGGCGAAGGCAGCAAGGCCGCGCTCAGCGCCTTCGATCACCTGATCCGACACTCGGCGCCGTCGGAACTGGCCGCCGCCGCCTGAAGCGCCTCCGCGGGTCCGCCGGCACACGGGATCTCGTGGTGTACGGGATTTGCCCGGAGCCATGCCTTCGGTCCGGGTGCGGGCGCTGTCGGTGCCCCGATGGTTGCGATGACAGGCGTGCGGAGGCGACGGGTTCCGTCTCCGCGCCGCGGCCGGGAAGGAGAAGGCGCGCAGCGAGCCTCAGCACACATCCAGGCGTTGTCCCAACTCGACCGCGCCGATGCGCGCGCCGGGATCTGCGCGCAGCATCGATTCTACCAGTGCGTTCCAGCGCGCGTCCGTGATCGGGGGATACTGCGACCATGCGTGGAAGCGCCCCACCTCGACCGCCATCTCGATGCTGCTGTCCGCACGCCAGGGTAGTCGTCCGAGGCGCAGCTCGGCGGCCACCACGCCGAGCGACCACAGGTCTGCCGGGGTGCCGGCTTCGCCCCCGCGCAGCAGCTCCGGGGCGATGTAGGGCAGGGTGCCGAGCAGCGTCTGTGGCTGCGTCAGGGTGGAATGGCGATGGCCGCGCGCGAGGCCGAAGTCGAGCAGCACCACGCGCCCGCCGTGCTCGAGCATGATGTTGTTCGGGTTGAGGTCGCGATGGGCGACACCGGCGCCGTGCAGCGCCGACAGTGCCGCCAGCAACTGACGCAGGATCGACCGAGCCTGTTCTTCGGGCAGCGCGCCTTCCGCGTCCAGCCGTTGCGCCAGGGTGCATCCGCGCACCAGTTCCATCGCCAGGTACAGGCGTCCGTCGTGTTCGCCCCGCTCGCACATGCGCACGATGTTCGGGTGCCGCAGGCGCGCCACGGTGTCCCATTCGCGATCGTGCCGACGCACGGCGTCCGCACGCAGCGCCGGATCCGCGTGCAGCAGCTTTAGCGCCACCTCTTCGGCGCCGTCGATCGAGCGCGCGCGATACACCTCGCCACTGCCGCCCACACCGATGCGCTCCAGCAGTCGATAGGCGCCGACACGGCGAGCGTGGCGCACGGCCAGTTCCGGCAAGGGCAGCGCCAGGTCTGGCAGCAGTGCGAGATCGGCATCTGCCAGCCGCCAGCCGCCGCCAACAGCGGCCACCAGTCCGCGTTCGGCCAGTCGGTGCAAGGTGGCTGCGACCTCTGCGGGCGGCCAGGCGCCGAGTGCATGCGCCTGCGCGGCCAGGCATTGCGCCAGCGTGGCAACATCCGCGGGCGCCTGCGCCAGCGCGGCCAACAGCAGGCGCTCGCGCGGCTGCAACTCGGCGTACGTTGCCTGCGCCGCCGTCAGTCGCCGCAGGTGCAGCGCCTGTTCGGCGCCGCGTTGCGCGGCTTCGGCCTCGAGGGCGCGCCGGCGTTCGCCGACCGAGGCTTCGCTGCGCTGCTGCACCGTCCGCTCCAGTTGCTCGTTGCGGCGCAGCAGCGCGTGCATTCGCCAGCGCCACAGCAGGCCGCCGCCGAGCAGCGCTGCGAGGGCGGCGATCCACCAGGTGACCGTGCGCTCGTGCCAGCGAGGCAACTGCAGCAAGGGCAGGTCCAGGGCGTCGCTGTAGACGCCGTCGACGGCCACCTGCACCTGCAGGCGATGGCTGCCGGCGGGCAGGCGCTGCAGTTCCAGCACGCCGTCGTCGGGCAGCGCACGCCAACCCTCCCGGTCCAGCCGCCAGTGCGCGTCCACGCACAGCGGATCGAGTGCTGGCTCGGTGGCCAGTGCGTGCTGGAACGCACGCGCGCCACGCATGCCGATGGCTGCCGGCATCCGCGCAACATCGATTACCGGCACCTGGTGGCTGCGCTCAGGCGCAAGCCCGGCGCCTTCGCGCGTTGGGTGCTGCGCGACGCGGCGTTCCCGCGCGAGGTCTATCGCCACACCTGGGAGCGTCTGGCTGCGGCGGTGCCCGAGCGCCAGGCGTGCACGACGATGGTGGGGCTGTTGTCGCTGGCCGCCGAAGGCCACGAGGCGCAACTGGCCAACGAGTTGGAACACCTGATGGAT
>JABAQR010000048.1 GCA_019187485.1 Lysobacterales bacterium | reverse complement strand
GTCGCGGCAGGCTGTGCGGTCGGTCGCGGCGTGGTCGCCGGTGGTGGACGTTGCGCTGCTGCCTGCGCCGCTGCCGCCTGCGCCGCCGACGTGGCTGCGGCGGCGCGCTCGCGTTCCTGGCGTTCGGCCAGGCGCGCCTGTTCTTCTTCCGCACGCAGCCGCTGTTCCTCGGCTCGGCGCTGCTGCACGATGCGCTGCTCGAGGTTGGTGACCACCACCGAGGTCGGCTGCGCGCGTTTGAGCAATCGCAGCGCCGCCTGCGCTTCGTCGAAGCGGTTGGTTTCGATCATCTGTTCGGCCACGCCCTGGGCAAGCGGCATCAGCTCCAGGATCGCAAGGGTCGCATGGCGATTTTCGGGTTCCGCATCGAGCACCTTCAGGTAGTACTCGATGGCGTTGTCGCCTTCGGGCTGCACCAGGCGCTGCTCACGCATTGCCGTGCGCGCCGCATCCAGCAGTTCCGGCACGGTCTGCGGTGCGGCGGGCGCTGCGGGCGCAGTCTCGGTGGGTGCTACCGGGGTCGCACCGGCAGCCGGCGTGCCCGAGGTCGGCGCAGGAGCGGGCTCGTCACCGCCGCAAGCTCCGAGCGCGAGGCTCGCAAGCAGCAGCCAGCTTGGCCAGGTCCGTGGGTACCGCACGCGCATGTCATTCAATCCGTTCACATCCATCCCCTGAAACCGTTGGAAGACGCCAGCGACTCCCCCCTTGCGGTCGCGCTGCCTATCCGGTCACGGATTCGAGCGTCCACGCAAGGTTACACGATTACTTCCAGCCTATGAAAACCGCTTGCGAATTGGTACGTATCCAGACACGGAATGGGGCTCGGACGTTCCCATTTTTCGCAATTGCGGTGGCGGATGCCGGCGGACGGTGCCGCTTCGCATCATCGACACGGGGACGAGCCTTCCCGCGACTCGCCATTGCCGCCGCTGTCCGGTGATCAGCGTTCCTGTGCAGTCGCCTCCGCTCGCGCGGCCGATCACTCGGAATGCATCGCGGGTCTGCGCTCAAGTCGACCCGAGCAGCGCTTCCAGTGCCTGCGCGCGTTGCTCCTGCCGCAAGGCGTCGATCACCGGATCGAGGCCGCCGGCGACGATGTCCTCCAGCTGGTACAGGGTCAGGTTGATGCGGTGATCGGTCAGCCGGCCCTGTGGGAAGTTGTAGGTGCGGATGCGTTGCGAACGGTCGCCGCTGCCCACCTGCAGGCGCCGCTCCTCGGATCGCTGCGCGCTCTGACGGCTGCGTTCGGCGTCGGTCAGGCGCGCCTGCAGCAACGCCAGTGCCCGGGCGCGGTTCTTGTGCTGCGAGCGCTCGTCCTGGCACTCGACGACGATGCCGCTCGGCAGGTGGGTGATGCGGATCGCCGAATCGGTCTTGTTGACGTGCTGACCGCCGGCACCCGAGGCACGGAAGGTGTCGATCTTGAGATCGGCCGGATTCAGCGTGATCGCGTCGACCTCGTCGAGCTCGGGCAGGATCGCGACGGTGCAGGCCGAGGTGTGGATGCGTCCCTGGGCTTCGGTCGCGGGCACGCGCTGCACGCGGTGGGTGCCGGATTCGAACTTCAGCGCCGAGTAGGCGCCCTGGCCTTCGACGCGTGCGATCACTTCGCGGAAGCCGCCGTGTTCGCCCGGATTCTGGCTCAGAATCTCGACCCGCCAGTCGCGGCGCTCGGCGTAACGGACATACATGCGGAGCAGGTCGCCGGCGAAGATCGCCGCCTCGTCGCCGCCGGTGCCGGCACGGATCTCGAGGAAAAGATTGCGTTCGTCGCGCGGATCGACCGGAATCAGACTCGCGGCGAGGTCTGCGCCCATCGTGCGCAGACGCTGCTCGAGCTCCACCGACTCCGCCATCGCCAGTTCACGCAGTTCACCGAGCTCGCTGTCGGCGAGCGCATGCGTGGCCGCGAGGTCGCTCTCCAGCCGCCGGTACTCCCGGTATTCGCCGTCCAGGTTTTCCAGCCGCGCATGTTCGCGCGAGAGCTCGCGCAAACGCGTGCCGTCGGCAAGCGTCTCCGGTTGTGCGAGCAACAACCGCACTTCCTGCAGGCGCTCGCACATGAGATCGAGTCTGTGGCGGATGCGAGGGAGCAAGGTGGTGAGGGTGGGTAGTGAATAGTGAATAGTGAGTAGTGAGTAGAAGCCGGCGATGGACGGTGGGTGACAGCGCCCACGAACTGCCGCGTTGTGCTCGGCTGCTACTCACTATTCACTATTCACTATTCACTATTCACTACTCACGATCACCACTCACCGCTTCTCAACCACCTCCAGCGCCAGCAGTCGCGAGGCCAGCTCCACGAACTCCTCGTCGCCCAGCGCGGCGGCGCTGCGCAAGCCGACGGTGGGGCGGTGCAACAGGCGGTTGGTCAGCGTATGGGCCAGGAACGCGAGAGTCTGTTCAGGACTCTCACCGTGGCGAATGCGTCGCAGCGCGCGTTCCAGCACCTGGTCGCGGGCCTTCTCGGCGCGCCCGCGCATGGCGACGATGGCGTTGGTCGAGGAGCGCTCGCGCCACCAAGTCATGAACTCCTCGACGTGCAGACTGACCATCGATTCGGCCTGCACCGCGGCTTCGCGACGACCCCGCAGCCCCTCTTCGACCACATTGCGCAGATCGTCGACGGTGTACAGGTAGACGTCGTCGAGTGCACCGACGCCGGACTCGATGTTGCGTGGCACGCCGAGATCGACCGCGAACAACGGGCGCCGGCGGCGACCGGCGAAGGCGCGGCGCACGGCTTCGCTGCGCACCACCGGATCGTTGCCACCGGCGGCGGCGACGAGAATGTCGCAATCCGCGAGCAGCGGGTTCAGTTCGGATAGGCGCGCCGCCTGGCCGCCGACGCGGTCGGCCAGCGCCTGGGCGCGTTCGAGGGTACGGTTGACCACCAGTAGGCGACGTACACCGGCACCGTGCAGATGGCGCGCGACCAGCTCGATGGTCTCGCCGGCGCCGACCAGCAAGGCCTGGCGCTTGGGCAACTCGTCGAAGACCTGGCCGGCCAGGCGCACCGCCGCGTAGGCCAGCGAGACGGCACTGGCGCCCAGGCGGGTCTCGGTGCGCACGGTCTTGGCGACCGCGAAGCTGCGCTGCAACAACTGTTCGAGCGGACCGGAGAGCGTGCGCGCGTCCTGCGCCAGCCGGTAGGCGCGCTTCAACTGGCCGAGGATCTGCGGCTCGCCGACCACCAGCGAGTCGAGACCGGTGGCGACGCGGAACACGTGACGCACTGCCTGCGCATCCTGATAACGATAGCTGGCCGCTTCCAGTTCGGTCGCGCGCAATCCGTGGAAGCGCTGCAACCAGTCGAAGGCGTCGCGATCAGCGCCTGGCGCGTGATCGACGTACAGTTCGGTACGATTGCAGGTACTGAGGATCGCCGCAGCGTCGACACCGGGCAGCGCGCGCAGGTCGCGCAGCGCCTGCGGCGTGCGCTCGGGCGCGAAGGCCACGCGTTCGCGCAAAGCCACGGGTGCGCTCGTGTGATTGATCCCCAGCGCCAGAATCGCCATACAATGCGGTGATGCCTCTTTCCAGCACCGGATTTTCCGTGCCAGCGTACCCCGAGATCAAGCCACCGGGATGGACCGCCATCAGCCGCCGGGTTGTGTGTGTCGCGGCGGCCCTGTTCGTCGCCGCCGATCTGTGGGCGGCGACGGAGCTGCAGTCGAACGATACGCTCGGGCACGCCCTGCGCGCCGAATTCGCGTTGCAGGCTGGCCGCACCGAAGAGTCCGCGCGGGCCTATGCGCAGGCCGCATCGTTCGGCGCGCGTCCCGATCTCTTCGAGCGTGCCGCCATCGTGACCTTGTACGCGAAGGACTTCGAGGCGGCAATCCGCGTGGGGCAACGTTGGCAACAGCTCGATCCGGAGGCGGTCGGCGCCCGCCGCACGCTCGCCTGGGCGGCGCTGGCGACCGGTGATGCGCAGCGCGGCGATGCCCTGCTCGCCGAGTTGCTGGCAATGTGTGATCTGGAGGCGCAGCGTGCTGCGGCGCAAGTGTTGGTGGCCGCCGAAACGCGCTCGCTCGCGCCGGCGGCACTGCGCCGGCTGGCCGCGGCCGACGCGCTGGTGACGCTCGACCAGGGACCGAACTGGCCGGCGCTGGCGAGCAACCTTGGCGAGCACGCGGTGGCGATGCGTCTGGCTCAGGCCGAGTCGCGTGCGCGGCCGAAAGATCCCGAGGTTTGGCGTCGCAACGCTCAGGTGCTGCTCGCGGCGAACGACCGCGAAGCCGCGATCGATGCGCTCGAGAAAGCGGTGGCGCTGTCGCCGCAGGACTTCGACCTGCGCCTCGCCCTGGCTGGATTGCATTCCGAGGCGGGTGCGCTCGCGCGCGCCGAGCGCGTGCTCGCGCAGGGTGATCCGCAGGACGAGCGCCTGCTGTCGGCACGACTGGCAAACCTCGCCAACGATCCCGACCGCAAACTGCTGAAGCGTGTCGAGCGCGATTTGCGGCGCAGCAAGGCCGAACTCGTGCCCTCGCGCGCCTTCCTGCTTGGCCAATTGCATGAACTGCGCGAGGAACCGGACCTGGCGCTGTCCTGGTACGCGCAGCAGCCGCCGGGGACGGCCTGGGCCGAAGCTCAGTTGCGGCGCGGCGTGTTGCTGGCGCGCGACAAGCAGGATCTGCCGGCGGCACGTGCGCTGCTCGGCGAGCTGCGCCGACGCGTCGACGACGACCAGCAGCGCGTCGATGCCTGGCTGCTGGAGGCGGAGCTGCTGGCACCGACGGATCGCCAGGCGGCGGCGCAGGTTTATGACGAGGCGCTCGCGCAGAACGGATCGGAGGTGCGCCTGCTGTACGCTCGTGCGTTGTTCCGGATCGCCGCCGACGATGTCGCCGGCCTCGAACGGGATTTGCGCAGCATCCTCGAGCTGGACCCCGAGAACGCGCAGGCGCTGAATGCGCTCGGCTACACCCTGGCCGATCGCACGGATCGGCATCAGGAGGCGCTCGGCTACATCCAGCGTGCGATCGCGCGCCAGCCGGACGATGGTGCCGTCGTCGACAGCATGGGCTGGGTGCAGTATCGACTCGGCAACCTCGATGAAGCCCTGCGCCACCTCCGCCGCGCTTATGGCCTGGTGCAGGATGGCGAAGTCGGCGCGCACCTCGCCGAAGTGCTCTGGGCGAGCGGCCACAACGATGAGGCGCGTGCGCTGTGGCGAGACCTGCTGCGGCGCTTCGCCGACAATCCGGCACTGCGCGAGAGTGTGCAGCGGCTGCAGCCGGATCTGCTGCCTTGATGCGTCTCGCATGGCTGGCTGCAGCGCTGCTCGCGCTGGCGGCCTGCGCCGCTCGCGGTGTGCGTGAGGAGCCGCCCGGCGCCACCGATGCGCTCGCCGCCGAGCGCCTGCTGTCGGCGCGCGAATCGCAGTTGTTCGAGCGCGCCCGCTTCGAGCTGGAGGGACGGATCGCGGTCAGCGATGGCAAGGACGGCGGCAGTGGCCGCTTCGAGTGGCAGCAGCGCGGCGCCGCGACCAGTCTGCGCTTCTATGGACCGGCGAGCGCGCGCAACTGGCGCCTGGAAGTGCAACCAGGGCAGGCGCTGCTGATCGAATCGAATGGCGCGGTTCGCACGGCCGACAGCGCGCAGGCCCTGCTGGCGCGCGAGCTGCGCTGGCAGTTTCCGGCCGACGCACTGCGTTACTGGGTACTCGGAATGCGCGCGCCTGGCGGGGACAGCGAAGCCGGACTGGGTGCCGACGGTCAGCTCGCATGGTTGCATCAGTCCGGCTGGGAGATCCGCTACCTCGCTTTCGACTTCCTGCACGACCCGCCACTGCCGCGCAAGCTCTACGCGCGCCGCGGTGAGCATCAGTTGCGCATTTCGGTGCGTCGGTGGGATTTTCAGGAGTGACCGGTCGGACGGCGCCGTGGCGTCGTTTTTCGAATGAAGAAGATCGCCGGTCGACGGTCTTGCTGGTCGGTTCCGGGTTCCCTTCCCGCAGCTCCGCGCGACCGATGTCGACCCAAGGATCCAAAAGCGACGAACTGTGTTGCTCCACCCGCCCGCCAAACTCAACCGTTTCCTGCACATCGTCGGGCGCCGCGCCGATGGTTACCACCTGCTGCAAACCGCCTTCGAACTGGTCGACTGGTGCGACGAATTGCGGATCGAGACGCGCGCGGATGGCGTGATCGAACGGATCGGCGGGCCGCCCGGGGTAGCGGCCGAGGATGACCTCGCCGTGCGCGCGGCGCGCATGCTGCAGCCGCTGGCGGCTGCCGGCGCCGGATGCACGATCGAACTCATCAAGCATATCCCCGGCGGCGCGGGCCTCGGCGGCGGCAGCGCCGACGCGGCCGCGGTGCTGCTTGCGCTGGACCGGCTGTGGGATCTGCGCCTTGCGGCCCAGCGACTGGCCGGAATCGGACTGCGCCTGGGCGCCGACGTGCCGGTTTTCCTCGGGCAGCAGCCGGCATTTGCCGAAGGCGTGGGCGAGATCCTGAGCCCGCTGCCCTTCGTGCAGCGTCACTACGCGATCGTGTGGCCGGGCGTGGCGCTGGCTACCGGGCCGATGTTCGCGCATCCGCAGTTGCGGCGGGACCGCGCGCCGATCTCGCCGGCGGACTACCTGGCGGGGCACGCTGTGGACAATGCCTTCGAGCCGGTGGCGGCTGCTCTGGCGCCAGCGGTCGCGGAGGCGTTGGCCTGGCTGCGGGCGCGCTTCGGCCACGCACGTCTGACCGGCAGCGGCAGTGCGGTCTACGCGCAGGCCGCCGATTACGCGAGCGCGCAGGCCGGGTTGCAGGGCGCGCCGGTGAACTGGAGCTGTCGCGCAGCGAGTTCCCTGGCGAATTGGTTTGACAAGGTCGCGAACGAGACCGGAAAATAGCGGGCTCCGCGAGCGTCGCGTGCGCAGGTTCCGTCCTGCGTGGTGGCACTGGCGGGCTGCTTGGGGCGTCGCCAAGCTGGTTAAGGCACGGGATTTTGATTCCCGCATTCCTAGGTTCGAATCCTAGCGCCCCAGCCATCCATGTGCCGTTCCGTCCAGACTCGATCCCGGTCCCGATGGATGTCGGCACGGAGCGGGGGTCAGCAGCGGCCGTGGCGGCGCAGCGAGCGGGCACGATAGGGCCGCATCCGCGTCGAAAGCCGCGAGAATCGTTCGGGGCCATTGCGGAACAGCACACGGACATGAGCAGCAAGCGCACCGACCTCTCCAACCACCCCGGGCTGATGCTGTTCACCGGCAACGCGCACCCGCGCCTGGCCGCGTCGATCGCATTCGAGCTCGGCGTGCCGCTCGGCAAGGCCAACGTCGGTCGCTTCAGCGACGGCGAGGTGGCGGTCGAGATCATGGAAAACGTGCGCAACCAGCACGTCTACCTGGTGCAGCCGACCTCCCCGCCGGCCGCCGACAACCTGATGGAACTGCTGGTGATGGTCGATGCGCTGAAGCGCGCGTCGGCCGCCTCGGTAACCGCAGTGATGCCCTACTTCGGCTATGCCCGCCAGGACCGGCGCGCCCGCAATGCGCGCGTGCCGATCACCGCGAAAGTCGCCGCCGACATCATCGGCACCGTGGGTACCGACCGCGTGCTCACCGTCGACCTGCACGCCGACCAGATCCAGGGTTTCTTCGACCTGCCGCTCGACAATGTCTACGCCTCGCCGGTGCTGCTGGCCGACATGTGGCGCAACTACGCCGGCGACGAGCTGATCGTGGTCGCCCCGGACGTCGGCGGCGTGGTGCGCGCGCGGGCGATGGCCAAGCGCCTCGACGATGCCGATCTCGCGATCATCGACAAGCGCCGGCCGAAGGCGAACGAGTCGGTGGTCATGAACCTGATCGGCGACGTGGTCGGCAAGACCTGCATCCTGGTCGATGACATCGTCGACACCGCCGGCACGCTGTGCTCGGCGGCGCGCGCGCTGAAAGAGCGCGGCGCCAAGCGCGTGGTCGCCTATTGCGTGCACCCGGTGCTCTCGGGCGCCGCGGTCGAGAACATCACGAACTCGGTGCTCGACGAAATGGTGGTCACCGACACCATCGCGCTGCGCCCCGAAGCCCGCGCCTGCCCGCGCATCCGCCAGTTGTCGGTGGCGGAACTGCTGGCGGAGACGATCCGCCGCATCGCCGGCGGCGAGAGCGTCAGTTCGTTGTACGTCGACTAGCGTCGACGAGGAAAAAGGAAAAGGGAAAAAGGAAAAGGGAAGATCAAGAGCCGGGGCCGCGAGCTGTTCGCTTCTTCCATTTTCCCTTTTCCGCTCTTCGAGATGTGAGTCCTGCGGCGGGGCCCCGCCGCAGCACTCACCCCTCGGACCGGCTGGTCGCGGCCGGTGTGCAGCGGTGAGGCGTGGCGAATGATTCGTCACGACCATTCCAGCAACGACGTTCCCGGACGGAACGTCCACATGAAGGATTAGGAATATGGCCAAGATTCGAAAAGTGCCGGTGGAATTCCGCGCCGACGAGGGGAAGGGTGCGAGCCGCCGCCTTCGCCGTGCGGGCAAGGTGCCGGCGATCCTTTACGGCGGTGATTCGCAGCCGCGCGCACTGCAGATGGACCAGTTGCTCGCCTACCGCTACGCGCAGAACGAGTGGTTCTACACCTCGATCCTCGAACTCGATGTCGGCAACGAGACTCAGAAGGCGCTGCTGCGCGATCTGCAGCGTCACCCCTACAAGCCGATCCTGCTGCACATCGACTTCCAGCGCGTTTCCGAGACCGAGGCCATCCGTCTGCGTGTGCCGCTGCACTTCCTCAACCAGGCGACCTCGCCGGCGGGCAAGACCGCGGGCGTGCTGATCCTGCACGAGCTCAACGACGTCGAAATCAGTTGCCTGCCGAAGGACCTGCCCGAGTACCTCGAACTCGACCTCAAGGATCTCAAGGAAGGCGACACCATCCACGTGTCCGACATCCCGCTGCCGGCGGGCGTCGAAATTCCGTCGCTGAAGCTCGGCCGCGAACACGACGTCGCCGTTGTGGTCGCGCGCAAGGCCGCCGAGGAACAGCCCGAGGCTCCGGCCGAAGGCGCCGCCACTGCCCCGGCTCCGGCCGCTGCCGCAGGCAAGAAGCCGGCCGCCGCCGCGCCGGCCAAGGCCGCTGCTGCACCGGCCAAGCCGGCTGGCAAGAAGTAATCCCCGCCAGGGGTTCGCCCAGCGGCCGGCCGGAGACGGCCGGCCGCTGTGTTTGAGGAGGCAGTGAAAAGCAAAAAGTGAAAGGTGAAGTGCGCAGCGCCGAAGCGCGGCGTTGCGTCGGCCACTCCTTTCCACCTTGCACTTTTTACTTTTCACCACGTTTCAGCATGCCCAGCGACCACTCCATCCGCGTCGTCTTCGGCCTCGGCAACCCGGGACTCGAACACTCGCGCCAGCGGCACAACGCCGGCTACTGGTTCGCCGATGCGCTCGCCGAGCAGATCGGCGTGCGCTTTTCGCCGGAGTCCAGGCTCAACGCCGAAGTGGCCAAGGCCGCCGGCGGACTGTTGCTGGTCAAGCCGACCACGTACATGAATCGCAGCGGCCTGGCGATTTCCGCGCTGCTGAACTACTACAAGATCGAGCCAGCCGAAGCACTGGTCGCGCACGATGAACTCGACCTCGCGCCCGGCGTCGCCCGGCTCAAGTTCGACGGCGGTCACGGCGGTCAGAACGGGCTGCGCGACATCATCGCGCAGCTCGGCCACGGCCGGTTCCACCGCCTGCGCATCGGCATCGGCCACCCCGGGCACAAGGACCAGGTCACGCCCTGGGTGCTCGGTCGGCCCAGCGTCGCCGACGAGCACGCGATCCGCGACAGCATCGGCGCGGCGCTGGCCGTGTTCCCGCTGTGCCGCGAAGGCGAGATGGCGCGGGCGATGACGCTTTTGCATACGCCGCCAAAGCAGTGAGTGGTGAGTAGTGAGCAGTGAGTGGCAGAAGCAGCAGCCGCGAACTTGCCCGCTCCCGCTACTCACTACTCACCATTCACTACTCACCGCTCCAGGAACCCCCATGGGCATCAAATGCGGCATCGTCGGCCTGCCGAACGTCGGCAAGTCCACGCTCTTCAACGCGCTGACCAAGGCCGGCATCGCGGCGGCGAACTATCCTTTCTGCACGATCGATCCGAACGTCGGCGTGGTGCCGGTGCCGGATCCGCGTCTGGATGCGCTCTCGCAGATCGCCAGGCCGCTCAAGATCATCCCGACCACGATCGAGTTCGTCGACATCGCCGGCCTGGTCAAGGGCGCGGCTCAGGGTGAAGGCCTCGGCAACCAGTTCCTCGCGCACATCCGCGAGACCGATGCGATCGCGCACGTGGTGCGCTGCTTCGAGCACGCCGACATCATCCACGTGGCCGGCAAGATCGATCCGATCTCCGACATCGAGACCATCGACACCGAACTGGCGCTCGCCGACCTCGACAGCGTCGAGAAGGCGCTCAACCGCGCCGAGCGCGCGGCCAAGGCGGGCGACAAGGAGGCGCTCGCGCGGCGCCCGGTGCTGGCCAAGGTCCGCGAAGCCCTCGACCAGGGCAAGCCGGCGCGCACGGTGGATCTCTCCGCCGACGAGAAGCTGCTGCTGCGCGATCTGTTCCTGCTGACGCTGAAGCCGGTCATGTACGTCGCGAACGTGCGTGAAGATGGCTTCGAGAACAACCGCTTCCTCGACGCGGTGCGTGCCCGCGCCGCCAGCGAGGGCGCCGAAGTGGTGTCGGTGTGCGCGGCGATCGAGGAGGAACTCGGCCAGCTCGACGATGCCGACCGTGGTGCCTTCCTCGCCGACATGGGCCTGGAGGAACCCGGCCTCAACCGCGTGATCCGCGCCGGCTACAAGCTGCTCGGCCTGCGCACCTACTTCACCGCCGGCGAAAAGGAAGTGCGCGCGTGGACGATCAAGGCCGGCTTCACCGCCCCGCAGGCGGCCGGCGTGATCCACACCGACTTCGAGAAGGGCTTCATCCGCGCCGAAACCATCGCTTACGAGGACTACATCCGTTGCAAGGGCGAGGCCGGCGCCAAGGCCGAAGGCAAGCTGCGCCTGGAAGGCAAGGAGTACATCGTCCAGGAGGGCGATGTGCTGCATTTCCGCTTCAACGTCTGAGCGGCGCAGCGGGGGTGGCCCGTCGGACGAGGGATGCAAGGCCATCGGCGATGGTGGACCGGCCCGCGAAACAAGCGGTGGGTCCGGCGACGATCCGGCGGATCTGCTGCGGGCGGGACCGTCTCGTCCACACCGGGACCGGCCCGCGGCGACCGCATGAAGCCGGCCCGGGTCAAGCCGGGTTGCGTTTCCACTCCCAGCCCGTCGCGACCGCCGCGACCAGCAGGAAGCTCGCGCCGACCTTCGGCATCAGCATCAGCAGCGGCAAGCCGAGCAGCGCCAGCCCCAGGCCGAGCGCATGGCCATCCATTTCCGGGGCCGGTTCCGGGCGGCCGAGCCAGAGCCGGATCAGGTGGTCGACGCTCAGTTTGCCCGCGCCATTGAACACCAGCGGGATCAGCATCACGACGAACAGCAGTGGCAGCTTGAAGTTTCCGTGGCCCTGGTCCGAGACCGAGTAGCCCTTGAGCAAATCGCTCCACATCGTCCACATGTCCGGCCAGTGCACGGCGGCGGTCGCGACGAAGGTCAGGAACAGCAGCGAGAAGGCGAAGAAGCGAGTGGCGAGCCCCAGCCACAGCGCGATCGCGCCGAGGATCTCGAACCAGGTTGCGAGGAACCAGCTGAAGTCGACCGGGACCACGCTGAAGGGGAAGGGGAAGCTGTCCTGCACGTTGGCGAACCAGTTCTCGCCGCGGTACTTCTCGAGGCCGGCCTCGAAGAACTCCCAGCCCATCACCAGGCGCATGACCAGGCGCGGAATGTACTCGCCCATGGCGCGCAGGCGTTCGACGATGGCGTCGTAGGCATTCATCAGCAGGGCTTGCATCGGAGTCTCCTCGTTCGCGTCAGCGGCAAGACCGGCGCGCGTGCCGCCGGCTTTCAGATCGGGTCACCCGCCTGCGTGCGGCGCCCATGCCGTGTGCTCGGGTCTACAGCGACTTGCGGATCTCCTCGGCGCGGACGCGGTCCGGGTGCATCGGCGCGTGCGCGTCCAGCCAGGCGATTGCGGCGTCGAGCTCGCTCGCGGCGCGCACGGGATCGCTGGCGGCGAGGCAGATCCCGAGGCGCAGGCGCGCAGCGGCCAGGGTGGTCGCTTGCGACTGCAGAGCGGCGATCGCGCGCTCGAACATCGGCAGCGCCTCGTCGGTGGCGCCTTGTCCGCAGCGCGCCTCGGCCAGCGCCACCGTTGTTGCCGCGGTGTCCAAGTGTCCCGCGCCCAGCGCCGCCTCGAAGGTGGCCAGCGCGGCCCGCAGCGGTGCTTCCGCCTGCGCCCAGGCGCCGCGCTGGTTGAGCATGCGCCCGAGTTGCAGGCGCGCGCGCGCGGCGCTCGGCGAGTGCGCGCCGCGGGTGCGCTCGAACACCGCGAGCGCTTCGCGCACCTCGGCCTCTGCGGCGGCGTGCTGGCCGAGCGCGTGCAGGCAGCCGGCGTGCAATTGCAGGATCGAGACGAAGTAGACGTGCGCGCGGCCGAGCCTCGCCGGCCATCCGTCCATCGCTTCGCGACTGACCGCCTCGCAGCGCGCGTGATCGCCGCGCAGGCTGGCCACCTGCGCGACTTCCTTCATCGCGACCGACACATAGGCACTGCCGGGTCGAACGCGCTTCATCATGTCCACCGCGGCGATCGCATCGGCCTCGTCGCGGTCGAGGTCGCCCTGCAGCCGGTGCATGGTGGCGCGCGAGTGCAGCGCGCGGGCGGTGTGGAAGCCGCCGTCGGGTTCGAGCGAGCGGGCCTCGGCCACCGCCTGCTGGCCCTGGGCCATCGCCTCGTCGAGGCGTCCGGCGTAGTACAGCGGCGTCATCAGGTACAGGCGCGCGTCCACGCTCGCCGCACTCGGCACCTGCCCGGTCTCCTCGAGCCTGCGCAGCGCGAGCTCGCCGTAGTGCAGCGACTGCGCCTGCAGGTCGAGACCCGAATAGATCCGCGCGATCACCGCCAGCAGCCGCGCCTGCGCCTCGGGCTGGGCGCCGAGCTCGCGCTCGACGCGCGGTGCGTTCTCGTCGATCACCTGGCGCATCGTGATCGTGGCCGGATCGAGGGCCGCGATCGCGCTGTCGGTCTCCGGATCGGTGCGGTCGAAGACGCTGACCATGAATCCGGTCATTGCCTCGGCCTTGTCGCGTTCGACCTCGACCCGCCGCAACTGCGCCTGCAGCGCGACGATGAACGCAAAGGTCGCGCCCAGTGCGAGCGTCGCAGCGATCACCGCCCAGCGGTGCCGCCCGATGAACTTGCGCGCCGCGTAGGCGCGGCTGCCGCGGCGCGCCTGTACCGGAAGCCCACTCAGCCAGCGCTGCAGATCGCCGGCGAGCTGTTCGACCGAGCGATAGCGTTCGGCCGGTTCCTTGCGCAAGGCCTTCAGCAGGATCGCGTCGAGGTCGCCGCGCAGCTCGACGTGCATGCCGGCAGCGCCGCGATCGCTGCGAGCACTCGCCGCCTGGCGGCTGGGCGCATCCGGCGGCTGTTCGCAGACCGCGCGCGCCATGCTCACCGGGTCTGCGGTCGGTGTGCGGTAGGGCAGGACGCCGGTCAGCAGCTCGTACAGCACCACCGCGAGCGAGTACACGTCGCTGGCGGTGCCGACCGCCTCGCCGCGCACCTGCTCGGGGCTGGCGTAGGCGAGCGTCATCGGCGCCACGCCGGTGCGCGTCTGCACCAGCGAGTGCGCGAACAGTTCCGCGTTCAGCACCTTGGCGATGCCGAAGTCGAGCAGCTTGGGCTGGCCGTCGACGCCGACCAGGATGTTCGAAGGCTTCAGGTCGCGGTGCACGATCAGCGCCTGGTGCGCGGCCTGGACGGCATCGCAGACCTTCAGGAACAGTGCGACCCGCGCACGCGCAGCGAGCGCGTGGCGCGCGCACCAGGCGTCGATGGCCTCGCCATCGATGTACTCCATGACGAGGTAGGGCGCGCCGCCGGGCAGGGTGCCGCCATCGAGCAGGCGCGCGATGTGCGGGTGGTTGAAGGCGGCCAGGATCTGGCGCTCGGCGCGGAAACGCCGCAGCGCCTCGCGCGATAGCCGCTGGCCGGCCTGCAGCAGTTTGATCGCGACGCGCTGGCGGAACTCGCCGTCGGCGCGTTCCGCCAGCCAGACCTCGCCCATGCCGCCGGCGCCGAGGCGCTTGAGCAGGCGGTAGCCGCGTTCGCCGCCGATGCGATCGGGCACGCCCGGCTCGGCCGTGGCGGTCCCTCCCTCGAGGAAGCCATCGTCCTGGGCGTCCGCGGCGAGCATGGCGTAGACCTGTTGTTCGAGCGCCGCATCCTCGCCGCAGCGTTCGCGCACGAAGGCGGGGATCGCCGCCGGATCGAGATCGCAGGCGGCCAGGAAGATCGCGTTGGCCTGCTGGTGGCGTTGCGGGTTCACGGGGCGATCGTCGCTTCGGCGGCAAGCGTCACCCGCAGCCACGCGCGCGCGGCGCGCCATTCGCGATTGACCGTGGCCAGCGAGACGTGCAGGGTCGCGGCGACCTCCTCGGCGGTCAGGCCGCCGAAATAGCGCAGTTCGACGATCTGCGCCTGGCGGGCATCGAGTTCGGCCAGCCGCAGCAGCGCGCGATCCAGGCAGACCACGTCGAGCTGCGCGTCGGCGGCCTGCTGCTCCGCCAGGGTCATCGACACCCGCGCCGCCGGGTCCGGGCGTTTGTCGGCGTCGCGCCGGCGCGCGTGGTCGACCAGCACCCGCCGCATCGCCTGCGCCGCCAGCGCCAGCAACTGGTCGCGGTTCTGCCAGCGCGCGCGTTCCTCGCCGATCAGCTTCAGCAGCGCCTCGTTGACCAGCGCCGTGGCCTGCAGCGTGTGTCCGGCGCGCTCGCGCGACATCTGCCGCTGCGCGATCCCGCGCAGCTCGGCGTACACCGCCGCGAACACCTGCTCACGCGCGCCGTCGTCGCCGGCTTGCCAGCGCGCGAGCAGGGCGGTGACGGAGGACTCGGCCATGCGCCGATCCTACGCCCGGACCGCGGATGACACGATCCGCGCACGTCATGCGCGTACTTGCGTGTCGCCGTGCACACGGCCAAGGCGGAGGTACGAGCCATGCGGATTTCGATCCGGTTCCTGGCGTTCGCGCTGGCGAACGCGCCAGCCGGCGCCGCGCCGCTCAACGACAGCGGACAGATCACTTGCTACGGTGCGGCCGGTGCGGTGGGCACGGTGTCCCCGGTGATGCCGAATCCTTCGCCTGCCAGCCACGCGGGCCAGGACTGCACGCACGGTCGCGCCGCGGCCGACGCGCTCGGGGCACTGGCGAGGATCGGCGCCGGGGTGCACGGCTTCGACTACACCAAGATCGCCAACGACGGGCGTGAGTTGCCGGTCGACGCCCCGCTCGGCAGCGGACCCGCCGACTGGGCGTGCACGCGCGACAACCGCACCGGCCTGCTGTGGGAAGTGAAGACCTCGAGCGGCGCGCGTCGCGTCGACTTCAGCTACACCTGGTTCGACACCGACCCGGAGCGCAACGGCGGGGTGGCCGGTTCGACCGGCAGCGAAACCTGCGGTGGCAGCTTGCCCTTCGGCGCCTGCAACACCAGCGCCTTTGTGCAGGCGGTCAACCAGTCGGCCTTGTGCGGGCAGGTGGATTGGCGCATGCCGCGACTCGCCGAACTGCAGTCGATCGCCGACTACGAGCGTGGTTCGCCACCCTACGAGGATCCGCAATTCTTCGCGGAGAGCGCGCCGACGACCTACTGGAGCGGACAGAACTATGCGGGGAACCCACAGGTCGCCCACGTCTTCCGCGCCGATCCGAACGTGGACCGCGCGGAAACCAAGACCAGTCCGCATCCGGTGCGCCTGGTGCGCGGCACGCTTCCACCCGCGGGTGGCGCATGCGTACCGGGCAACTCGCGGATCGCCCCGGACGCACGCTACCTCGACCACGCCGATGGCACCGTGAGCGACCTGCAGACCGGATTGATGTGGAAGCGCTGCGCCGAAGGGCAGTCAGGCACCCAGTGCAGCGGGATCGCCAATCAATACACCGAATGGCACCAGGCACTGGCCGCGGCGCGCGGCCAGTCATTCGCCGGCCATCAGGACTGGCGCCTGCCCAACGTCAAGGAACTGCAGAGCCTCGCAGAGACAGCCTGTACCGACCCCAGCATCAACAGCAATCGCTTCCCGGGCACTCCGGCCTCCCACTTCTGGACTTCCACGGCGGTCTCCGCGACGGGCGCCCAGGCCTGGCTGGTCCGCTTCGACGATGCCGGAATCGTCGGCGACGACGAGTCCAACGACCACGGCCACGTGCGCCTGGTGCGCGCTGGCACCGGGCAGGACGGCTTCGACTCGGCGGACCCGGTCCTGGCCGACGGCTTCGAGGATTCCGCGGGCCGCTGACACGATTTCGCCCGGTCCTGCGCGTACATCGCCGGGAGCCGTCGCGGGGACGGCATGAAGGTGCGCCATGCAAATGCTCAAGGGAATCCTGTTCGTCGTCGCCAGTCAGTTGGCGCTGTGGTGGTCGCCGCTGCAGGCCAGCGCGCCGGCGGCAGTTCCGTCCGCGCAACTGCTGCACGCGCCGCTGCGCTTCGAGCCCAACCGCGGACAGAGCGATCCGCAGGTGCGCTTCCTGGCGCGCGGGCTGGGTTACGGGATGTTCGTCGCCGACGACGAAGTGCAGATGCGCTTCGACGCAGCCAAGGTCGCCTCGCCGCCGGTGGTCCTGCGCCTGCGTCTGGAGGACGCCGAAGCGGTCCGTCCGCGCGCGCGCCTGCGGCAGCGCGGGCGCAGCAATTACCTGAGCCTGGATGGCAGCCGCACGCCCATCGTCGACCTGCCGCACTACTCCGAGCTGGTCCAACGCGGCCGCTACCCGGGCATCGACGTGGTCTGGTACGGCGCCGATGGCGACCGGCTGGAGTACGACTTCGTGCTCGCCCCCGGCGCCGACCCGGGTCGGATCGCGCTGCGTTTCGAGGGCGGCGACTCGCTGCGGGTGAGCGCCGACGGCGAGCTGGAGCTGGGTTTCGGTGGGCGCACGCTGGTGCAGCGCGCTCCAGTGGCCTTCCAGTACGCCGCCGCCGAGGTCAGCGCGGAATCGGACCCGACGCGCTGGCGCCACAGCGTTGCGCAGCGCGAGCCGGTGGCATCGAGCTACGTGCTGGACGCGGACGGGAGCGTGCGCTTCGAGCTCGGCGACTACGACCGCTCGCGCCCGCTGGTGATCGACCCGGTGTTCGCCTATGGCAGCTACATCGGCGGCAGCCTGGACGACGGCGTCCACGACATCGCGGTCAACGCCGCCGGCGAGGTCTACGCGACCGGCTACACCGCCTCGTCGAATTTCCCGCTGGCCAACGCCCTGGATGGCAGTCATGGCGGTGGTCTGGATGCCTTCCTGCTGAAGCTCGATGCCGCGGGAGGCGCGCTGCTCTACTCCACTTTCCTCGGCAACACCGGCGACCAGATCGGCCGTGCGGTGGTGCTGGACAGCGCCGGGCGGCCCTACGTCGCCGGTTACAACGCGGTTTCCGATGCGGACGGCGACGCCTTCGTGTTGCGACTCAACGCCGCCGGCAACCTGCTGGAGTACTCGCGCACCTTTGGCGGCTCGCTGGCGGACTCGGCGCTGGGGCTGGCGGTCGATGGCGCCGGGCAGGCGATCGTGACCGGGTACACCGATTCGACCGACTTCCCGACCGTGAACCCGATCCATGCGCACCTCGGCGCGCGCGAGTGCTTCTTCGCCAGGCTGAACGCGGGCGACGGACTGCTCAACTACTCGACCTTCCTCGGTGGCACCGGCGACCAGACCTGTGCCGCGGTCGGCTACCACGCCGCCAGCGGTTTTGCCTACGTTGGCGGCACCAACACCCGATTCGATGCGGCCGGCGATCCGGTCGTGCTGAAGCTCAATTTCGATTCGACCTTCGGCAATGGCGACTGGTCGCGCACCATCCAGACCGGCGGCGCGGATGCCGGCAACGGGCTGGCGGTGGACGCCGTCGGCAGCGTCTGGCTGGTCGGCAATACCGAGGCCAACGACTTCCCGCAGCAGAATACGCTGCAGGGACGCGGCGGCGGGCCGGACGCTTTCGTGCTGCGCATGGACGCCTCCGGCAACCAGACGCTGGCCAGCTACCTGGGAGGCTTCGGCTCGGAGTACGCCACGGATGCCGCGCTCGACGCCAGCGGACGCCTGCACATCGCCGGCTCCCACGCCAGCTTCGAGTACTCCGCGTTGCTGTGGCGTCTGGCACCCAATGGCAGCGGCATCGACTGGCAGGGCGACTTCGGTTCCGGTGCCCAGGCGACAGCGGTGGCCACCGATGGTGTCGCCAGCTACCTCGGCGGCCATACTTCGGGCAGTTCCGCGACGACTGTGGGGGCGTTTGCGACCAGCCCGCGCGGGGGCGGCGACGGCTGGTTGGCGAAAGTCGTCGCCGGCACTCCGAGCGTGCGCGTCGGCGACCGCAGTTACGTCGAGTCGACGGTCAATCTCGGGGTCACGATCAGCGTCGAGCCGCCGTCCCTGGTCGATATTCCGCTGCACATCCACACCGCCGACGGCAGCGCGCAATACACCGTCGACTACACTTTCACCAGCTCGGGCACCGATTGTCATTCGACCGGCACCTGGATCCCGGCCGGAAGTCCCAGCTACACCTGCGTCACCCGGCTGCTGCACGACACCCTGGATGAGGACGACGAGGACTTCTTCGTGCGCATCGAGGACGTCGTCAACGCCAATGTCGCCGATGCCGAGGGACGCATCGTCATCACCGACGACGATCCGAGACCCAGCCTCTCGATCAGCGACGCCAGCGCTCCGGAAGGCGATCCCTGCGCCCCGTCCGAACTCGTTTTCACCGTGACCCTGTCGCGCGCCAGTGGCCGCGTGGTCGAGGTGCCGTGGGCCACCGCCAATGGCAGCGCACTGGCCGGCAGCGACTACGTCGCGAGCAGCGGCAGCCTGCGCTTCGAGCCCGGCGAGACCAGCAAGACCTTGTCGATTCCCGTGCTCAGCGATTCGCTGGTCGAGGGCAACGAAACCCTGGTCGTCAATCTGACCGAGCCGCCGACGGCGGTGCTCCTCGACGGCCAGGGCGTCGCCACCATCAGCAACTCGCCCTTTCCGACCCTGGCCATCGCCAATGCCAGCGCTGGCGAGGGCACCGGGCAGGGTGGCGTGCTGAACTTCGCGCTGACCTCGAGCCCGGCCCTGGCCTGCGCGTTCGACATCAGTTGGAGTACCGCCGACGGTACCGCGGGCAGCGCGGACTACACGGCGGCCACGGGCGCTGCGCACTTCGCCGCACAGCAGACCAGCGCCACGGTCGCGGTCAACCTGGTTGGCGACAGCCTGGACGAGCCGGACGAAACCCTGCAGGTCAACCTGGGGGCGCTGGCCTGGGGCGCGCTTGGCGACGGCAGCGCCACCGGCACCATCCTCGACGACGATGCCGCGCCTGCGCTCGCCGTCGACAACGGCGGCTGCAGCGTGACCGAGGGGCACAGCGGCAGCGTCAGTTGCAACTTCGTGGCGCGCCTGTCGGCAGTCAGCGGACGCACCGTGACCTTCAGCAGCGCCACCGCGAACGGCAGCGCCACCGCCGGCAGCGACTACACCGGCCACGCCAGCACCGCGCGCAGCATTCCCGCGGGCCAGACGACGTTGACGATCGCCGTGCCGGTGCTCGGCGACACCCTCGACGAGCCGAACGAGAGCTTCGCGCTGAACCTGAGCGGCATCGCCAACGCGACGCCGGGCACGCTGTCCGCCACCGGCACCATCAACGACGACGATGCCGCGCCGACGCTGTCGATCGACAATGGCGGCTGCACGGTGACCGAGGGCCATTCCGGATCCGTCAACTGCAACTTCGTCGCGCGCCTGTCCGCCGCCAGCAGCAGCGCCGTGACCTTCAGCAGCGCCACCGCGAACGGCAGCGCCACCGCCGGCGCCGACTACACCGGCCACGCCAGCACCGCGCGCAGCATTCCCGCGGGCCAGACGACGTTGACGATCGCCGTGCCGGTGCTCGGCGACACCCTCGACGAGCCGAACGAGAGCTTCGCGCTGAACCTGAGCGGCATCGCCAACGCGACGCCGGGCACGCTGTCCGCCACCGGCACCATCAACGACGACGATGCCGCGCCGACGCTGTCGATCGACAATGGCGGCTGCACGGTGACCGAGGGCCATTCCGGATCCGTCAACTGCAACTTCGTCGCGCGCCTGTCCGCCGCCAGCAGCAGCGCCGTGACCTTCAGCAGCGCCACCGCGAACGGCAGCGCCACCGCCGGCGCCGACTACACCGGCCACGCCAGCACCGCGCGCAGCATTCCCGCGGGCCAGACGACGTTGACGATCGCCGTGCCGGTGCTCGGCGACACCCTCGACGAGCCGAACGAGAGCTTCGCGCTGAACCTGAGCGGCATCGCCAACGCGACGCCGGGCACGCTGTCCGCCACCGGCACCATCAACGACGACGACGCCGCGCCGACGCTGTCGATCGACAATGGCGGCTGCACGGTGACCGAGGGCCATTCCGGATCCGTCAACTGCAACTTCGTCGCGCGCCTGTCGGCCGCGAGCAGCGTCGCGGTGACCTTCAACAGCGCCACCGCGAATGGCAGCGCCAGCGCCGGCGCGGACTACACCGGCCACGCCAGCACGGCGCGCAGCATTCCCGCAGGCCAGACCACACTGACGATCGCCGTGCCGGTGCAGGGCGACACGCTCGACGAGGACAACGAGACCTTCGCGCTGAACCTCAACGGCATCGCCAACGCCACGCCGGGTTCGCTGTCCGCGACCGGCACCATCAGCGACGACGACGCGACGCCGACGCTGTCCATCGACAATGGCGGCTGCTCGGTCACCGAGGGGAATTCCGGGTCGGTGAACTGCAGCTTCGTCGCGCGGCTGTCGGCGGTGTCCGGGCGCGCCGTCAGCTTCACCACCGGCACGGCGAACGGCACGGCGACCGCCGGCAGCGACTACACCGGCCACAGCGCGATCACGCGCACGCTCGCGGCCGGCAACCAGACGCTGACGGTGCTGGTGCCGGTGCTCGGCGACACCGCGGACGAGCCGAACGAGACCTTCACGCTGAACCTGACGGCGGTCAGCAACGCCACGCCGGGCACCCTGTCGGGCACCGGCACGATCATCGACGACGACGAGCCCGTCACACCCGGCACGCTGCGCCTGCGCGACGCCACGCTGCTGGTCGGCGAGAACTCCGGCAGCGTGCAGATCGTGGTCGAGCGCGTCGGCGGCAGCAGCGGGGCGGCGAGCGTGCAGTACGCCACCGCCAATGGCAGCGCCATCGCCGGCCTAGACTACGGCGCAGCCAGCGGCACGCTGAATTGGGCCGCGGGCGACGCCGGCGCGAAGACGATCACGCTATCGATCCTCTTCGACCCCGCCGTCGAGCCCCAGGAGAGCTTCACGCTGAACCTGAGCCAGGCCAGCGGTGCCAGCCTCGGCAGCCCGGCGACGACCACGGTGACGATCGTCGACGGCGCCCAGATGCTGCACGCGAATGGGTTCGAGTGATTGCGTCGGCGCGAACTGGCGAGACGCAAGGAGTGCAAGTCCCCGCCAGCGAGAGGAGTGGCGATCCACGCTGTCCCCGAGTCCTGCATGGCGCACCGTGAGGTATTTCGTGAAGTGTGGACAGGGGCATCCACGGGTCGGCCATTGAGCCGCGGAAGAAGCCTGATTCCGGGCGCCGACGCTGTTCATTCGGCGGAAGGCAGTACGCGGCGACGCGCTCATTGCGGGTGTGGCGACGTTCCGGCGAGGTCCTGGAACCTGGCGCGTGGAGAAGCGCTTCGTGCGGGAGCCGGGAGAGCTCCGGTGTGTCCGCTGGCCGTGAGGCCGGCGGACCGTGTCGGGAAGGCGACGAGCCGAAGCCGATGATGCACACGCCGGAGCGGTCGGACGGTTGCGCAGTGGCGATGAAGGGTCCGCCACTTCCCCCGGAGTCGCGGGGGTGCTGCGGACCGGACTCGATGTGGCGTGCCTTCAACTTCTCGTCCCGGGTCGGCGTGACCTTGTGCGCCTTCAACTCGATTTGCTGCTGTTGGGATTCGTCGGGACAGGCGCTCGCGTCGATCGCGGGTTCGGTGCCGAGCGAGCAGAGAGTGCGAGGCGTCCGCGCCCCGCGCTTCAGCGCGCCAGCAATTCCAGCGCCGCCGCCTTGATCGTCGCGTCCGAGGGCAGCACCAGGTTGGCGGCGCCGGCCAGCGGGGTGTAGGTGTCGGTGCCGCAGACGCGCGCGGTCGGCTTGTCGCCGCAGCCGCCCTCGACCAGCGCGGTGATCACGCCCTCGCCGGGGCCGGCGCTCTTGCGGCCTTCGTCGACGACGAGGATGCGCGCGCACTGGCGGCCGTGCGTGGCGATGGCGGCGTCGTTGAGCGGCTGCAGCCAGCGCAGGTCCATCACGCGGGTCTTGATGCCGCGCTCGGCCTCCAGTTGCTTCGCCACGCGCAGCGACATCGGGATCGCGTTGCCGTAGCCGACGATCAAGAGGTCGGTGTTGTTCTCGCCGTACAGGCGCGGCTCGCCGAGGGCGATCGCCTGGTCCGGCGCGGGGTAGGCGAAGGACCACGCACCGTCGCCCGCCTCGTGCAGATCCTTGGTCATGTACAGCGCGATCGGCTCCAGGAACACCGAGACGCGGCCATCGACATGCGACAGTGCCATCAGCGTGCGCAGCATCATCGCGGCGTCGTCGCCGCGGCTGGGGCAGGCGATGGTCAGGCCCGGGATGTCGCGCAGCGCGGCCATCGAGTTGTCGTTGTGGAAGTGCCCGCCGAAGCCCTTCTGGTAGCCCAGGCCCGCGATGCGGATGACCATCGGGTTGCGGTACTGGTTGTTGGAGAAGAACTGCAGCGAGGCCGCCTCGCCGCGGATCTGGTCGCAGGCGTTGTGGTAGTAGGCGAGGTACTGGATTTCCGGGATCGGCAGCATGCCGAGGTTCGCCAGGCCCTGCGCGAGGCCGAGGATGGTGGTCTCGTCGAGCAGGGTGTTGAACACCCGTGCGCCCTTGAACTTGTTCCACAGGCCCTTGGTGACGGTATAGACGCCGCCCTTCTGCGCCACGTCCTCGCCGAACAGCAGCGAGGACGGGTACTTCAGCATCAGATCGTGCAGCGCCTGGTTGATCAGGATGGCGAGGTGCTTGCCCGGCTGCGCCTCCGGCAAGGTGGCGCCGAAGACCTTGGCGCGCTCCTCGTTGGACGGTGCGCGCGTGGCCTCGGCCATCACCGCGTCCGGGGTGTACGGCGCCAGCGGGGCGACGACCTCTTCCAGCGTGGTCAGCTTGGGCGTCTGGTCCGCGGCCTCGGCGGCCTGGAAGCAGCGCGCGCGGATGTCCTCGTAGTGCGCCAGCAGCTCGTCGGCCGAGTACACGCCGTACTCCAGCGCCAGCGTGGCCGAGCGCAGCAGCGGGTCGGCGGCCTCGCCGGCGAAGATGTCGTCGAAGTTGCGGTATTCGATCTCGAAGTCGGTGCCGGCATGACCCATCAGGCGGGTGGTGCGCAGGTGCAGGAAGGTGGGCTTGCGCTCGCGGCGGCAGTAGTCGACCGCCGCGGCCACCTGGTCGTAACCGTCCGCCAGGTCCAGGCCGTCGGCGGCGAAGTACTGCATGTGCTGGCGTTGGGCGAAGCTGTGCGCGATCCAGCCGGTCGGCGTGCGCACCGAGATGCCGATGCCGTTGTCCTCGCAGACGAACAGCACCGGCGCCTTGATCTGCTGGTAGCCGGCCCACTCGGCGGCGTTGAAGGCGCCCTGCGCGGTGGCGTGGTTGGCGCTGGCGTCGCCGAAGCTGCAGATGACGATGCTGTCGTCGGGAATCGGCAACTCATGGCCGATGCGCTTGGCCTGGTCGATCGCCATCGCGGTGCCGAAGGCCTTCGGCGGGTGGCTGGCAATCGTGGAGGTCTGCGGCAGCACCCACAGCGGCTTGCTGCCCCACACCTTGTGGCGCCCGCCGGAGGCCGGGTCGAGCTTGCTCGCGGCGAAACTCAGCGCCGAATCCATGATCGGGTCCATGCCCGGCAGCTTGCGGAAGCGCTCGGCCATGAAGCCGCCGGAACGGTAGTGCAGGAAGGCCGGATCGGTGTGGCGCGTCAGCCGCGCGACCATCGCATTGCCCTCGTGGCCTGAGCTGCCGATGGTGTAGAAGACCTTGTTCTGAACGCGCAGCACGCGCGCCATCAGGTCCAGGTGGCGGCTGATCAGCTGCGATTCGAACAATTCGCGGAAGGCGCCGACCGTCAGCGAGGTGCCCGCGCACAGGATCTCGCTGTCGCCGCGCTGGCGCGCCTTCGGGGCGCCGTTCCAGGCGCGCACGCTGGCGGTGAAGTTCTGGTCGACGACTTCGGCGCGGTTGAGCTGCTTGCTGCGGGAGAGGGTCATGGCGGCACGATCGGCAAAGGGACGACAGGGCCACGCGCGGCCCCGTCCGCGGGGGCGGCAAGCATAGCGGCAGCCAGCGGACGGCCCGGTGCGAATGAGCGAATCCCGTTCAGCGATGGGACTGGCCACTCTCGGCTCATCGAGCGCGGGCACGCGCATCGCCAGCGCAACGTGCGACGTCGGAGCGGACGGGGGCCGCGCCTGCGCGGTCGACCATCAATGTCTGGTTTTCAACGAACTCACGCGCGAAAACAGGGACTTGCATGGTCGGCGGCGGATGACCACCGACACGCTCCGCGCTATGCTCGCGAACTTCGCGCGCGAGCCGTGGTCGCAGGGCGCTGGTTCGGCCGGTGGCCGGCACACGCTTTCTCTTCATTCGACGGATTGCCCATGCATTCGACCTGGCTGGTCACCGGCGGCGCCGGTTTCATCGGTGCCAACTTCGTGCTGTCGACGCTGGCGCGCGCTGGCGTGCGCATCGTCAACCTGGATGCCCTGACCTATGCGGGCAACCTCGAGTCGCTGGCGCCGGTGGCGCGCGACCCGAACCACCGCTTCGTGCACGGCGACATCGGAAATCGCGAACTGGTGGCCAGCCTGCTGCGCGAACATCGTCCCGACGCGATCGTCAACTTCGCCGCCGAGAGCCACGTCGATCGCTCGATCGAAGGGCCGGCGGCGTTCGTGCAGACCAATGTCGTCGGCACCCTGAGCCTGCTCGAATGCACCCTGGCGTACTGGCGCACGCTCGACGCCGACGCGAAGGCGGCGTTCCGTTTCCTGCACGTCTCCACCGACGAGGTCTACGGCTCGCTCGGCGCCGAAGGCCGCTTCAGCGAGAGCACGCCGTACGCGCCGAACTCGCCATATTCGGCGAGCAAGGCGGCCTCCGACCACCTGGTGCGCGCCTGGCACCACACCTACGGGCTGCCGGTGCTCACCACCAACTGCTCGAACAACTACGGACCGCTGCAGTTCCCGGAGAAGCTGATCCCGCTGATGATCGGCAAGGCGCTGGCGGGGCAGGCGCTGCCGGTCTACGGCGACGGCCGCAATGTGCGCGACTGGCTGTACGTGGAGGACCACTGCGAGGCGATCCGGCGCGTGCTTGCGAGCGGACGCCCTGGCGAGGTCTACAACGTCGGTGGCGACGCCGAAATGGAGAACATCGCCGTGGTGCACCGCATCTGCGATCTGCTCGACGCGCGCCGGCCACTGGCCGACGGTCGCGGCCGCCGCAGCCTGATCAGCTACGTCGCCGACCGCCCCGGCCACGACCGCCGCTACGCGATCGACGCCAGCAAGCTGAAGCGCGAAACCGGCTGGGCGCCGGCGCAGAGCTTCGACAGCGGCATCGAGCGCACCATCGACTGGTACCTGGCACACCAGGACTGGTGCGCGCGCATCCGCGACGGCAGCTACCGCGGCGAACGCCTGGGGCTGGTCGCATGAGTGCCAGCGAACGCGTCGGGATCATCCTCGCCGGTGGCGCCGGCACGCGCCTGCATCCGCTGACCATCGCGGTCAGCAAGCAGCTGCTGCCGGTCTACGACAAGCCGATGATCTACTACCCGCTGTCGGTGCTGATGCTGGCCGGCATCCGTCGCATCCTGGTGATCAACACCCCGCACGAACAGGCGTTGTTCCAGCGCCTGCTCGGCGACGGCTCGCAGTGGGGACTGCAGATCGGGTACGCCGTGCAGCCGGAGCCGAACGGTCTCGCCGAGGCCTTCCGCATCGGCCGCGACTTCGTCGGCGGGCGGCCTTCCTGCCTGGTGCTCGGCGACAACATCTTCTACGGCCAGGGCCTCTCCCAGATGCTCGCGCGCGCCGATGCGCGCGAGTGCGGCGCGACCGTGTTCGGCTACTGGGTGCGCGATCCGGAGCGCTACGGCGTGGCCGAGTTCGGCGCCGACGGGCGGGTGTTGTCGATCGAGGAAAAGCCGCCGCAGCCGAAGTCGAACTACGCGGTCACCGGACTCTACTTCTACGACCAGCGCGCCTGCGATTTCGCTGCGGCGTTGCAGCCTTCGCCGCGCGGCGAGCTCGAGATCACCGACCTGAACCGCTGCTACCTGCACGACGGCAGCCTGCAGGTCGAACGCATGGGCCGCGGCTACGCCTGGTTGGACACCGGCACCCACGATTCGCTGATCCAGGCCGGCAACTTCATCCAGACCATCGAGGAACGCCAGGGCCTGAAGATCGCCTGCCCGGAGGAGATCGCCTTCGAGCAGGGCTGGATCGGCGCCGAGGACCTGCTGAAGCTGGCCGCGCCGCTGGCCAAAAGCGGCTACGGCGCCTACCTGCGCGGGCTGGTGCGCGCGTGAAGCTGGTCGAGACGACGATTCCGGGCGTGGTCGTGATCGAGCCGGTGGTGCACGGCGACAGCCGCGGCTGGTTCCTGGAGGCCTACAACCGCGAGCGCTTCGCCGCCGCCGGCCTGCCGACCGAGTTCCCGCAGGCCAACACCTCGCGCTCCGCGCGCGGCGTGCTGCGCGGCCTGCACCACCAGTGGCCGAAGCCGCAGGGCAAGCTGGTGTGGGTGGTCGAGGGCGCGGTCTGGGATGTCGCCGTGGATGTGCGTCGCGGCTCGGCGACCTTCGGCCAGTGGTACGGCGTCGAGCTCTCGGCCGACAACCACCGCATGATCTACGTGCCGCCCGGTTGCCTGCACGGCTTCCAGGTGCTCAGCGAATACGCCACCTTCAGCTATCTCGTGACCGAGCTGTACGATCCGGCCTGCGACCGCGGCATCGCCTGGAACGACCCCGACATCGGCGCGCACTGGCCGCTGCCGGAGCCGATCCTGTCGGCCAAGGACCGCGCCGCGCCGCGGCTGCGCGATGTGCCGGCAGAGTGGTTGCCGGGAGATGGGGCACGGGGCACGGGGCACGGGGCACGGGAGGCTGGCGAATGAGGTGCGAGCCTTCGCTCCGTCGAGCCCTCGGATCCGGCACTTGCCGCGCGCCCGCTCCTCCCGTGCCCCGTGCCCCGTGCCCCGTGCCCCCGCTCTTCCCGCCATGCGCATCCTGATCACCGGTGCCGGCGGCCAGGTCGGATTCGAGGCCGCTCGTTCGCTCGCTGGACTCGGCGAGATCCTGTGCGCCGACCGGGTCGCCGATCCGGCGCTGGGCATCGCGCATGCGCTGGATCTCGCTGACGCCGAGGCCCTGCGCGCTGGCGTGCGTGCGCTCGCGCCGGACGTGATCGTCAATGCCGCCGCGCACACCGCGGTGGATGCGGCCGAGGACGAGCCCGAACTCGCCGATGCGTTGAACCATCGCGCGGTCGTGGTGCTGGCGGACGTCGCGCGCGAGCGCGGCGCGCTGCTGCTGCACTATTCCACCGACTACGTGTTCGGCGGCGACGGCCGGGAACCGTATCGCGAGGACCACGCGACCGCGCCGAAGAGCGTCTACGGGCGCAGCAAGCTCGCTGGAGAACAGGCGCTCGCGGTTTCCGGATGTGCCTTTCTGCTACTGCGCACCGCCTGGGTGTACGCTGCGCGTGGGCGCAATTTCCTGCTGACGATGCTGCGCGCGGCCGCGCAGCGTCCGGAACTGACCGTGGTCGACGACCAGGTCGGCTGCCCGACGACCGCGCGTTTCCTCGCCGACACCACGGCGACGCTGGTGCGCCGCTGGTCGCAGACGGACGCGGCGGGCCGGCGCGCGCTCGAAGGCGCCTGCCACGTCGCCGGCGCCGGCCAGGTCAGTTGGTGCGGTTTCGCCCGCGCGATCATGGTCCAGGCGCACGCGCTGGGCCTGTTGCCGCAGGCGACGCCGGTGCGCGCCATCGCCAGCAGCGATTACCCGGCGAAGGCGCCCCGTCCGGCATACTCCGTGCTGGACACCACCCGCCTGCGCGCCGTTTTCGGCGTGACGCCGCCCCACTGGTCGCAGGGCCTGCAGCAGACGCTGCTGGAGCTGGCCGAGGCGCGGCGGGCGCTCTCCGCAACCGGATTCGAGGTTCGACGATGCTGATTCCCGTGATCCTGTCCGGCGGCGCCGGCACCCGGCTGTGGCCGGTCTCGCGGCGCGCCTATCCGAAACCCTTCATGCAGATGGGCGATGGCGAATCGCTGCTGCGCAAGACCTTGAAGCGCGCGCAGGCGGTGGCAGTCGGCGAGGAAGTGATCACGGTCACCGCGCGCGAGCATTTCTTCATCACCCGCGACGAATACCGCGGCCTGCTCGCCGACTCCGACGCGCGTTTCCTGCTCGAACCCGTGGGGCGCAACACCGCTCCGGCGCTGGCGATGGCGGCGCTCGATATCGAACACCGCCACGGCCCGGATGCGCAGTTGCTGGTGCTGCCTGCGGACCACCTGATCCGCGATCTCGACAGCTTCGCCGAGGCCGTGCGCCAGGCGCGCGCGCTCGCCGCTGCGGGCTACCTCGTCACCTTCGGCATCCTGCCGACACGACCGGAGACCGGATTCGGCTACATCCGCGCCGGTGCATCGCTGACGCACGGCCGCGAGATCGAGGCCTTCGTCGAGAAGCCCGACGCGCAGACCGCGCAGGGCTATCTGGCGAGCGGCGACTACAGTTGGAACTCCGGCATGTTCTGCTTCGCCGCCGGCGCCCTGCTGGAGACGATGGTGCAGACCTGCCCGGCGCTGCTCGCAGCGGCGCGCGAATGCTATGCGCAGGCGCACACCGGGGCGATGCCGATCGAGTTCGAGCGCGAGGCCTTCGCGCGGCTGCCGGACATTTCGGTCGACTATGCGGTGATGGAGAAAGCCAGCCGCCGCGCCGTCATCCCGGCCAGCTTCGACTGGAACGACATCGGCTCGTGGCAGGCGATCAGCGACCTCGATCCCGGCGACGATGCCGGCAACCGCACGGTCGGGCCGGCGGTGCTGGTCGACGCGCGCAACTGCTATGTGCAGTCGCAGGGGCGGCTGGTGGCCGCGGTCGGCGTCGACGACCTGGTGATCGTCGATACCGGCGACGCGGTGCTGGTGTCCACGCGCAACAAGGCGCAGGCGGTCAAGCAGGTGGTCGACGCGCTGCGTTCGCAGAAGCACGAGGCCGCGGACGTGCACGCGACCGTGCACCGGCCGTGGGGCAGCTATTCGGTGATCGAGGACGCGCCGGACTGCAAGGTCAAGCGGCTCACGGTCAAGCCCGGGCAGGTGCTGTCGCTGCAGATGCACCATCGCCGCAGCGAGCACTGGACGGTGGTGTCCGGCACCGCCAAGGTGCGCGTCGGCGAACGCGAATTCCTGCTGCGGCGCAACGAATCGGTGCACATTCCGGTACAAACCCTGCATCGGCTGGAGAATGCCACCGACGCCGACCTGCACCTGATCGAAGTCCAGTGCGGCGACTATTTCGGCGAGGACGATATCGTCCGTTATGAGGACCGCTACGGCCGCGTGTGACAAGAGTCGGGGGCGACCGGCGGTACTTGCTTCGGATACACTTGCGACGATCGAGTAAAACCTAGAAGCGCGCAAAGCGACGGGAGCGAAGGCATGCGCATCGACCTTTTGGAAGACGACCCGGACCAGGCCGAAATGATCAGCCACTGGTTGACCGAGGATGGTCACGAGGTGCGCTGGTACCGTTCGGGTGGCGAGATGACCCGGGCCTTGCACCGCGACGTGCCGGACGTGCTGCTGCTGGACTGGGTGCTGCCCGAGTCCTCCGGCATGGACGTGCTGACCTGGGTGCGCCAGAGTTTCCTCGGACGCATCCCGGTGGTCTTCATCACTGCGCAGGATTCCGAGGAGCACGTGGTGGCCGCGTTGCAGGCCGGTGCCGACGATTATCTGGTCAAGCCGCCGCGCCGACGGGAACTGCTCGCGCGCGTCCAGGCGGTTGGTCGTCGCGCCGGCGCGATCCAGCCCGCCGAGGTGCTGCAGGGCACCGATCCCTACGTGGTCGACGTCGGTCACCGTGCGATCAGCCTGCGTGGCAAGTCGGTGGAACTGACCAGCAAGGAGTTCGACCTCGCCGCCTACATGTTCGCCAACGCCGGCCGCCTGGTGAAGCGCGGTGTGTTGCTGGAGCGTGTCTGGGGTCGCAGCCAGACGATCACCACGCGCACCGTCGATGCCCACATCAGTCGCATCCGCAAGAAGCTGGAGATCGACGAAAGCAACGGCTGGCGCCTGATCTCGGTGTACCAGCACGGTTACCGCCTGGAACGCGCGGCCTGAGGGTCGCCGCGGAGGACCGGTTCATGAGCATCGAAGTCGTACCCGAGCCGCTGCGGCGACGCTATCTGGACAGTTTCCCGGCCAAGGCAGATGCCTTCAAGGCGGTGCTCGACCGCTTGAGTGATGGCAATCAGGAGTCGATCCGCGAGCTGCGCGACCTCGCCCACAAGCTTGCAGGCTCCGCCGGCATGTATGGTTTCGATGAGCTCGGTCAGCAGGCGCGCGAGATCGTGCATGCCGTCGACGCCGGCGACGGCAGCATCCTGCTGCTGGGCATGACCCGCGACCTGGTCACGCGGCTGACGCAGATGCACGCGGACGTGGGTTGAATCGCGACGGGCGCGTTGAACACGCTTTGCCGTGGCGCCATGATCGCGATCCCGCCGGTGGAGCACGCGCGACCCGCGGCCCCGGTCCTCTCCTGCGGAATCGCGATGCGAGAGAACTGCGATCTCAACGCCGACATGGGCGAGAGCTACGGCCCCTGGCGCATGGGCGAGGATGCTGCGCTGCTGGACGTGGTCAGTTCCTGCAACCTCGCCTGCGGCTTCCATGCCGGCGATCCACTAACGCTCTTGCAGACCATCGAACATGCACGGGCGCGCGGGGTGGCCATCGGCGCGCATCCGGGCCTGCCGGATCTGGCCGGCTTTGGCCGTCGCGAAATGCAGGTGTCGCCGGCCGAACTGCGCGCACTGGCGCGCTATCAGGTGGCCGCGGTGCAGGGGTGCGTCGGTGCCGCCGGCGCACGCCTGCGGCACGCCAAGGCGCACGGAGCGCTCTATCACATGCTGGCGCGCGATGCGGCGCTCGCCGGCGCGTTCCTGGATGGCGTGCTCGCGCTCGACGCCAGTCTGGCGATCATCGGACCGCCACAAGGCGCCTTGCGCGAGCTCGCTCGCGCCAAAGGCGCCCGCTACCTGGTCGAGGGTTTCGCAGACCGCGGCTACCAGGCCGACGGCAGTCTGTTGCCGCGCAGTCGGCCGGGCGCTTTGCTGGATGCGCAGGCCGGGCTTGCGCAGGGACTCGCGCTGGCACGCGGGGAGTCCATCCGCGCCGGCGACGGTAGTGTGCTGGCGCTCGCGATCGACACCCTGTGCGTGCACGGCGACGGCGCCGAGGCGGTGGCTCTGGCGCGCGCGTTGCGCGTCGCGCTGGAGGCCGAGGGCATCGCGGTGCGCGCGCCGTGAACCTCGCCACCGCCTGGGCTCTGTTGCCGGTGCTGGTGGTCGTGCTCGGTTTCGCGTTGCGCCAGCACCCGGCGCGCGTGGTGCTGGCGGCGGCCGTCGCGGCCGGGGTCGTTGCCGGCATGCATTGGCGCGATTGGCTGGAGACGCTCGGCCAGAGCTTCCTCAACGTGCGTTACCTGCTGGTGATCGTGCTGGCGCTGCCGGTAATTGCGCAGATGGAGGCGCACGGACTGCGCGAGCTTGCCGGGCGCCTGATCGCGGGCTGGCGTGGCGCACGCCCGGGCCGTCTGCTGATCGGCTACCTCGCGGTGCGCCAGTCGGCCGCCGCCTTCGGACTCACCAGTCTTGGCGGCCACGCGCCGATGGTGCGTCCGCTGATCGCGCCGATGGCCGAGGCCGCCATCGAGTGCGAGTCGTCCACACCGCCGAGCGAGGCGGAGCGCGAACGCACCCGCGCGCTGTGTGCCGCCACCGACAACGTCGGCCTGTTCTTCGGCGAGGACCTGTTCCTCGCCTTCGGAGCGGTGCTGCTGATGCAGGCCTTCATGGCCGAACAGGGCATCGAACTGTCTCCGCTGGCGATCGCGCTGTGGGGGATCCCGACCGCGCTCTGCGCCTTCGTGATCCACGCCGCACGCTTGTGGTGGCGGGACCGGAGAAGACCATGAAGCGGGACGTGGGGCAGGGAGCACGGGGCACGGGGACGGCGGGCCGTCGCAAGTTCGGCGCCGGTCGCTTTCCAGCCGGGACCTTCCGCCCGCGTGCGACTGCGGCTTCGCCTGCCGCGTGCCCCGTGCCACGCACCTCGCGGTTGCTCGCATGTCCCTGACACCCATCTACTGGCTGCTCGGCGGCTACTTCGCGCTGATCGCGGTGCGCGCGTGGCGGGACCGGGAGCGGCCGGCACGCATCGCACGCGCGGGCTTCTTCGCGATGCTCTCGCTGCTCTACCTCGTCGGCGACTGGCTGCCGCCGGCGTTGGCCGGCGTCGGCGTGCTGGCGATCGCGCTCATCGCCGGATTCGGGTTGCCGTTGATGAGTGCGATCGCTCCGGCGGCGAACGGGGCAGCCGGGCATCCGCGACTGCTGCTGCCGGTGCTGGCGATCCCGGCGATCACGATCATGCTGACGCTGACCCTGCCGTACTGGCGCATCGACGACAAGCCGGTCCTCGGTGGCCACCTGCCGGCGCTGTTCGGTCTCACCTGCGCCTGTCTGCTGGCGCTCGCCCTGGCTTTGCGGCTGACCCGCGAGAAAGCGGCGCTCGCGCTCGCGCGCGGCGGCGACCTCGTCGAGGCGATCGGTTGGGCGATCCTGCTGCCGCTGCTGCTGGCGGTGCTCGGCACACTGTTCTCGAAGGCCGGCGTCGGCGACGCGCTGGCGCGCGCGATCGGCGCCCTGGTGCCGCTCGACGTGCGCTGGGTCGCGGTGGTCGCCTACGGCCTCGGCATGGCCTTGCTGACGATGGCAATGGGCAATGCCTTTGCGGCCTTCCCGGTGATCGCCGGCGGCATCGGCTTGCCCTTCCTGATGCAGGTGCACGGCGCCGATCCGGCACCGCTGGCGGCGGTCGGCATGCTCTCCGGCTACTGCGGCACGCTGATGACGCCGATGGCGGCCAACTTCAACCTGGTGCCGGTCGCGCTGCTCGACTTGAAGGATCGCAACGCGGTGATCCGCGCCCAGATACCGACCGCGATCCCGCTGCTCGCCGCCAACCTGATGCTGCTGGGAGTGCTGTGCTTCCGATGAGCGAGATCCTGCTGACCGGCTTCGAACCCTTCGGCGGCGACCCGCGCAATCCGTCGTCCGAAGCCTGCTCGATGCTGGACGGTGAGGTGGTCGCCGGCCACCGGGTGCGCGCGCTGTGCCTGCCGACCGCCTTCAAGGTCGCGGCCCTGAAACTGCTGCGGCAGATGGCCAGGCAGCGACCGGCGCTGGTGATCGCCACCGGGCTCGCGGTCGGCCGGGCCGAGATCACGCCGGAGCGTTTCGCACTGAACTTCGCGGATGCGCGGATCCCCGACAACCGTGGTCGCCAGCCACGCGCGAAGGTCCTGGTACGGGGTGCGCCGCTGGCCTATGCGAGCACCCTGCCGGTGGACCGCATCGTCGCCCGCCTGCACGCCGCCGGCATCCCCGCCACGCCCTCGCTGAGCGCCGGCGCCTTCGTCTGCAACGAGTTGTTCTTCCGCCTGCGCCACGCCACCGAAACCACATCGTTGCGCGTCGGCTTCATCCACGTGCCCTATGCCAGCGAGCATGTGGTCGTGCGTCCCGGAACCCCGAGCCTGCCGCTGGCGATGATTGCGCAGGCGCTGCGGCTGGCCGTCCAGACTTCCCTGGAGTGAGTTCCGCACCGGGGCGCTTTGACCCGTGAAGGATGCAACAGGGTCGCTTCGTCCGGGGTTCTGGAGTGACCGGACGCACAGGCTGAGGCGGAATCGCGCATGGCGTGCTTTTGCCGGTCGGCGCCCTCCGAATGCAGCGCGGACAGGAAAGCGTCGCTGGCTCGGGGTGGGCCCGTCCAGGAGCAGTCTTGTGCATGGCTCGTACGGAGTGTTGTGGCTGTATCCATAGCCATATCAACGAGATAGGCGAGATTCCCCGGTTGTTGTGAAAGATTCGGGCTAGAATCACGGATTGCCCGCGCGATGGTCGCGTCGATTTCATGGAGTTCCCGATGTCCGATGCCGCACAGATCCTGCCCAAGGCCAAGAAGTCGGTCGCGCTGTCCGGTGTCGCCGCCGGCAACACCGCGCTGTGCACGGTTGGCCGCACCGGCAACGATCTTTCCTACCGCGGCTACGACATCCATGACCTCGCGAAGCACGCCTGCTTCGAGGAAGTCGCGCACCTGCTGGTGCACGGCCAATTGCCGAACATCGCCGAGCTCAAGGCCTACAAGAGCAAGCTGAAGCGTCTGCGCGGACTGCCGGCGATCGTCCAGGACGCGCTCGAGATGCTGCCGCCGTCCACCCATCCGATGGACGTCATGCGCACCGGTTGCTCGGTGCTCGGCGCCGTGTTGCCGGAGAAGGAAAGTCATCCGCTGGCCGAGGCGCGCGACATCGCCGACCGCCTGATCGCGAGCTTTGGCTCGATGCTGCTGTACTGGCACCACTTCAGCCATTCGGGCGCGCGCATCGACGTCGAGACCGACGACGAGGGCGTCGCCGCGCACTTCCTGCACCTGTTGCATGGCCGGCGACCGCACGAGTTGCACGTGCGGTCGCTCGACCAGTCGTTGATCCTCTACGCCGAGCACGAGTTCAACGCCAGCACCTTCGCCGCGCGCGTGGTGGCAGGCACCGGCGCGGACATCTACTCGGCAGTCACCGCAGCCATCGGCGCGCTGCGCGGGCCCAAGCACGGCGGCGCCAATGAAGTGGCGATGGACATCATCGCGCGCTATCGCAGCGCCGACGAAGCCGAGGCCGACATCCGTGCGCGCGTCGAGCGCAAGGAGATCATCATCGGCTTCGGCCACCCGGTCTACACGATCTCCGATCCGCGCAACGTGATCATCAAGGAGATCAGCCGGCGCCTGTGCGAGGATGGCGGCAATCGGCGCCTGTTCGCGGTCTCGGAGCGCATCGAGTCGCTGATGTGGGACCTCAAGAAGATGTTCCCGAACCTCGACTGGTACAGCGCATCGAGCTACCACATGATGGGCGTGCCGACGCCGATGTTCACGCCGCTGTTCGTGGTCTCACGCACCACCGGCTGGTGCGCGCACGTCATCGAGCAGCGCCAGGACGGCAAGATCATCCGCCCGAGCGCCCACTACACCGGCCCCGACGAACGTCCCTGGGATCCGCTGGAACAGCGCGTCTGAATCGGGTGGCGGGAGGCGGCGATGCTGATCATCCCGCTCCATCGCAAGCCGACGCTGGCGAATTTTCCGTGGGTGACGGCGCTGCTGATCGCCGTCAACGTGCTGGTCTACATCGGTCCGCAGGCACGCGACGAGCGCGCACTCGCCGAGGCCGCCGATTTCTATCGGCGCAGTGGACTGCTCGAACTCGAACTGGACGCGTTGCGGGAACATCTGCTTTCGCGCGAGCGTCCGGACCTGGCCACGACACTGCAATCACTGCCGCCGCCGGCACAGGCGCAACTGGCGGTGCAGGTACAGGCGATCGATCCAACCTTCGCGACGCGCATCTCGCGGACGCCGCTGCACGACCGCGACAACCCGCGCGCCACGTCGGTGCGCGTGCAGCGCGCGGAATTCGAGCGCAGGTTGCTGCGCGCCTTCACGCCCCGGCATGTGCTGTTGTTCCATGAGCCCAGTGCCCCACGTTACTTCTCGTCGATGTTCCTGCATGGCAGCGGTGGGCACTTGATCGGCAACATGGTCATGCTGGCGCTGCTCGGGTTGATGACCGAGGCCGCGCTCGGCCCCTGGCTCTTCCTCGGGGTGTACCTGCTCGGTGGCCTCTGTGCCGGCACGGTCAGCGTGGTGCGCCACCTGGGCGATTTCGGCAGTCTGCTTGGTGCCTCCGGCGCGATCGCCGCGTTGATGGGCGCCTGCTGCGTGGTCTGGGGCATGCGCCGCATCCGCGTTTTCTACTGGTTTTTCGTGATCTTCGACTCCGTGCGCGTCCCGGCGCTGCTGCTGCTGCCGGTCTGGCTGGGCTGGGAGCTGTACCAGATGGTCTCGTTGCCGGAGGCGAAAGTGGCCTTCGACGCCCACGCCGGCGGCATCGTCGCCGGCGCGCTGGTCGCCGCGACGATCCGCAAGCTCGGCTGGGAACGTCGCGAGGTGCTCGACGAGTCGCACGAGACATCCGCGCTGCCCGACCTTTACGGCCCCACGCGAGCGGCCCTCGGTCGGCTCGAGTTCGCGCGCGCCCACCAGCTCAGCACACGCCTCGTCGAGCAGCATCCCACGGAGCGCGAAGCCTGGCTGCTGCGCCTGCGCGCGTGCCGCGATCGTCCGCAGGAAACGGCCTACCACGAGGCCGCGCGACGCCTGCTGGTCGGCGGTCTGCAACCATCGGCGAAACTCGACGATGACATCGCGCTGTTCGAAGAGTACCTGAATGCCACGGGTCACCGGCCCCGCCTGTCCACCGAAGATCTGCTCGCCGTCGGCAGCCGCTGGTTCGGCGGCGGTCGACGCCACGCTGCTGCACCGATCGTGCACGTCCTGCTCAACACCGGCGAACCCCGCGAGGCGGCCCGAAGGCTCGCCCTGCGCCTCGCCCTGTCCGCCCTCGAGGACGGCGACATCGAAGCCGCGCGCGACCTCTGCCAGCGACTCCACGCCAACAGTGCCGACAGCGAGGAGGCGCGCAAGCTGCAACGGCTGCTGTCCTGAGCAGTCTCCTGGCATCGGGTCGCTGTTTCCGTCGCGCCGAGGTTGTATCCGGATCCTGCGACCGTCGACGGCGTCGATGGATTCGCTCTCTCTGCCGTGGGTGCTCTGCATCCAGAGTGCGCCTTGTCGCGTAATCGGGTTGAGCACGGATACCGGACTCGGCGCCAGATTGCGGCGCCCGGCATCCAAGCTGCCAATCACCCGGACGGAGCGTACATGCGGACGATCAAGCAAATTGCGTGGTTGATGATGTTCGTGCTGGTTGGCGGGCTTGCCGGCATTGGCGGCAAGCAGGTCTACCGGGAGTGGAATCAACCGCGATCGGTGGAAGTCCGAGACTACCGTGGGCTGCTGGCCGAGTACGACACCGACGTCGTGCTGTTCAGTACCACGACCTGCCCCTTCTGTCAGAAGGCGCGCGAAAGTCTGCGGACTCTCGGCGTGCAGTACCGCGAATTGGCGATCGATCAGTCGGAAACGGCCGACGCAGCCTTCAAAGCTCTTGGAGAGCGCGGTGTGCCGGTGCTGATCGTGCCGGATCGATTGATCCGGGGTTTCCAGCCGGAGGCCTATCGGGAACTATTCGGTGGCTCGGGTCAGACGGGCGTGGCCAGCACGCACGGCCTCGCGCGTTCTGCGCCCTGAATACTCGCTGGCGGCTCCCACCTGGCGGTCGCGGCGCGATCCGTCGCCCGCGAATTTGAAGATGTTCACCCGCACATCCGGGAGGACGCGTACTCGATAAACCTTTTTCGCCTCCGCCCCGACGACTGGAGTGGGAGCGACACGCCTCGCGGGACATTCGTGGTGTTTCCAATGGTTTCCCCTGAAGGAGAGCAGACATGTTTCAAAAGCTTGCACTATCCGCGCTTGGCCTCGCACTCGGTATCGCAGTCTCGCTTCTGCCACGCACCTCGCTGGCCTTCGATTCGCCCGGCTTGTTCCTGACCTGTCAGGACGACTGTCAGCTCAGGTATCACCTTTGCGTGGCCGAACGCGGCGCGAGGGCCGGCTGCGGGCGCGAGCGGCGGAGTTGCCTGGAATCCTGCGAATAGAGCGCGTCTACAGACTCGCGATGGCGTATTCGCCGTCGACCTGAATACAACGATTTGCGGCGCTGGACTCCTGCCCGGTGTCGATCACCGAACTGCCGCGCGTCGGTCGGGCGCGCAGTTCGCTACTCATCCTCCCGACCATGCTCCCGCCCATCAGGCAACCGTACGACCGGGCGGGAGCGTTCCACCCCCACGCGTACAAGAAAGGAAGTCCTCCATGAAATCCAAGCTGTGTCTCACCATCGCAGGTCTGCTGATCGGCCTTGGTATCTCTGCCATTCCGCGCCCATCGGCTGCCTACACCGTCACTTGCGATGGCATTTGCACGCTCGCGTATCACATCTGCATCCAGGAACGCGGGCTCAAGAACGGCTGCGGCCGCGAGCGACGCGAATGCCTCAATCTCTGTAGTGCCTACGGCAACGGTTAACCGGGCACCGTCGCCCGTCTTGCGAACATCCACAACTCCTCCAAAACTCCCGGGATTTCTTCCATGCGTTCAAAAATGCTGATATCGGTGGTCGGTCTCACGCTCGGCCTGGCGCTCTCAGCCTTTCCTCAGGTGTCGCGCGCCTCCTATCTCTTCGGCTCGCCGTGCGAGAGGTTGTGCTGGGATCTCTTCAATGAATGCGTCGCCGAACGCGGCACCCATGCGGGCTGTGGTCGCGAACGGGAGAACTGCTACCGCTTTTGCAGGACCGGCAGGCTGTGAGTGCCGGCGGCCGCCGCCGCGCCTGCCGATTTCGCGCGGCGGGCGGTGGCCGCAAGCCACACAGGTATCCGCGTACCCGTTCAAGGTGTGACGTTGGCCCAGTTCGGATCGTCGTTCACCATTCGCGTCAGGAAAGTTTCCAGCGAGACGCCGTTCACGCTCAGGGCCAGATTGTTGGCGAGTACGTGACCGGAATTGCCGGAAATGAAGTAGTGTCGGTTCGGGAATGGATCCCAACGCGTGGTCAGCATCGTGTTCAGTCCGGTCGTGAAGCTGGACGTGCTGATCTGGAAGAAGGAGGCGATCGTCGGATCGGGTCGGAAGGACAGCAGGGCGCCGCGGTTGCCCGGCAGGGCGTTTGCGTTATGGGAATAGATGTTGTCGAGGCCGCCGCCAAAACATGCCGAACAGTCGGCCGGCAGCGTGCTTGCGAGGTTCCAGCTGGCGAATCGAGCCTGCTCGGAGGCACTAGCCGGCGGCACGATCGCTGCCGGCATGAACTGCCCAGAATCGTCGATCATGTCCACGCGTACGCTGCCGTATAGCCGCTGAAACCGCGTCCAGTTCAACGCGGCGCCGAAACCACCTGCACTGATTCCGCCGAGCACCACCCGCCCGGGATTCGGGAAGGTTGCGATCACGCGATCCACGATCGCGTTGAGATTGTGATAGCCGAGGTGACTGCGCTCATTGCCGCCATAGTCGATGGATGGCGTGCTGCCGAAATGCAGATCGCCGGTGCAGTAGGGCACGAAGACGTAGTGGAAGTCCCGAAAGGGGTTGGTAGGCGAGCTGCGGTCGAGAGCTCCGCTGCCCAGCGAGGGCAGATCGTTGGCGAACTGCGCAGGCCCATATCCCCCGTTGAAGTTGCTGGCGGTCTGCAGGGTAATGCAGGTCAGCGTGTCCCAGCAGGCGCCGCCGCCGCTCAGCAACAGCAGCACGCGCGCACCGCCGCTGCTGCTCGGGTTGATGCCGATGCCGGTGCCACTGTTGTTGCCACAGCGCGTTCCCGCGATGGGCACGAAGGTCCAGGTGTTCGCCGGCGCGATGATCGGCAAGCTCTCGTGACCATTGGCGAAGATGGCATCCGGAGGTGCGCCGGCGCTCGCGGCGCCCATCATCGCGCACAGCGCGGCTAGCGGGGCAAGGACACAGGCAGGCGAACTGGCATTCATGGCGACCTCCAGAATCCGCGCGCGGTCAATGTACACCTGCACCGTCGCCCGTGCGAGTCCGCTGCCACAGCGTTCGCGGCAGATTTGCGCAGGCCATCCGGTGACGACAAGGAGTGTCTTGGATCTTTCCCGACGAAGCGCGCGTGCGCCCTCCCACGCAGGCCCTCGTCGTGCTGGCCTGCCGGCCGGCATCGGCGCAGCGATGGGCCGGCGGGAACTGTGAGCGACTGGATCCTTCGACTGGCGCCGTCTCGAGTGCGAACGGCTACTGCCAGGCGGCAACGCAGAGCGCGGTCAGCGAGCCGACGAAGAAGGTCAGCAGGAGCTGCAGCAGGCCGTTCGCGGCCAGTACCACGCGCACATCGCCGGGCGCCTGCAGCGCGTGTTCGTGCTCGGGCTCGTCGAAGTACATGACCTTGATGACGCGCAGATAGTAGTAGGCGCCGATCACCGCCATCACCACCGCGACCACGGTCAGCCACAGCCAGCCGGCATTGATCGCGGCCTGCAACACGTAAAGCTTGGAGAAGAACCCGACCAGCGGCGGGAAGCCGGCCAGCGACGCCAGGATCAGCAACATCAGGAAGGCGAACCAGGGGTTGCGCTGGTTCAGGCCCTTGAAGTCCTCGATACGCTCGCACTCGAAGCCCGCATTCGACAGCGCGATGATCATGCCGAAGGCGCCGGTGGTCATCAGCGCGTAGGTGATCGCGTAGAACATCGCAGCGGCCATGCCGTCGTCGCTGCCGGCGAGGATGCCGAGCAGCACGAAGCCGACGTGCGAAATCGTCGAATACGCGAGCATCCGTTTCAGATTGGTCTGCGCGATCGCCGCGAAATTGCCGACCACCAGCGACATCAGTGCAAGAAAGCCGAGCATCTGCGACCAGTCGCGGGCCAGCGGTTCGAGGCCCTCGGACAGCAGCCGGAAGGTCATGCCGACCGCTGCCAGCTTCGGCGCCGAGGCCAGCAGCAGCGTGATCGCGGTCGGCGCACCCTGGTAGACGTCCGGCACCCACATGTGGAAGGGCACCGCGCCGAACTTGAAGCCGATGCCGACGACGATGAACACCACCGCAAAGGCCAGCACCACTTTCGGATACTCCCCCGAAGACAGGCGCGTCGCGATCTCGGACAGATCGAGGCTGCCGGTCACGCCGTACAGGATGGACATGCCGTAGAGCAGCAGTCCCGAGGCGAGCGCGCCGAGCACGAAGTACTTCATCGCCGATTCCGCGGCCACCGGCGAGTCGCGGTCCAGCGCGACCAGCGCGTAGGAGGACAGCGCCATCAGTTCCAGACCGAGGTAGATCGTCAGCAGATTGCCGCCGGAAATCAGCACGCACATGCCGAGCACCGAGAACAGTGCCAGCGTGTAGAACTCGGCGACGAAGAGCTTGTGCGTGCGCAGATAGAACTTCGCGTAGACGAAGACGATGCCCATCGTCAGGTAGACGAAGAGCTTCAGGACGTCGCCGGCACCGTCGCGGATGAACATGCCGCCGGCCACCGCGACCCGTCCGTCGATGTCGAAATCGCGCAGCGTCAGGATCGCGGCGAACGCCAGCGTCAGCGTGGCGATGAAGTGCACGAGCCCGCGACGACGCTCGTCGATGAAAAGGCCGGCGATCAGGATCAAGTTGACCATGCCGAGCAGGAACAGCTCGGGCAGCATCGGCAGCAGATCGGTCCAGGTATCGATCATTGGTGCGGAATCCTCAGCCCGGAAGGCCCATGAGCTTGCTCGTGGTGATATGTCGGAGCAGAGCCTCGACGCTGGACTGCATGACGTCCACGACCGGCGCCGGCCACAGACCGATGAACAGCACGAAGAAGGCGAGTGTGCCCAGCACCACCCACTCGCGGCCGTTGAGGTCGCTGAGTTCGGCGACCTGCGAATTGGCCACGTCGCCGAAAATCACGCGCTTGACCAGCCACAGCGTGTAGGCGGCGCCAAGGATCAGGGTGACCGCGGCGAGTGCCGCGATGCCGAGGCTGTGTTTTGCCGCCGCGAGGATCACCATGAACTCACCGACGAAGCCCGAGGTGCCGGGCAGGCCGCAGTTGGCCATCGCGAAGAAGACCATGAAGGTGGCGAACCAGGGCATGGTGTTGACCACGCCGCCGTAATCGGCGATCTGGCGCGAGTGCACGCGGTCGTAGAGCACGCCGACCGCGCCGAACATCGCGGCGGAGACGAAGCCGTGCGAGATCATCTGCACCATCGCACCCTGCACGCCGAGCGCCGCCGTGTCCGGCGAGTTGCTCTTGGCGACCAGCGCGAAGGCGATGAACAGACCCAGGGTCACGAAACCCATGTGGCTGATCGAGGAGTAGGCGATCAGCTTCTTCATGTCTTGCTGAGCGAGCGCGACGAAGCCGATGTAGACCACCGCGATCAAGGACATCGCGATGATCAGCCAGGCGAATTCCGCGCTCGCATCCGGCGCGATCGGCAGCGAGAAGCGCAGGAAGCCGTAGCCGCCGATCTTCAGCATCACCGCGGCCAGCACCATCGATCCGCCGGTCGGCGCTTCGACGTGCGCATCCGGCAGCCAGGTGTGCACCGGCCACATCGGGATCTTGACCGCGAAGGCGAGCAGGAAGGCGAAGAACAGCCAGGTCTGCTCGCTCATCGACAGCGACATGGTCTGCAGGTCGGCAAGCTGGAAGCTCTGGCCCTTGAGGTACAGGTAGATCAGGCCCAGCAGCATGAACACCGAGCCGAGGAAGGTGTACAGGAAGAACTTCATCGTCGCGTAGACACGCCGCGGGCCGCCCCAGACGCCGATGATGATGAACATCGGGATCAGCATGCCCTCGAAGAACACGTAGAAGAGCAGCGCATCCTGGGCCGCGAACACGCCGTTCATCAGGCCGGCCAGCGCGAGGAAGGCGGCGACGTACTGGCTGGGCTTGTACTCGATGACTTCCCAGCCGGCGATCAGTACCAGCACCGTGACGATGCAGGTCAGCACGATCAGCGGCAGCGAGAAACCGTCGATGCCGAGGTGGTAGTCGACCGCGAAGGACGTGATCCACGGCGTGCGCTCGACGAACTGCATTGCGCTCGTCGAGCTGTCGAAGTTGGACCACAGCGGCAGACACAGCGCCAGCGTCGCCAGCGACACCAGCAGCGCCAGCCACTTCGCGGCGCCGGCATTGCGGTCGCCCGCGACCAGCACGGCGACGGCGCCGGCGATCGGCAGCCAGACCAGGAGGGAGAGCAGGGGCCAGTCGGCGGACATCGCTCGGGTCTTCTTATTGGAGCAGGGCGAAGGCGCCGACGATGACGATCAAGCCGAGGATCATCATGAAGGCGTAGTGGAACAGGAATCCGGACTGCAGCCGGCGCACCGCGAAGGCGATCCGCGAGACGGTGCCGGCGGAGCCGTCGACGATCACGCCGTCGATGACCGCCTGGTCGCCGACGCGCCAGAAGGCGCGGCCCAGCCACACCGAGCCGCGCGCAAACACCGCCTGGTTGAACTCGTCGAAGCCGTACTTGCGCTCGAGCAGATGGTGGATCGGCGCGAAGGCCTTCCGCGCACGATCGGCGATGGACGGGTTGAACAGGTAGATGTAAGTCGCGAGTCCGGCTCCCAGCAGTGCCAGCCACACCGGTGGGGTCAGAAAACCGTGCAGTGCGAAGGACAACGACCCGTGTTCGAAGTGATGCGCCATCGCCGCGAGCGGTGCGCGGCCGTCGGCGACGAAGATCGCGCCGTCGAAGAAGTTTCCGAAGAGCATCGGGCCGGCGGTGAAGAAGCCGATCGCCAGCGAAGGAATCGCCAACAGCGCCAGCGGCAGGGTGACTACCCACGGCGTTTCGTGCGGCTGGTGCTCGCCATGGTCATGATGCCCACCGTGACCGTGGCGATCATCGTGTCCAAACCGTTCCTTGCCGTGGAATGCGAGGTACAGCATTCGGAATGAGTAGAAGGCGGTCACCGCCACGCCGATCAGCAGACTCGCGTGGGCAAAGCTGGCGCCGGCGCGGTCCGCACTGCCCACCGCGTACAAGATCGCGTCTTTGGAGTAGAAGCCGCTGGTGCCCGGGAAGCCCATCAGCGCGAGCGTGCCCACCCAGGCAGTCGCGAAGGTGATCGGCATGTACTTGCGCAGGCCGCCCATCTTGCGCAGATCCTGCTCGTGGTGCATCGCGATGATCACCGAGCCGGCGCCGAGGAACAGCAGCGCCTTGAAGAAGGCGTGCGTCATCAGGTGGAAGATCGCCGCCGAATAGGCCGAGGCGCCGAGCGCGACCGTCATGTAGCCGAGCTGCGACAGCGTCGAATAGGCTACGACGCGCTTGATGTCGTTCTGGACGATGCCGATGAAGCCCATGAACAGCGCGGTGATCGAGCCGATCACCAGGATCACGCTGAGCGCGGTCTCGGACAGTTCGAACAGCGGCGACATGCGCGCGACCATGAAGATGCCGGCGGTCACCATCGTCGCGGCGTGGATCAGCGCCGAGATCGGCGTCGGGCCTTCCATCGAGTCCGGCAGCCAGACGTGCAGCGGCACCTGTGCGCTCTTGCCCATCGCGCCGACGAACAGCAGCAGGCAGATCAGCGTCGGCACCGCCCACTCGACCGTGCCATACGGGTTGAAGGTCTGGCCGACCAGGGTCGGCGCCTTCGCGAAGACCGTCGCGTAATCGAGGCTGCCCAGGTAGGCGAGCACCAGGCCAATGCCGAGCAGGAAACCGAAGTCGCCCACGCGGTTGACCAGGAAGGCCTTCAGGTTGGCGAAGATCGCGGTCGGGCGCTTGAACCAGAAGCCGATCAGCAGATAGGAGACCAGGCCCACCGCCTCCCAGCCGAAAAAGAGCTGCATGAAGTTGTTGCTCATCACGAGCATCAACATCGAGAAGGTGAACAGCGAGATGTAGCCGAAGAAGCGCTGGTAGCCCGGATCCTCTTCCATGTAGCCGATGGTGTAGACGTGCACCATCAGCGACACGCTGGTCACGACCACCATCATGGTTGCGGTCAGCGCATCGACCAGGAAGCCGACTTCGGCCTGGATCGAGCCGATCCGGAACCAGGTGTAGACGCTCATGTTGACGGCCTCATGGCCGTCGAAAGCGATCAGTTTCAGCACATACGCCGACAGCGCCGTGCTCAGCGCGACACCGAGGATGGTTGCCCAGTGCGCTCCGGCGCGGCCGATCTGGCGACCGAACAGACCGGCGAGGATGGCACCGGCGAGCGGGGCGAGGGCGATGGTCAACAACAGGGTCTTGGTGATCATCTCAGCCGCGCATCGTGTCGAGTTCGGCGACGTTGATCGTGCGCCGGTTGCGGAACACCAGAACCAGGATCGCGAGGCCGATGGCCGCCTCGGCGGCGGCCACGGTCAGGATGAAGAACACGAAGACCTGGCCGGCCATGTCGTCGAGGTACCGCGAGAAGGCGACGAAATTCATGTTGACGCTGAGCAGCATCAGCTCGATCGCCATCAGCAGGATGATGATGTTCTTGCGGTTGATGAAAATGCCGGCGACGCTGATGCAGAACAGCAACGCGGCGAGGGTGAGCCACCAGGAAAGCGGAATCATGCGCCGTGCCCCTCCCGGGTGTCGGACGGCATCTTGACCACGCGCAGGCGGTCCGCCTTGCGCACCATCGTCTGCTTGCCGGGATCCTGGAGCTTGACGCCCTCGCGTCTGCGGTGGGTCAGCGCGATCGCGGCGACGATCGCCACCAGCAGGATCACCGCGGCGATCTCGAAGGGGTAGACGTATCCGGTGTACAGCAACTGGCCGAGCGCGGCCGTGTTGCTGCCCTCGATCACCGCCGGCGGTGCCGTGTAACGCTCCAGGCCGAAGTGGTGGCCGCCGAGTACCGCGACCATCTGCGCGGCCATGATGCCGGCCACCAGCAGGCCGACCGGCAGGTAGCGCGCGAAACCCTCGCGCAGTGGTACGACGTTGATGTCGAGCATCATCACGACGAACAGGAACAGCACCATCACCGCGCCGACATAGACCAGCACCAGGGTGATGCCGAGGAACTCGGCGCGCAGCAGGATCCACAGCATCGCGCTGGTGAAGAAAGTCAGCACCAGCGACATCGCCGCGTGCACCGGATTGCGCAGCGTGACCACCGCGCCGGCCGCGATCACCAGCAGCGTCGCCAGCGCGAGGAACAGGTACGACTCGTAGTTCATGGGCGGCCGGTCAGCGGTAGGGCGCGTCGAGCGCGCGGGCGGCGGCGATCTGCTTCTCGAAGCGGTCGCCGATGGCGAGCAACTGCTGCTTGCCGACGACGTTCTCGCCGCGCGTCTCGAAGTGATACTCCGAGATGTCGGTCTCGACGATCGAATCCACCGGGCAGGACTCTTCGCAGAAGCCGCAAAAAATGCACTTGAAGAGATCGATCTCGTAGCGCGTGGTGCGACGCGTGCCGTCGGCGCGTTGTTCGGAATCGATGGTGATCGCGAGCGCCGGGCAGACCGCCTCGCAGAGCTTGCAGGCGATGCAACGCTCCTCGCCGTTCGGGTAGCGACGCAAGGCGTGCAGGCCACGGAAGCGGTTCGACTTCGGCGCCTTCTCTTCGGGGTAGCGCAGCGTGTACTTGGGCCGGAAGAAGTAGCGTCCGGTCAGCGACAGGCCAACCAGCAGTTCCTTCAGCATCAGGCTCTTGAAGTAGTGAGTGATCGCGCCCATCGCATTCGTTCCCTTCGCTCAGACGCCGCGTTCCACGACCTTGGCCACGATCAGCACCGCGATCACCGCGACCCAGACGATCGTGATCGGGATGAATACCTTCCAGCCGAGCCGCATGATCTGGTCGTAGCGGTAACGCGGGAAGGTGGCCCGGAACCACAGATAGCAGAAGGCGAAGATGCTGGCCTTGGCGAACAGCCAGAGGAAGCTCGGCTCGCCCAGGAAGCCTCCGATCCAGCCCTGGAAGGGCGACAGCCAGCCGCCCAGGAACATGATCGCAGCGAGGAGGCTGATCAGGATCATGTTCGCGTATTCGGCGAGGAAAAACACCGCGAAGGCGGCACCCGAATACTCGACGTGGAAGCCGGCGACGATCTCCGATTCGCCCTCGGCGACGTCGAAGGGCGCGCGATTGGTCTCGGCCACGCCGGAGATGAAATAGACCACGAACATCGGCAGCAGCGGCAGCCAGAACCACTCGAAGAAGCCGGCGTTGCCGGCCTGCGCGAGCACGATCTTCTCGATGTTGAGGCTGCCGGAGGCGACGATCACGCAAACCAGTGCGAAGCCCATCGCGATCTCGTAGGACACGATCTGCGCGGCTGAACGCATTGCGCCCAGGAAGGCGTACTTGGAGTTGGAAGCCCAGCCGGCGAGGATCACGCCGTAGACGCCGAGCGAGGTCATCGCCAGCAGGTAGAGCAGACCGGCATCGATCTGCGAGAGCGCGACGCCCTGGTCGAAGGGGATGACCGCCCAGGCGGCGAAGGCCGGGGCCAAGGTCAGCAGCGGTGCGAGGATGTACAGGAAGCGGTCCGCATTGCGCGGCATCACCAGTTCCTTGAACAGCATCTTGGCGGTGTCGGCGAAAGGCTGCGCGAGTGCCAGTGGCCCGATTTCGGTGGGTCCCAGGCGCACCTGCATCCAGCCGATCACCTTGCGCTCGGCGAGGGTGAAGAAGGCCACGGCCACGATCAGCGGCACCGCGATCAGCAGGATCTTGGCCAGTGTCCAGGCCAGCAGCAGCAGATCATCCATGGCGCACCTGCTCCAGCACGATGCGCTGTCCGGTCACCGGCAACGCGACATTGGCAGCAAATCCGGTGGCCACACGGCAGACGCCGCGCGGCACTTCGGCCGAGGCGGTGCAGGAGTAACGGCGACCGCCCCAGGAGACTTCGCCGCCCTGGCCGATGCCGAGTGCGAGCGCGTCTTCCGGATGCAGGCGCAGGCTGCCGTCCTCGCCGATTACGGTCGATTGCAGCGCCGGGGAGCGCCGCAGCACCGCATCGACGCGGTAGATCGGCCGATATTGCTGCACGATCAGGCCTTCACCCTCGGCCAGCGGCGACGGGCTCGCTGCCGCTGCGCCGGCGACGACTTCGCCACCGCTTAGCAGCGGCGCGATCACGGCATGCAGCGCGGCGAAGTCGACAAACTCGAATCCGGGCAGGTTCAGAGCGGCGCCGAGCGCGCGCAGCACGCGCCAGCCGGGGCGCGCGTCGCCGGGCGATTTCGCCGCGGCGGCGAGCGTCTGCACCCGGCCGTCGACATTGACGTAGCTGCCATCGATCTCGGGCGCGAGGCCGATCGGCAGCAGCACCTGCGCGTGCGCAGCCAGTGCCGGGCTGGTGTAGGCCGCGAACGCGAGCACGAACTCGGCCTTCTGCAGCGCTGCCGCAGCCGCGCTGCCGTCGGCGCAATCCTCGATTTCGGCGGCGTGCAGCAGCAGGCCGCGCGCGCCGGAGAGCGCCTGCGGCAAGGCCGTCCCGGGGCGAACAGAGGCGCCCCCTGGGCCGCGATGCGGCACGCAGCCGACGCGCCAGGCCGCCGCGCCATTGGCACCCTGTGGCATCTCGTCGAAGGAGGCGCCGCAGGTGACGGCGATGAAGCGCGCGATGCGGCGCAGCGCCGAGGCGGCCGGGTGGCGCACTGCGTGATCGCCGAACAGCACCCGCGCGCCCGCGCGCTCGTGCAGGGTCTGCGCAATCCAGCCCGCCTCCATCTGACGCGAGGAGCGCAGCGACCACTGCTGGATCTCGGCCGGATACGCCGTGCCGCGCAGCGTTGCCAGCGCTGCGGCGACCGCAGCCAGATCGGCCAGTTGCTGCTCGGGATTGCCGACGAGATTCTGGCCGAGCCCGAAATGGTGTTCGAAACCGAGCGGGTTGATCGCGTGGATCTGCGCGCCGTGCTTCCAGGCGCGGCGGATGCGGTGCCCAAGCAGCGGCGCATCGTGGCGCGGGTGCGCGCCGATCAGCAGCGCTGCGGGGGTCTGCGAATAGCCGGCGAGCGGCGCGGCGAAGCCGGGCGCGATCGGGGCCGTCGCATCGTCGCTGAAATCCAGTTGCTGCAATCGGTGCTCGACGTTCGCGCTGCCGAGGCCGCGCGCGAGGGCCTGCAGCAGGTACATCTCCTCGGCGCTGGCACCCGGGCCGACCAGTGCGACCAGCGCATCCGCACCATGCCGCGAAACCAGCGCGCGCAGCCCGTCGGCAGCCACTTTCAGCGCCTCCTCCCAGCTCGCGTCCACCCAGACGCCGTCGCGACGGATGCGCGGTGCGCTCAGGCGGTCGGTGTGGGTCAGGCCCTGGTGGCTGTAGCGGTCGCGGTCGGACAGCCAGTTCTCGTTGATGTCCTCGTGGTCGCGCGGCACCGTGCGCAGCACTTCGCCGCGGCGCAGGTGCAGGTAGAGATTCGAACCCAGCGCGTCGTGATAGCCGATGCTTTCGCGCGCAATCAGCTCCCAGGGCCGGGCGCGGAAGCGGAAGACCTTGTTGGTCAGCGCGCCAACCGGGCACAGGTCGATGATGTTGCCGGACAGTTCGGACTTCAGCGAGCGGCCGATGTAACTGCCGATCTCGGTGTGCTCGCCGCGGAACATGCCGCCAAGCTCGGTGGTTCCGGCGATGTCGTCCATGAAGCGCACGCAGCGCGTGCAATGGATGCAGCGGGTCATCTCGGTGGCGACCAGCGGCCCGAGGTCTTCGTCGGCGACCACCCGCTTGCGTTCGGAGAAGCGCGAGACCGAGCGGCCGTAGCCCATCGCCAGGTCCTGCAACTCGCATTCGCCACCCTGGTCGCAGATCGGGCAGTCGAGCGGGTGGTTGACCAGCAGGAACTCCATCACGTTGCGCTGCGAGTCGAGCGCGCGCTTGCTGCGCGTGTACACCTTCATGCCTTCCATGACTGGCGTCGCACAGGCGGGCATCGGCTTCGGAGCCTTCTCGACGTCCACCAGGCACATGCGGCAGTTCGCCGCGATCGCCAGCTTCTCGTGGTAGCAGAAGCGCGGGATCGGGATGCCGGCCTTGTCGGCGGCGCTGATGATCATCGAACCCTTCGGCGCCTGCAGGGGCGTGCCGTCGATCTCGATGTTGACGTGGTCGGGCGCGGCCTGGCCGCTCGGCTGGGCACTCATGCGGCGGTCCTCAGGACGTCGTCGACGATCGACCGCTGGTGGGTCACGTAGTGTTCGAACTCCGGCCAGAAGTGGCGCAGCATGCCCTGCACCGGCCAGGCCGCGGCCTCGCCGAAGGCGCAGATGGTGTGGCCCTCGATCTGGCCGGCGGCGCTCTTCAGCAGGTGCAGGTCCGCGACCGTGCCCTGGCCCTCGCTGATGCGCTTCAGCACCCGGTACATCCAGCCGGTGCCTTCGCGGCAGGGCGTGCACTGGCCGCAGGACTCGTGGTAGTAGAAACGTGCGATGCGGGTCAGCGCGCGCACCATGCAGGTGCTGTCGTCCATCACGATGACTGCGCCCGATCCCAGGCCCGAGCCCGCTTTCTGCAGGCTATCGAAATCCATCGTGAGTTCCATCATGGTCGCCGCCGGCAGCACCGGCATCGACGATCCACCCGGGATCACGCCCTTGAGCTTGCGGCCCGGCCGCAGGCCGCCGGCCATCGCCAACAAATCCTTGAAGGGTGTGCCGAGCGGAACCTCATAGTTGCCGGGTTTCTGCACATGGCCGGACACCGAGAAGATCTTCGGCCCGCCGTTGTTCGGCTTGCCGATCGCAAGGAACCACTCGGCGCCGTTGCGGATGATCGCCGGCACCGAGGCGAAGGTCTCGGTGTTGTTGATCGTGGTCGGCTTGCCGTACAGGCCGAAGTTGGCCGGGAAGGGCGGCTTGAAGCGCGGCTGGCCCTTCTTGCCCTCCAGCGATTCCATCAGCGCAGTCTCTTCACCGCAGATGTAGGCACCGGCGCCGAGGCTGGCGTAGAGCTCGTAGTCGAAGCCGGATCCGAGGATGTTCTTGCCCAGCCAGCCGTGCTGGTAGGCCTCGCGCACGGCTGCGTCGAAGCGTTCGAAGGGCTCACCCTGGAACTCGCCGCGCATGTAGTTGTAGCCGGCGGTGGCACCCATCGCGAAGCCGCCGATGATCATGCCCTCGATCACCGCGTGCGGGTTGTAGCGCAGGATGTCGCGGTCGTGGCAGGTGCCGGGCTCGGACTCGTCCGAGTTGCACAGGATGTACTTCACGCCCGGCGCGTTGCGCGGCATGAAACTCCACTTGAGACCGGTCGGGAAGCCCGCGCCGCCGCGCCCGCGCAGCGCCGAGGCCTTGACGGCGTCGATCACCTGCTCGCGGGTCCAGCCCTCGGTCAGCACCTTGCGCAGCGCCTGGTAGCCGCCGGACTTCAGGTAGCTGTCGTAGCTCCAGGGCTGTTCGAAATGCAGCGTGGTGAAGCACACGTTGTGTGCGGCAGGGATCAGACCGAGCGGATTCATCTGCGTCTCGCTCATTTCAGGCCGTCCAGGATTGCGTCGACCTTTGCCGTGGTCAGATGCTCGTGGTACTCGCCATCGACCCACATCATCGGCGCGCGTACGCAACCCGCCAGGCATTCCTCTTCCTGGATCAGGTGGATGCGCCCGTCCGGCGTGCTCTCGCCCGCGTGAATGCCGAGCTTGTGTTCGACATGTTCCAGCAGTTGCTCGCCGCCATTCAGCCAGCACGAGATGTTGGTGCACACCGATACTTTGTGGCGCCCGCAGGGACCGATGTGGAACAGCGAGTAGAAAGTCGCCACCTCGTAGGCCTGGGTGGCCGGGATGGCGAGGTAGGCGGCGACCGCGGCGATCAACTCGTCGCTCAAGCTGCCCTGGTTCTGCTTCTGCGCGATACGCAGCCCGGCGAGCACCGCGCTGCGCTTGCGGTCGGCCGGGTACTTGGCGATCCACGCATCCAGCTGGGCGCGGCTGTCGGCGCTCAGCAGCTGGGTGGGATCGACCGCGACCGGCACCGCCTGGTGGTGACGCGCCTTCATCGGTCAATCTCTCCAAACACGATATCCAGCGTGCCGATCACCGCGACTACGTCGGGCAGCATGTGGCCGCGCACAATCTCGTCCATCGCCGACAGATGCGCAAAACCGGGAGCACGCAACTTGACGCGGAAGGGCTTGTTGGCACCGTCGGAGACGAGGTACGCGCCGAACTCGCCCTTGGGCGCCTCGACCGCGCAATAGACCTCACCTGGCGGTACGCAATAGCCCTCGGTGAACAGCTTGAAGTGATGGATCAGCGCTTCCATGTCCTGTTTCATCTCGACACGGGAGGGTGGTGCGACCTTGAAGTTGCGCAGCATCACTTCGCCGGGATGCTCGCGCAGCCACTTCACGCACTGTTTGATGATGCGCGTCGACTGCCGCAGCTCCTCCACGCGGCAGACGTAACGGTCGTAGCAATCGCCGTTGACGCCGACCGGGATGTCGAACTCGACCTGGTCGTAGGCGGCGTAGGGCTGCTTCTTGCGCAGATCCCAGGCGATGCCGGAACCGCGCAGCATCGGCCCGGACATGCCCATGCGCAGCGCCTGTTCCGGGCTGACCACGCCGATGTGGACCGTGCGCTGCTTCCAGATGCGGTTGTCGGTCAGCAGCGTCTCGTACTCATCGATGCGCTGCACGAAGTCGTCGCAGAAGGCGTCGAAGAAATCCAGCATCGTGCCTTGGCGCCACTCGTTGCGACGCTTCAGGTCCGCACCCTTGGTCCAGCGGCTTTCCTTGTACTGCGGCATGCGCTCGGGCAGGTCGCGGTAGACGCCGCCGGGGCGGTAGTAGCAGGCGTGCATGCGCGCGCCCGACACCGCCTCGTAGGCGTCCATGAGCTCCTCGCGCTCGCGGAAGCAGTACAGGAACATGGTCATCGCGCCGAGGTCGAGCGCATTCGATCCCAGCCACAGCAGGTGGTTCAGGATGCGCGTGACCTCGTCGAACAGCGTGCGGATGTACTGCGCGCGGATCGGTGCCTCGACCCCCAGCAGGCGCTCGATCGCACGCACGTAGGCGTGCTCGTTGCACATCATCGACATGTAGTCCAGCCGGTCCATGTAGCCGATCGACTGATTCCACGGCTTGCTCTCGGCGAGCTTCTCGGTGCCGCGGTGGAGCAGGCCGACGTGCGGGTCGGCGCGCACCACGGTCTCGCCGTCCATCTCCAGCACCAGCCGCAGCACGCCGTGCGCGGCCGGGTGCTGCGGGCCGAAGTTCATCGTGTAGTTGCGGATCTCGGCCATCAGTTCTTCCCCGCGACTTCGTTCTGCGCCTGCAGGTAGCGGGCATCGGCGCGGACCACGCGTGGAACGCCGACGCGCGGCTCGATCGACACCGGCTCGTAGACCACGCGGCCTTTCTCCGGGTCGTAGCGCACCTCGACGTTGCCGATCAGCGGGAAATCCTTGCGGAAGGGATGGCCGATGAAGCCGTAGTCGGTGAGGATGCGGCGCAGGTCCGGATGGCCCTCGAAGACGATGCCGTAGAGATCGAAGGCTTCGCGCTCGAACCAGTTCGCGGCGCCCCAGATGTCGACCACCGAGGGCACCACCGGCAGGCCGTCGTCGGCGGCGAAATAGCGCACGCGCAGGCGCAGATTGTGCTCGATCGACAGCAGATGCGCGACCGCGGCGAAGCGATTGCGGATGCCGGCCGGGCGCGGGCGTTCCGCCCAGGCGAAGCGGCCTGGGCCGGCGCCGGTCACGCCGCGACTGAAGCCCTCGCCAGTGACGGCCTCGGTTTCCCACTCGTCGTCGCCCCAGGACAGATAGTCGATGCCGCAGACGTCCATCAATTGCTGGAAGCGAAAGGGCTTCTCGTCGCGCAGCGCCCGCATGACCTCGGGTACGCGTTCGGTCGCAAGTTCGATGGTGTACTGGCCGAGCGCCTCGCGCGCGCTCAGGATGGCGTCGCCGAAGCGGGACTGGATTTGTTCCAGCAGCGGGGTGCGGGCTTCGCTCATGGTGCTTGGGCCGGGCTCAGCGGGCGATGGTGTTGGTGCGGCGGATCTTGGCCTGCAACTGCAGGATCCCGTAGACCAGCGCCTCCGCCGTCGGCGGGCAGCCGGGGACGTAGATGTCGACCGGCACCACGCGATCGCAGCCGCGCACCACCGCGTACGAGTAGTGGTAGTAGCCGCCGCCGTTGGCGCAGGAACCCATCGAGATGACCCATTTCGGATCGGGCATCTGGTCGTAGACCTTGCGCAGCGCCGGCGCCATCTTGTTGACCAGGGTGCCGGCCACGATCATCACGTCCGACTGGCGCGGGCTCGGACGGAACACCACGCCGAAACGGTCGAGGTCCAGGCGTGCGGCGCCGGCGTGCATCATTTCGACCGCGCAGCAGGCGAGGCCGAAGGTTACCGGCCACATCGAGCCGGTGCGCGCCCAATTGATCAGTGCATCCGCGCTGGTCACGGCGAAGCCGCGCTGGAGCAGCGGGTTGTCGGCCTGCGGGCGCAGGATGTCGTCGACCGTCCCGACCGGCGTCGGGTTGTGGAAAGTGCGGTCGAGCAGGTCGGTCACTCCCATTCGAGCGCTCCCTTCTTCCATTCGTAGACGAAGCCGACCACCAGCAGGCCGAGGAACAGGCCCATCGATGCGATGCCGTGCCAGCCGATCTGATCGAGCACCACCGACCAGGGGAACAGGAAGGCGATTTCCAGATCGAAGATGATGAACAGGATGGCGATGAGGTAGTAGCGCACGTCGAACTTCATGCGCGCGTCCTCGAAGGCCTCGAAGCCGCACTCGTAGGGAGAGAGTTTCTCGCTGTCGGGCTTGCGCGGACCGAGCAGCGAGCCGAGCGTCAGCAAGGCGATGCCGATCACCGTGGCCACCCCGAGGAACAGGGCGATGGGGAGATACTGCTGCAGATCCATGCCGAATCGCTCCCGTCTGTGGTGCCTGTGCGCGGGGAGCTCCATCCGGGAGCCCGCCCGATCCGCTTGCCGCCCGGACCGGCGGCTGGCGCAGGTTTCGGGTCGGTTTTATCGACCTTTCGCCTGCCCTTGAAGCCGCAACCCGGCGCGGAGCCGGGCTGCAAGGTGCACCCGAGGGTGCCTGACGCATTGGTGCCGACGGACGGACTCGAACCGTCACGGGTTGCCCCACTACCACCTCAAAGTAGCGTGTCTACCAATTCCACCACGTCGGCTGCTTGACCTGACTCAATATTATTCCGGTTTCGTGTCGTCCTTGCTCGCGTCCGCGGGTGTCGCGGCGGGCTCGGCGACGGGTGGCGCTGCCGCGGGCGGTTCCTCGGCTGGTGCCGGTGCGGACGGTGTCTCGCCGGTGGCGGCAGGAGTGGCGGGCGTGTCGCTGCCGGTGCTGACGGTCGGAGCCGCCGGCGTCTCGCCGTCGGCAGGCGGCGCGGCGGGCGTTGCGCCGTCGGCGGGTAACTGGCCCATCACGCCAAGGTCGGTGGCGGCATCACGCACGCTTCCGAAGCGTGCCTGCCAGACCGCCATGCCCATGCTCATCGCGAAGAACACGACCGCCAGCCACTTGGTGGCCTTGGACAGGAAGTTGGCCGAGCCGCGCGCGCCGAACACGGTGCCCGACGCACCCGCACCGAAGCCGGAGCCAGCGGCGGCGCCGGAGCCGCGCTGCAGCATGATGAAGGCGATCATGGCGATGGCCACGACCAGGTAGACGACGATGATCAGGATCTTCATGGATTCTTCGAATGCGATCAGGCTGCGCGGCAGATCGCGGCAAACTCGTCGGGGACCAGCGAGGCACCGCCGATCAGGCCGCCATCGATGTCGGCCTGCGCGAACAGTTGCGCTGCATTGGATCCCTTGACGCTACCGCCGTACAGGATCCGAACAAGACTGGCGAGCATAGCATCGCGTTTCGCGATTGCGCTACGGAGGCAGGCATGCACTTCCTGCGCCTGCGCCGGACTCGCGGTGCGGCCGGTGCCGATCGCCCACACCGGTTCGTATGCAATGACCGCGCGCGCGAGCGAGGCGATGCCGCAGCGCGCGAGCACCGCGTCGAGCTGGCGCAGCACCACCGCTTCGGTGCTGCCGGCTTCGCGTTCATCCAGCGTTTCGCCCAGGCAGAGCACCGGCACCAGGCCGGCTGCCTGGGCGCGTTCGAATTTTTCGGCGACCACGGCGTCGCTCTCGCCGAGCACGTGGCGTCGCTCGGAGTGGCCGACGAGCACGTGGCTGGCGCCGCAGTCGGCCAGCATCGCGCCCGAGACTTCGCCGGTGTAGGCGCCGTCGGACCAGGCCGCGAGGTTCTGCGCGCCGAGCAGCAGCGGACTTCCCTGCGCGGCTTCGCGCGCCGCAGCCAGGTGCACGCAGGCCGGCAACACGCCGACGTCGATCCCCGGCAGTGCCACCGCGAGCGCGGCGCCGGCGCGCGCCCAGGCGACGGCATCGGCGCGCCTGCCGTTCATCTTCCAGTTGCCGAGCACCATCGCGCGACGCATTCGGGCATCCTCGAGCGGCTTTCGCCCGGAGGCTTCCGAGCGGCGGCGGACCATAGCGGCGGCCTTTCGCCGGATCAAGCACGCCCGGAGCCGACTGGTGGCGAGGCTGAACCGCGGCCGCGCCAGCCGTTTCAAAGCGGCACAGCCTTGCCTTGTTCTTTGGTCGCTTCGGCGCCCATAATGCGCGGCTTTTTCGGGCCGGGTCGGTTGACGCGGTCCCGACGTCCGCATCGCGCAGCGTTCGATCCTCTCCCCCGAAGAAGCCCGCTCACCCACCTGCGCCGCAGGCGGGGAGTCCGCGCGCCACGCTCGGTTGGTCGGTCCCCAGGCAGCCGTCCTACTGGGCATGGCGTTCGTCCCCATCACGACAAGGAGTTCGTCATGCCTCTGAATGCCACCCAGACCGGCGAGATCATCAAGACCCACGGTCGCAGCGCCAGCGACACCGGTTCCCCGGAAGTGCAGGTCGCGCTGCTGACCGCCCGGATCGAACAGTTGTCTTCGCATTTCGCCGATCACAAGAAGGACCACCACTCGCGTCGTGGCCTGCTCAAGCTGGTCAACCAGCGTCGCCAGTTGCTGGCCTACCTGAAGCGCAAGGACGATGCGCGCTACCGCGCGCTGATCGAGAAGCTGGGCCTGCGCCGCTGAGCCCACCGGCTCCGCACCCGATTCGCATCCACGACGAAAAGGACTACCCAGTGGCGAAAGTCACCAAGCAATTCAAGTACGGAGAGCACCTGGTCACGCTCGAGACCGGCGAGATCGCGCGCCAGGCGACCGCGGCGGTCATGGTCAGCATGGGCGACACCGTGGTGCTGGTCACCGCGGTTGGCGACAAGAAGGCCAAGGAAGGTCGCGACTTCTTCCCGCTGACGGTCAACTACCAGGAGAAGTTTTACGCTGGTGGCCGCATCCCTGGGGGCTTCTTCAAGCGCGAAGGGCGCCCGACCGAGCGCGAGACCCTGACCTCGCGCCTGATCGACCGCCCGATCCGCCCGCTGTTCCCGGACGGCTTCTTCCACGACGTCCAGGTGATGGCCACCGTGCTGTCGATGAACCCCGAGATCGACGCCGACATCCCGGCGCTGATCGGTGCCTCGGCGGCGCTGTCGCTGTCCGGACTGCCCTTCGCCGGCCCGATCGGTGCGGCCAAGGTCGGCTATGCGAATGGCCAGTACCTGCTGAACCCGACCGCCGAGCAACTGAAGGCCTCGCAGCTGGAACTGGTGGTCGCCGGCACCGACAAGGCGGTGCTGATGGTCGAGTCCGAAGCCCAGTTGCTGAGCGAGGAAGTGATGCTCGGTGCGGTGGTCTTCGGTCACCAGCAGATGCAGGTGGTGATCAACGCCATCCGCGAACTAGCGCATGAAGTCGGCGTGACCCCGTTCCCGTGGACCCCGCCGAGCGACCACCAGGCGCTCGATGCCGCGGTCAAGGAACTGGCCGAGGGCCCGCTCAACGCCGCCTACGACATCCGCGAGAAGCAGGAGCGTCGCGCCGCCGTCGGCGTCGCGAAGACCGCCACGCTCGCTGCCCTCGGTGGCGAGAAGGCCTTGACCTCGGGCTGGACCGACGCCGCCGTGGCGCGCAGCTTCGACAACCTCGAGTACGCGCTGGTGCGCCATCGCATCATCGCCGGCCGCCCGCGCATCGACGGTCGCGGCAGCACCACGATCCGCCCGATCAGCGTGCGCACCGGCCTGCTGCCGCGCACCCACGGTTCCTCGCTGTTCACCCGCGGCGAGACCCAGGCGATCGTCACCGTGACCCTCGGCACCGGCCGCGACGCGCAGATCATCGATGCGGTCGAGGGCGAGTCGAAGGAAACCTTCATGTTGCACTACAACTTCCCGCCGTTCTCGGTCGGGGAGATCAGCTTCATGCTGGCGCCCAAGCGTCGCGAGATCGGCCACGGCCGCCTCGCCAAGCGCGGCATCGCCGCGGTGATGCCGAAGAACGAGGACTTCCCCTACGTGATCCGCGTGGTCTCGGAAATCACCGAGTCCAACGGTTCCAGTTCGATGGCCTCGGTGTGCGGTTCTTCGCTGGCGCTGATGGATGCCGGCGTGCCGGTCAAGGCGCCGGTCGCGGGCATTGCGATGGGCCTGATCAAGGAAGGCGACCAGTTCGCGGTGATCAGCGACATCCTCGGCGACGAGGACCACCTCGGCGACATGGACTTCAAGGTGGCGGGCTCCTGGGAAGGGATCACCGCGCTGCAGATGGACATCAAGATCGACGGCATCACCGAGGAGATCATGAAGGTCGCGCTGACGCAGGCCCGCGAAGGCCGTCGTCACATCCTCGGCGAGATGGCGAAGGTGATCGATGCCCCGCGCCCGGAGATGAGCACCTACGCGCCGCGCCTGTTCACCATGAAGATCCACCCGGACAAGATCCGCGACGTGATCGGCAAGGGCGGCGTGACCATCCGCGCGATCACCGAGGAGACCGGCACCACGATCGACATCCAGGACGACGGCACGATCACGATCGCTTCCAACAACCAGGCGGCAGCCGATGCGGCGCGCAAGCGCATCGAGCAGATCACCTCGGATGTCGAGCCGGGCCGCATCTACGAGGGCAAGGTCGCCAAGCTGATGGACTTCGGCGCCTTCGTGACCATCCTGCCGGGCCGCGATGGCCTGGTGCACGTCTCGCAGATCTCCAACGAGCGCGTCGAGCGCGTCGCCGACAAGCTCAAGGAAGGCGACATCGTGCGCGTCAAGGTGCTGGAGGTCGACAAGCAGGGCCGCATCCGCCTGTCGATGAAGGCGGTTCTGGAAGAAGAGTCCGCGCAGGCCTGAGTCTCGGCGTCTGTCGAGCCGAAGCGACGGGCCCCACGTGGGCCCGTCGTCGTTTGCGGGGCCGCATGATCGTCATCGCCGACGAGTCGGATTTCACGGGCGCGGCTCGAGGTTCGCCATCCAGGAGGACATTCCCGCGCTGCCTGGACATGTCCATGGCGAACGGTTGGACGGACAGTTGCATGCGCAGCCGCGACCGACCTCACGGCACACAAGGATCAGGATCGGATTGGGATGCGATCTGTACGGACCTTTTGCCCTCGGACGCGGAGGTCGCGGGGCCGGGGGATCCTTGCGTAGCCTTGGGGCGGCGTGGTAACCGCGTTTGCCCCGACCATGGATTGAGTCCGGCCCTGTCGGGCTTCGGAAAGGCGGACGCTGGCGAACCCCGATCCCCAGCTTCGACAAGCGGTGCCTCGACGGCAATCGGCACGCGAACGCCCGCTCGGGAAGCGGCGGATCGGAGCGCTTCTTGGGCAGGTGCCGTATCCGGGCAGTCGCCATATGCGCTGATACTGCCCGGACGGATCTGTGTGGGAGGCGCCGGGTGGCCGGCATCCCTACCGTGACCCCACTCACTGCTCGGCGTCCCTCATGGAAGCCATGTCCAAGGTCGACACCGCCTGGTTGCGGATGGAGCGATCGACCAACCTGATGATGATCACCGGTGTGATCGTGCTCGCGCACGCGCTCGACGTCGAGCGGTTGCGGCGCACCGTCGAGGCGCGCTTCCTGTCCTTCCGGCGCTTCCGCCAGCGCGCCGTCGAGATCGGCGGGCAGTGGTACTGGGAGGATGACGACACCTTCGACATCCAGTGGCATGTGCGCCGCGCAGCGCTGCCGTCCCCGGGCGCCAAGGCCGACCTGCAGGAGTACGTGAGCAACCTCGCGAGCACACCGCTGGACCACAGCAAGCCGCTGTGGCAGTTCCACCTGATCGAGAACTACCAAGGTGGCGGCGCGGTGGTGGTACGCATCCACCACTGCTATGCGGACGGCATCGCGCTGGTGCAGGTGATGCTGTCGTTGCACGACACCACTCCCCAAGCGCGCCATCACCGGCCGCACCCGCCGTCGAAGCTCAAGCGCGGCGGAGGCACGATTTTCGAGCGTCTGCTGGCGCCGGCTCGTCACCGTGTCGAGCATGCGGCCGAACTGGTCGAATCGCTGCTGCAGCGCGGATTCGAGTTCCTGCGCGATCCACAGGCCGCGGGCGAATCCCTGCTCGGCCTCGCCCGCAGCGGTAGCCACGAGGCGGTGGAGATCCTGCGCGAACTGGTGCGCGCGCTGTGCCTCGCTGATGACCCACCAACGCGCTTCAAGGGTCGGCTTGGCGTGTTCAAGCGCGTCGCCTGGTGCGATCCCCTGCCGCTGGAAGAAGTCAAGGCGGTGGGCCATGCGCTTGGTGCCACCGTCAACGACGTGCTGATGGCCTGCGCTGCGGGCGCCTTGCGCCAGTACCTGGTCGAACGCGGCGAGGCAGTCGACGGCCTGTCGATCCGCGCCACGGTGCCGGTCAACCTGAGGCCCCTGGAGCACGCACGCGAGCTCGGCAACCACTTCGGTCTGGTGTTCCTCGACCTGCCGATCGGCCTCGACAACCCGGTTGCGCGGCTGCTGGCGGTGCGCGATGCGATGCAGGCGCTGAAGGGCTCGCGTCAGGCGCTGATGTCTTACGGACTGCTGAGTGCGCTCGGCATCGGACCCGCCGCGTTGCAGAGGCCTGCGTTGGAGCTGCTGAGTCGCAAGGCGACCACGGTGGCGACCAATGTGCCGGGCCCGCGCGAACCGCTCTACCTGTGCGGGGCACCGGTGCGCGAAATGATGTTCTGGGTGCCGCAAACCGGCAGCATCGGCATGGGCATCAGCATCCTGAGCTACGCCGGCTCGGTCTATTTCGGGTTGATCGCCGACAGTCGCCTGGTGCCCGATCCGGAACGCGTGATCGAGCGCTTTCGCCAGCAACTCGAACAGTTGCTGATGGTCGCAATGCTGCATCCGCAGGATCAGACGATTACGCCGGAATCTTCCGTGCGGCTGCTGCGGACGCTTGCGGACCTTCCTGCGGGGCGCCGCCCACGGCGCCGGCGCCACCGTTCGTCGGCTACGTGAGCGGCTTTGCAGTCCATACACGTCTTGCGATTTATGCTGTGCTCGAGCGTCGGCCGGTGGTTCTGTCAAACGACTTGAGCAATAGGCGCTTTGTGCTTGATTCTAAATGCCCTATTCTTGGGGTATCAGTCCCAATCGGGCGGGAGGGCCGGATGGCCAGCAGGAATCTCCGTCGCAGCTTGCTGCTCACATGCTTGCTGGTCGGCGCCGGGCTTGCGCCGGGCGCGGTCGCGCAGAACTTCACCATGCGGCTGGAATACGCGGTCACCTACACGCCTTTCCATCCAAACGGCCAGGTCGACACCACTCCGCCTTATCAACTGTGCCGCAATAACCAGATCGGCCTGGTCTTCCGCTACGTCTGGCGCAACGCCTGGCAGGAGTACATCTACACGGAGCCTGGTGGCGACCTGTTCCCCTGGTACTACATGCAGGGCGTGACACCGAATCCGGTGTTCGTGCCGGCGGCCAGTGGTGGCGGTGCCGTCAACAAGATCGTCAGCGTCGGCCTGATCGCCGGTTCGGTCAACACGGGTGGTATTCGCCAGGTTCCGGTTCGCGGGCGCACCTCCGGTTTCTTCGGCAACCCGGTGCAGTACGCCACGGCGAGCGTGCTGGTCGAGACCCAGATCGAGCCTCCGTCAACCGCCTATCGAGAGATCGAGAATGGCGCGCTCGACATGCCGACCCGCCCTTGGTTCAGCTGGCTGTCCTCGGTGCAGGTGCAGGACTGGCGCATGGATATCGGTGCCTGCAGCAACCTGCTGGCCGACACACCCGAGGAGTGCACCGCGACGAGCTTCCCGGTGATGCCGCTGGATGATGTGTGTAATCCCGACCTCAGCGACTACTGCTGGATCGGCACCGAGAACTTTCATCGGCCGGTCACCGCGCTTGCCGCGGATACGCCTTTCCAGTACCACGTGCTCGGGCGCAACAACTGCGGCGTCGCGGACGAGCTGGGCTCCGATCCGCCGCGGCCCTTCTTCCGCACCGCCCAAGCCTGTTTCGTGGTTGCCAACGGAACCATTCCGGATGGCGGCACGGTCAACTTCGACGCGACCACGCTGGCCAACATCGGCGCCCTGGTGCCGAATCTGCGCGTGACGGTGCACACCGACCACCGCGATGTCAGCGATTTGCGGATCTCGCTGACCAAGACCGCCCCAGATGCCGCCGGTCCGCTGTTGCTGATGGATCGCCCGAGCGGCAGCAATTGCGCCGACGGTGACCGCGTGCAGGCGGCCTTCGCCGATGGCGGCGCACCGCTGACCGCTTGCAATAACTACGAACCGGCGATCAACGGTCGCGTGCAGCCGGTGCAGGCGCTGTCTTCTTTCGCGGGTGTGCTGGGTGCCGGCAACTGGCGCCTGAGCGTGCAGGACACCGAGTTCGACGGCCGTTCCGGTTCCCTGCTGGAGTGGTGCCTGTCCTCCGATGTGCCGATCATGGCGGACCCGAATTCCACCAACCCGATGATCATGGCGAACGGCTACGAGTGAACCACGCACCGGGTGCGACCCGAAGGCCGGTGTAGCGCGCAGCACTTCACCGGCGAGGCGTCGGAGGTTCGCTGCACAGCACTCCAGCCTGCCCCGCAACGGTTTCTCTTTCTTGCCGGTCGCTTCGCCGGCGGTCTGAACCGCGTGGCCCGCAGTGCGCCGCCGAAGGTCAGTCCTCAGCCCGCGAGCTCCGCCTTCGCGCGTTCAATGTCGAGTGCCTCCATCGCTTCCATCGGCTTCAGTGCGGCGGCAGCCTCGAAGGCCTTGACCACCTCGCCCGCGCGCTTCTTGCCGAACATCATCAGCAGGCCGTTGCCATACTCGATGTGCGTGATCGGTGCGTGCGGCGTGAGCTTGAGCGCTTCCTGGAAGTGCTTGAGGCCGGTGTCGGCCTTCGCGCCGTAGGTCAGGCCTCCGACCAGCGCGCCGATCTTGTCGATGATCTCGGCGTGATAGAGACCCAGCGCGGTGTGCGCCTCGGCGTGCTTCGGCGCGAGTTTCAGCGTGCGCTCCAGGCTCTCCCGGATCTTGCCCCCGAGGCCTTGCGCCAGCGCCTTGGTGATCGAGATGGTCTGGCTGTAGCGGCCGAGCGCGAAAGCGTGGAAATAGTGCGCGTTGGCCTCGTCGGGCATCGCGGCGATCGCCGCCTCGGCGCGCTTCGCGCAGCGCTCGAAGTGCGCGCCACGGTCGACATCCTTCGCGAGGTGGGTCGCATAGATGCCCTCGGCTTTGTTGGCGACCGTCGCACCGATCGCGCCGAGTGCCTCACCAGCCTCGGCAGCCTTCTGGAACTCGCCGCGATGGAAGTCGCGCCAGGCGTTCTGGAGCGCGTCTGCGACCGCATCGGCCTCGCCGGAGGCTTTGAGCTTCGGGTACTTCTTTTGCAGCGCGGCGATATGTTTCTTGTCCGGGAATGCCTCCTGGTCGCCCGCGTGCAGGCGCTCCCAAGCCTTCGCGAGCCTGGCTCCCGCATAGTCGAAAGTTGCACTGGCATGCGGAAACTTGACCCATTTTTTCACAGCCATCGTGTCCTCCAGGGCGCGCCTTCAATTGTCCCAAGCATCGGCAAAGGCCGAGCGCGAGGCAAGCTTCGATCACTCCGGAAAATTCCTAGGTAAATCAATCGATGCGTAGTGTGATTGTTCCATCGCCGCGCCCATACCTTGCCCGCCAGGCGCGAGGATGCGCCGACTTCGAACCACAGGAGAGAATCATGGCTAGCAAGAAACCCGTCGCCCGCAAGTCCGTGCGCGTGTCCAGGTCCAGCACCGACAAGGGCGCGCGCAAGGCGCTGCTCGCCTCACTCGGCGCGGTGTCGCTGTCGCGCAAGGAAGGCGTGCGCTTCGTCGGCAACCTGTTCGAGCAGGGCCAGGAGTTGCGTGAGCGCACCGTCAAGTTTGCCGAAGGCGCGGTCGCCGACGTGCGCAGCCGCGTCGCGGGCGTGTTCGGTCAGGTGCAGCAACGCGCCGCTGCGAACTTCGGGAAAGTCGAGGGCGTGGTCGGCGGCCAGGTCACGCGCGTGCTCGGTCGCCTCGGCGTACCGAGCAAGGCCGACGTGCAGGCGCTGTCGCGTCGCGTCGCCGACCTCAGCAAGCAGGTCAAGGCGCTGCAGGCCAAGGCGGCCTGATGCGCATTCGCACGGGCTGGCGATGGCCAGCCCGTGCGGGTGGTCGGTTCTCGGTTGTCAGCAAGGGTGGATGCCCGGGCTTCCGCTGCCGACAACCGGCAACTGACAACTGACAACCGTTCCTACGCTCCACCCAGGTACTGGTCCGCCAGCCGGTTCAGGTGCGCCCGCTCGGCGCTCTTCAGGTAGGGCGCGATCAGAACCATGACCTGGTAGATGCCGCGGCCGAGGTCGACGTCGGTCTTGGTGCTGGTGGCCGGCTTGATCTGCTGGAAGTTCAGCCAGAAGGTGGTCAGCACCACGGTGTTCTGCGCGATCGCCTCGATCTCGCGCTGGCTGGCGAGCATCGTCCCGGCCTTGACCATCTCCGTGCACACCTTCGAGATGCTCTCGTGGGCGCGCTTCAGGATGCGCGAGAAGTGCATCTTGAGCTTGCGCGAGCGCGTCAGCAGGTCGACGAGATCACGGTAGACGAAGCGATAGTCCCAGATGCACTCGAACACCAGGTGCATCTGCAGCCACATGTCCTCGAGATTGGGCTGGCGGCCCTCGGGCACCAGCAGCGCTTCGCCGATGCGCTCCTCGAAGCGCGCGAACAACTGCTCGATGATGTCGTCCTTGTTGCGGAAGTGGTAGTAGAGGTTGCCCGGGCTGATCTCCAGCTCGTCGGCGATGTGATTCGTGGTGACGTTCGGTTCACCCTGCGCGTTGAACATCTCCAGGCTCTTCGCCAGGATGCGGTCACGCGTCTTCACCGGCCCGGGTTCCTGTGCCACGACGCCCTCAGAACTTGCCGCCGAGGCGCTTGACGAGGTCCATGTACTTCTTCTTCGCGTCGTCCGCGGACAGGCCCTTGAGCTTCTCCCAGGCCTCGTACTTGGCGGTGCCCACGAAGTCGAAGAAGCCCGGCTTCGGTCCCGACACATCACCCTCGGTGGCCTGCTTGAAGTGGCTGTAGAGCTTCAGCATGGTGTCGTTGTCGGGGCGCTCCGGGAGCTGCTTGGCAGCTTCGGTCGCGGCCTGGAACTGGCTGTCGAGGTCGGACATTCGTGTCTCCGCAAGGCGTGGCTGAAACCCGGTCGCCACTATCGTTCCGCGGACCGCGAATCGCAAGGGGTCGGGCGGGCTTCGCTGGCGGTCGCCCGCGGCGCTCGATATCTTAGGGCCATCCGTCGATTCCGCGGCGGCCGGCATCTTCTCGACCTCGGGGGAGGACGATCACATGAGCTATTTCGTCACAGGCGCAACCGGCTTCCTGGGCCGCTTCCTGATCGGCAACCTGCTCAAGCGCAAGGGCACCATCCATGTGCTGGTCCGGCGCGGATCCAAGGACAAGTTCGAGGCGCTGAAGGAGCGCTACCCAGAGGCCGGTGAGCGCCTGGTCGCGGTCACCGGAGATCTCACCAAGCCGAAGCTCGGTCTTTCCGCGGAGGCGCAGAAGCAGCTCACCGGCAAGGTCCGTCATTTCTTCCACCTGGCTGCGATCTACGACTTGTCGGCGAATGCGGAATCGCAGCAGGCGGCGAACATCGACGGCACCCGCAACGCGGTCGAACTGGCCGAGACGATCCGCGCCGGCTGCTTCCACCATGTCAGCTCGATCGCCGCCGCCGGCCTTTACGCCGGGGTGTTCCGCGAAGACATGTTCGATGAGGCCGAGAATCTCGAGCACGCCTATTTCCGTACCAAGCACGATTCCGAAGGCATCGTCCGCAAGGAGTGCAAGCGACCCTTCCGGATCTACCGGCCAGGCATGGTCGTCGGCCACTCGCAAACCGGCGAGATCGACAAGATCGACGGCCCCTACTACTTCTTCACGCTGCTGAAGCGCTTGCGCCAGACGCTGCCGCCGTGGGTGCCGACGCTCGGCTTCGAGGGCGGCCGCATCAACATCGTGCCGGTCGATTTCGTGGTCAATGCGATGGACCACATCGCGCATGAAAAAGGCCTCGACGGCGGGTGTTTCCACCTGACCGATCCGTCGCCACGACGGGTCGGCGAGGTGCTGAACATCTTCGCCAGTGCCGGGCATGCGCCGAAGATGACGATGCGCATCGATGCGCGCATCTTCCAGTTCATTCCGGCCTCGATCCGCGGCGCGATCGGCATGCTGCCGCCGGTGCGGCGGATCCTCAACCACACCCTGAAGAGCCTCAACATCCCCGCGGATGTACTGAAGTTCTTCAATTACCCGACCCGCTTCGATACCCGTGAGACCGAACGCGTGCTCAAGGGGACTGGTATCCGGGTTCCCGACCTCGAGGACTACGCCTGGCGCCTGTGGGACTACTGGGAGCGCCACCTGGATCCCGACCTGCACGTCGACCGATCGCTCGGCAGTCGCGTGCGCGACAAGGTGGTGCTGATCACCGGAGGCTCGTCGGGGATCGGGCTCGCGACCGCGAAAAAGGTGGCAGCGGCCGGCGCGAAGACTCTGATCTGCGCGCGCGGACTCGAGGACCTCGAGAAGGCCAAGGCCGAGATCGAGGCCGAACACAAGGGCGCCCAGGTCTTCATCTACCAGGCCGACCTGTCCGAGTTGGCCTCCTGCGACGAGCTGGTCAGGAAGGTGCTCGCGGACCACAAGGGCGTCGACGTGCTGGTCAACAACGCCGGACGGTCGATCCGGCGCTCGATCGAGCTCAGCTACGACCGCTTCCACGATTTCGAGCGCACCATGCAGCTGAACTATTTCGGTTCGCTGCGGCTGGTCATGGGGCTGCTGCCGAGCATGACCGAACGCCGTCGCGGTCACGTCATCAACATCAGCTCGATCGGCGTGCTCACCAACGCGCCGCGCTTCTCTGCCTACGTCGCCAGCAAGGCCGCGCTGGATGCCTTCTCGCGCTGCGCGGCGAGCGAGTTCTCGGACAAGAACATCCACTTCACCATCGTCAACATGCCGCTGGTGAAGACGCCGATGATCGGTCCGACCAAGATCTACGACAACGTGCCGACGCTCACACCCGAGGAGGCCGGCGACATGGTCGTGCAGGCGATCATCGAACGTCCGCACCGGATCGCCACGCGCCTCGGCATCTTCGCCGAGATGCTCCACCTGATGGCGCCGAAGGTGTACCAGGTGGTGCTCAACACCGCCTTCCAACTGTTCCCGGATTCGGCCGCTGCGAAAGGCGTCAAGGGTGGCCAGGATGCGCCGCCGTCGAGCGAGCAGGTGGCTTTCGCCTCGCTGATGCGTGGCGTGCACTGGTAGACGGCAAGCGGATGGCAAAGAATGCGCAGATGAATGCCCGCGGCGTTGTGGAGATGCCTGCCACCCGCTTCTGAACGCGAGGCTTCTCGGGCGACGAAGACGGGTCAGGCCGGGGTGAGCAAGGCCGCCATCGAAGATGCGTCGGTCGTCGTCGCTTGCAGTTCGCGCCAGCGGTTGACGATCGCGCAGAACAGTTCGGCGGTCTGTTCGGCGTCGTAGATCGCCGAGTGCGCTTGCTTGCTGTTCCAACCCAGACCGACCATGTGCAGGGCCTTGCCGAGCACGGTCTGGCCGATGGTCAGGCCGGCCAGCGAGACCGTGTCGAAGGTGCTGAAGGGATGGAATGGCGAACGCTTGTGGCCGGTGCGGCGGATCGCGGCGTTCAGGAAGGAAAGGTCGAAGGCGGCGTTGTGCCCGACCAGGATCGCGCGCGTGCAGTCGGCAGCCTTCATCGCCTTGCGCACCGGCTCGAAGATGCAGTCCAGCGCCTCGCGCTCATCGAGCGCGGCACGCAACGGATGGCTAGGGTCGATGCCGGTGATCTCGAGCGAGCGCGGATCGATGTTCGACCCCGGGAACGGGACTACGTGCGTGGAGACCGTATGGCTGCGCCGCAAGCGGCCTTCCGGCGTCATTTCCAACAGCACCGCAGCGATCTCGAGCAGGGCATCGCCCTCGCAGTCGAAACCGCCCGTTTCGACGTCGACCACGACCGGGTAATAGCCACGAAAGCGATCGGCCAGGGTGACGGCTGGGAGCGGAAAACCTTTCATCGCACGCCTGCCCGGCATCGCCAACCGCAATGATCTCGTATGGTGACGGCTGGGAGCGGAAAACCTTTCATCGCGCGGAACATAGCAGGGGGAAGCTGAAGCGGGGCGTTGGAGGTGGAAGCGGAGGCACGGGCACCGTGGGGCGGGGCACAGGAAGACCTCGGGCAAGTTTGATGTGGGTGCGCTGGACGGGTGGCCTGCGCAGCCCGGCGTTCAGCGAGCTTTTTTCGTGCCCCGTGTCCCGCTCCTCCCGTGCTCCCGTGCCTCACACCACGTCCAGCCGGTCCACGCGTTGCAGGCCGCGTGGCAGCAGGGCGCCGCGCTGGGCGCGGGTGCCGCGGTAGACGCCGAGATCGTGGCCCTTGAGGCGGGTGATGCGGCCGCCGGCCACGACGACGAGTTCCTGCGCGGGTTGGAAGGCGGCGAGCGCGAGCATGCGCGGGGCGGAGGCCAGCCGTCCGGCTGGCAGGCCGATGATCTTGTTGCCCTTGCCCTTGTCGAGCTCGGGCAGTTCGGACAGCGGGAACACCAGCAGGTGGCCGTCGCTGGTGACTGCCGCGACCAGGCAATGGTCGACCGCGCCGGGCACCAGCGCCGGCGTCAGCACCTGGGCGCCATCGGGCACCGTCAGCAACTGCTTGCCGCCGCGGTTGCGCGAGACCAGGTTTTCGAAGCGCGTGAGGAAGCCATAGCCGGCGTCGGTGGCCAGCAGCAGGCGCGTCTCCGAGTCCGCACAGACCGTCGTCAGGAAGCGCGCGCCCGATGGCGGGTCGAAGCGCCCGGTCAGCGGTTCGCCCTGGCCGCGCGCGGAGGGCAACGTGTGCGCCGGCGTCGAATAGGCGCGGCCGCTGGAGTCGAGGAAGGCGGCCTGCAGGTTGCTGCGACCGCGGGTGCTCGCGTAGTAGCGATCACCCTCGCGATAGCTCAGCGTCGTGGCGTCGATGTCGTGGCCCTTGGCGGCGCGCGCCCAGCCCTTCTCGGACAGGATCACGGTGACCGGTTCGGAGGGGGTCAGGTCGGCCTCCGACAGCGCCTTCGCCTGACCGCGCTCGACCAGCGGCGAGCGGCGCTCGTCGCCGTACTGTTTCGCGTCCGCTTCCAGTTCCTTCTTCAGCAGCGAGCGCAGCTTCGAGCGCGAGCCCAGGATCGCCTGCAGTTCGTCGCGTTCGACGACCAGCTCGGCCTGCTCGCCGCGGATCTTCATTTCCTCCAGGCGCGCCAGCTGGCGCAGCCTGGTCTCCAGGATGTACTCGGCTTGCTCCTCGGACAGTCCGAAGCGCGCCATCAAAACCGGTTTCGGTTCGTCCTCGCTGCGGATGATGCGGATCACCTCGTCGAGGTTCAGGAAGGCGATCAGCAGGCCTTCCAGCAGGTGCAGGCGGCGCTCGACCTTGCCGAGGCGGTGGTTGAGGCGCCGGCGCACGGTGTCGGACCGGAACTGCAACCACTCCTCGATCAGCTGTTTCAGCGGTTTGACCTGCGGGCGCGCATCCAGGCCGATCAGGTTGAAGTTGACGCGGAAGCTCTTCTCGAGGTCGGTGGTCGCGTACAGATGGCCCATCAGTTCGTCGACGTCGACGCGGTTGCTGCGTGGGACGATGACGATGCGGATCGGCTGGGCGTGGTCGCCTTCGTCGCGGAAATCGTCGACCATCGGCAGCTTCTTCGCGCGGAACTGCTCGGCGAGCTGCTCGACGATCCGGGTCGGCGAGACCTGGTGCGGTACTGCCGTGATCACGATGTTGCCGTTCTCGCGCACCCAGGTGGCGCGCGCGCGCACGCTGCCATTGCCGGTTTCGTAGAGGCGCACGAGGTCGGCGCGTGGCGTGATGATCTCGGCGCTGGTCGGGTAGTCCGGCCCGCGGATGTGCTCGCAGAGGTCGGCGGTGCTGGCCTGCGGATCCTCGAGCAGGCGGATGCAGGCGCTCAGCACCTCGCGCAGGTTGTGCGGCGGGATGTCGGTGGCCATGCCGACCGCGATCCCGGTGGTGCCGTTCAGCAGCAGGTGTGGCACCCGCGAGGGCAACCACGACGGCTCCTCCAGGGTACCGTCGAAATTGGGTTCCCACTCGACCGTGCCCTGGCCGAGTTCGTCCAGCAGCAGCTTCGCGAAGGGCGTCAGCTTCGATTCGGTGTAGCGCATCGCCGCAAAACTCTTCGGATCGTCCGGCGAACCGAAGTTGCCCTGGCCGTCGATCAGCGGGTAGCGGAAGCTGAAGGGCTGCGCCATCAGCACCAGCGCCTCGTAGCAGGCCGAATCGCCGTGCGGGTGGTACTTGCCGATGACGTCGCCGACCGTGCGCGCCGATTTCTTGTGCTTGGACGCTGCCGACAGGCCGAGTTCGCTCATCGCGTACAGGATGCGTCGCTGCACCGGCTTCAGGCCGTCGCCAACGAAGGGCAGGGCGCGGTCCAGCACCACGTACATCGAGTAGTTCAGATAGGCGTTTTCGGCATACTCCTTCAGCGGAATCTGCTCGAAGGGCTGGATGTCGGTGCTCATCGGCGCTGCGGCGTGGGTGTTGCGGAGGGCGGCGACTCTACCTTGAAGATGGTTGTGGGTTGTGAGTTGTGGGTTGTGGGCAGCAGAAGCACGCAAGAACCGATTTCGGAGCGCACTGTTGCCTGAACCCACAACCCACCACCCACCACCCACAACCTTCGAGGCGCTTGGCGCAGCCTGCGGACTCGGCTAAACTCGCCGGCTTCGCTCGTACCGCATGCGTTTGAAAGGACTCAATCGATGGTCAAGATTCGCCTGGCTCGTGGTGGCGCCAAGAAGCGGCCCTTCTACTACATCGTGGTGGCCGACGAGCGCTATGCACGCGACGGCCGCAGCATCGAGCGCGTGGGTTTCTACAATCCGATCGCGCAGGGCAAGGAAGTGCCGCTGTCGGTCGACCTGGCCCGCGTCACGCATTGGGTCGGCGTCGGCGCGCAGCCGACCGACAAGGTCCGCCAGCTGATCAAGCTTGCGCAGAAGCAGCAGCCCGCCGCCGCGGCCTGAGGCCCCGGCGCCAGCGGCCACCGGCGCTGCCCGGCAGCGGCTGGTGACGATGGGCCGTGTGCAGGGCGCGCACGGCGTGCGCGGCGCGCTGATGGTGGCTTCCTTCAGTGACCCGCCGCGCAGGCTGCTTCAATATTCTCCCTGGTGGCTGCTGGGTGGCGACGCCCCGCAGCCGCTTGCCGTGGTGCGTGGCCAGGACAGCACCAAGGGCCTGATCGTCGAGGTCGAGGGCATCGCCGACCGCGAGGCGGCCGCCGCGCTGAGGGGCCGCGAAATCGCGGTCGAGCGCGCGGCACTGCCGCCCTTGCGCAAGGGCGAGTACTACTGGGCAGATCTCGAAGGCCTGGCCGTGCGCAATCGCGACGGCGCCGACTTCGGCCGCGTCGACCACCTCGTCGACTTTGGCGCACATCCGATCCTGGTCGTCCGCGACGGCGCCCGCGAGCGCATGATCCCCTTCGTGCTGGAGCGCCACGTGATCTCGGTGGACCTCGACGTCGGGGTGATCAAGGTGGACTGGGATCCGGACTTCTAGGGGCAGGGGGTTGCTTGTCGGTTCTCGGCAGCGAAGCTCGCCGGAGCGAAGCACCGCGGACTCGCCGGCCCTGGCTGCCGACAACCAACAACCGATCACCGACAACCGCTTCGGAAATGCGCTTCGACGTCCTCACCCTCTTCCCCGAATTTGTCCGTGCGGCGATGGCGGTCGGCGTGGTCGGGCGCGCGCTGGAACGCGGGCGGATTGCGCTGCAGTGCTGGAATCCGCGCGACTACACCGAGGACAACTACCGCACCGTCGACGACCGTCCCTTCGGCGGTGGACCCGGCATGGTGTTCAAGATCGAGCCGCTGAAACGTGCGCTGGCGGCGGCGAAGGAACAGTCCGGCAGTGCGCTGGTGCTGTTGCTGAGTCCCCAGGGCCGGCGCTTCGACCAGGCGCGGGCGCGCGAATTCGCCGCGCTGCCCGGCCTGGTGCTGGTGTGCGGGCGCTACGAGGCGATCGACCAGCGCTTCGTGGACCGTTACATCGACGAGGAAGTCTCGATCGGCGATTTCGTGCTCTCCGGCGGCGAGCTGCCGGCACTCGCGGTGATCGATGCGGTGACCCGGCTGCTGCCGGGGGTATTGCACAGCGATGCCTCGGCGATCGAGGACAGCTTCATGGACGGGCTGCTGGACTGCCCGCACTACACGCGGCCCGAGCAAGCCGAGGAGGGTGACGTTCCACCGGTGTTGCTGTCCGGCAATCACGCGCAGATCGCACGCTGGCGACGCAGGCAGGCGCTCGGTGTCACCTGGCTCAAGCGCCCGGACCTGCTCGCGCGGGTCAAGCTGAACAAAACCGATCGGGCGCTGCTGCGCGAGTTCATGGATGAACACCAGGCGAAATTCGGTGTAGACTAGGCGGCTAGTCTGTCTGCACCCGAAGGAATCGCCATGAGCAAGATCATTCAGCAACTGGAAGCTGAGCAGATGAACCGCAACATCCCGACGTTCACGCCCGGCGATACCGTCGTGGTCAACGTCAAGGTCAAGGAAGGCGCGCGCGAGCGCGTGCAGGCCTACGAGGGCGTGGTCATCGCGATCAAGAGTCGTGGCCTGAACTCCTCCTTCACCGTGCGCAAGATCTCGCACGGCGAGGGCGTCGAGCGGGTCTTCCAGACCTACAGCCCGGCAATCGAGTCGGTGCAGGTCAAGCGCCGCGGCAAGGTGCGCGCCGCCAAGTTGTACTACCTGCGCGAGCTGGAAGGCAAGGCCGCACGTATTCGCGAAGACCTGTCGGCCGCCAAGGGTTGACGACGCGCTTCGATGTGGACCCTGCGAAGGCGCCTGCGGGCGCCTTCGTCGTTTCCGGCCCGCAACGTCCGGGTGGGCCACGGAAACCCGCCCGGACATACTGCAAAGCGTTACTCCCTGGTCGGTGCGAAGGCGTATAACCGCCTGCACACATGCCGTCCGTCGGCATCCATCCGGGAGGAAATCATGGTCAAGCCAACATTTGCGCGCCGCCCGCTGGCGCTCGCCACCGCCCTGCTGCTGTGCGCCGGCACCGCTACGGCGCAGACCGTGGCGCCGGGTCTGATCGCCAACGGCTCGATCTCGATCGACGCCGAGGGTGTGCCGACGATCGTCGCCGCGAACGACCTTGATATGGCCTACCTGCAAGGCTATGTCCACGCTCGCGACCGCTTCTTCCAGATGGATTTCAACCGTCGCGGCGCCAGCGGAACGGTGGCGGAACTGGTCGGCCAGGCCGCGCTCGCCAACGACGTGCAGATCCGCACGCTCGGCCTGCGGCGCGCTGCCTGGGAGTCCTACGCCAAGCTCTCGCCGGACATGCGCGACTTCCTCCAAGCCTACGCGAACGGCGTCAACTTCTGGATCCGTTCGACTCCTGCGCTGCCGCCCGAATATGGCGCACTGGAACTGACCCAGGTCGATCCCTGGTCGCCGGTCGATTCCCTCGTCATCGGCAAGGCGCTCGCCTTCCAGTTGTCCTTCGATCTCGATATCGATTTCACCCTGCGCCTGGCGGCCTACCAGCAGGCCGGCGCCGCCGGCGGGTTCAATGGCGCCGCGCTGTTTTTCGAGGACACCCACCGCACGCAGCCGGGCGACAACCGGGTGTCGATCCCGAACTTCCTGCAATCGATCGGTGGTCAGGGCGAGGTGGACAAGAGCCTCGCCGAGCAGGTGCCGATGATCTCGGCGAGCACGGTGGACCTCGCGCGCCAGTACCGCGATCAGGTGAGCGAGCACCCGCTGATCGGGCCCGCGTTGAACTTCCGCGAGGGTCGCGGTGCCAGCAACTGGTGGGTCGTTGCCGGCAGCAAGACCGCCAGCGGCCGGCCGATCCTCGCGAACGATCCACACCTCAGCCTGGACACGGCTTCGGTTTTCTACGAGAACCGCCTGTATTCCTCCGACACGCGCTTCCCGGTGCCGTACAACTTCAGCGGTTCCTCGGTGGCCGGCGCGCCGGGTCCCTTGCTCGGCTGTACCGACCGTTTCTGCTGGGGCCTGACGACCAATCCTCTGGATGTCACCGACACCTACCAGGAAACCTTCCGGCTCAATACCTACGGGCTGCCGACGCACACGCTCCATGGCGGCGTCGCCGAACCCGTGGTGTGGGTGTTCCAGAGCTACTTCGTGAACGCCATTGGCGATGGCGTCGCCAACAACATCGCGCGCACCAACGCCATCGGCTACACCAACGGCGGTGTGACCATCATCGTGCCGCGCCGCAACAATGGCCCGGTGGTGACGATCTCCGGCTCGACCGGCCTGTCGGTGGCCTACACAGGTTGGGGCGCAACCAATGAGCTGGAGACCTTCCGGCGCCTGCCGCGCTCACGCAACGTGCAGGAGTTCCGCGACAACCTGTCGTATTTCGACGTCGGCTCGCAGAACTTCGTGTATGCCGACGTCGACAACAACATCGCCTATTTCACCACCGCCGAATCGCCGTTGCGGCGCGACTTGCAGACGCTCGGCCGGCCCGACGGCGGCGTGCCGCCCTTCCTGATCCGCGATGGTTCGGGCACCCTCCAGCACGACTGGTTGCCGCGTACGAGCAATTACCCGAACCAGTCGCTGCCCTTCGAGATCCTGCCGCCGGCGGAGATGCCTTTCGTGATCAACCCGGCCGCGGGGTACATCGCGAACTGCAACAACGACCCGATCGGCGTGACCCTCGACAACAATGCGTTGAACCAGTTGCGGCCGGGGGGCGGCATCTACTACCTCGAGAACGGCTACTCGGCCTTCCGTCAGGGCCGCATCGATCGCCTGCTGCAGGCGCGCCTGGCTTCCGGACAGCCAGTCACGGCGGATTTCATCAAGAGCACGCAGGCCAACAATCAGCCGCTCGACGCCGAGAAACTCACACCCTTCCTGCTCGCGGCGGCCACCAATGCGGCGGCGCCGAATGCCTGGAGCGAGCTGCGCACGATCGCCAGCGACGCGCGCGTCGCGGCCGCGATCGCGCGCCTGCGCAGCTGGGACTATTCGACGCCGACCGGCATCGCGCAGGGCTTCGATCCGGGCGACGATCCGGCCAACCTGCCGCAACCCAGCGCTACCGAGATCGCCAACTCGACCGCGGCGACGGTGTTCGCGGTGTGGCGCTCCTTCGCGATCCGCAGTGTCGTCGATGGCACACTGACGCGCATCGGCCTCGGCAGCCAGACGCCGGGTTCGGAGGAATCGGTACGCGCCTTGCTGTACCTGCTGGAGCGCTATCCGACCGCGCATGGCGTCGGTGCCAGCGGCGTCAATTTCTTCCAACTGAGCGGCGCGCCTACGCCCGAGGCTGCGCGCGACACGTTGTTGCTGCGCGCGCTGCGGGACGCGCTGAACGCGCTCTCCGGCAACGATTTCGCCGCCGCCTTCGCGAACTCGACCAACCTCGACGATTACCGCTGGGGACGGCTGCACCGGATCGTGTTTGACCATCCGCTGGGCGGTCCATTCAACCTGCCGGGCAGCAATCCCTATGGCTTCGCCAGCCTGTCGGCGCAGTTGCCGGGCATCGCTCGGCCCGGTGGCTACGAGGTGCTGGACGCCTCGGCCCACTCGACCCGCGCCAACACCGTCAACGGTTTCATGTTCGGATCCGGCCCGGCGCGTCGCTTCGTTGGCCAGTTGACCGCCGAGATCGCCGCCGAGAACATCCATCCGGGCGGCCAGTCCGGTGTGCTCGGATCGCCGACCTACGCCAGTCAGCTCGGTCGCTGGCTCACCAATCGCTACAAGACCCTGATCATCCGCCAGGACCAGGCGCTGGCCGCCGAGCGCGAGCGGCTGAACTTCCGGCCCTGACCCATCGCTGGACGGGGCGCACGCGCCCCGTCCAGCGAGTGGCTATCGGTTCCCGGCAACCGGACACCCGCAACCCTGCATGCCAAGTCCACTGGACCACGCCGCCCGCAGCCACCTGCGTTGCGCCGATCCGCGCCTGGGCGCGTGGATGGATCGCATCGGCGAGTTGCCATTGCCGCAACCCGAGCGCTTCACGCTGGTGCACGCGCTGACGCGCGCGATCGTGTTCCAGCAGCTCAACGGCAAGGCGGCCGAAACGATCTTCGGGCGCGTGCGCCAGGCGCTCGGAGGTGGCCAGATCACCGCCAAGGCGATCACCACGACCGACGATGCGCAACTGCGTGCGGCGGGGTTGTCGGCGAACAAGTTGCGTGCGCTCAGGGACCTTGCCGAGCACGTCCGCGCGCGCCGCCTGCCTTCGCTGCGGGTTTTGCACGCGCTCGACGACGAGGCGGCGATCGAGCACCTGACGATGGTGCGCGGCATCGGCCCGTGGACGGTGCAGATGCTGCTGATGTTCCGCATGGGCCGGCCGGACGTGCTGCCGGTGTCCGACTACGGCGTGCGCGCCGGTGCGCAGATCGTGCATGGTCTTCCCGCGATGCCCGGTCATGCCGAACTCACGGCGATGGGCGAGTGCTGGCGGCCGTACCGCACGCTCGCCTGCCTGTATCTTTGGCGCGCCGTGGACCAGGCCAGGGAAGACCCGCAGGGATGAATGCAGACGAGATGTTCCGGTCGCTGACGCTGGAGAGCATCAGCATCACCGGATTGCAGGCGCAGTTGCAGCAGGGCGTGGAGGCGCGCGGCGTCGAGTGCCACGCGCACGTCGAGTTTCAGTTGACGCCGAACCAGGTCGAGGGCGCGCAGCCGATGCTGTTCGTGCTGCAGACCCGCTTGAGCTGCGTGGGCACGCCGTTGCGCGGGTCGAACCGCTCCAAGCTCTTCGACCTGGAGATCCGGGCGTCGGCGAACTATCGCCAGGTTGGCGCAGGCGCCATCGCCGTCGGCGATTTCGCCACCCACCACACGGTGTTCGCGCGCCATCTGTTCGCCGCGCTGTCGCTGCGCGCACAGTCCCTGTTGCAGGATCTGGGAATGCAGAACATCCGTTTGCCGCTGGACCTGCCGCAGGAGGTGAGTGCGGCGCAGCAGGGACCGGTGGTACTGAACTGAAGGCCCGAGCGGAAATCGGCGGCCTGTTGCGGCCGCCGAAGGCTCGCGGCGACGTCGGGCTGCGCGAAGGATGTGGTCGGCCGGACGAACGCTCGCCTCGGGTTTCCCGGAGCGAGGATACGACCCGCATTCGACTGCAGATTGATTCCTCGCCCCGCTCTCTGGCACTGTCGCGGGTTCGAGGCGACGGAGGGGTCGCTTCATCGCATTGCACACCAGGAAACTCTCCCCATGCGGTGGATCGCCCACAAGTTCGGCGGGTCCAGCGTTGCCAACGCTGCCCGTTACCAGACCGTCGCGAAGCGGATGCTCGCGCGCCAAGACGAGGCCCAGGTGGTGGTGGTCTCGGCGATGCAGGGCGTCACCGATACCCTGATCGGGCTGACCGCGCTCGCGGCGGCGCGCAATCCCGCCTGGCCGGTCGAACTGGCCGCGCTGAAGCAGCGCCACCTCGACACCGCCGCGGAGTTGCTGGCGGCCGAGGCGAGCGCCTTCGCGGCGGTCCTCGACGGCAGCTTCGCCGACCTCGAGCACATCCTGCGCAGCGTGGAACTGCTGGGCACGGTGCCGGTGGAGGTGGTCGAACTGGTCTCCGGCCTCGGCGAAGTGTGGTCGGCGCAGATGCTCGCATCGCACTTCCGCTCGCTCGGCGAAGGCGCGGTCTTCCTCGATGCGCGCGAGGTGCTGCGGGTCACGCCGACCGAATTGCACGTCGCGGTGGACTGGCTGCCGAGCGAGAAGCGCCTCGCCGAGTTCCAGCGCGCGCATCCGGCGCGGCGCTACGTGGTCACCGGCTTCATCGCCCGGCGCCTCGCCGATGAGCGCATCACCACGCTCGGGCGCAACGGTTCGGACTATTCGGCGAGCATTTTCGGCGCGCTCTTCGAGGCCGTCGAGATCCACATCTGGACCGACGTCGACGGCGTGCTCTCGGCCGATCCGCGGCGGGTGCCCGAGGCGATCGTGCTCGACCACGTGACCTACGAGGAAGCCTTCGAACTCGCCTATTTCGGCGCCAAGGTGATCCACCCGCAGACGATGGCGCCGGCGACCGCACGCAACATTCCGGTGTTCATCCGCAACACCTTCAACCCGGAGCATCCGGGCACGCGCATCGACGCCGACGGCGGTGAGGAGCCGCCGATCAAGGGCATCACGACGATCGGCGGGATGGCCCTGGTGACCATCGAGGGCGCCGGCATGATCGGCGTGCACGGCACCGCCGAACGCGTGTTCGCGGCACTGCGCGATGCGCGCATCTCGGTGACGATGATCTCGCAGGGTTCCTCCGAGCACTCGATCTGCTGCGTGATCCAGGGCGGCGAGGCCGACCGCGCGCGCGACGTGCTGGTCGAGGCCTTCTCGCGCGAGATCCAGCGCGGCCAGATCCAGCGCGTGGTCAGCGAGAAGGGCATCAGCGTGCTCGCGGTGGTCGGTGAGGGCATGGCCGGCACGCCGGGCATCTGCGCGCGCCTGTTCGGCGCACTCGGGCGCTCCAAGGTCAACGTGCGCGCGATCGCGCAGGGTTCCTCCGAGCGCAACATCTCGGTGGCGATCGCCGAGGGCGAGGCGACGCGCGCGCTGCGCGCGGTGCACGCGGGCTTCTACCTGTCGGCGCAGACGGTCTCGATCGGCATCATCGGGCCGGGCACGGTCGGCCAGGCGCTGGTGCAGCAGATCGCCGAGGCGCGCGGCCGCCTCAAGCGCGAGGCGCACCTCGACCTGCGCGTGCGCGCGATCGCGACCTCGCGGAAGATGCTGCTCCAGGAGCAGCAGATCGATTTGCCGCACTGGCGCGAGCAGCTCGCCGAGCGCGGCGACGTCGTCGACCTCGACGCGCTCGCGCGGCATGTGCACGCCGAACACCTGCCGCACGCGGTGATCATCGACTGCTCGGCGAGCAGCGCGGTCGCCGACCAGTACCCGAAGTGGCTGGCGGCCGGCATCCACGTGCTGACCCCGAACAAGCAGGCCGGCGGCGGCCCGCTGGCACGCTACCGCGCGGTGCAGGCTGCGGCGAAGAGCGGGCGCGCGCGCTGGCGCTACGAGGCCACCGTCGGCGCCGGCTTGCCGGTGATCGGCACGCTGCGCGACCTGATCGACACCGGCGATCGCATCGAGCGCATCGAGGGCATCTTCTCGGGCACGCTCGCCTACCTGTTCAACCGTTTCGACGGCGAGGCGCCGTTCTCCGAACTGGTGCGCCAGGCCAAGGCGGCCGGCTACACCGAGCCCGACCCGCGCGACGACCTCTCCGGCCTCGACGTCGCCCGCAAGCTGGTGATCCTGGCGCGCGAGATGGGCCTCGACATCGAAGTCGACCAGGTGCACGTCGAGAGCCTGGTGCCCGCCGAGTTGCGCGAAGCCAGCGTCGAGGGCTTCCTCGCCGGGCTCAACTGCCTGGACGCGCCGATGCGGGCGCGCTTCGACGAGGCGCGCGCGAATCATCAGGTGCTGCGTTATTGCGCGGTGCTCGAAGCCGACGGCCGCGCCGAAGTCGCGCTGAAGGCCCTGCCGGCCTTCCATCCCTTCGCGCACATCGCGCTGACCGACAACATCGTCTCCTTCGCGACCCAGCGCTACCGCAACAATCCGCTGATCGTGCGCGGTCCCGGCGCTGGTCCCGACGTCACCGCCGCCGGCGTGTTCGCCGACCTGCTGCGGGTGGCAGCCGGGCTGGGGGCGGCGCTTTGAACGGGGCACGGGGCACCGGGCATGGGGCACGGGAAGAGCAGGCCCGCGCAGGCTCCGGACCAAGAGGTCGTTTCGCAGCCCAGTCCCGGAGGCTCGCATGACTCCCCCGTGCCCCGTGCCCCGTGCCGCGTGCCCCGGATTCACCACCGCGACCGCCTTCGCCCCCGCCAGCGTCGGCAACGTCGGGGTCGGTTTCGATCTGCTCGGGCACGCGCTCGAAGGCATCGGCGACACCGTGACGGCCACCCGCATCGACGAGCCCGTGGCGCGTGTGGCAGAGATCACCGGCGTCGTCACCGACCTGCCTTTCGATCCGGAGCAAAACACCGCCGCGCGCGCGGTGGCGGCCTGGCGCAGCGCGCTCGGACTGGACTTCGGTGTCGAACTGCGGATCGAGAAGGGCATCCCGCTCGGCTCCGGCCTCGGCGGCTCGGCCGCCTCGGCGACCGCCGCGCTGACCGCGGCGAACGCGCTGCTGGCACAACCGCTGTCGCCGCAGCAGCTGTACCCCTACGCCCTCGAAGGCGAGCGCGCGGCGAGTGGCTCGCTACACGGCGACAACGTCGGCCCGCAACTGCTCGGCGGCCTGGTGCTGGCGACCGCCGACCGCCTGGTGCCGATCCCGGTCCCGCCTGGCCTGACCGCGGTCGTCGCCCACCCGCACTTCGTGCTCGAGACCCGCAAGGCGCGCGAGGCGCTGCGTGGCGTCTACGCGCTGAACGAGTTTGTCGGCCAGAGCGAAGGCCTGGCGCTGGTGCTCGCCGGCTGCTTCGGTGGCGACTTCGAGCTGATCGGCCGCGGCCTGCGCGATGTGCTGGTCGAGCCGCGCCGGGCGCCGCTGATCCCCGGTTTCGGGGCGGTCAAGGCCGCCGCGCTCGCCGCTGGCGCGCTCGGCGCGTCGATTTCCGGCGCCGGTCCGAGCGTGTTCGCCTGGTTCCGCGAACGCGAGCGAGCCGCCGACGCTGGCCTCGCGATGGCCCATGCCTTCGCCGAGGCAGGTCTGGCCAGCGATATCATCGTCAGCGCGGTCGCAAATGCCGGCGCGCAGGTGTTGAGCCGCTCGTAGGAGCGACGCGTGCGTCGCGACCGGGCTCCGGCCGTTGCCGGAGGAGCAATGGACGCAAAGGACGCAAAGAAGAGCAAGCAAGGACGCAAAGGAAAGCAGAGCCTGGTGCCGATCCAGTGGCTTGCCAATTGTCGATCGCCTTAGTTTGCGTCCTTCGCTCCCTTTGCGTCCTTTGCGTCAGCTTGATTGACCTACCGACGGAGCACGAGCCATGCGCTACTACAGCACCCGCGACACGCGCCAGGAATGGCCGGTGACGCTCGACGCGGCGCTTGCCGCGGGCCTGGCCTCGGACGGGGGGTTGTTCGTACCGGAACGGCTGCCGCGCTTCAAGGTCGCCGATTTCGCCGGGGCGGACACCTTGCCGGCGGTGGCCGAGCGCCTTCTGGCGCCTTTCTTCGCAGGCTCGGCGCTGGCTTCCCAACTCGGCGCGATCTGCCGCGAAGCGCTCGACCTGCCGCTGCCGATCGTGCGTCTGCCGCGCATCCACGGGGACGTTTCGCTGCTGGAACTGTTCCACGGCCCCACCGCCGCCTTCAAGGACTTCGCCGCGCGCTTCCTGGCTGCCTGCCTGGCGCGCCTGCGCCGGCGCGACGATCCGTTGAAGACGGTGCTGGTGGCAACCTCCGGCGACACCGGCGGCGCGGTCGCCGCAGCCTTCCACCAGCGCCCAGGGTTCCGTGTCGTGATCCTGTACCCGGACGGGCGCGTGTCGAAACGCCAGGCACACCAGCTCGGCGCCTTTGGCGACAATGTGCACGCGCTGCGTGTGGCCGGCAGCTTCGACGACTGCCAGCGCATGGTCAAGGAAGTGCTGGCGGATCGTCCCTACGCCAGCCAGCACGCACTGACCAGCGCCAACAGCATCTCGCTCGGCCGCCTGCTGCCGCAGATGGCCTATTACGTCTACGCCGCGCTCAGGCTGGCGCGCGCCGGACAGTCGCATTCGCCGATGCTGGAAGCACCGCCGGTGCTGGTGGTTCCCACCGGCAACCTCGGTAACGCGCTCGCCGCCGCGCTGGTGCGCGAAATGGGACTGCCGCTTGGCGCCATCCACTTCGCCACCAATGCCAACCGCACCCTGCCGGATTATTTCGCAGGTCACGAGTACCGCGGCCGAGCGAGCGTGGCCACGCTGGCGAACGCGATGGACGTGGGCGATCCCAGCAACTTCGAACGACTGGCCTGGTTCTTCCGCGGGCGCGACCTGCGCCACGCCGGCATCCACGCGCATGGGGTCGACGACGCTACGATCCGTGCGCGCATCGTCGCCGGCGAGGGCGATTGGCAACAGCTCTGGTGCCCGCACACCGCCTGCGCGGTGGAAGTCGTCGAGCGCCTGCGCGTCGGCGGCTGCCAGGACCCGCTGCTGCTGGTCGCCACCGCGCATCCGGCCAAGTTCGACGAGGTCGTGGAGCCATTGGTGGGGCATCCGGTGCCGGTTCCGCCGGCGCTGGGTGCGCTGCTGGCGCGGCCGACCCACAGCGAGCCGCTGACGGCGGATGCGGTGGCGCTGAAGGCGCGGCTGGAACAGGGCTGGTAGACGGGCGCGCGGACACTGGACCCGGAATTGCGGACGACGTTTGGTCCGTGCTTGTCGTGCAGCAGGCGGTTTTGCGGTCGTGTGATCGGGAGCGCCTCCGGCCATACGGATGGCATGCCCGGTTCTCGCCCGGTCATGGGCGCGACGATTCCCGGACTCATCGGGATTGCAGCAATTCCGCCAGCGCAGCACGCGCCGCGGTATCCGTCGGCGCCGTCTCCAGGCGGGCGCGCAACTCGCGTTCCGCGTGTTGGCTTTCTCCCAGCACCAGCAGCAGCCAGGCGCGCCGCAGCGGCACTTCCGGCGTGGTCGCGAGCGCCAGCCCCCCGGCCGACGGCGGCGAGGCGATGCGGTACCAGGCGAGCGCCCGCCGCGCCAGCGCGGCTTGCGCCGGATCCACCGCGTGCGCCTGGATCTGCGCCCAGTCGACGTACACCTGCGCATCCAGGATGCGCGCGCGCAACAGTGCCCCCTGCACCAGCGCCGACTGCGCGAGCAGCAGCAAGGAGATCACCAACAGCGCGAGGTAAACGCGACCAGCGCGACGCAGGCCGGACCGATCGCGCAGCAGGAAAGGTGCCAGGGTCACCATCCGCGGCTGGGCGAGTTCCGCGCCACGCAGCGCCAGGAAGGCGACCAGCACGCCGAGCGCGGCCGCCAGCAGCAGTGGGATGCGATCGTACAGGCCGCGCAGGACCAGGGTGCTTCCCAGTGCGATCACCGCGAGGAACAGCTCGGTACGCCAGCCTAGCGTCGCCTGGGGCGTGGTTTCGACTTCCGCCGGCGCCAGCGCGCGCAGGCTGAGTGCCTGCTGCGGGCAGGCCTCGATGCAGTCCAGCGTGCGCATGCAGTCGGCGTCGATCACGCTGCCGTGATCGCGGGTTTGTTCATGCACGCGCACGCCGATGCTGCACGCGGCGGTGCAGCGCGCACAGCCGTCGCAGCGGTCGGGATCGACCACCACGCGCACCGGCGCCAGGCGCGCGGCCGGGCGCAGCAGACCGCCATAAGGACAGGCGTAACGACACAGTCCGCGCGCGCCGAGGAAGTACACCGTGGCGGCGCCGCACACCAGCAGGAAGGGCACCGCCACGAAGGGACCGGGCAGACCGGTCCAGAGATCGCGGCTGGTCCAGGCGGTGGACCAACCCGGGAAGGGCGGGATCGGTTGCAGCGCGGCCGCCGCGGCCGGCCAGCCGGTGGCGAGCCAGGGATGCACCAGGTCGCGCAGTACGCTTGGCCAGACGAACAAGTACAGCGCCAGCAGCAGCGGCGCGTAGCCGAGCAGGCGCGAACGGAAGAGCCGCGGACGGATCCCGGCGCGCCGCAGCAGCCAGGCGCTGGCGTCCTGCAGCGCGCCCATGTGACAGGCCCAGCCGCAGAAGAAGCGGCCGAACAGCGCGGTCGCCGCCAGGGCGAGCGCGAACAGCACGAAGGCCGGGTTGACGATGCCGCGTTCGATGGTGAGATGCGCATCGGCCAGCACCACTCGCCCGAGCGTCTGTCCGGCGTAGGCGTGGTGCAGCAAATGCGCCGCGATCAGCAGGTGTACCCCGAGCAGCGCCAGCAGGCGCCAGCGTGCGACCGGCCAGCGGCGCGCACGGTGCGGTGCGCGCCGCCGGCGGCCGATGCTCAGTGCGCCCCGAAGCACCGCTTCTCGACGGCCGCGCACTCGCGCTCGCCGAAACCCTCGCCGGGCTGGCAGGCGCGACACAGTCGTCCACCCTTGTTGTCGCTGCCGAGCGCCATCGCATCTTCCAGTTCATTGCGGGCGTCGGCATCGAAATCGAAGTCGAGTTCCTCCAGCATGGATTCGATGCAGCCGATGTGGACCTGGCCTACCGAGCGCGTGCGGATCCGTTGCGCCACCCGGGCCGGGCGCTGTGCCACCGAAGGCGCCAGCGCGGCGCTGTCGTGCTCGAACAGGAGGTCGCCGGCCAGATCCACCTGGATGCGGTCGTCGGCGATCTGCGCGCCGAGATCGACCAGCACATCGCCGTCCTCACCGTGCGCCTGCACCCGACCGCGCCGGCTCCGGTCGTCGTCGACCACCACCCGACCGCCTCCAGCCAGCACTTCGACGCGCTGCGCACCGCTCTCCACGCGCAGTTCGCTGGCGCGGACCGCGGCGGTGGCGGACAGCCCGGTCAGCCCGGCCAGACACGGCAGCAATCGGATATTCATGGTTTTTCTCCCGACTCCAGACGCTCGCCGTCGCATGTATCCGCATCCACACGGTGGGAAACAGGCTAATGCGGCATTTCACGCCACGCGTCCGGACGCTCTCCTCTCATGAGGGAAAGTTGCAACGACCTTGATCTGAGTCAAGGTGGTGCGTCATTTCCCGGTGCGTTCGTGGCGGGCGGCGTGGCGTGGCAGATGTCGATCCATGCCCAGCGCGAGCCGGGTGCGCATCCGGAGTGTGGCATCCCCGCGTGCGGATTCGTGCGGGCGCTGCAGTACCGGCACGTGATCCCGGGGATCGAAGCCGCAGCCGCCCGGTTCGATGAAGCCGACCCGATGCCCGGCGGCGGTGAGCACTGCATGGCTGGCCCGGATGCTTCGTGAAGACGCGAGAAAATGGTTCGATTTCGTTGTTGCGACGCCGGACAGAACGCTTTGGAGCGGTCGAAAGTGCGGAACTTGGGGGACTCGGCTTCGCCAAAGCCATCGTTTGCGCGCTGGATTTGCGGGCCGGCCATTCATGGCCGGCGTTTCCTCCCTCGCGGGTCGGGGGCATCGGTGAGAGACTCGCGTCGGCCCCATCGGAACCGTGGCCCGCGTGCGACAGGACATCAGGATCTGCACGGATGTCGCCTCCAGCCGCGTTGTTCCGTATCTGGCGCTGTACCCGAAAGGCCGGAGTCTCCCATGCATCGGTGGTTTGCTTTTGTCCCCCTCGTTCTCGCCCTGCCGCTGGCCGCTGCCGACTTGCCGCAAAGCCAGGATCACCCGCTGCTCGGCCGCGTCGGCGGCAGCGAGATCGTCGGCTACGATGTCAAGCGCTTCGACAGCTACAGTTTCCAGACCAGCACCTTCCAGGAGTACGACCTCGCAGCGCGCAAGCGGGTGTATGCGCAGCCGCCGGTGACGGTGGAAGGCAAGCGCACCACGATCTGGTACGAGGCGCCGGGCCTGAGCGCGCTGGAGATGCTGCGCCAGTACCAGGCAGAACTGGCCAGCAAGGGCTTCGAGATCGTCTACGACTCCAGCCGCGACCCGGCCGCCGGCCGCTACACCAACTTTCTCGCGCCCTTCTCCGACAACGAGCCGCGCAACAACCGCAGCGAGTATGTGTTCTACGCCGCCAGCGACTCGACCGTGAAGAGCGCCACCCTCAAGCGCGCCGGCGACGACGGCGAAACCTGGGTCTCGCTGGTCACCGTGGAATGGCCGCAGCCGGATGCCACCTACAAGTCGGTGCAAGGCGCCTATGCCGCGGTCGAGGTGATCGAGGTCGCGGGAATGAAGAAGGACATCCAGTTCGTCTCCGCCAGCGAGATGCAGCAGGCGTTGACGGTGGCCGGCAAGGTGGCGCTCTACGGAATCTACTTCGACACCAACCAGGCCACGCTGAAGCCCGAATCGCAACCGACCCTGGCCGAGATCGCGCGCCTGCTCAAGCAGGACCCGGCGCTCAAGGTGCACGTGGTCGGCCACACCGACAACCAGGGCGGCCTGGACTTCAACCTCGGCCTGTCCAAACGCCGTGCCGAAGCCGTGCGCGCCGCGCTGGTGGCTGAGCACGGCATCGATGCCACCCGTCTGGCCGCCAATGGGGTCAGTTATCTCGCGCCAGTCGCCAGCAACGCCGACGAGGCCGGACGCGCGAAAAACCGACGGGTGGAACTGGTGCCATTCTGAGAGCTGAAGACAGGCTTCTTCGGTGCCATGGGCGTCGAGTGCAGATCGTCCCGATGCAGCGTCGCGGACAGACCGAGAGCGCGGTTGGCACCCGAACTCTCCGCATGAAATCACACAGAACCGGTTTGCCGAGCGGTCAACCGTTTTGCAAGCGGTGTGAGGAGTATGGATCGTGATCCCACGTCGAGGATTCCGGCGGGAAACAGGCCGACACGGCATTCCGCGTCATGTGCCCGGACGCTCCTTCCGGTGGGGAACGCCGTGACGGTCTTGATCCAGGTTGAGGTGGCGAATCATTTCTCGGTCTGTTCGTAGCTGCCGTCCCAGTCTGCTGCGGGCGGCGTGGCGATCGCCGCCGCGCAGCGCTCCGCGAAGTGCGCGGCGGGACCGTCTTCCGGCGCTTCGCGCAGCAGTTCCTCGAATCCGCTCAGGGCAAGGTCGAAACGACGAAGGTGCCAGGCCGCCAGCGCCTGCTCGTGCCGCGCCAGACGATCCGCCGCCGCTGCGTCCAGACTCGCGCGATATCCGCACAGTTGATGGATCTCGAGCGGGGTGGCGCGGCCCTTCAGGCGCACCTTGCCGAGCGCGCGGAAGACGAAGCGTCCCGGGTGCGTTTCCTCGACGGCGGTGCGGCTCGCTGCGGACACCAGGATGCGCGTGCCGAAGGTCTTGTTGAGTGGCTCCAGGCGCGCTGCGGTGTTCACCTCGTTGCCGAGCACGGTGTAGTCGAAGACCTGCGGCGAGCCCATGTTGCCGACCAGCATCTCGCCGCTGTTGATGCCGATGCGGATGCCCAGCGCGATGCCTTCGGCGCGCCAGGGCGTGTCGCCGCGATCCACCCAGGCGAGCATGCGCAGCGCGCACTCGCAGGCGCGCGCGGCGTGGTCGGGCTGCGTCAGCGGTGCGTTCCATTCGGCCATCACGGCATCGCCCACGAACTTGTCGAGGGTGCCGCAGGTGTCCAGGACGCATTCGGTCATGCGCTCCAGGTAGGCGTTTAGCAGGCGTCCGACCGCCTCTGGCGGCAGGCGCTCGGACAGGCTGGTGAAGCCGGCGATGTCGGAAAACAGCACGCTCATCGTGCGCCGCTCGCCACCCAGGCGCAGGCGCGTGGGGGTGCGCAGCAGTTCGGCGAGCACGGTGGGTGCGAGGTAGTGGCCGAAGGCGTCGCGCAGCCAGCGGCGCTCGCGCTCGGAGGCGCGCGCACGCACCAGCAGTCCGCTGCCGAAGGCGAGGGCGAGGCCCGCCGTCGGTGTCGTCAGCGGCAGGATCCAGCCGTGACCGAAGGCGGCCCAGCAGGTGTACGCGTAGCCGCCGGCCAGCAGGACCGCCAGCAACAGTCCGGCCAGCGGGCGCAGGCGCGTGCCGACGGCGGCGGCGAGCAGGCAGGCGCACAGGACGATGAGTGCGACGGCCGGTGCGCCGGGTGCCCGCAGGGTGCGTCCGGCCAGCAGTCCGTCGATCAGATTGGCGTGCAGCAGGATGCCCGGTGCGACCGCCGCGAGTGGGTTGGCGCGCAGATCGGCAAGGCCGGCGGCGAGCGCGGAGATCAGCACGATCTGGTCGCGGAAGGTGCCGGGGGCGAGTGGAGCCAGTTGTCCGGCGCCGCGCAGATCCTTGCTCGCCAGCACCTGCTCGTAGGGGATGCGGCGGTACACCGCATCGCCCTGGAAGGGAATCCACGCGCTGCCATCGGGCGCGAGCGGCAGCGCCAGTTCGCCGATCCACAGGGTGTCTCCGCTGCGGCGCAATGCGTCCAGCGGCACGCCACGCACATGCGCGGCGATCGCCAGGCCGAGCGCTGGCAGCGCGCGCCCGCGCTCGCGCCACCACGCCAGCGGCGCAAAGCGGCGACAGACGCCGTCGGCATCGGGCAGGGCGTTGATGTGGCCGAGTGCGCGCGCGGATTGCGCCAGTTCGGGGTAAGGCAGCAGCGCGTGGGCATGCAGCGCCTCCGGGCCGGGAGCGGCCAGCGGCACGCCCGGTCCCGGCCAGACGCCGGGCGGCGCGGGCTCGTCGGCGGACGGAGGTGCCCCGGCGAGTACCGCCGCGGCGAACACGGTGCCGGCGGCGGCGACCGTCATCGCGAGTTGCGCATCGCCGCGCTGCGGACGCAGGGCCTCGATGCGCACGACGAGTTCGTCACGGACTTCCGGAATGTCGGCGGCGGCGGCCAGCGCGGCGAGGGTGTCGGCTGCGCGCGCATCCAGCGTCTGCCGGTCCGCGCTTTCGGCCAGCAACAGGTCGAATCCGATGGCGCTGGCGCCATCTTGCGCCAGATATTCCACCACTTCGGCATGCGCCGAGCGTGGCCAGGGCCAGCGCCCGTAGACCGGCGCCAGGCGCGCGATCGTGCCCTCGCCGATCTCGACGATCACGATCCGCGCGGTGGCGGGTGTCGGGCCGGCGTGGCTGCGATGGCGCGCGTCCAGCGTGCGCAGTTCGAAGGCGGCCAGCCAGCCACCCGGATCGATGAGCAGCAGCAGCGCGACCGCGAGCGCCGCGAGCAGCGCGTTTCTCACCGCCAGCCGGGTTTCAGGCGCGCCTCGGCGGAGACTTCATGGCAGTTGTGGCAGAACTCGAAGACGCCACCGGTCTGCGCCAGCAGCGGAGCGGAGGACGTGGTGGCGGCGGGCACAGCCTTGCCGGCATCGACCGCCACGTACTGGCCGCGCGGCACCGTCAGCAGCGAGCCGTCGGTCGCGCGCACCTCCACCTGGCCTTCGCAGGTGCAGGCACACACGGCCTGTTCGCCCTCGCCGAAGACCATCGAGAACGCGGTTCCGCGCACGCCGGCCACTGCGATCGGCGTGCTGATCGCAGCATGGCCGCCGGTCGCTGGCTGCGCCTGCATCCACAGCGCGCCGCGGTTCATCGCGGTGTCGAAGTCGCGCGGATCGCGGCCCATCTCGATTTCCGAAGCGGGGCCCATGACGAAACGCCCCACGCCGGGATACTCCAGCACCGCGACCGCGCCGGCGCCGGTACGCAGGCGCTCGCCCATCTGCACCGTCTGGCCCTCCGCCAGTGCCTCCCAACCCTCGCTGGCCTGGCGCTCCAGCGCGCCGCCGCGCACGGACACCACGGTACCGCCGGCGTCGCCGGCTTGCGCGTGCAGCGACAGCAGGACGGCACAGCAGAGAATTGCCGAAGGGATCGTCCGCATCCTAGTGTCCTCCCGGGCAGTGGCTTCCGACCAGCCTGCGCAGCGCGCCCAATCCTGACCGGATGCCGGCGTTGTTCTCGCGCGGCGCGGTGATCGTGGCGACCAGCAAGGCGGCTTGCAGCGGGTGCGGGCGGATCTTGCGGTGGGACATGGATGCTGCTCCTCGTCGAAGAACGAAGTGTGACCCTGCCTTCGACCGGCAGGCAGGCGATCCGCGAGACGCAGCCGCCGCGCCATCGAATGCGTGCGTGCCGCAGGAGTCACCCACCGATCAGACAGAGGCCGAGCCTGCCCTCGGCGCAGCCGGGTCTGCGGCTAGCTTCGGAGTCCCTGGGCAATCCGGACCTTGATCCAGATCAAGACGGATGCGCTTCCTTTGCCCATTGCGAGAACATCGGCGGGACCTGCGCGGCAGGAGTCCCTCGCACGATGCTCGACCCGGAGCCGACGCGCGACGTGAATGACCGCCGTGTCCGGCCTTCCTCCGGAGGCGGGGCTTTCAGCCCTCGCTGAGGAAGCGCAGCCGCGCCGATTCGACCATCGGCGCCAGCTCATGGCCCTGCGCGAGCGCGACGAACACGGTGTCGTCGCCGGCGAGGGTGCCTGCCTGGCCCGGCAGGGGCTGGTGGTCGAGCACATAGGCGACGGCATTGGCGAAGCCGGGGCGGGTGCGCAGGATCAGCAGGTTCGGCGGCGAGGCGATCGCGGCGAGCGCGCTCGGGCTGCCGTCGCCGGGCGGCGCGTAGCGGCCGCTGCGCTTGGTGATGCCCAGGCGCGTCAGGTGGCGCGACAGGGTCGGCTGGCTGACCTGCTTGCCGGCGCGCGCGAGCGCGGCCTGCAGTTCGAACTGGTCGGCGATGCGTTCGTTGGTGATCAGTTCGAGCAGGGTCTGGTCGAGATCCGCCGCGGTGCGTGCCATCGCTTGTGTTCTCCAGAAAGAGTGCATAATATGCGTTGCAACCGCATTTTATGCAACGAGTCTTCGTGTCCGCACTGCTCGAGACCTATGCTGCCTTCCCCTTCGTGCTCGACCACGGGCGCGGCGACCGCGTCTGGGACGAGGAAGGCAAGGAATACCACGACTGGTACGGCGGCCACTGCGTGACCGCGACCGGGCATGCGCACCCGCGCGTGGTCCGGGCGCTCGCGGACCAGGCCGCGCGACTGCTGTTCTACTCGGCCGCCGCGCGCCTGCGCGTGCGTGAGTCCGCAGCCGAGGCGCTGGTCGATTTCGTGCGCGGCGCCGGCGTCGAAAAGGTGTTCTTCTGCAATTCCGGCGCCGAGGCCAACGAGAACGCGCTGAAGCTCGCGATCAAGCAGACCGGTCGCATGCGCCTGGCCGCCTTCGAGGGCGGCTGGCACGGGCGCACGCTGCTGGCGCTGTCGGTCACCGACGATCCGAAGATCACCGCGCCCTGCGCGCCGCTGCTGGCGCCGTGCGCGCGCCTGCCTTTCGGCGATGCGGCGGCACTCGAGGCCTTCGATTTCAGCCGTGTCGCCGCCGTCATCGTCGAGCCGATGCAGAGCATGTCCGGCATCCGCTGCGCGCCGCCCGCGTGGTTCCAGCGCTTGCGAGAACGCACCGCCGCGGCCGGATGCTGGCTGATCTGCGACGAGATCCAGACCGGCATGGGCCGCACCGGCGTGGCGACCGCCTCCGAACTCCTCGGCATCCGTCCGGACGCGATCACGCTCGCCAAGGGCCTCGCCTCGGGTGTGCCGGTGGGCGCGACCCTGCTCGGCGTCGAGCGCGCAGCGGCAGTCCAGCCGGGCGACCTCGGCAGCACCTTCGGCGGCGGTCCGCTGGCGATGGCCGCGCTGATCGCCACCATCGCGGTGATCCGCGACGAGGCGCTGATGGCGCGTGCGGCGGCCGTGGGCGCGCGGCTCCAGGAATCGCTGCCCGGAGCGCAGGTCGAGCGCGTGCACGGACAGGGCCTGCTGCTCGGCGTGCGCACGCGCGGCCCGGCGGCGGCGCTGAAGCGTCATCTGTTCGACCGTAGACTGCTGGTCGGCGTCTCATCCGATCCATCGGTGCTGCGTCTGATGCCGAGCCTGGCGGTCTCCGACGAATCGGTCGCCGCGCTCGAGTCTGCGATCCACGAATTCCAGGGGAATGCCTGATGCGCCACTACACCCACCTGAAGGACATCGGCCCCAAGGGCCAGGCGCAGTTGCTGAAGCTGGCCGCCGACTTCAAGCGCACCGAGCCCGGCCCGCTGCTCAAGAACAAGGTGCTCGGCATGCTGTTTTTCAACCCCTCGCTGCGCACGCGCACCAGCTTCGAGGTCGCGATGCACAAGCTCGGCGGCCAGGCGGTCGCGCTGGAGGAAGGCAGCGGCGTCTGGAAGCTGGAAACCGAAGACGGCGCGATCATGAACGGCGAGAAGGCCGAGCATGTGCGCGAAGCCGCGCCGGTGCTGTCGCGCTACGTGGACGTGCTCGGCGTGCGTGCCTTCTCGCGCGGCATGGGTCAGGCCGACGACGATGCCGACGGCGTGATCAACGCCTTCCGACGTCACGCCAGGGTGCCGATGATCAGCCTCGAATCGGCGCGCGAGCACCCCTGCCAGGGCCTCGCCGACATGCTCACGGTGCACGAGAGCTTCGGCCAGACCCAGGGCGTCAAGGTGGTGCTGAGCTGGGCCCCGCACGTGCGCCCGCTGCCGAAGGCGGTGCCGAACTCGGTGCTGCTGCACGCCGCCGCGGCCGGTTGCGATGTCACGGTCGTGCATCCGCCGGGCTTCGAACTCGGCGCCGCGGTGCGCGCCGAGGCGCAGCAGTACGCCGCCGCGGCCGGCGGGAGAATCAGCTACGGCAACGACCAGCGCGCCGCCCTCGAAGGCGCGCACGTGGTCTGCGCCAAGGCCTGGGGCCCGGAGCCGCGCGCCAGCGAGGACGGCATCGTCGCCTCACCGGCATTGCGCGGCTGGATGCCGACCCTGAAGCACTTCGAGAACGCCGCCTCGGACGCGATCTTCATGCACTGTCTGCCGGTGCGTCGCAACGTCGAGATCAGCGACGAGGTGCTCGACAGCGAGTTCTCGCGGGTCGTCGACGAGGCCGAGAACCGCCTGTGGGTGCAGATGGCCGCACTCGCCTGGATGTTTGGCAAGGCCTGAAGAGCCGGGGCAGGGGGCAAGGGGCAGGGGCAGGGGCAAGGGGCAGGGGACCGATCCCTCGCCCTCAAAGTCCGCCTTCGAGTTTCGAGCTGCCTGAAAGCTGTATCAGTGGCCCTTCCCTGTTCCCCTTGCCCCCTGCCCCTGCCCCTTGCCCCTCGCCCCTTTCCCCGCTTTTTCAGACTTCAAAAGGTAACCGCCACCATGCCCTTCGCCAGCAATCCCTACGACGCCCTGAAAGGCCTTTCCAAGTACCTGCGCCAGTTCCGCGGGAAGACCTTCGTGATCAAGCTTGGCGGTGAGGTGCTCGACGAGCCCGAGAGCCGGCGCAAGGTGGTCGAGCAGATCGGCGTGCTGTGGACGCTGTCGATCCGCGTGATCGTCGTTCACGGTGGTGGCGCGCGGCTGGACCAGTTGTGCGGCCAACTGAAGGTGCCGGTCGAGAAGCACGCCGGGCGCCGCGTCACCACGCCCGAGGTGCTGGACGCCGCGAAGATGGTGTTCAACGGCGTCACCAACACCGATCTGCTGGCCGAGATGAATCGCGTCGGCGTGCCGGCGGTGGGCCTGACCGGGGTCGACGCCGGCATGATCAAGGCGCGCAAGCGCGCGCCGATCTACATGGGCGAGGACGATGCCGGCAAGCCGAGGCTGTTCGACTACGGCCTGGTCGGTGACATCGAGCACGTCGACCCGGCACTGCTCAAGCACCTGCTCGACGCCGACTACGTGCCGGTGATCGCGCCCTTGTCGGGGAATCCCGACGGCAGCGTGTTCAACACCAATGCCGATACCATCGCCGCGCAGATCGCGCAGGCGCTTGGCGCCGAGAAGCTGTTCTACGTGCTGCGCGTGCCGGGCCTGCTGAAGGACGTCAAGAACGCCTCCTCGCTGATCACCTTCGCGACGCTCGCCAGACTCGACGAGATGGAGGCGCGCGGCGAGCTGTCCGGCGGCATGCTGCCCAAGGTCGCCTCGATCCGCCAGGCGCTCAACCACGGCGTCCACTCGGTGCACCTGGTCTCCGGCGTCACCGCCGACGCGCTGCTGGTGGAGTGCTTCACCAACGAGGGCGCGGGGACGATGATCGTGAAGGATGGCGAGTGATGGGGATGGGCAGGGCGGGCGCGCCGGAGTCCGGGATGCGCCGCGGGACGAGAGCGGGGCAGGGGGCAAGGAACGAGGGCCCGACCTTGCCGCATGCATTTGCGTTGTCGCGATCCCGGGGTTCTGCCGTCCGCTCCCCGCTTGGCTCCTCGAGCCGCGAGCGAGGCGTCCCGGAATGCGCCAGGAGCGATGCCTGCGGGCACGCCGGCCCCCTGCCCCTTGCCCCTCGCCCCGCTTTTCGCGCGCGCCGCGGGTGTGCGGCATGACCACTACCCCCCTCTGGTCCAAGGGGCTGCCGCTCGACGCCGCGATCCACCGCTACACGGTCGGTGAGGATCCGCAGCTCGACCTCGCGCTGCTGCCTTTCGACGTCCAGGCCTCGGCCGCGCACGCGCGCATGCTCGGCGAGGTCGGCCTGTTGTCGGAATCCGATGGCGCGACACTGATCGCCGCGCTGGCGGCGCTGAAGCCGGTGGTCGATGCGCGCGAGCTGCCGATTTCCGCCGAACAGGAAGACGGCCACACCGCGCTCGAGCACGCGCTCATCGCGCGCGTCGGCGAGGCCGGCAAGCGCATCCACCTCGGGCGCTCGCGCAACGACCAGGTGCTGGTCGCGCTGCGCCTGCTGCTGCGCGCGCGCTTGCTGGCGCTGGCCGGGCAGGTGCACACGCTCGCGGCTGCGCTGCTCGAGTTCGCGCAGGCTCATGAGCACATCGCCCTGCCGGGATACACCCACTTGCGGCGGGCGATGCCGTCGAGCTGGGGACAATGGGCCGCCGGATACGTTGAGGGGCTGGTCGAGGAACTGGAAGCCGCCGATGGTCTCTGGCGCCGGCTCGACCGCTGCCCGCTCGGCGCCGCCGCCGGCTTCGGCGTGCCCCTGCCGCTGGACCGGGAGCGCGTCGCCACATTGCTCGGGTTCTCGCGCGTGCAGCGCGCGCCGGTAGACGTGATGAATTCGCGCGGTCGCCACGAGCAGGCCTTGCTCGACTGGCTGGCCTCGCTCGCCGGAACGCTCGAGAAGCTGTGCTGGGACTTGTCGCTGTACTCGACCGAGGAGTTCGGCTATGTGCGGCTGCCGGATGCCTACACGACCGGTTCGTCGATCATGCCGCAGAAGCGCAATCCGGACGTGCTCGAGCTGGCGCGCGGGCGCTGCCGCGAACTGCGCGGCATCGCGGACTGGCACCGCCAGATCGTGTCCGGCCTGCCGGGCAGCTACCACCGCGATTTCCAGCTGCACAAGCGCCCGCTGCTGGCCGGGATCGACGCCGCCGCATCGACGCTCGACGTGCTCGCGCGCCTCATCCCGGTACTAAGCGTCGACGCCTCCCGCAGCAACGCGGCGATGGGCGACGAGCTGTATGCGGCGCACCAGGCCTACGCGCTGGTCGCCGCAGGCGCGACCTTTCGCGACGCCTACCGCCAGGTCGGCGAGGCGGTCCTGGCTGGACGCTTCGTGCCCGACCGCGACGCGCTGTCGGCCACGCACTGCGGCGGCCTCGGCGCACTGGGCCTGTCCGACTACGCAGCGGACCTCGCCGGGAACGCGGCCGTGCTCGAGCAGCGCCGGGTGCTGCTGGATGCGGTCGAAGCGCGGGTGTTCGCGCCGTGAACCCCGCAGCCCCGGGTCGCGCGGTGCACCCGCTCTCACACTCGATACCAGACCTCTCCGTGAGCCTGTAGCCCCATGTCCCAGCCCCTCTGCGTACTCGCCTTCTCCGGCGGCCTCGACACCTCCTTCTGCGTGCTGCACCTGCGCGAACGCGGCTTCGACGTGGCCACGGTCACGGTCAACACCGGCGGCTTCGACGCCGCCGAACTCGCGCGCATCGAGGCGGCGGCGCACCGGCTCGGCGTCGCCGCGCACCGCACCATCGACGCCCGCCAGGAGCTGTGGAACGACTACCTGCGTTACCTGTTGTACGGCAACGTCCTGCGCGGCCAGTTGTACCCGCTGTCGGTGTCCGCCGAACGCGTCTGCCAGGCGAAACGCGTCGCCGAGGTCGCCAACGAATTGGGTGCGGCGGCGATCGCGCACGGCTCCACCGGCGCCGGCAACGACCAGGTGCGCTTCGACGTCGCCTTCCGCGCGCTGTGCCCCGACAAGCAGCTGATCACACCGATCCGCGAACTGGCACTGTCGCGCGAGGACGAGACCCGCTGGCTGGCCGAGCGCGGTGTCGTCGTGCCCGCGAAGACCACCGCCTACTCGGTCAACGAGGGCATGTGGGGCACGTCGGTCGGTGGCCGGGAAACCCACGATTCCTGGCAGCACCTGCCGGATTCTGCCTATCCGGGCGGCGCCATCGCATCCGATCTGCCGCCGCGCACGCTCGCGCTCGGCTTCGAGCACGGCGAACCGGTTTCGCTGGACGGGCAGGCGCTCGGCGCGGTCGCGATCGTCGCGGCGCTGAACGCACTCGGCGAGCGGTACGGCATCGGCCGCGGCATCCACCTCGGCGACACCATCCTCGGCATCAAGGGCCGGGTCGGCTTCTCCGCGCCGGCCGCGCACCTGCTGATCCAGGCGCATCGCGAGCTGGAGAAACTGGTGCTCTCCGGCAAGCAGTTGTTCTGGAAGGAATCGCTCGGCAACCTCTACGGCAGCCTGCTGCACGAGGGTCACTACTTCGACCCCGTCGGCCGCGACCTCGAAGCCTACCTCGCGTCCTCCCAGGCCAGCGTCAGCGGGGACGTCCGCATGACCCTGTATCCACGCGTCGCCCAGGTCGAAGGCGTCCGCTCCCCGCACAGCCTGATGCAGTCCAGAGTCGCCAGCTACGGCGAAGGCGCCAAGGCCTGGACCGGCGAGGAGGCGAGGGGATACTGCAAGCTGTTCGGAGTGGCGCAGCAGGTGGCTCTGGGCGCGCGTTCCGCGCGCCCGGTGAGTGGTGTGAGTAGTGAGTAGTGAGTAGTGAGTAGTGAGTAGTGAGTGGCAGAAGCGAATTGTCGCAAGGACTGGCTGTGGCGCTCAGACCCAAACACTATGAACTCGATGTCTGGAAGGAGGCGATGCGTCTCGCGAGAGATGTCTTCGATGCCAGCCAGTCGATGCCGGACAGCGAGCGCTTCGGGCTGCAGTCGCAGATTCGCCGGAGCGCCGTCTCGGTCGCGAGTAACATCGCCGAAGGCGCAGGTCGGGGGACGCGTGCTGAGTTCAGGCGCTTCCTTCAGATCGCCAGAGGCTCGCTCACTGAACTCGACACACAACTCTGGATTGCGGCGGACATGCAATGGCTGCAACGTTCCCCAGCCATCGTCGAGAGGCTCGAGAACGTCTTTCGACTGATCAACGGCCTCCTGAGATCCGACCGCAAGCACGGCAGAGTCTGAATCACCAGCTTCTGCCACTCACCACTCACCACTCACCACTCACTACTCACACCCATGCGCCTGACCGTCGACAAGATCGCTTCCGTCACCCGCAACCTCAAGCTCTCGCGCACGCTGACGCTGAGCGAGCACATCCTGTGCGAGGAGGGCTCGGCGGTGGCCGTGCGGGTGCACGGGGAGAAGAGCACCTACAACCAGCTCGAAGACGTGCATGGGCGCTGGATGACGCTGCACGACGGCGACCTCGTGGTCGGCGCGCTCGGCAAGCGCCACGCGCTGCACGGCTACGAGGGCGTGATGCCAACCGAGCTGAAGGTCGGCGACGGCATCAACATGCTCAACATCGGCGGCGTGATGGGTCACTGCGTGTCCTACAACCCGGACGTCGGCAAGCCCTTCCAGCTCGAAGTTCTGGGACAGGTGCTCGCCTTCCCGGAGTTCCAGTCGCGCGCGGGTATTCCCGCACACATCCGCCAGAACGCGCTGCAGGGCGTGCCCAGCGCGCCGAAGGTGCCGATCGTGTTCATCCTCGGCACCTGCATGAACGCCGGCAAGACGCTCGCCGGCTCGGCGATGGTGCGCGCGCTGCACCAGGCCGGCTACAAGGTCGGTGGGTCCAAGCTCACCGGCATCTCGCTGATGCGCGACACCCTGCACCTCTACGACCACGGTGCCGAAGTGATCGCCGACTTCACCGACGCGGGCGTGGTCTGCTCCGGTCCGGAGAGCGCCGCACAGACCGCGCACAAGGTGCTCAGCGAGATCGCGGCGAAAGGCGTGGACGTGATCGTCGCGGAGACCGGCGACGGCATCATGGGCGAGTACGGCGTGCAGGCGATCCTCGCCGACGAGGCGCTGCGCGCGCAATGCTGCTGTTTCGTGTTCTGCGCCAACGATCCGGTCGGCGTCGCCGGCGGCATCGAGAACCTGCGCGAGAGCTACGGCATCGAAGTCGACATGGTCGCCGGCCCGGCCACCGACAACGCGGTCGGCCAGCGTTTCGTCGAACGCCTCGGCATCCCGGCCCGCAACGCCCGCGTCGACCCGCGTGCGCTCGGCGAGCTGGCCTTGCAGCTGGTGCGCAAGCGGCTGGGATGAAGCACCGATGTGGGAGCATCTTCAGCGGCGATTGCTGGCGACTTGCCTCGCGACTGCCGAGGATCGCGGCTGAAGCCGCTCCCACAGTTTTCCTGTCGACTCGGAAACCCGTGACATGGATATCGCAATCCTCGGCGCATCCGGCTACGGCGGCGGCGAACTGCTGAGGCTGCTGGCTGGCCACCCGCGGCTGCGCAGCGTTGCCGGCGCCTCGCGCCAGCACGTCGGCAAGGACTTCGGTGCGGTGCATCCGCACCTGCGCGGCCTGGTGCGCGGCGCATTCGTGGAGACGCCCGACTGGCGCGCGCTCGCGCAGTGCGAACGCCCGGTGCTGTTCGCGGCGCTGCCGCACGGCGAGTTCGCGAAGCAGTTGCCCACCCTGGAGGCTGCGTGGCAACGGGTCGACCTCGCCGAGCGATTGACCGTGATCGATCTCTCGGGCGACTTCCGCCTCGCCGATGCGGCAGCGTTCCGCCAGTCCTACGGTGGCGAGCACCCGTGCCCGGAGCGCCTGCCCGACTTCGTCTACGGCCTGTCGGAGTGGCGCCGCGAGGCCCTGCGCGGTGCGCGCCGGATCGCCAATCCCGGCTGTTTCGCCACGGCACTGCAACTCGGCCTGCTGCCACTCGCCAGGCTCGGCCCGCACTCGCCGCCGTGGGTGTCGATCACGGCCGTGACCGGCTCTTCCGGCTCCGGCGCCAGCCCCAGCGACACCACCCACCACCCGACTCGCGCCAACGACCTGCGCGCCTACAAGGTGCTGGCGCACCAGCATGAGGGCGAAGTCCGGCGCACCCTGGACGAACAGCGCGCCGGCATCGACTTCGCTTTCGTGCCGCAGTCGGCGCCGCTGGTGCGTGGCATCTTCGCCAGCATCGCCTTCCCGGCACCGGGGCTCGAGCGGGCGACGCTGCGTGCCGCCTTCGAGCACGCCTACGGCGATGCCCGCTTCGTGCGCCTGGTCGACGGCACGCCGCGCGTGGCCGCGGTGGCCGGCAGCAACTTCGCCGACATCGCGGTCGAGGCGCGCGCCGGATCGGCCTGTGTGCTGGTCGCGATCGACAACCTGGTCAAGGGAATGGCCGGCCAGGCGATCCAGAACCTCAACCTCGCGCTCGGCTGGGAAGAAGACCTCGGACTGCGGATCGCGGGCGTATTTCCCTGACGCCGGTGCGGGAGGCGTGCGCACGGCCCTGACGACACCCTCGCTGCCGCGGTCGGGGGTTCGCCACGCACCCAGTCTGATCATCCTCTTGTCGTCATTCCGCCGGCCGATGCGGTTCCGACGAGGCATACTGGGACTGTCATCGATCCGGGAGGCGGCGCATGCGCGGTGCGGGAGGTACCTCTGGAGGCCTCGGCGAGTTCCTCTTCGGCCTCGGCCTGATGGTTGCCGGCGGCTACCTGCTGATGGAGCAGGTGACCGTCGCCAGCGGTGGCTGGAGCCTGTGGGGTTACGACGCGTTCGGCCTGTCGTTGCTGCCCTTCCTGATCGGGCTCGGGTTGGTCTTTTACAACGGCAAGTCGATGCTCGGCTGGTCGCTGGTGGCAGCCGGCATCGTCATCATCCTCGCCGGCGTGATCGCCAATCTGCGCGTCTATTTCGCTTCGACCAGCCTCTACAACACGCTGGTGATGCTGGGGATGATCGCGATCGGCATCGGTCTGGTCGCGCGTTCGGTGCGCGAGCACGAGCAAGCGGAGAAGAAGCTGGAGTGAAACGGGTGTACTGTCCGATGCTTGCGAGCGTCGGGTGGCAATCCTGCATCGACGAGCGGTTGCCGGTGCCTCAGTCCACCCGGTAGAAGCCGTGGTCGCCGATCACGTGCAGGGGCGCGCCGCCGGACCAACCGACACGGACGCGTTCGAAGGCCAGGAAGTGATCGGCGCCGGGCACGATCAGACGCCGTTGCGGCTCCGGCAGGGCCCAGTTGCGCAGCGCCTGCGCGCTGACCTTCCAGGATTCCCAGAACGCCGGCCAGTCGTCGATGCGCTGGTCGGGCGAGGCCAGGGTCAGCGCGAACTGTTTGGGTTGCATCAGCACTTCGCACAGGCGATTGCCGTAGCGACCGCTGTCGCGGCGTCGCAGCGCGACCTCGGCGACCGCGAGTTGTCCGTCGCGAATCTGATTGCGGGATTCCAGGTAGACGGTGGTGGCAAGGCAGACCGGGTCTGCCAATGGCGCGGGGGAGAACGAACCCAGCCAGATGATCCATGCCAATTTCATGCGGACTCCTCCGTTCGAGCATCCTTTCGCGCCGGCCGCCGCGCGGCCGGGATGCCCGGCGGCGGCGATCACCATGGCCCTGGGAACGTGTCGGCAGATGGGCGTTTTTCGAATCGATGGGCCCCGTCCCGGAATCCACCCGGCCGCCCGGATTGCGTGGCCGGCAAGAACCGTACCGGGTCAAGGGTAGAGGGTGAGCTCGAAGGCAGATGTCGGAGTCTTGCCACAAATGCCGGAATGCGGGCTGACTGCGAGTCCGGTTCGCGGTCCGCGGATGCGTCGGTCGTTCAGCGATAGCGCCGCAACAGACCGCAGAGCACACCCTGCACCTGCACGCGGTCGGCTGCATAGCGCTGGGTCGGGTGCGCCGGGTTTTCGGCTTCGAGCTCGATCCATTCGCCGCGGCTGCGCAGGCGCTTCAGGGTCGCCGATTCGCCATCGATCAGCGCGACCACGATGTCGCCGGAGCGGGCCTGCCGGTCGACCTCGATGACCACGATGTCGCCATCGAGAATGCCGGCCTCGCGCATCGAATCGCCGCGCACCTCGAGCGCGTACCCCTCGCCGCGAGGGCGCATCGCCGTGGGAATCCCGACACGATCATGGCCGGGTATGGCGTCGATGGGTCGGCCCGCGGCGATCCGCCCGAGCAGTGGCAGCGTGCCTTCCTCGATGCCCGCATCGCGCAAGCGTACGCCACGCTGCTTGCCGTCCATGGGTTCGACCAGACCGGCCGCCACCAGTGCCTTGACCTGTTTGTGCAGCGAGCCGCGCGAGGCCAGGCCCAGTTCTGCGCACAAGCGATCAAGCGTCGCCGGTGTCTCGCCACGACGGGAGCGTTCGATCAGATGCCGGAGCAACTGGTGTTGCCCCTGGGTCAGCGAAAATGCTTGCGTGTTTCCCATTGGTTCTCTACGCTGCGTCACGGGAGAACGAAAAGAGAACTTGGCGTGAGCTTAGACGCGCGCTTGCAAGAAGTCGAGCCGGAGTTCCCGGTCGATGCCGCTGGTGCGGGCCGCCTGCCCGCACTGCTGGCCCGGCTGAAGCGCAAGTACCGCGGCTGCATCACCGGTGAAGCGGTTACGCCGGCGCAGCCCGGGCAATTCGCGGAACTGCCGGCCGAACTGCACCCGCGGCTGCGCATGGCCTTGCAGACCCGCGGCATTGCGCGGCTGTACAGCCACCAGGCGCAGGCATGGGCCGCGATCACGGGTGGAGAAGACTGCGTGATCGCGACGCCCACCGCGTCCGGCAAGTCCCTGTGTTTCAACGGGCCGGTGTTGGACGCCGCGCTGAAGGAGCGCGCGAAGGCGTTGTACCTGTTCCCGACCAAGGCACTCGCGCAGGACCAGGTCGCCGAGTTGCTGGAGCTGAACCGCGCCGGCGAACTCGGGGTGCGCGCGTGCACCTTCGACGGCGACACGCCTTCGGACGCGCGTCGGGCGGTGCGCACGCACGGCGACGTGGTGGTCACCAATCCGGACATGCTGCACCAGGCGATCCTGCCACATCACACCAAATGGGCGCAGTTCTTCCAATCGCTGCGCTACATCGTGATCGACGAGGTGCACGGCTACCGCGGCGTATTCGGCGCACACGTAGCCAACGTGCTGCGTCGGTTGCAGCGCATCTGCACCTTCTACGGCGTGCGCCCGCAATACATCTGCTGCTCGGCCACCATCGGCAATCCGCGCGAGCACGCGCAGGCGTTGACCGGTCGCTCGATGCAGGCGATCACTCGCAGCGGTGCGCCGTGCGGCGCCGGCCATCTGCTGTTCTGGAACCCGCCACTGGTCAACCCCGATCTCGCTATTCGTGCCTCGGCGCGCTCGCAGGTCAGCAAGCTCGCGCGGATGGCGCTCAAGACGGGTCTGAAGGCGATCCTGTTCGCGCCGTCGCGGCTGATGGTCGAAGTGCTGACCAAATATCTGAAAGACGTGTTCGATCACGATCCGCGCAAGCCGGCGCGCGTGCGTGCCTACCGCGGCGGCTATCTGCCAGACGAGCGTCGGTTGACCGAAAAGCTGATGCGCCAGGGGGCGCTAGACGCGATCGTCAGCACCTCGGCGCTGGAACTGGGCGTCGATATCGGCGCACTCGACGTGGCCCTGCTGTGCGGCTATCCGGGCAGCATCGCGGCGACCCGTCAGCGGTTGGGCCGCGCCGGTCGTCGCCAGCAGAGCACGCTGGGTGTGCTGGTCGCCGGCAGCGAGGCGCTCGACCAGTTCGTCGTGCGCAACCCCGCCTATTTCCTGGAACGCTCTCCGGAGCACGCGCGCATCGATCCGGACCAGTTGCTGATCCTGCTGGACCACATCCGCTGCGCTGCCTTCGAACTGCCGTTCGCGCAGGACGACACCTACGGCGCGCGCGAAATCCACGAGTTCCTCGAATATCTGGCCGACGAGGGCGTGCTGCATCGCGACGGCAGGCTCTGGCACTGGATCGACGACAGCTATCCGGCCAATGCGGTCAACCTGCGTTCGGTGGCGGACGGCAACTTCGTCGTCGTCGACCGCACCGATGGTCGCCAGACGATCATCGCCGAGGTCGACTACTCCTCGGCGGCGCTGAACGTGTACGAGGGTGCGATCTACATGGTGCAGTCGGTTCCCTGGCAGGTCGAGAAACTCGACTGGATCGGGCGCAAGGCCTACGTCGTGCGCACCCACGTCGATTACTACACGGACGCGATCGACTACACGCGCCTGAAGCCGCTCGCCGAATTCGGCGAAGCGGCCGCGGGCGAGGGCGTGGCACGGCACGGTGAGGTGCACGTGGTCACCCGGGTCACCGGCTACAAGAAGATCCGGTATTACAGCCACGAGAACATCGGCTATGGCCCGGTCAACCTGCCGGATCGGCAACTGCAGACCACCGCGCTGTGGTGGCGGTTGACCCCGCAGGCCATCGATCACGCCTTCGACTCGCGCCATGAGGCGCTGGACGGCTTCCTGGGAGCCGCCTACGCGCTGCATACGGTGGCGACGCTGTTGTCGATGTCCGAGTCGCGCGACCTGGGCAAGGCGGTCGGCAGCGGCGAGGGCGACTGGTCGGCGCGGATCGCGTCCAGGGGGCGCGGCGAGCTGCGCGGCCCTGGGGGCGTGGCCCTGGACGTGGCCGCACTCGCGGATTTTGCGCCGACCGTGTACTTGTACGACAACTACCCGGGCGGCATTGGTCTGACGCGCCCCCTGTTCGATCGACGCGATGAATTGATTGCGACCGCCATCGGACTGGTGTCCGGTTGTCGCTGCGATGTCGGTTGCCCCGCCTGCGTTGGCCCGGTCCTCGGTGCCGACCGGACGCGCGCTCCCAGGACGTGCGCATTGCGCGTGCTGCAACTGCTGTGCGAGCCGCCTCCGGCAAGCGATGGATCGAGGACTATCACCGGATGCCGCACCGACGTTGTTGACGACGGCGGCGACGGCAAATCGGGCGTGGCGGCCGCCGCTGCGGACACGCGCCGGGCGGCATCCACGCCGGTCCCGTCCGGCGCGTACCGACACGCCTGAACCGAGCGGGTCGGCGTGCGTCCGCTACGACAGCGCCTGCAGCAATTGCGCGGGAGCAGCCCCTTGCCGGCACCGGTCGATCCGCTTGCGTGTGCTGCCGCACTGCCGGGGAATCCGGTGTCGCCACCCGTGGCCTCGCCTCCGGCGCCGGGCGACAGCGCCTGGCGGGAACGACTGGCGCATCTGCGTCTGCTGGCGACCGAGCGATCCTGCCGCCAGACCGGCCGATCGGCAGGGGCGCGCGCCGGAGAGCTGCCGGGCCGTGAACTGGCGCCAGGCTTGCGCCTGCACGAGGTCCGCGTCGGCGAATCGCGTGCGCGTCTGGCCGGACTGGAACTCGCGCAAGGTCTGCGGGCGCCGTGGTCGGCGGAGGTGGTCGACCGCGAGCAACTGTGTCTGTTCGACACCGAAACCAGCGGGCTTGCCGGGGGCGTCGGTCTCAAGGTCTTCCTGCTCGGTGTGCTGCGTCGGGATGGCGACGGCTGGCTGCTGCGGCAATATCTGCTGACGCGGCTGGCCGGCGAGGCGGCACTGGTGGACGCGTGGGCGGAGGAATGCCGTGGCGTGCCCTGGCTGGTCAGTTACAACGGCAAGCGCTTCGATCTGCCGGCCCTGCGCACCCTGGAAACCCTGCATCGCCGCGGCGCCGTCGCGGCCGGTCTCGGTCACTGGGATCTGCTGTATCCGGTCCGACGCGCATTCCGCGGCCGCTGGCCCGACTGCCGGTTGACCACCGCCGAACGCATGCTCGCCGGTCGCGAGCGCGCGCACGATCTGCCCGGCGGCGAAGCCCCGCGCGCCTGGCGTACCTTCCTCGCGCATGGCGATACCGGCGATCTGCTGCGGGTGATGCAGCACAACCGCTTCGACCTGGAAGCCCTGCTGCGCGTGCTGCGCGCCCTGCTGGCGATGCCCGAAACACGTTTCGAGACGGGTTGTGGTCCGCGACGCGATGCAGAACCGGGGCATCGCCGTTGGTCTCCGGGCTGAGGAAGGCAGCCGGTGCGCACTACCGCGGCGGCCTGCATCGTCTCGCATTGCTTCCTTTCCCGGATCTGACCGCGCTTTCTCCCGGTTGCCGCCAGCCGAGCCCGACCGCGACCAGCAGAGCGAGCGTCAGGCAGAGGAGATCGAAGCCGGTGAGGTGTGCGCGGGTGATCGACCAGGCCATGTCCGGGCCGATCGCACGCAGGGTATCGAAGAGGTTCAAGCCCATCGATGCGGCGACGAATCCGGCGGCGATGAGGTAGCTCGCGTGCATGCTGCACAGCAAGGCCAGCGACAGGCTCGCGCAGGCCCTGCCCGGGCCGGGCGGGTGTTGGTTGTAGCGCAGCAGCAGTGCCAGCAGCAGGGACGTGATCGGCGCCATCCAGGCGGCGCGGCTGCCAGCGGCGAGCCCGAACAGCGACCACAGCGCACCGAGTGCCGTCGCGGCGAGCAGGGCCGCGACGGCAGCGAGCAGGGTGTTGAGCATGCGCACCACGTTGGAGACGGCCATCCGCCCGATGATGCCCGAGCCACGGACATCGAGCCCCCGGTCGCGATCGACGGATTGCCGCAGCGGTCAGCGCGGGTGGCTGCGGGAAACGGTGCTGTCGTACCGTGCCGCTTTGCCCCAGGTCCTCCACGGCTCCGCCATGAACGTACCGGACACCATCGCGGCCCGCAGTCGGCGCGAGGGATCTCCGGATGATCTGGCTCCATCAATGCGTGTCGCCGATCTGCGCCAGCGCGGCACCGCGCAGGCGCTGGCGGTTGTCGGTCTCGATCAGCAGCAGGCCGGCGAGGGCGAGTTCCCGCAGACGCCCGCCGACGCCACTGAGGTCGGCGATGCCGGCGTGCGCGCGTGCATGCACGATCGCCCAGCCATTGCGACCACCGGTCTTGACCAGATACAAGGCGGCGTCGGCCAGCTCCAGCGCCAGATTCCAGTCTTCGGCATCGCTCTTGTCGGCCAGCGCCGGGAACAGCGCGTAGCCGATCGATGCGGTCAGGCGCGTGCGCGCGCCGGTGGCGTGCACGAACTCGTGCGCGCTCACCTCGGCACGCAGTCGCTCGCAGAATTGCGTGGCATCCACGATCGACTCCGCCGGCATCACCAGCATGAACTCCTCACCGCCCCAACGCAGTGCGATGCCGTGTTCGCCGGCAACCCGGTTGAGCACACCGGCGAGCTGGCGCAGCACTTCGTCGCCGGCCAGGTGCCCGTGCAGGTCGTTGACGCGCTTGAAGTGGTCGAGGTCCAGCAATACCAGCGCCAACCGCTGCGGACGGCTGTCGCCGGTCGCGCGCCGCCAGTTGGCCATGTGGTGCGCGAGGAAACGGCGATTGCGCAGCCCGGTGAGTGCGTCGGTGTGGGATTCCTCCACGAGCGCGCGATTGGCCGCGCGCAGACGCTCGTTGGCGCGATCCAGTTCAGCCGTGCGCCGACGGACCAGTTCCTCGAGTGCGCCCTCACGCGCGCGCAAACGTCGACGATAGGCCTGCCAGCCCAAGGCCATGAGCACGCATCCGAGCAGTGCGAGCAGGATCCGGAACCAGGATGCACGATAGAAGGGCGGCACCAGTCGGAAGGTGATCGTCGCCGGGTGTGGGCTGTCGAGGCCGGCACTGCTGGTCGCGATCACCTCGAAGCGATAGCTGCCGGGGGCCAGATTGGTGTAGTAGACCGTGCGCCGGTCGCCGGCCAGGCGCCAGCGCTCGTCATAACCGACCAGGCGATAACGGAAGCGCAGTCCGGTGGGATCCTGCAGAGCAAGCCCGGCATAGGAGATCGCGATGTCGCCGCTGCGGCCGTCGAGTACGAAGGGCCCGCCGCCCTCACGCGTGGTGTTCAGATGCTCCAGGGTTTCGGCGACGACTGGCGGCGACAGGTTACTGCGACGTACGCGCGCGGTGTCCAGACGCAGCACCCCGTCCAGTGTGGGCAACCACAACTCGCCATCGAGGCGGGCGATGCGCGCCTGGGCGCCGCCGTTGCAGCAGCGGGTGCGTAAGGCGCCGGCGTGCCGATTGCCGGTCTGCACGATCATGTCGCCAACCAGGCGGCCGCCTTCGGCGTGAAAACGCTCGAGCTCGCCACTGGCGATGCGATACACGCCTTCGGGACTGGTCACGTAGATCCAGGCATTGTCCGCGGCGAGCGCGAAGGCGCTGTTGTAAGGTAGGCCGTGGGCAGTGGTGGCCTGACGCAGCGTGCCCAGGGTGCCGACGAAGAGACCGGCATCCATGGTCCCGATCAGCAGCTTCTGGTCGCGCCAGGGCAGTATCGTGGTGACTAGCGCGGGCGCCAGTTCCGGCGGTTGGTCGATGCGTCGGTAGCGGCCGTCGACGCCGCGGTAGAGGCCGCGCTCGGTGCCCACCCACAACTCGCCGCGTTGGGTTTGGGCGAGTGCGCGGATGTGCGGTTCTTTCAGGCCGCGTTCGGTGCCATGCAGTTCCAGACCCTCACCCGTCTGCTCGTAAAGGCCGTCGCTGGTGCCGATCCAGAAGTGCTGCGGATCTTCCTCAACGATCGCACGAATGGCGACATTCCCGAGCGGATCGTGGATGCGATCGCGCCGCAAATGGCGGCCGTCCCAGCGCGCGAGCCCGGCGCGGGTGCCCACCAGCAGATCGCCCGCGCGCGTGCGGAACAGGTTGTAGACCGAGGAATCCGGGAGCTCGCGGGTGCTGACCACCGGGCGTACGCGCCCCCCCGGTTCGAGTACTTCGATGCCGCTGTTGCTGCCGATCCACAGTCTGCCCTGGTCGTCGCCGAGCACACTCCAGACGAAGGGGTCCGTCAGGCCGTCTTCGGCGTTGATGCGCGCCACCCAGCCGTTCCAGACCCGCGTCAGGCTGTGCGTCAGGCTGCCGATCCACAGATTGTTCTCGCGATCCTCGTAGAAGGCGGAAATCCAGGCGGTGGCCGGCAGATTCGCGCTCAGGCAGCGCTCCAGACCTCGTCGGGGGTGGTGGCGCCAGGCGCCTTCGGTGCTGCCGATCCAGAGGTTGCCGTCGCCATCGCGGAACAACGATTCAATGCGCGACTGGTCGATCGCCCGTGCCCAGTCGGGCGTCTCCCAGCGTCCGTCCACCAGCCGGTAAAGGCCGCGCCGGGTACCGGCGTACAGACCCTCCGGCGCCGCCCACAGCGAAGTCGCGGTCGGCGCGGCGTCCGCTCCGGGCAGGCGATGCACGCGAACGGTTTCGCCTCTGAGCTCATGCACGGCGCCGTTGCTGGCGGCGTAGACCGCGCTGCCGCTGCGCGCCAGCGCCATGATTGCGGTCCCCGCGAGCGCGATCCGCATCGCGCCGGCGTCGTCGACGCGGTACAGGCCGTCGTCGGTGCCGACCAGCAGCCTGCCGTCGATGTCGTTGGCGAATGCGCTGACCACGACATCGCGGTCGGGAGCCAGTTCGATGCCCGTCCATACCCCCTCGCGCATGCGCGTCAGTCCGCGCGAGGATGCGAACCAGAGACTGCCGTCGCTGCCCAGATGGACTTTGTCGATGATGTTCGCACGCAGCGCGGGCGTATTTTCGACGTTGTAGATGCGGAAGCGCACGCCATCGAAGCGCGCCACCCCGTTCTGCGTGGTCAGCCACAGATAACCGGTGGCGTCCTGGGCGATTGCCAGTACCGACAGTTGCGGCAGTCCGTCTTCGATGGTCCAGCGGTCGTGGACGTAGTGACGGAAGGCTTTGTCCGGATCCAGCGCCACGGCGCTCGTGCCCGCAAGCCAGCACAGCAGGGCGAGCGGCCATCGCAGCGACCAGACCCTGCACGATTGCCAGCGGGCAACGCCTGCCTTCACGATGGCGAGAATCCGTCGACGTTGAACTCAGGCATTGTAGACGCAACATTCGTACCCGCAGCCGGCATCGGACCGGTTCAACATCGAGGGGCCGGAACCGAGCATGTACAGCAGAACCAGCGAGCCGGTGAAGTTCGAACGCAACTGTCCGGCGATCATGGTGCCGAGCGGCGAACAGGTCGAACTGCCCGCCGGCAGCGTCGGCTACATCACCCAGGCGTTGGGTGGCAGCTTCACCGTGTACGTGGAGGGCAACCTGTTCCGCGTGGCCGGTCACGACGCCGATGCGATCGGCAAGCCGCCGCTGGCGGCGCCGCAACTGCCGGAGGGCGCTGGCGACGCGGACGTCGAGGCGCTGGTGTGGGAGCAATTGCGCACCTGCTTCGACCCGGAGATTCCGGTCGATATCGTCGAGCTGGGCCTGGTTTACGAGTGCAACCTGCTGCGCCTGGACGACGGCCAGCGCCGGGTCGAAGTCAAGATGACGCTGACCGCGCCTGGATGCGGGATGGGCGAGACCCTGATCAGCGATGTGCGCAGCAAACTCGAACTGATCCCGACCGTGACCGAAGCCGATGTCGAACTGGTGTTCGACCCGCCGTGGAACCAGAACATGATGAGCGAGGCGGCGAAGCTGGAAACGGGGATGCTGTAGAGCCACCCGGCATCCGATTCGATCCGGGGGCACCTGGTGGGAGTTCCACCCGCACCGAAGCGGAGCGGGCGGATCACTGCATGATCGTGCGTACGCGCACGGCCGCGTGGCGCCCGCCAGCGTCGATCGCGACCAGGTGCTGGTCGCCATTGTGTTCGAAGCGCAGTTCCAGGGGGGACAGACCGCGGGTGCGGCCGGCGAGGCGGTCGTTCAGCAACCAGTGGATCTCGTCGTCGGCACCGAGCGCCTGCACGCGCACCGTGAGTGCTCCCGGTCGGTTGCTCGGTGCGCGCAGCACGCTGCCATCGTCGAGGCCGGCGATGCGCAGCCCGGCGCTGTATTCATCGGCGGCACAGCCGGACGCGAGCGCCGGCAGCTCGCTGCGCGCGCGCAGCGCGGAGGTCAGCCACGGGTAGGCGAGCGCCGGCCAGCGCGCGACCGTCACCAGATCGCCGTCCGCGGCCGCGCCGCAACTGAGGTTCAGCCGCCGACCGTTGCCGCGGTGACGCCAGTACTGCACCAGGCCGCCACGCCAGACGCCGAGCTGGCGGTCGGCGAAGGTCGGCGGCAGGGTGCCGTCGAGCACCCAAGCGTGCCAGCGTCGATGACAATGTTCCGGCGCGGTGCTGGCCGCGTCGCCACCGAGCGGCCAGCAGATCGTGCGCTCGGCGACGCTCACCGGTGGCGGCGCGAGGTCGCGCGCGCGCCGCAGCGGCAGACCATCGGCAATTTCGATCAGCAGGGGCAGGGCGGTGATCGCGCCGAACTGACCGGGTTGCGGTGTGCCGTCCGGGCGCCCGATCCAGACCCCGAGCGTGTGCTCGGGGGTGACCGCGAGCGCCCAACTGTCGCGGAAGCCGTAGCTGGTGCCGGTCTTCCAGGCGAGGCTGACGCGGCTGGCGGTGTCGAAGCTGCGCGCCGCCAGGCTGTCGTTGGGATCGCGTTCGAGCATGCGACGCACGATCCAGGCCGCCCCCGGGCTCATCAGGTAGCGTTCGTGCACGGGCTCGGTCGCTCGCAGCCGTGGGCGCGCCGCGAGTCCGCCGCGCGCCAGCGCGAGATAGGCGCCGACCAGTTCTTCCAGGGTGGTGGCGCCGCCGCCGAGGATCAGCGCGAGGTTCGGCGCGGTGCCCTCGGGCATGCGCAAGCGCAGCCCGGCGTTCTCCAGCATGGCGGCGAAGCGCGCCGGACCGACGCGGTCGAGCAGGTCGACGGCAGGCACGTTCAACGACAGTCGCAGTGCCTGGGTGGCACTGATCGGGCCGTGGAAGCGCTCCATGAAGTTGCCCGGCCGATAGCCATCGAAAGACTGCGGTGCGTCCACCAGCAGACTCATCGAGTGGATCAGGCCCTGGTCCAGCGCCATGCCGTAGAGAAAAGGTTTCAGGGTCGATCCGGGGGAGCGCGCGGCCGCGACCATGTCGACGTGCCCGGCGCGATCCGCATCCAGCAGGTCGGCCGAACCGACGTAGGCGAGAGTCTCCAGCGACTGGTTGTCGACCACCAGCGCGGCCACCGAGTTGCGCTCGGGCAGCCGCCGCAACTGTGCGAGCACACGCGCCTCGACGCGC
>JABAQR010000047.1 GCA_019187485.1 Lysobacterales bacterium | reverse complement strand
CAGCGCCAGCAGGGCCTTGAAGCGCGCGCGCCAGTCCTCGCTGAAGCGGTCTTCGCCGACCAGCGGATCGCGCGCTTCGAGCAGGGCCAGCAGCTCCGGGATCCAGCCTGCGGCCGGGTCGCGGCGGCCGTGCACGACCAGGTTCGCGAGCCGCGGATGGGTGCCGATGCGCAGCAGCTCGCGACCGTGCGCGGTGATGCGCCCGGCCTCGTCGAGTGCGTCCAGCGCGACCAGCAGCTCGCGCGCCTGGGCGAGGTGGCCGGCCGGCGGTGGATCGAGGAAGCGCAGCTGGTCGCCACCCCAGGCTGCCAGCTCCAGCGCCAGTGGCGCGAGGTCGGCGTCGACGATCTCGGCGCGGCGCTCGGCGTCCAGGCGCTTGTCCGGCGACCACAGGCGCAGCGCGTAGCCCGGCCCGAGGCGGCCGGCGCGGCCGGCGCGCTGGGTCGCCGAGGCCAGCGAGATGGGCACCGTTTCCAGCCGCGTGAAGCCGACGTTCGGATCGAAGCGCGGCTCGCGCGCAAGGCCCGAATCGACCACCGCGCGCACGCCGGGCAGGGTCAGGCTGGACTCGGCGACATTGGTTGCGAGCACCACGCGCCGGCGGCCCGGCGCGGCCGGCGTCATCGCCGCCGCCTGCGCCTCGATCGCGAGTTCGCCGTGCAGCGGGACCAGGTCGATGTGCGCCGCCACGCGTGCGGCGAGCGCGCGCTGCGCCTCGTCGATCTCGCGCCGGCCCGGCAGGAAGGCGAGCACATCGCCCTCGCCGTGCGCGAGCGCCTGTTCGACGCCGCGTGCGAGGTGCAGCGCGGTACGCTCCTCGCGGCGCGCCGGCAGGTGCTCGATGGCCACCGGATGCGCGCGCCCGGCGCTCTCCACGCGTTCGGCGTCCAGCCACTGCGCCAGCCGCGCGCCGTCGAGGGTGGCCGACATCACCAGGATGCGCAGGTCCTCGCGCAGCCCCGCCTGCGCGTCGAGCGCCAGCGCGAGGCCCAAGTCGGAGGCCAGGTGGCGCTCGTGGAACTCATCGAAGATCAGGCAACCGACGCCGGCTAGCGCGGGGTCATCCTGGATCAGCCGCGACAGGATGCCCTCGGTCAGCACCTCGATGCGGCTGCCGGGCCGGGCCTCGAAGCGGATGCGGTAACCGATCCGCCCGCCGGGCTGCTCGCCGAGCTGGCGCGCCATGAAGGTGGCCGCGGAACGCGCCGCGATTCGGCGCGGCTCCAGCATCAGGATCTTCTGCCCGGCCAGCCACGGCTCGTCGAGCAGCGCGAGCGGCACCGCCGTGGTCTTGCCGGCCCCCGGCGGCGCCTCCAGCACCACCCGCGCGCGCGCCGCCAGCGCCGCGCGCAGCGCGGGCAGGGCGGCGTGGATCGGCAGAGCGGAATCGGGAGTCAAGAGTGGCAGTGCTCGCAGGAGGCGCCGCGCACGGTTTGTTTGCCGATCGCGCTGCGGCGCGATCGAGGCGGCGTCGGAAACTCTCCCCGTCCGGCGTTCAAGGCACCCTCGCAACCCGTTGCACCAGCAGCAGTTCGCAGGCACCGGCGCCGCTGTCCTCGCGACTCAGGGAGGAACGCCAGTGCCAGCCGTCGGCGCGCCGCGCCTCCACCAGCAGTCCTTCGAGGCGGATCACCTCACCGGCGCGCAGCCGGGAGAGAGCGCCGGCGACGCCGGCATCGGCCGGGATGATGTGCACATTGGTGGCCGAGCGCACGATCTCGTCGGGCGGGATCGGTGGCTGCTCCTCCCAGCGATAGGTGAAGAAACGCGCACCCTGTTGGATGCCGAGGCGTTCGATCACGGCGGTGTCCGACATCCGGCCCCAGCCGATCGCGAAGTCCAGCGGCGCCAGCGCGGCGCCTTCGTCGAAGCGATAGCTCAGACGCGACAGCAGTCGCGCCTGGACGTTGAACTCGGCCAGCGGCGTCAGATCGAAGTCGCCATGACGCAGCGGCGTACCGGCGGGCAGGTCACGCTGGCGTGGCGGATCCGGCGCGAGCACGCCGGGCGCGCGCGTGATCGGCGATGGCTCGCGCGTGTGCCAGTGCCACCAGGCGCCGCCCAGACAGATCGCCAGCAGCAGCAGGGATCCACGCTTCATCGCCTGCGGCGCCCGGCGCGCTCCGAGGCATGGTCCATGCCCAGCGTGTGGCGCGCGCACTCCGCGATCACATCTGCGAGCGCCCGCATCAGGGATTCGCGCGCGTCGCTGCGGCGCCACAGCAGGCCGAGGCTCCGTTTTGGCACCGGATCCTCGAAAGCGCGCAGCACGATGTGGTCATTGTTCGCCACCGGCGGCATCACCGACAACTGCGGCAGCAGGGTCATGCCGACGTTCGCGGCGACCATCTGCCGCAGGGTCTCCAGGCTGGTCGCGCGAAAGCCGGCGCGTTCGCTGGCGCCGCCGAGTTCGCACAATGACAGCGCCTGGGTGCGCAGGCAATGCCCTTCCTCCAGCAGCAGCACCTCGTGCGCGTGCAGGTCTTCAATGCGGACTTGCTCGGGGAACCCGGCTGCGCGCTCGCGCGGGAGTGCCAGCAGGAAAGATTCCTCGAACAGTTCCGCGACGGTGAAGGTGTCGTCTCCGGCCGGCAGCGCCAGCGCCGCGGCGTCGAGTTCCCCGCGCTCCAGTTGCGCCAGCAGAACGTCGGTCTTTTCCTCGACCAGCAGCAGTTCCAGGCGCGGGAAGCGTCGATGCAGCGCCGGTACCGCGTGCGGCAGCAGATAGGGTCCGAGCGTCGGAAACATCCCCAGGCGCAGGCTGCCGGCCTCCGGATCGCGCGCGCTGCGGGCGATCTCGCGGATCGCGTCCACCTGCAGCAGCGCCCGACGCGCACGTTCGATGATCGCCGCACCGGCGCGGGTAGGCAGCACGCCGCGCGGCTGACGCTCGAAGATCTGCACGTCGAGCTCTTCCTCCAGCTTCCTGATCTGCGTGGAGAGCGTGGGCTGACTGGCGAAGGAGGCTTCGGCGGCGCGCCCGAAATGCCTGTGGTCGGCGAGGGCGACGAGGTACTTCAAGTCGCGCAGGTTCATCGGCAGGAATCGGCTGGGAACGATGCCATCTTAGCCCGGACCTTTCGAAGCGTGGCGGCGTGCGGGCACGACAGGCACACGATGCCGGTTCGTCTCGCAAACCAGCCGTCCAGGTTTTCCTTCCACCTGGCTTCGGCTCCCTGCCGTGCGAGCCTTTTCGTGCCCTCGTGCCCTCGTGCCCTCGTGCCCTCGTGCCCGGCCTATGATCGGCGCCAGTCCCGCCGCGGCTTCTTCCATGCCCGACGTCACCAGCCCTTCCAGCATCCCCGGGCGCTCGCACATCGGCCTGCGCCAGCCCTTCCAGGGCATCCTCGGCCGCAACACCGCCGACTATTCGATCATGGCCGCGCAGCGCCATCACGTGCAGTTGAGCGCGATGGCGGACGCCAAGGCGAATCTCATCATCACCGTGTCTTCGATCGTGCTGACGGTGGCGCTCGGTCGCCTGAACGATCCCGAGTTGCGCACCAGCATGCTGACCCTGGCCGGCTTCACGCTGGTGGCACTGCTGCTGGCGGTCCTGGCGGTACTCCCCAAGTACCGGCCGTTGACCATCGACGACCCCGAAAAGCTGCCGGGTTTCTTCAACATCATGTTCTTCGGGCACTTCGCCGAGATCCCGCGTGAACGCTTCGTCGAGTTGTGGGCGGACGCGCTGCGCACCGACGCCGCGGTCTACGAGAACCTCGCCAACGACCTGTACTCGATCGGCATCTATCTCGCGCGGCACAAGTACCGCTACCTGCGCTTCAGCTACGTGTTCTTCCTGACCGGCTTCGTGCTCGCGGCGGCCGAACAGGTGCTGCGCTTCGCGAGTTGAGCGATGCGGATCGGAGCGATCGCGGCGGCGACGGTGTTGGTGGATTCGCTCGACGCGCCCGCTACCGCCCGCGTGTCGCGCGAACGCGCACTCGCGCTCGGAATCGCCGGGCTGGCCGGGGCCGCGTGCATGTGCCAGGGCTGGTGGACGCGCGTACAGCGTCCCGCGGACCGCGCACCGCCGGCGCGAGCCTGGACCACGGTGCTGGAGACTCCGACGGGCGAACCCGCAGGGGCGGTGCTGAGCTGCGCCGAACCGCAACGGACCCTCGGCTGGTACCGTGGACTCGGCTTTTCGGGGACGTCTCGCACGCTCTCCGACGGTGGCATCGAACTCGAGCTGGCCGGTGGCCAGCGACTGTTCCTGCGCGCACAGCCAGTTCCGTTCGCGGTGTCCGATCAGCCCCTGCTGCTCGGTTTCGTCCGTCTCGACCGCGCTGGGCGGCGCGTGGCGCTGCCGTCGCGCATCCTCGCCGGCCCCGAGGGCGAACTCATCGAGCTGTTGTAGATCTCCGTTCGCGCTGCGCCCGGCGCTGCTACCCCGTTCCGCCGACCGTCAGCCCGTCCACCCGCAGCGTCGGCTGGCCCACGCCCACCGGCACGCTCTGGCCTTCCTTGCCGCAGACGCCGACACCGGCGTCCAGCTCGAGGTCGTCGCCGACCATCGAGACCCGCGTCAGCACCTCCGGCCCGTTGCCGATCAGGGTCGCGCCCTTGGCCGGGGCGGTGATGCGGCCGTCTTCGATCAGGTAGGCCTCGGAGGCCGAGAACACGAACTTGCCGCTGGTGATGTCGACCTGGCCGCCGCCGAAGTTGGCCGCGTACAGCCCTTTCTTGACCGAGCGGATGATCTCCTCGCGGGCATGCGGGCCGGGACGCATGTAGGTGTTGGTCATGCGCGGCATCGGCAGGTGCGCGAAGGATTCGCGGCGGCCGTTGCCGGTGCTCGTGGTGCGCATCAGGCGCGCGTTGAGCTTGTCCATCAGGTAGCCGCGCAGCACGCCGTCCTCGATCAGCGTGGTGCACTGCGTGGGGGTGCCTTCGTCGTCGATCGCGAGCGAGCCGCGGCGGCCCGGCAGGGTACCGTCGTCGACCACCGTGACCAGCGCGGTCGCCACGCGTTGGCCGATGCGGCCCGAGAAGGCGCTGGTGCCCTTGCGGTTGAAATCGCCCTCGAGTCCGTGGCCGATCGCCTCGTGCAGCAGGATCCCGGGCCAGCCGCTGCCGAGCACCACGGTCAGGCTGCCGGCCGGTGCGGCCACCGACTCCAGGTTCACCAGCGCCTGGCGCACCGCCTCGCGCGCATGCGCACGCGCGGCGTCGCCCTGCAGGTACTCGTCCAGCCCGCGCCGGCCACCGCCGCCGGAGAAACCGCTCTCGCGGCGCCCGCCCTGCTCGGCGATCACCTGCACGCGGAACTGCATCAGCGGGCGCACATCGCCGGCCAGGGTGCCATCGCTCTGCGCGACCAGCATGGTGTCGACCTCCGCCGACAGGCTGACCATCACCTGGTGCACGCGCGGGTCGAGGCTGCGCGCGTAGGCGTCGATCTCCTTCAGCAGCGCGACCTTGGCCTCGGAACCGGCGCTGTCGATCGGGTCGATCGCCGGGTACAAGGCATGGCCGGCCTCGTGGCGCAGTTGCGCGAGCGCGCCGCTGCGGCCGCTGCGGGCGATCGCGCGGGCGCTGCCGGCGGCCTCGAGCAAGGCCGCCGCGTCGATCTCGTCCGAGTAGGCGAAGCCGACCTTTTCGCCGGCCACGGCGCGCACGCCGACGCCCTGCTCGATGTCGTGCGAACCTTCCTGGACGATCCCGTCCTCCAGGCTCCAGCCCTCGTGGCGGCTGTGCTGGAAGTAGAGATCGGCGCTGTCCACGCCTGGACCCAGCAGGTTGCCGAGCGCGCGCTCGACCGCGCCCAGGTCCAGCCCCCGGACCAGGAAACGTTGCTCGGCGAGGGCGATCGCGCTCATGCCTGCCCCAGCAACTGGCGGAAGTACTCGATGGTCGGCGGCAGGCCGCGGTCGAGTGGGATCGTCGGCTGCCAGCCGAGTTCCGCATGCGCCACATCGATCACCGGGCGCCGCTGGGTGGGATCGTCGGCGGGCAGCGGCAGGTGCTCGATGCGCGAAGCCGAACCGGTCAGCGCGAGTACCCGCTGCGCGAGTTCGAGGATGGTGAACTCGCCGGGGTTGCCGAGGTTGACCGGTCCGGTGAACTCGTCGCGCGATGCCATCAGGCGCATCAGGCCGTCGACGAGGTCGTCGACGTAGCAGAAGGAGCGCGTCTGCTGGCCCTGGCCGTAGACCGTCAGCGGCTCGCCGCGCAGCGCCTGGACGATGAAGTTCGAGACCACGCGGCCGTCGTTCGGGTGCATGCGCGGGCCGTAGGTGTTGAAGATGCGCGCCACCTTGATGCGCAGCCGGTGCTGGCGCCGGTAGTCGAAGAACAGGGTTTCGGCGCAGCGCTTGCCCTCGTCGTAGCAGGAACGCAGGCCGATCGGGTTGACGTGGCCCCAGTAGGATTCGGGCTGCGGGTGCACCTGCGGGTCGCCGTAGACCTCGCTGGTGGAGGCCTGCAGGATCTTCGCCTGCACGCGCTTGGCCAGGCCGAGCATGTTGATCGCGCCATGCACACTGGTCTTCGTGGTCTGCACCGGATCGTGCTGGTAGTGGATCGGCGACGCCGGGCAGGCGAGGTTGTAGATCTCGTCGACTTCGACATACAGCGGAAACGTCACGTCGTGGCGCAGCAGTTCGAAGCGCGGGTGGCCGAGCAGGTGGGCGATGTTGCCCTTGCTGCCGGTGAAGTAGTTGTCGACGCAGAGCACGTCGTGACCCTGCGCGATCAGCTTCTCGCACAGATGCGAGCCGAGGAAACCCGCACCGCCGGTGACGAGGATGCGCTTGCGGTCGATCTCGCGCATCAGGCGAACTCCGGCCGCGCGACGCTGCGGCCGCGACCGATGCCGTAGTAGGCGATGCCGGCGGCCTCGACCGCCTTCGGGTCGTGGATGTTGCGGCCGTCGAACAGCGCCTTCGCCTTCAGCGCCTGCGCGATCTTCGCGAAATCCGGGCTCCAGAAGGCCTTCCACTCGGTGACGATCGCGAGCGCGTCGGCGCCTTCCAGCGCCTCCATCGGATCGTCGGCGATCACCAGGTCCGGGCGCTCGCCGAACACGCGCGCCGCCTCGTGGCCGGCTTCCGGATCGTAGGCGCGCACGCGCGCGCCGGCGGCCCACAGTTCGGCCAGCAGCGTGCGGCTGGGCGCCTCGCGCATGTCGTCGGTGTTCGGCTTGAAGCTGAGGCCCCACACGGCGAGCGTGCGGCCGGCGAGGTCGCCGCCGAAATGGCGCCCGATCAGTTCGAAGAGCTTGGATTTCTGGTCGCGGTTGACGGCCTCGACGGCGTCGAGGATGCGGGTTTCGTAGCCGACCGAGCGAGCGGTTTGGCCGAGCGCCTGCACATCCTTCGGGAAGCAGGAGCCGCCGTAGCCGATGCCGGGGTAGATGAAGGCGTAGCCGATGCGCGGATCGGAGCCGATGCCCAGGCGCACCGATTCGACGTCTGCACCAACGCGTTCGGCGATGTTGGCGACCTCGTTCATGAAGCTGATCTTGGTCGCCAGCATCGCGTTGGCGGCGTACTTGGTCAGTTCGGCCGAGCGCTCGTCCATCTGCACGATGCGCTCGTGGTTGCGGTTGAAGGGCGCGTACAGGGCCTTCAGCGCCGCCAGCGCGCGCGCGCTCGAAGTGCCGATGACGATGCGGTCGGGCTTCATGCAGTCCTTGACCGCATCGCCTTCCTTCAGGAACTCCGGGTTGCTGACCACGTCGTAGTCGATCGCCGCACCGCGCCCGGCGAGCGCGCCGGCGATCGCGGCGCGCACGCGGTCGGCGGTGCCGACCGGCACCGTCGACTTGTTGACCACCACCGCGTAGCGCTGCAGGTGCTCACCGATGGTCCTGGCCACCGCCAGCACATAGCGCAGGTCGGCGCTGCCGTCCTCGTCCGGCGGCGTGCCGACGGCGACGAAGATCACCTCGCCGTGTGCCACCGCGCGCTGCGCGTCGGTGGTGAAGCGCAGGCTGCCGGCTTCGCGGTTGCGCGACACCAGGTCCTCGAGGCCGGGTTCGTAGATCGGGATCTCGCCGCGGTTCAGACGCTCGATCTTGGCGGCGTCGACATCGACACAGACCACTTCGTTGCCGACCTCGGCGAGGCAGGCACCGGTCACCAGGCCGACATAGCCGGTGCCGAAGATTGCGACTTTCATGCGGGATCCCGAGGGCGGAGAAAGAGAAACTTCGGACTATAGCGGGAGGGGTGTCGAGGGCGTGAACCAACCGACAACCCGCTCTGCCATCGGTTGCGCACCCTGCCTGTTGCATCGCAACATCGCCTCAGGAGGTCCCATGCCCGAGCCGATGCCCGATTACCTGCGTGCAGTGCTGACTTCGCGCGTCTACGAGGTGGCGATCGAGACCGCGCTGACGCCGATGCAGCGGCTGTCGCGCCGGCTCGGCCACGAGGTGCTGCTGAAGCGCGAGGACCTGCAGCCGGTGTTCTCCTTCAAGCTGCGCGGCGCCTACAACAAGATGGCGGGCCTTTCGCAGGCCGAGCGCGCTGCCGGTGTGCTCGCGGTCTCGGCCGGCAACCACGCGCAGGGCGTGGCGCTGGCCGCGCGCAAGCTCGGCTGTCGCGCGACCATCGTGATGCCCTCGACCACGCCATCGATCAAGGTCGATGCGGTCGCCGCGCTCGGTGCGCAGATCGTGCTCGAGGGCGACGGCTACGATGCCGCAGCGGCGCACGGCCAGCGGCTCGCGGCCGAGCGCGGGTTGACCTTCGTCCATCCCTACGACGATCCTGCGGTGATCGCCGGCCAGGGCACGGTGGCGATGGAACTGCTGCGCGCGCACCCGGGCCGGCTCGACGCGGTGTTCATTCCGGTCGGCGGCGGCGGCCTCGCCGCCGGCATGGCCGCCTACATCAAGGCCTTGCGTCCGGAGATCCGCGTGATCGGCGTGGAGCCGGTGGACGCCGCCTGCCTGGACGCCGCGCTGAAGGCCGGGCAGCCGGTCACGCTCGACCAGGTCGGCCTGTTCGTGGACGGCGTCGCCGTGCGCCGCATCGGCGACCACCCCTTCCGCGTGCTGCGCGAGCACATCGACGCGATGGTGCTGGTCCACACCGACGAGATCTGCGCCGCCATCAAGGACGTGTTCGACGACACCCGGGTGGTGCTGGAACCGGCCGGCGCGCTCGCGCTGGCCGGGCTCAAGCGCTACGCCGAAGGCCTCGTCGAGCCCGGCGCCACGCTGTGCGCGGTGGCGAGCGGCGCGAACGTCAACTTCGACCGCCTGCGCCACATCGCCGAGCGCGCGGAGATCGGCGAAGCCCACGAAGCGGTGCTCGGGGTCACGATCCCCGAGCGGCCGGGCAGCTTCCTCGATTTCTGCCGCGCACTCGGGCCGCGCAGCGTTACCGAGTTCAACTATCGCTTCGCGTCCGGCGCGTCGGCGCAGATCTATGTGGGCATCGCGTTGCGGCATGGCGCCGCCGAGCGCGCAGAACTCATCGGCCAGCTCGCCGCCGCCGGCTTCCCGGTGGTCGACTACACCGACAACGAACTCGCCAAGCTGCACGTTCGGCACATGGTCGGTGGCCGTGCCGAAGTCAATGGCCGCGAGCGTGTCTATCGCTTCGAGTTCCCGGAGCGCCCCGGCGCGCTGCTGCGTTTCCTCGAGCGCCTCGGCACACGCTGGAACATCACCCTGTTCCACTATCGCAGCCATGGCGCCGCCTACGGGCGCGTGTTCTGCGGCATCGAGGTGGCCGACGGCGCCGACGAGGCCGAGTTGCACGCCAGCCTGCAACCGCTGGGCTACGACTGCGTGGACGAGACCGCCAATCCGGTCGTGAGCCAGTTCCTGCGGGCCTGAGCGCCTGCCCCGCATCGGCGCGGTCTATATTCGGTGCATCCAGGCCGCGCTCGCGTCCCATGCCCATCGAAGCCAGTCAGCTGAAGCATCTCTACCCGCTCGACTCGCTGCGCCCCGAGCACCTCGACGTGGTCGCCAGGGAAGCCGAGCCGGCCGAGCATGCGCATGGCGAGGTGCTGTTCCGCGCCGGCGATACCGACGAGGTCACGCTCTACCTGCTGTCGGGCATCGTCAGCGGCGACTATCCGGATGGCAAGTGCAAGGACATCAGCGCCGATTCCCTGCAGGGGCGCTATCCGGTCGGCGACCTGATGCCCCGGCGATTCACGGCGACCGTGCAGTCCTTGAATGCGCTGGTGGTCTCGCTGGACCGGCGCTTTCTCGAAAAACTGATCACCTTCGACCAGTTGACGCGCTCCAGCAGCTTCAAGCTGCTCGACAAGCATCCGGACGGCAACCGCTGGATCTTCCGCCTGCTGCAGAACAACGCGATGCGCAAGGTGCCGGCGGGCAACCTCGAACGGCTGTTCGCGCGTTTCGAGGAGATCCCGGTCGCGGCTGGCCAGACGGTGATCCGCGAAGGCGACGACGGCGATTACTTCTACGTGATCAAGGACGGCGCTGCCTCGGTCTCGCAGTCCGGCGACGGCGATCCGGCGGTGGTCGCGTACCTGGTGCGCGGCGACAGTTTCGGCGAGGACGCGCTGCTGTCGAACAGCGTGCGCAACGCCACCGTGACGATGATGAAGGCCGGCAAGCTGATGCGCCTGGGCAAGAGCGATTTCAGCGAGCTGCTGAAGCAGCCGGCGGTCGAGTGGATCAACCCGGCGAAGGCCTCGGTGCTGGTGCGCCAGGGTGCCGGCGTGATCGACGTGCGCCTGCCCGAGGAGTTCGATGAACGCGCGATCAAGGGTGCGGTCAACATGCCGTTGTACCGCCTGCGCGAGTACGCGGTGGATCTCGACAAGGAAGTCTCCTACGTCTGCTACTGCAACACCGGCGAGCGCAGCGCCGCGGCCGCCTTCATCCTGACCAAACTCGGCTTCGAGGCTTGTGCGCTCGCCGGCGGGCTTTCGGCGATGGTCCGGCACAGGAGCAAGGCGTAGCGGCGGGATCCCCGGTCGACTCGCGCATGAACGCGGCGCGCGTCGACTCGCGCCGCTCATCCCGGTTTCACGCAAGCGGCGATGGCCTTTGGCGAGACTCGACCGCTCGTTCACAGCCCAAGCCCGACGATGCGCACACTGCTGCTCGCCTGCCTGTTGCATGCCGCCCCCTTCGCCGCCGTTGCCGCCGATCCGGTCGCACCCGTCGATCCGCTCCCGACGGCCGAGAGTGCACGCTTGCTGGAAGCCGTGGTGGTCAGCGGCGTGCAGCCCGGCCCGGGGCTGTGGCGGGTATCCAGGGATCGGCGCGTGCTGTGGGTGCTGGGTACCCAGTCGCCGCTGCCGAGGCGCTTCGAATGGGAGGCGCGCGAAGTGCGCGAGGTGATCGCCGCTTCGCAGGCGGTGATCCTCGGTGTCAGCGTCCAGCTCAAGGAGGAGATCGGTTTCTTCCGGGGTCTGACGCTGCTGCCGGCGGCGCTGTCGTCGCGCAAGGATCCGCAGCGCAAGCCGCTGCGGGAACTGGTGCCCGCGCAGGACTACGCCCGCTGGCTGGCCCTGAAGGCGAAGTACCTCGGCCGCGACCGCGGCGTCGAGAAGCAGCGGCCAATCTTCGCCGCCGGCAAGCTCTACGAGAAGGCAGTCAGGCGCAGCGGTCTGTCCTTCGATCCGGTGATCGGCGATCTGGTCCGCAGGACTGCGAAAAAGCACGATGTGCCGCTGATCGAAGCCGAGATCCGCATCGACATCGGTGACCCGCGCCAGGCGATCCGCGACTTCGCCGACCACCGCCTGGACGACGTCGAGTGCTTCCGCAAGACCCTGACGCGCCTGGAGACCGACCTCGATGTGATGCGTGAGCGCGCCAATGCCTGGGCCACCGGCGACATCGCCGGTTTGCGCGATCTGCCCTTCGAGGACCAGACCCGCACCTGCACGGACGCGTTTCTGAGCTCCGCCTTTATCCGGGAGCGTGGTCTCGACGATCTCCGCCAGCGTGCGCGCGCCGCCTGGCTCGAAGCCGCCGAGAAGGCTCTGGCCGAGAACGCCAGCACCTTCGCCATGTTGCCGATGGCCGACCTGCTCAAACCCGACGGCTACCTCGCGGCGTTGCGCGAGCGGGGATACGAGGTGGAGGAGCCCTGAGTGGGGGCAGAGGCACAGCGAATCGGTCCGGCATGGACGCCGGACCGACCTCCGGATTCCCTGCGGTGCCCCCTCGGCGCCATCCACCCGCGCGCCGGCAGGCACGCACAAGTCCGGGTGTTCGACAGCGCAATGCCCCGTGGCCGCGCAAAGGAACCCAGCGCGTGGCAGGGCGCGGATTCGCGGTGCAAGCGGCGGTGAGTTTCACGCCGGGCGGCCCAACCCGCGAGGAAGGAAACGCCGGCCGTGGCTGGCCGTCGGTTGGCGAGTCCGGGATGGACTCGTCCAGGCCCAATCGGTTTCTTCCCGACCGGAAGACCGTATCGACTCAGCACGGGCCGCGGCCGACGAGCAGGAGCAAGGCGATCAGGGCGGCCGTCGGACGGAGGACGCACCGGATAGCGCCGCCAGGGCCACCATCGCCCAGACCGCCGACATGCCCCAAATCGCGATGAGGACAAGTATCAGAAGGGCGCCCGTCCACGATTTCGATGGTCCGAGCGACGCCGGTACGGCTGCGCCTGCGTCCGAATCCGGCACGTTCGCACCAGCCCTGGCACGGGCCGACCACGCGGAGAACTGCGCTACTTCGGCATCGATGTTGGGCGCGAACGTGAAAGACAGCTCGATGTGGTTGCCTTCGCGCCTGCCGTTGGGATGAGTCAGCGCCGCCGGCCCCAGCGCTTCGGTCACCTGCGACGCGAAATCACGCATCTGGCGCAGCAATGCGAGGTACATGACATCGATTCGGGGCGCGGCGGCGCGCATCGCCGGGTCGGTCACGAGGAGCGCCAGGCGCACACGCGCTTCGATCAACTCGTCGGCGAAGTGCGAGAAGCGTTCGGCGACGCGCCGCATTTCCCGATCCGGGATGTCGGCGTTCATCAACGCCGCAGCCAGCGGACCTTGTATCCAGCCCGTCAAGCGCTCGACCCACGCCCGCATCGTCTCGGTTTCGTGCGTGGCGAGGCGACTCAATCGTTCGGCCTGCGCGGGTTCAATGCGATCCGTCGCGATGAGCATGGCGGGCGCGATCCGGGCGTCGAGGCGGTGCGCGAACTCAGCCCAGGCCTGGCCCAGGATGTGCAGGTGGCGTGGGATGCGGGCGGTGTCGGTCATGGGCGCGGTTGCCGGCAATGAGGTCCTTGCCTGCCCATGCTGCAATCGCTTCATCTCACGGGTTGAGACCGACGGGTTCGACGGTGGCCATGGTCGCACGGACAAGGTAGCCGCGTGCGGCCTGGTCGATCGTGTGCAATGGATCCGTGAGCGGGCACCGGGCCGATCAACGGACTTGAGCACGCTCGAGCGCGGCCAGCCTGCGCTCCAGTTTGTCGACGCGCTCGCGCAGCGCGGTGTTTTCATCCTGCAGCCGGGTGTGCAGCCCCTGGATCGCGGCGAGCGCGACGCCGTCGATGTCCACCGTGTTGATGTGGGTGTCGTCCTCGCCGAGACCGAAGCTGGCGGCGAAGTCCTGCGCCATCGGGCCCATGTGGCGCACGCCTTCGCCCTGCGCGGTGTAGCTCCAGGTGCTGATCGGCAGGTCCACCAGCGTGCGCAACACCGCGACCGGATCGACCGCGTTGATGGCAGTCTTGAGGTTGCGATCGGAGAGGCTCGACCAGCTGCCGGAGTTTGCCGCGAGCGAGACGCCGGTGTTGGCGCCGGTCAGGTTCGAACGGATGTAGGCGCTGCCATCGTTGTTGAGGGCCATGCGCCGGGTCTGCGTGCTGCCGTTGTAGTGGTCGATGTAGAAGCCGGCGCCGTTGCTGCCACTGGCATCGCCGGCCGAGATCAGGATGCCGGGGTTGAAAGTGGATCTGAGGCGCAGCCACAGGCTGGAGAAGTCCGCGTTGTCGGCATCGCTGGTCATGGTCAGTTCCACCGACGCGTCCGGCGGCGGGAAGTTCAGCGCCATTCCACCCTGGGCGCGGACCAGGAACTGATTGGGGCCGCTGGACGTGAGTCCCGGTGCTGCGGCATCGTTCCAGACGAAGGTGCCGGAGTCGCCCGCCGGCGTGAAACTGTTCTGCACGCCCGCGCAGCCGCCGCTGCTGGATGGGAAATCGGTGCCTGGGCGAACCTTCGCACCAAAGCCGCCCGCCCAGCTGTAGCTGCCACCGGCGCAGTTGTTGCCGCCGCCGCCGATCACCGAATGCGAACCGGCAGCGACGTTGCCGCTGCCGCCGCCGACCGCGCCCGAAGGCCCGGACGCGCGGTTGTCGATGCCACCGGCGACCGTGCTGGAATCGCCGCTGGCGAAGTTCTCGCGGCCGCCGCCGACCACCGACCACGCGCCCAGCGCGTGATTGCCCTGGCCGCCGGCGATGGTCGGGAAGGGCTGGTCGTACGCCTGCGCGCCGGTGCCGGCCTGGTTGGCGACGCCGCCGCCGATCACGCCATAGGCATCCAGCACCACGTTCACGCCGTTCAGGTCGAGGCCCGGGTCGCTGCTCGTGCCGCCGCCGGCGACCACCGCACCGCGCACGCCGGCGGTCGTGGCATTTCCGGATTTTCCATGCAGCACGTTCGGGCTGATGGCGTCGTTGGTGTACAGCGCCACCTGCTGGTTGTTGACCCGGAACTGCAGTTGCGCGCTGTTGCTGCTGCCGAGGAACTCGTTGCCTGCAAGCGAGTTGCCGGACAGCGACCATCCGCTGCTGCCGCCGGTGGCTTCGCAGCTGACGCTGCCGTCGGCCGCTACCGTACGAATCGCGTTGCCGGCGGCGCAGGTGCCGGCGATGCGCGCCTGCACCTGGCTGCTGTTGATCTCGCTGCTGCCCACGGCCGCCGGGCCGATGTCGGCCGCGGCGATGGTCTCGTCGGCGATCTTGGCGCTGGTCACGGCGTTGTTGGAAAGGTCGATGGTCGCGATCGTGCCGTCGACGATCTTCGCGCCGGTCAAGGAGCCGTCGTCGATGTCCTCACCGCGCAGCGAGCCGTTGGCGACCTCATCGGTACCGACCGAGCCGGTCGCGAGGTCGCTCGCGTTCAGCGCGTCCGCGGCGACCTTGGCACTGGTGATCGAGTTGTCGGCCACGCTCGCGGCGAACAGGGCGTCCTCGGCGACCTGGGCATAGGGCGTCGGCGTGACCTTGCTGCGCGGGCTGAGCGCGGTGAAGGCGCCGGTGGACGTGCCCGCACGCACGCCGATCTGCAGGAAGCGGTCTGGCCCGGTGAAGGCGGTGCTGCCGAAGTCCAGTTCCACCGTGAACACGCCGCCGGCGACGCTGACGTCGTCGCGCAACAGCACGCTGCCGATGGTGGCGCCGCCGCTGTCCTGCAGCGTGAACTGCAAGTCGTAGCTGCCGTTCGCCGGCTGGCCGCCGTCCTCCAGCGAGCCCTGGTAGGTCAATGAACTGTCGATCGCCAGCGCGGGTGCGGCGGCGATAATGAGGGCCATGGACAGCATCGAGCGCTTCATCGTGTACTCCGTTCCGGAACTGCAATGACGTACGGAGCCGCGGGCCTCCGCCGACAGCACGCATGAAGTCGGCACTGCGCGAACGCTGGCCGGAGGTGCGGGCGCTGTTTGAGTCGGCGGTCGAATTGCCGCGCGGCGAGCGCGCTCAGTACCTGGCAGAGCGGGCTGCCGATGCGGTGGTGCGCGACGCGGTCGCCGCGCTGCTGGCCAGCGAGGACACGCTGGCGCCCACCGCCGGGACTGCGCCGCTGCCCGAGGGTCATCGCCTGGCGGGATATCGCATCCTGCGGGTGCTGGGGCAGGGCGGCATGGGCATCGTCTATCTCGCCGAGCAGTTGCAGCCGCAGCGCCTGGTCGCGATCAAGATGATCGCCAGTCGTCCCGATGCCGCAGCGATCGCACGCTTCCGCCGCGAGGCCGATCTGCTCGCGCGGCTGTCGCATCCGGGCATCGCGCAGGTCATCGAACTTGCTGCGGACGCGGCCGGCCGGCCATTCCTGGCGATGGAATACGTGGACGGTGTCGGGCTTTCGGAGCACGCCGCATCGCTCGGAGTGCGCGAACGGGTGGAATTGCTGGCGCGCGTCGCCGATGCCATCGAGCATGCGCACGCGCGGGGCATCGTGCACCGCGACCTGAAACCCTCGAACATCCTGGTGAAGGTCGACGGCCAGCCGAAGGTGCTCGACTTCGGCATCGCCAGTCTCGGTGGCGCTGCGCTGGAAACGCTGACCGCGACCGGTACGCTGTTGGGCACGCCGGCCTACATGAGCCCGGAGCAGGCGCGCGCGGAGCGCGAGGTGAGTGCGCGCTCGGATGTGCATGCGCTCGGCGCGATCGGCTACGAATTGCTGGTGCAGCGCCTGCCGCTGCCGGTGGCCGGCCTGGCGCCACTGCAGGCGCTGCGGGTGATCGGCGAACAGACGCCACTGCCGCTGGGGCGTGTCGATCGTCGATTGCGCGGCGATCTCGAGCGGGTCATCGGCTGTGCGCTGGAGCGCGAACCGACCCTGCGCTACGCCAGCGCGGGCGCCTTCGCCGACGATCTGCGGCGCTACCTCGACTGCGAACCGATCCGCGCGCGGCGCACGTCCCTGGCCCGCCGAGCCTGGCTGTATGCGCGGCGCCATCGCGCGCTGGCGGCCGCCATCCTGATTGCAACGACCGGCGTGCTGGTGAGTCTCGGTGTGGCGCTGCTGGAGCGTCAGCAGGCGCTGCGCAGCGCTGCCGAAGCGCGCGCCACGCGTGATTTCACGCTCGGTCTCTTCGCCAATGCGAACCGCTGGTCCACCGGTCGCGAGGTGGGTGCACTGGAGATCGCCCAGCGCAGCGTCGACCAGGTCGCGACCCAGCTGGCAGGGCATCCGGCGGCCCAGTTCGAGATGTACGGCCGGCTGGCTGCAGTGCTGTCGAGCAATGAGCCACAGGCCCATGCGGTGCGCGCGGCGGAATTGCAGGTGGCCTTGTTGCCGCAGGTGCCCGAGGTCGATCGCCAGCGACGCCTCGAAGTCGAGACCCGGTACATGTCGACCTTGATGTGGGCCGAACGTTTCGACGCGGCTCTGCGCCAGTTGCAGCACATCCGCACGGCCTATGCGTCGGACCTGGCGCGCGATCCGGAACTGCAGGTGCGTTTGACCGACAATGAGGCCGAAGTGGCCTTGATGCGTCAGCAGTTCGCGCGGTTCCACCGCCTGCGTCCCTGGGACGCACTCGAATCCAGCCAGCAGTCGGGCTCGACCCCGGGCCGTGCCAGCTACCACTGGATGTTCCACGCGCAGGCGGCATTGCTGGAGAACCGCCCGCCGCGCTTGTACGCAGCCACGCGCGCACTCGCCGAAAGCGCGTTGGCCGGCTTCGAGGCGGGCGATCCCAACCGCGGGGTATTCGCCGGCTACGCCATCGCCTTCCTGCTGCAGCTGGATCCTGACGCCGAAACCGAGGCCCTGTACCAGCGTGCCGTGCGCTGGCACGAACGCCAGTTCGGGCCCGAGAGCTGGTACCTCTATCAGTTGCTCCAGTTGCGATTGCACGCCTTGCAGCATCAAGGTCGCCTGGACGAGGCGGAAGCGCTCTACCAGCGCATCCTGCGCAAGCGCCTGCGGTTCCCGGATGAATCGCGCTCCGCGCTGCAACCCTTGCGCCAGCTGGGCGCGCTGATCGCGCTGGCCAGGGGCGACTCGCCCGAAGCCGGGGCACGCTTTGCAGCCGCGGCAAGCGACGCCGCGACAATCTGCGGCGAATCCTGCGCGGCCGTCCGGGCGGCCCGTGCCGGAATGCTGAGCCTGGGACCGGATCCCACCGTCTTGCGCAATCTCGCGGTGGAACAGGCCGCCGCGGACGATCCACAGGCGTGGCGCAGCTGGCACTGGCTCGCGCTGGCCGAGCAAGGGGCAGGAGATCCGGCCGCCGCGCGCGCTGCCCTGGAACAGGCGCGGGCCTTGCTGCAGGCGCGCGGCGGCCTGCCAGACGACGAATTCCGGCGTAGCTGCGCCGCGTACTCCGTGGCGGCATCCCCGATCCCGGACTGGGACCTTGCAGCCATTCGCAGCCTTGCTCGGGAAGCGATGGCAAGCGCGGAGGCGATCCCCCACAGCGATTGAGGCACTGTCGCCACCTTCGTGCGGCTCCGTATGTACCTGCAACCGATCCGGAGCCCGCCGATGTCCCGTCGCCCAGTCGCCGCCTGTCTGTTCCTCCTGTGCCTCGTTCCCGGGCTACCGCAGGCGCAATCCAGTGGAGGCGGCTATGAGATGCGCAAGCATGCGCTCGCGGGAGGTGGTGGCCAGGCAAGCGGCGGGAGTTACCGGCTGGTGACCACCACCGGTCAGTCCGACGCCTCCGTCGCCAGCGGCGGGAGTTACCGGCTGGTCGGGGGATTCCATCAGCCCACGGTCGTCGCGCCACCACCGACATTGTTTGCCGATGGTTTCGAGTGATCGCACCGGCGCAAACCAGCGAGGCGCAAGGGGTGCGAGTTCCCGCCAGCGAGAGGAGTGGCGATCCGCACTGTCCCCGAGTCCTGCATGGCGCACCGTGAGGTGCTTCGTGAAGCGCGTTGACAGGGGTATCCACAGGCCAGCTGCCTGCGGTCCGCGTCACCCACCCATGGCCCAAGCGTGCGCTTTCGCGTCAAATGCCCGAGGCGGGAGCCCGGTGCGTTGGTTGCGCCCGCCGGGATCTGTGCGGGGGGCGGCGACGGGCATTCCCGCCGTGATCGGGTGCCCGTCCCGCGGGGGATGAGACCGTGCGCCGCCGGGGCAGGCCGGCGCGGCGCACAGGGCCCTGCGGCAGAGCGCCGGAGGGCCATTGCGTTGGTGCGTCGGCCCGCGGACGGGCCCGGATGCGAAGCGCCGGTTACTGCGTGCGGTGGGTCACGTCGTCGAGGTAGACGTAGACGTTGTAGCTGGTCTGCGCGCGGAAGAACCAGATCGCGTCGAGCGTGACCGAGCCGGCGGTGATTGCACCGTTGCCGTTGACCCACGCATCCCATTGCGCCGAATCGTCGAGGCGCCATTCGAGCCAGGTCCAGGTGTTGGCCGGGATCGACTTCTGCACGGAGCGTTCGGTGCCGTCGGAGTCGTCGATGCCGAGCGCGGCGGTCAGCCCGCTGCCACCGGAATAGACCCAGAAGCCGACGCTGCCGCCAGCGCGCGTCAGACTGGTGTTGGCCGACGGCGAGCCACTGCCGGACAGGAATCGCACCGCCCAATTGGCACTGGAGGAAGCATTGTCGACCAGCAGGATCTGTTCGCTCCAACTGCCGTTCTTGCGCGTTGCACTGGTGCGCTCGGCGGTCGAGGCGCTGCCGATGCCGGTGGTGCTGCCGGAATAGCTCGGCGAAGTGTTGAAATGGCCCTCGCTGGTTTCGAAGCTGTCGAGCACCCGGGTTACGCTTTGCACCGGATTCAGCAGATTGTAGTAGCGCGACCAGTCCCAGTACTGGCCGGGGTCGGTATGGGTCTGGTTGGAGTAGTGCTGGTGGCCCTTGACCTTGACGCTGGTCGGCAGCACGTTGAGGCCGCTCGAAGCCGCGCCGCGGTAGGCGGAGGTGCAGGGGATCGCGTAGCGGGCGCAGAAATGGCGGGTCAGCGCCGCCGAGGCGTTGTACATCGCGCTGGTGTACCAGGACGCATTCGACACATAGCCCTCGTGCTCGATGCCAAGGGTGTATCCGTTGTGGGTACCGACGTGGTGCGCCGCGCGCGACTCGCGCACCATTTGCGTGATCTGGCCGTCGCTGCTGCGGATCAGGTAGTGCGCGGAGACGCTGTAGGGATTGTTCTGGAACCAGCTGATCGACCCCGCATAGCTGCCCTGCATGGTGTGGATGGTCACCGCCGAGGCCGCAGCGCTGCGCGTCGAGTGGTAGGGTGAAGTCACCCACAGCGCGGGGCCGTAGTCGGTGCTCTTGTCCGCCTTGTCGCCCTGCTTGAGCGTGGAGCTGGTCGCGTCGAAGGGCGAATCGCCGGTTTCGATGCGATCACCATCGAGATCCAGGCGCACGAAGGGCGCGCGCTGGCGCTTGAGCGCGTCCACGTCGAAGGCGCGTTCCCACTCGATGGCCTTCTCGGGCACGTGGATGCCGGAGTCGTCGGCGCCGCGGTCGGCTGCGAGCAGCACGTCGAACGCATAGGCCTCGGCGGCGTAGGCGCTGATCGCACTGCGCTTGGACTGATCGATGGCGGACAGGCGTTGCAGTTCCGGTTGCAAATCCTCGATCACGCGTGCCCTGGCGCCGCGCTGATCGAGCCAGTGCGACAGCAGCGCGGCGGTGGCGACGATGTTGGCCTCGGGGCTGTCGATGATTTGCTGCTTGCCGTAGCCGGAGGCCAGCGCCGCCTGGCTCAGCGTGTCGGCAAAGCCGGCACTGCCGTCGCGCAGACCCATCACGCCAAAAGCCGGCGGCTGGTGCGCGTGCGCGTCTTCGGATGCCTGCGGCACGACGTGCATCCAGCGGCTGGCGCTCATCGCGATCGCCTCCAGGCTGCCGGCGGGCAACTGCGGATAGCGTGCATAGGCTTTGGCGAAGTACGTCGGGAAGGCGGCGCGGTGCACCCGCAACTGTGCCTCGTTGTCCTGGATCGCGCTTTCGACCGAAGCCGCGGCGCGCACCGGCGCGACGCCGGCCTCGACCTGCGCGACAGCGAGCGCGAGCGCGCACGCCAGAATCTGCCTGGTGGTTTTCGAATGCATGTCTTTCCCCGGTGGTTCGTGCCTGACCCCATCCCGATGCCGAACCTTCGGCAACCGGCGCCGGTGGCCTCTCCCCAGAGGCAACCGAACGGAGCGCGCGGATTATCGCCACCCGGTGTCAGATCGCAACGGTTTCAGGGGAAAGGGATTGATCGCGCGCTTTGCAACGGGTGCGACGCCCAGCCAACGGAGGACCCGCAACTCCGACTGCCACACCTCGCCCCGCGATCCGAATCGATCACACGGCCCAAGAACCGCGTCAAATCAGGCAGTTGGCGTGCTCCGAATTTTCGATTCGCGCGTAGCGTTGCCGTGTAGGCGGCCGAACCAGCTTCGGGTGTCAGACTTCACTTGCGCTTTCACCTGGCCGGGTTGGCTCCACATCGCCTTCACCGATGTTCACGCTCGGCGCATCGTGGGATGGCGCCCCGCCAGCGGTTCGAGCGGATGCCATCCGCGAGCCTACACGCACTCGGGCGGAGGATCGCCGCGCTGGAACTCGGGTCCATGCACTGCGTCCCACTCCAGGTTGCGCTGCCGCACCAGTTCCCGCAGGCTGCGGTGCCCGCTGTTGCGCACGCGGTCGTTCAGGCGCGTGAAGTCGCATCCCAGCCGGGCACCGACCACGCGCAGATCGCGGGTCGCGACGATCAGGTCGCCGATGCCCTCGCTGGACGGATAGCGACGTTTGCGCAAGCTCTTCATCCAAATCAGCTTGTTGGCCTTTTCCAACAATCGGCGGGCACTGTCGTAGCTCAGTCCCCTGGGACCGTGGTGGAGGAGCGCGTGCCTCAGGTTGCCGTCGGCCTTTTCCACCGCGGCCATCACCTGCGCGAGCAAATCACTTTCCCCCGATCGGGTCGACGCGACTGGCGGCTTGTGCTCTTCGATGGCCTTGACGGCAAGGCTCACCTCCAGCGCCAGCGTGGGCAGCAACTCGATCAGGTGCGGATCGAACTCCGGGCGATCACCGCGTCGATCAATGGCCAGCACCCCGCAGAAACTCTCCGACAGGGTGCGACCGAGCGCACGTATGGGTGCGCCGACCGCGTGGCGTATGTCCTGCTTTCCGAAGCTTGTGCTGCCGTCGAGTCGTCGCACCTCGATGGTGCCGAACAAGGGCTCCTGCGCCATGCGCACGCGGTCCAGGAACTGCATCGAGGCGTGCGAACTCACCATCGCCCCGTGCAAAGCCGTGGGTCCTTCGTGCGTGTACGCCAGCCAACGGACGGGCGATGCCGCGTCATGGAAGGCCACCAATGCGACATCCGCACGTGTTTGCCGACGAACCACGGCAGCGATATGCGAGTAAACGGCACCTGGATCGCGCCGATCCTCCAGCAAACCGTGCAAGAACTCCTGCAAGAACATGGATCCCCCTGCGAAAAATGGATGTTTTTGCGCGTAATGGTCCAGACGCGACCGTGACATCCTGAACTTGTGGCGGTTGTTGCAACCACCGCGCACCCAGACCAAACCCAAGTACGGGAGCACGGAACCATGTACCCAACACCCTCGTCGGCGCCGATTCGCCGGCTCGCCTTCCACGTGGAATTGGCCACAACATCGCACGACCAACCACAGTCACGCAACCCGATTGTCCCGGGTGCCCGATCCATACGTTCCGGCTGGCATCGGCTTTTGTTCGCCATGTTTTTGTTGTTTTTCGCCATGGTCGCCGCCGCCGAACCGCTGACCAATGCCGGTGTGGTCGAAATGGTTCGCATGGGGCTGGACCAAGAGATCATCAAGGCCAAGATCGCCGCCGGTCCCAACCGGTTCGACACCAGCACGCCGGCGCTGGCCGAAATGCAACGACAAAAAGTTCCGGCGGCGGTCATTGCGGCGATGATCAGCGCGGGCGCCACAACTTCAGTCGCAAACGCCAATGCCGTTGCCGGTCAACCGGCAGGAGCCGTCGGTTCCGAATCCCAGTTCTATTACGGGAGCGCGGACAATTTACTCAGAATAAAAGCTGTTAGAATATCGAGTCAACTGTCCCGTCGCAAAGCCTGGATTCCAGTCTACGGTGTTTTTGCAGACGGTGAAGTTTTTATTTTCATTGATGGTGCCCATGCGGAAAACTCTTTCGCCGGAAGTGAGTTGCAGTTCAAAACCACACTGGACCCATTAAATCTGAGACTCGTCAAGCTCGCCTACCACAGGAAACGTGATGATCGATACATCGTTTTCAGCGGATCCTATAGCGAGCGTGAGATTCCGTTCGATACCTCCCAGGATGCAGACGGCATGTATGTGTTGCGGGTTTCCGGAAATGTCGATTCCGGTGAATATGCATTTTTGTACAACCCGGCAAGCACCACTGGTGGTTTCTGGTCCGGTTTCGGTGGCCAACAACTCAGCACCACCGTGGGATTCGATTTCGCGGTGCGTTGACGCACACAGCATGCAGACATTCGATAAAAAATCACTGAAAATACGACCACAGAAGATGCTCGGATATCACTGGTTGTAGCTTGAATATCGGTGTGAGTGGACCGACATCGGATCGAGACCTTAATTATGCAACCGCAAAGCAAGGCCGTGAGTTCCCTGAATACTCATCGCAATCACCTAGGGCGATGGTTTCGATATTGGCTCGGATGTCTGATGATTCTGGCGTGCACGCCGGCCATGGCCTTCAATTGCGTACCACCGCGGCCCTTCACGACCACGCTGCCCGCCACCCGCGTAACGATGCCATTTCTGATGAACATCATTGGATTTGGGCGTTTTGACGCCGTCGTCTGGCGCCATCAATGCAGCGATGGCCGCGTTCAAGCGATGCTGACCATTCTCCCGACGAACGGAACTGCCGGGGTCAGTTCCCTGTCCTGGAGCATTTCCCAAGGTGCTGGGGCATCCCAGGGCGCGCTTCTTTGGGGAGAGCGTCTGGGACAGGTGGTATCTATCGATTATGAAGCGATCTCGCTCCCGAAGACCTACATGCTGGACAGCATGCGCAACACCTTCGATCCGAGTGCGGCATTTCAGTTGACCTATCTGGAGCAAAGTCCGCATGTGATCGCTTCGGTCCCAGCCACATCGGCCCCCGGGCAATCACCGACCTTGGTTGTTTCGGTAGCGGGTGCCGGCGTCGTCACAAGTATCCCAACCGGCATTAACTGTCCCGGCACCTGCACTGGTAGCTACCCATCCAATATGAATGTGAGTCTGAATGCCTCCGCACTGCCCGGAAGCGTATTTATCGGATGGACCGGTGCCTGCACCAATGCCACCACCACCTGCAGCCTCGCAATGACCGGCGATCGTCAGGTGACCGCCAATTTCCAATCGCAGTCCGGATCAGGATCGACGAGTACGCTGACTAATGGCATTCCAGTACGCTCCAGCACGCATTCGACCATCGGTAACGGCGACTATCGAGACTTCTTGGTACAGGTACCGAGCGGAGCCAGCAATCTGCTCATACAAACGCTCAACGCAACCGGCGATGTAGACTTGTACGTGCGTTTCGGGGGGTGGCCATCTCTGAATACATTCGATTGCCGGCCGTATCTTGTTGGTGGCAACGAGGCTTGTGGTGCTGCCAATCCGGCGCCGGGGACGCAATATATCAGAGTTTACGGATTTCAGACCGGTACGGTCAGCTTCGATGTGTTGGCCACGTGGCAGTTATCGCAGAATAGTCTGATGGTGAGCCGCATGGGTTCAGGAAACGGCAGCGTGGTCAGCCAGCCCAGCGGAATCGATTGCGGAAGCTCTTGTGCGGCAACGTTTGCAGCCGGTACCACCGTAACCCTGACCGCACTCGCGTCCCCGGGGTCTGTTTTCGTCGGCTGGGGTGGTGCATGCAGTGGTAACGCTGGATGTGCATTCGTGATGAATGGCACACAACTGGTCAGTGCAGAGTTTCGGGAAATCTCTAATCCAGGCCTGGATGAACCACGCGCACTTGGATTCTCCCTGCCAGTCCCGAACCCACCGAACCAGAATTGCCCTGGCGGGTTCTTCGTCGCAGCCGTCGAGGACGGCGCCGGATCCGGGCTTCAGGCTGGGATCTTTGGGCTCGAAGTGCTGCTGGAAGGTAGCGGGTCTCGTCTTTTGAACGGCGGGCTCAACTTCGGTGGGCTGGTGGACATGGGGCAAGCCGGTTTCGCTGGTTTCAATATAGCCAACCCGGCCAATGAGCTGCAGCGCGTCGATCTGGAAATTATTGGTTCTACGCTGTTTGGTCAAAATACATTCTTGCCGGTACGAATGAAGATCGAACAACAAACCGCCAGCGGGAACCAGGTAGTGTATTTCTGGGAAGGCAACATTTCGATGAACATCCCGGTTCGTGGATCCGTTACGCTGCTACCAGGATTCTATGTTGCCAGTGTCGCGCCGTTGACCGGAATGTCTGGCGGGACCGCCGATGGCCAGTTCTTCCTGTCGATGACCACCCGATTTCTGGATCGATTGGGTGGTGGATTTCAGGGAGGAGCAGTCGTAGGTGGCTACCATGCCCAGCATCCGCAGGGAGGTGTTTCCGGGTTTGCCGGCTTCTGCACCGGTGGCCCGCACACTGCCTCGTTCCGAACCTATGCAGCACCCACTTACGGAGTTTCGGGCGCCAGAGACCTGCGACTGCGCGTGGTGGACGACCGTCAAAACCATATTATCGTGCAGCCGCCTGCAACAGTGGCGAATTGAGGCTTGAATCCCCAAAGTTCGACACTTCGCCTCCGAAAACGGCCCGATTTGAGGCCGCGGTTTCTGCTGAATCAGTCACTTGGCATTCGGAAGTCGGAAACCTCTGTTGTGTCACGTCTGTTCAGGTTGGTGGCTTGAAATCAACTTTTAGCGTTTGTCCGGCGTCAACTATCTTGGCCGCCCGGCGACAATGATCTTGGCCGGTCAGAGGCGGGGTGGTTTGGCTGTTGATGGCTGCTTGAGCTGGGCGTCTGCCTCCTCGGTGGCTGGTTCAGGTCGTGGGTGCCGGTTCCGCTGAAGGCGGTGCCGTGCGTGCCTTTCGAGTAGGTGCTTGCGGGCCCTTCGCCGAGCGCATTCGGTAGCTGGGGGCGTTCATCTCGAGGATCGTCGCGTGGTGCACCAGGCGGTCCACGGCGGCCAGGGTCATGGCCGGGTCGACGAACACCTCGCCCCACTGCGAGAACGGTGTGTTGGCGGTGATCGCAAGGCTCTTGCGCTCGTAGCGCTCGGCGATCAGCTCGAACAGCACCGAGGTTTCGGCCTGAAGTCGGCGCCAACATGCAGGTCAATCCGGAGCCCTGATTCCACAGTCATGCCGGTGACGGGCGTGGATCGTTGGAGGTCGAGGACGTTGGGCTGACATTTTCCTATCGCACTCGACAAACCACCATTGGCACCGGGTCCGTGGACGGCGGCTTCTGCCAACCCTGGACGCATAGATTTCCGGTGACCGGGTACGCCAGTTCAATGCGGTTGCCCCTTCCCCCTTCATCGGCGAACAGACGTTGATCTGTAGCCGTTCCAAGCAACAGCGTATTGACTGAGCTGATTCCTTCGACGGCGTGTACGCCGTGTCCGAGGTGGGTGACGCGCAGTCCGATGTCGAGCGGGGTGCCTTCGACAGACCACAGTCCGGACCACGGACTGCCGGCAGCCGGTTCCATCAGCGCGGCGGCAGTTGGCTTAACCGAAAAGTTCTGGGCTGGGGGCACGTCAGCGTGCGTCGTGGGGTTGCACGCGCTGATTGCCAACGAGGTGAGGCCGATGATTGACGCAAGTCCAGCGCACCGGGCAGCCATCCGGATCGTCGTCACGTCGGTCATCGTGGGCGCGCGCCTGTATGGTTGGTGCTGACGCGGTGGGGTTCACGTTGCTTCATGCGCGGACGGGTGCCAGTGAAATGACTGCAAGGATAGCCGTGTGCGCGGGGAGTGATTCCGTGGCCGTTCGTTGCTTGCAGCCATTGGCCTCGCCGTGCGCGTGCGTCCTGGTGGGGATCGCCCTGTGTTTCGGCGCTGCGCTCACGGCATGGGCGCTGCCGTCGGAGCGACGCGATACCAGCCTGATTCGCCAGGGTGGCGATGAACTCGGCGGCTGGCCACGGAACCTGAGTGTGACTGTTTTGGCGGCGGACGCTTCCGGGCGAATCTGGCTGGGGACGCCGCGCGGCGTGCACCGTTTCGACGGTGCCCGTTTGCAGGAAGTGGGCGACTGGAATGTGGCCGACAGCGCCATTGCAGATCTGGAAGTAACGGCGGCCCGCCGCGTGTTTGCGCTCACCACCGAGGGCACCTTGCTGGAGTGGTCGACCGGCGCGTGGCAAGTGCGGAGCCACGGCTTGCCTTTGCGGGAACTCGCGCTCGACGTGGACGGCGGCCTGGTCGTCGCGGGCGGCCGAACGGTACTCAAACTGTCCCCGAAGGACGAACTGGACGTCCATCCGGCACTGGTCGGTCTGTCGGGTTGGGCGCTGGACCTCAAGCTGCGCCATGGCCGACTGTGGCTGCTCTGGGGCCCTTCGCCGGACCGCTTGCAGGTCCATTCAGTCGGAGAGGACGGAGGTCTTCAGCGCGATGCCTTGTTCGATTTCGCGCCGCAACCCCGTGAGGTGCGGCGTTTCGATATTGACGCCGGTGGGAGTCGGGCGATCTGGGCCGGTGGTCTGCGAGTGAGGTTGCCCAATGGTGAGCTGGAGGCGCCGCAGATCGTGCCGGATGGTGAATCGGCGGAGTACGTTCGACAACTGTGGTTCGACCGCGATGGCGTGTTGAACGTCTGTGGCGCGAAGCCAGTGGCGTTGACTCGGTGGTTCCCCGGTGCATCGGTGGATTCGATCGGCAAACATCTGCCTCACCCAACGTGTTTTGGCGTGCTGGAAGATCCGGCCGGTGCCCTGTGGGTGGCGACCTATCGTGGTCCCATGCGGCTGAGCGTCGGGCCGGTCTGGCAGCAATGGCTGAATCCGGGCGACGAATCGAATGGTCAGGCGTATGCGCTGGCGGCTGCACGCGACGGTGGGTACTGGGTCGGCGCTGCCAATGGCGTGCATCGGTTTGCAGCAAGCGGAGTACGTGAGAAATCGTGGAAGCCTGCGGCAATGGTGCGTGCCATCGCCGAGACCACGACGGGTGATGTGTACGCTGGTGCGGGGACTTCGCTGCTGAGGCTTGAGGATGGCGTCTGGTCATTGCTGACTGGTGCGCCCGATGATGCCGTGATCGCGTCGCTCTGTGCCGACCCGGACGGCGCGCTCTGGGTGGTGCGCGACGATGCGATCGAACGGCGCGTCGCGGGAGCGGTGCAGTCCCGCATCCCGTTCGCTGCGGCGAGCATGATGATCGTCACCCGCGACGGACGGCGGTTGGTCGCCGCGGATGCGTTGTACGAGTTGTTGCACTCCGAGCACAAGGGATGGTCGCTGCAAGCATTGGCTCGACCCGATTCGCCGGCCGTGCGCGTGCGATCGGCGTTCGAAGCACCGGACGGCGCCATTTGGGCCGCCACTACCGGCGAAGGTATTTGGCGCTGGGACGCGGCCGGCCTGATCAAGTTCGGAACCAAGGACGGCCTGCCGACAAACCGCTACGAATGGGTGGTGGTCTCGGGACGCGGTTCCGATGCCCTGGTGTATGCGGCGCCCCGGGTAGCCAGTATTTTCGCAGGCGGTTCGCTACTGGTCTTCCCGGGCCAGAGTCTGAATTCGCGACCGCGCGTCATCCCGTGGCGGCAGATCGATCGCCAGGACGGCATCATCCGATCGCCTTTGTCGAGCGATGTGCAGCCTGCGGCGAATGTAGACAGCGAGGGGCGCGTATGGGTGGCTGCGGCCGAGGGACTCGCGATCGTCGCCCCGCGATCCTGGCACGACTGGTCTCGGATCGATCCGCCCGAAATGGAGGTTTGGCAACACGGCAGGAGGCTCGTCGCCAAAATCGCTGGAAAGTTCGAGCTTGCGCGCGACGATCCGGTCGTGCTCGACGTCGGCGCGCGCCAGTTGCCGGATCCGCGCCTGGCACTGTGGTACCGGATCGACGCGCTGCCCTGGCAGCGGGCGCCCTCGCCGGCATCTCTGGAAATCCTGGCATTGGCACCCGGGCTGCACGCCGTAGCCTTGCAGTTTCGTCGGGACGAAGGCCTGTATGGTGCGGTGCGGACGTTGCGGTTGGAGATCCCGACTCGCTGGTACGAACGCCAGTCGGCCGTGCTGGCCCTGGGCTTGCTGGCGCTTCTGGGCCTGCTGTTGGCCGCACTTGCGTGGCGACGCCTGCTGGTGGTCCGGCGCGAGTTGTATGCGGATCTTGGCCAGGAGCTGGCCTGGCTGGGGCGCTTCCAGACCCTGGTGCTGGCCTGTGTCGTGCAACGGATCGCCGACGATCCGCCGACGGTGGCGCGCGCCTTGCGCTCGCTGATGGACTCTGTCGACGCAATTCACTGGGCTAGCGCCGCTCTCGCCGAATTGGAACAGCGTGGCTTGATCCGCACCGCAGTCGATGGGCGCTTCTTTGCCGCTCGCAAGGGGCTGGATCAACTGCCGTTGGGAAATCGGCCATTGGCGGAGTTGCTGCGCGATGGCGCGCGTCGGGTCGAGCAGTACATCCTGATTGATCAGCTGGGTTCCGGCGGGCAAGCCGATGTGTGGCGAGCTGTGGATGCACGCACCCGGCAGGTGGTGGCGCTCAAGCTCCTGCGGGGAGAGCACCTGATGTCCGCCTCCATGCGTGAGCGGTTGAAGCGTGAGGCCGACGTGCTGAGTCGGTTGCGTCACCCGGGTGTCGTGCGTCTGCTGCGGGTCTGCGAGGTCGGTAGCGAGAAGTTCATTGCGATGGAACTCGTGGCTGGACGCAGCCTCGCGAAGGTGTTGGAGGAGCGTAGGGTGTTGCCGCCGGCAGAGGCGAAATGCTTCTTGCGGCGCCTGCGATGCGCCGTCGAGGCGCTGCATGCGGAGGGTGTCGTGCACCGCGATCTGGACCCGACGAACATCATGATCCGCGCGACCGGAGAGCCGGTCCTGATTGATTTCGGACTGGCCCTCGGACCGCAGCATGGCGACCGCGTGACGGCCCCCTACGACCATGTCGGGAAGCCCGCCTACAGCGCTCCGGAGAGGATCGTCCAGGACTGCGCGCACAACCCCGACGGGCCCGAAGTCGACTGGTGGGCCTTCGGCGTCATTGCGCACGAAGTGCTGCTGGGATTGTCGCCTTTCCAGGTGGACGGCCTCGCGCCGACGGACCTGGCCCTTGCGTTCCTGCACCCGGACGGCCCGGCACGGCGTCCATTTCCCGAGGGCTTTCCCCGGGAGTGGCGGCGACTCATCGACTCCTGTCTTGCGAGAGATCCATCCGAAAGGAGGCCCGATTTCGGCCTGTTCGATGCGGAGGAGTTGCCTTGAAGTCTTCCCGCAGCAACGAAAAAGCCGGCACTAGGCCGGCTTTTTCGTGCGGCGATGTCGCCTGGATCAGGCGGCGGCCGGCGCGGACAGCTTGCGGATCGCGGCGGTCAGGCGGCTCTTGTGGCGTGCGGCCTTGTTCTTGTGGATGAAGCCGTGCGCGGAGATGCGGTCGATCACCGGCACCGCGGCCTTGAGCGCGCTCTCGGCGCCGCTCTGGTCGCCGGCGTCGATCGCCTTGACGACTTTCTTGATCGCCGTGCGCAGCATCGAGCGCACGCTGGAATTGTGGGCGTTGCGCTTGTCGGCCTGACGCGCACGCTTCTTGGCGGACTTGATATTGGCCACGAACGGACTCCGAAACTGGTTGGGCTGAACAAAAGACCGCGAAGCATAGCGACCGGTCGATGTCAGCGTCAATCCGCACGTGCGGTCGGGCCGTGTACCGTTCATGTTGACGAGGCGGCCAAGCCGGCGGATCGAATCTGCGCTACCTTTGGCGGGTCGACCCGCGAGGAGTGTCCCGATGGCCGCCACCGGCAAGCGCAGTTCCGCCGCTGCCCCGCGCAAGCCTTCCGCGCCTGCGGCGGTCGTCGCCAGCCCGGCGGCCGCGCCGGCCAGCCCACCCCGGAGTGTCCCCATGAACGACGCCACGCCCGACCGCAACGTCGACCAGATCCGCGACATCCTGTTCGGCGGCCAGATGCGCGACTACGAGCGCCGCTTCCAGGAGATGTCGCAGCGGCTGGAGGCCGAGAGCCAGCGCCTGCACAACGACCTCGACCAGCGCCTGGGTCAGCTCGAACGCCGCGTCGACGACCAGTTCGACAAGCTCGGCAAGCAGTTGCGCCAGGAAATCGCCGACCGCTCGGCGGGCCTGGACGAGCTCGAGACGCGCATGCAGCAGGGCCAGCGCACCCTGCGCGGCGAGCTGCAGGGCGGCTTGCAGGCGCTGGAGAGCGATCTGGCCGCAAAGGACGAGCGCCAGCGCGAGGGCCTGGCCGAGCTGCGCGCGCTGTTGCAGGCGCGCGTCGGCGAACTGATGCAGACCCTGGCGCGCAGCGAGGGCGAGTTGCGCGCCGACAAGGTCGGTCGCAACGACCTCGCGACGATGCTGACCGAACTCGCGCTGCGGCTGAACGGCGAACTGGACTGAGGCGGCGGCCGTGCCATCCGCAGGTTGGGCAAGGGTCGCCGGCCGTGCCCAACGTGAACGCGGGCCGGTCGCGCTTGCTCCTCGCGCACGCCATGCGGCATGGGCGCGCTCGCGCGCATGAGCGAATTCGACCGCCTGCGGGATTTGCTGCTGGCTCCCGAGCACGTGGAGCTCGAACGCTTGCGCGCGAACGAGGAGTCGCTGCCGCAGCGCCTGCCCGACCTGCTCGACGCGGCCGAACGCGGCGAGCGCCGCGAGGCGCTGCACCGCGCGCTCGCGCCGGTGGTGGCCGCTGCGCTGACCGACGCGGTGCGCCACGACCGCCGACGCATCGTCGACGCGCTGTTCCCGGTGATCGGCCCGGCGATCCGGCGCGCGATCGCGGAAGCGCTGCGCAGCTTCGTCGGCGAGCTGAACCGCGCGCTCGAGCACAGCCTGACGCCGCGCGGGATCGGCTGGCGGATCGAGTCCTGGCGCAGCGGCGTGCCTTTCGCCCAGGTGGTGATGAAGCACTCGCTGCGCTACCGCATCGACCACCTGTTCCTGATCGAGCGCGAGTCGGGCCTGCTGCTGTATCGGCGCTCGGCGCCGGAACTGCCGGAACTGGATGCCGACGCGATCGCCGGCATGCTCACCGCGATCGCAGACTTCGTGCGCGACTCGGTGCGCGCCGACGGCGATGCCGGCCTGGCCTCCGCGACCGTCGGCGAACACCTGCTGCAGGTGCATGAGGGACCGCGGACGGTGCTCGCCTGCTTCATCCGCGGCGTGCCGCCACCGGAACTCGGCGACCGCCTGCGCGCCGCGCTCGAGGATCTGCACCGAGGCCGCGACGCGCTGGCCGAGGCGGACGCCTACGATTGGGACGCGGCCGGCGAGCGCGCGCTCGACGTGCACACGCTGGAGGCACGTGATCCCGTTGCCGCGCCAGGCGCCCGCTGGCCGGTGCTGCTGCTGGCCGCGCTGCTGCTCGCGCTGGCGGCGTCCTGGGGCTGGGGTCGCTGGCAGCGCGCGGAAGAGGGCGCGCGCCTGCGCGCGGCGCTCGCGGCCACGCCCGGCTGGGAACTCCTTGAATTGCGCCACGCAGGGCGCTGGCGACTGCGCGCACTGCGCGATCCGGATGCGATCAGCGGCGCCGAAGTCCTGGCGAAGGCGGGCGTGGCGGCGGAGCAGGTCGAGATCGAGGCGCGCGCCTTCCTGGCCCTGGACCCGGTGCTCGTCGGGCGGCGTGCGCAGCGCATCCTGGCGCCACCAGCCGGCGTCGAACTCACGCTCGACGGCGGCCGCCTGAGCGCACGCGGGCAGGCGTCCGCCGACTGGGTGCGCGAGTTGGCGCTGCGTGCGCCGCTGATCCCCGGCGTGAGCGCGCTCGACACCGGCGCGCTCGCCACGGTGCCGGAGCCCGACCCGCAGGCGCGCCTGCGTGAGCTGATCGCCGCGGCAGAAGCCCTCGAACTCGAGTTCGCACGCGGCCGCAGCGAGCCGGATCCGGCGGCCGCCGATGCGATCGCCGTCCGCGTGCGCGCGGCCTCCGACGAGGCGGATCGGTTGGGCCTGCGCCTGCGCATCCGCGTCTACGGCTGGAGTGACGACAGCGGAGGCGCTAGCCTCAACGCGAGGCTGCGCGAACGGCGCGCGGACGTGCTCCGGGAGGTGCTGGTGCGCCACGGGATCGATTCCGGCCGGATCGAGGTCGTCGTCGACGATGATCGCAAGGCCACGCGCGCCGGCCTGCGGCTGGAGCCGGTCGATGACTGAGCGTGCGCGCAAGATCTGCCTGCTCGGCGACTTTGCGGTCGGCAAGACCAGCCTGGTCTCGCGCTTCGTCAACAGCACCTTCTCGGAGAAGTACCTGACCACGGTCGGCGTCAAGGTCGACAGCAAGCGCGTCGAACTGGCAGGCGGCGACGCGGTCAAGCTGGTGGTCTGGGACCTCGCCGGCAAGGCCGAGCTGGACAGCCTCAATCGCAGCTACATCCGCGGCGCGCACGGATTGATGCTGGTCGCCGACGGTACCCGCGGTGCCAGCCTGCGCGCCGCGCTCTACCTGTGGATGCAGGCGCAGAAGCAACTCGCCGGCGTGCCGGTCGTGATGCTCGTCAACAAGCTCGACCTGATCGCGCAATGGGAAGTCTCCACCGACGACATCGCGCGCCTGCAACAGAGCCTGCCGACCTGGCGCACCAGCGCGAAAGCCGGCGATGGCGTCGAGGAGGCCTTCGCCGAACTCGCGCGACGCACTGCGGAACTGCCGCGATGAGACGCTATCCGGACAAAGTGTCGACGATCCTGCAGCGCTACCTCATCGAGAAGGCGCATCCCCTGGTGATCAGCGTCGACCGCACGGGCCGGGTGCGCGAGATCCAGGGCGATCCCGCGCACTACGGGTACCGGGGCAATGAGGTCGAGCCGCTGCTGCGCCTGTGTGCGGACATGCGCGTCGGTGCCGAGTCGGACCGCCACGCCTTCTGGCCACTGGTGCACCTCGCCCAGGGTCATCACGTCGCCCTGCACTGGTTGCCGGACGAGCCCTGCGACCACGTGGTCATCACCGATTCCGATCTGTGCAATGCCGAACTGGCGGAGCGCCAGCAGACCGCGAACGAACTGGCGCTGGCCGGCATCGAGAAATCGCGCACGATCAAGGAGCTGAAGCGTGTGCGCCTGGAACTGGAGGAGCGCGAGCGCGCGCTCGCCGAGACCCAGGCTTTTCAGCGGCGCCTGATCGACACCCTCGCGCACGATCTGCGCACGCCGCTGACGTCGATCGGCGGCTACGCCGCCTTGCTGCATCCCCATCTCAAGGAAAACACCCCGTTGCAGCGCGCGCTCGGCGCCATCCAGCGCAATGCGGTGTACTTGAAGGCGCTCGCCGAGAACCTGCTGGAACTGGCGCGCAGCGGACACGTCGAGGCGAATGCCTTGCAGCGACGCGAGTTCGCGTTGGACGAACTGGTCGCCGACGTCGACGCGATCGTGCGTCCGATGGCCGATGGCAAGGATCTGGCCCTCGAGGTTGCCGCGCACGCAAACACGTCCGCTGCGCCTTGTTTCGATCCGGTCAAGCTGCACCAGGTGCTGCTCAACCTGCTCAGCAACGCGGTGCGCTACACGCCTGCCGGCGGACGCGTCGAGGCGCGCATCGAATGGGACGGACAGGAGCTGCGGATGACCGTGGCCGACACCGGCATCGGCATCGCCCCCGAGTACCAGCAACGGGTCTTCGAGCCGCTGAACCGCGGTGCCCAGCAAGGCAAGGAAGGTGCCGGGCTCGGCCTGTCGATCGTGCGCCAGCTGGTCGATTCGATGGGCGGGAGGATCGCGCTGGAGTCGGCGGTCGGGGTGGGTACGCGCGTCGAGGTGCGCCTGCCGCAGGCGCCGGCCGGACCCGCGGGTGAGCCGGTTCCGGCGGTGCCCGGTGAGCCGGAACTCAAGCTCGCCAACCGGCGCGTGCTGATCGTCGACGACGATCCGGACATCTGCGAGCTGCTGCTGTGGTCCCTGCGCGATGCCGGCTACGAGCCGGAGATCCTGCACGACCCGGCGCACGCGCTCGAGCGCGTGCGCGCGCTCGACCCTGGCCTCGCGATCATCGACGTCGACCTCGGCCTGCGCTCGGGCCTCGCGGTCACCCAGGAGCTGCGTCTGGCCGGCTACCACGGCGCGGTCGTGGTCTTCTCCGGTGCCGCCGACCACCGCACGCGCCGCGCTGCCGAGCGCGCCGGTGCCGACGGCTTCCTCGCCAAGCCGCTGGAGATGGGACGCTTCGTGGACTGGATGAAACGCTTGTTGCCCGCCGACCGACAAACTCTGGAGGACGCTGAATGAACCTGACTGCATGGGTGCTTTGGTTGGTGATCGGTGGCGTCGCCGGCTGGCTCGCCGGCACGCTGATGCGCGGACGCGGGCTCGGCCTGGTCGGCAACATCGTGGTCGGCATCCTCGGCGCCTACGTCGGCGGCTGGCTGCTCGGCAGCGTACTTGGTCTCGCCTTCGGTGGCGGCTTGATCGGCGCGATCGTCAACGCGACGATCGGTGCGGTGGTGCTGCTCGCGGTGGTCGGTGTGCTCAAGCGCGCCTGAGCGGGGACGTTCGGACCATCGCTGCCCTGTGATCGCCGCCCTTCGCCTGGTGGCGCGCCGGGGCGTGCGCCCCGTGGGGCTGCCCGGCGTCGGGCGGACGGCGGTGACCTGAGGTTCGCCGGGAGGACTCGTTGCGATGGATCTTCGACCAGCGGCCGCATCGGATGGACGGAGCGGCAGTCGGGGTGGACGTCGCGTGCATGCGCGGGCCGCTCGCGGTTCGCGGGATCAAAAGCGATGAAGCGACACGAGGCGAACAGGGCGGTTGCAGCCCGTCTTCGGGCAATCGCCGCGCCTCGCCCCGGGGCGGCGCCACGCTGACTAGACTGCGCCGTTCGCACAGCGTCCCGATCCGCCCTTGAAGCTGCTCAGATCCACCGCCCTCGTCGGCGCGATGACGCTGCTCTCGCGCATCCTCGGGTTTACCCGCGATCTGGTGTTCGCGCAGAAGTTCGGCGCGAACCTCGCGACCGACGCCTTCTATGTCGCCTTCCGCATCCCGAACTTCATGCGTCGGCTGTTCGCGGAAGGCTCCTTCTCTCTCGCCTTCGTGCCGGTGCTCGCGGAGATTCGCCAGTCCGGCGACACCCAGGCGCTGCGGCGCTTCATCGACCACGTCTGCGGCACGCTGGCCGGAATCCTGCTGGTGGTGGTCGGCATCGGCATGCTCGCGGCGCCGGTGTTCGTCGCCGCCTTTGCGCCGGGCTTTATGGGCAACCCGCAGAAGTTCGCACTGACCGGCGAGATGCTGCGCGTCACTTTCCCGTACATCCTGCTGATCTCGCTGGCCGGATTCGCGGGCGGCATCCTGAACAGCTTCAGCCGTTTCGCGCTGCCGGCGCTGTCGCCGGTGCTGCTGAATCTGGCGCTGATCGCGGCCGCGCTGTGGCTGGCTCCACTCTTCGACGAGCCGGTCAAGGCGCTCGCCTGGGGCGTGTTCATCGGCGGCCTGCTGCAACTTGGCCTGCAGATCCCGGGGCTGATGGCGCTCGGCCTGTTGCCGCGGCCGCGCTGGGGCTGGCGCGACCGCGGCGTGCGCAAGGTGCTGAAGCTGATGGTGCCGACGCTGTTCGGCTCCTCGGTGGCGCAGGTCAACCTGCTGTTCGACACCCTCGTGGCCTCCTTCCTGGTCACCGGCAGCGTCACCTGGCTGTACTACACCGATCGCCTGCTCGAGTTTCCGCTGGGCGTGTTCGGGGTGGCCCTGGGCACCGTGATCCTGCCGCACCTGTCGGCGCGGCACGCCGCCGCCGACCCGCAGGGATTCACGCAGTCGGTCGACTGGGGGCTGCGCTTGGGGCTATTCATCGCGTTGCCGGCGACGCTGGCTCTGGTGATGCTGGCCGAGCCGATGTTCTGGACCCTGTTCGGCTACGGGCGTTTCAGCGCCCTCGACGCGCGCATGTCGGCATTGAGCCTGTCGCTGCTGGCGCTCGGCCTGCCGGCCTTCATCGCGGTCAAGGTGCTGGCGCCGGCCTTCTACGCGCGCCAGGACACGCGCACACCGGTCAAGGCCGGCATCGCCAGCATGCTCTCCAACATGGGCTTCAGCGCCATCGTGGTCGGTGCCTGGTGGTGGTCCGGCAAACCGGGCGCGCACGCGGGCCTTGCGTTGTCGAGCGCACTCGCCGGCTACCTCAATGCCGGCCTGTTGCTGCGCTGGCTGCGCCGCGACGGCGTCTACCACGGCGAACGTGGTTGGTCACGCTACGGCTTGAGTCTGGCGTTGGCGACGGCCGCAGCCGCCGTCGTGCTCTGGCTTGTGCTGCGCGTCGGGCCCGACTGGCCGGCACTGGCGGCCTCGCAACGTCTGCTCTGTCTGACGGGTCTGTGCGTGCTCGCTGGTTTGGCGTATCTCGGCACCGCAGCGCTGCTCGGATTGCGGCCGCGGCATCTGCTGGAGCGACAGACGCAGGCGTAGCGCGCCCCGGTGGGATCGGGCTCCGCACCGCGGGACACGCCGTCTATACTCCTCGTTTTTTCGCTGCATCATGAAGCTTGCCCGTTCCATCGACGGTCCGCCCCTGACGCCGCAAGGCGCAGTCGTTGCCATCGGCGCCTTCGACGGCGTTCACCTGGGGCACCAGGCGCTGCTCGCGCAGATCTGTCGGCGTGCGCAGGCCCTGGGACTGACCGCAGCCGTGGTCTGCTTCGAACCGCTGCCGCGCCAGCACTTCGCGCGCGCGCCATTGCTGCGGCTGACGCCCTTCCGCGAGCGCTGCGAACGCATCCGCGCCTGCGGCATCGGGCAACTGCTGTGCCTGCGCTTCGGCGATGCCCTCGCGCGCACCTCCGCACGCAGCTTCATCGAACGCGTGCTGCTGCAACGGCTGGCGGCGCGTGAAGTGTGGGTGGGGCCGGGCTTCCGCTTCGGGCACGGGCGCGAGGGCGATCTGGACCTGCTGGAGGCGGCCGGGATGCTGCACGGCTTTTCCGCGCACGAGATTGCCGCGCGCAGCGTCGATGGCGAACGCATCAGCTCCTCGGGTATCCGCCAGGCCCTGCTGACTTCCGACTTCGAAGGTGCCGCACACGCACTGGGTCGTCGCTATGGCTATTCGGGGCGGGTGGTGCGCGGGGCGCAACTCGGACGACAACTCGGTTTTCCCACCGCCAATCTGCGCTGGCCGCAGAACTCGCGCGGCTTCGGCGGGATTTTCGCAGTGCGTGTCGACGGTCCCGGCCTCGCCGGTCATCCGGGCGTCGCCAGTCTGGGCCACCGGCCTGCAGTCGGCGGCAAGGAACTCCTGCTGGAGGTCCATCTTTTCGATTTTGATGGCGATCTCTACGGCAAGCGCCTCAGCATCGACTTCGTCGCGAAGCAGCGGGAAGAGTGGCACTTCCCGGATCTCGCCTCCCTGACCGCCCAGATCCGCCGCGATGCCGACGAGGCACGCGCCATCCTCGGAGTTCGCCCGTGAGCGACTACAAGCACACCATCCAGTTGCCGACCACCGAGTTCGCGATGAAGGCGGACCTCGCCCATCGCGAGCCCGGCATGCTCGCCGCCTGGGAGTCCGAAGGCCGCTACGAGCGTCTGCAGGAAGCCACTGCCGGGCGTCCGCCCTTCGTGCTCCACGACGGCCCGCCGTACGCGAACGGCGACATCCACATCGGCCACGCGGTCAACAAGATCCTGAAGGACATCGTGGTCAAGTCGCGCCTGCTGGCCGGTTTCCGCGCACCCTACGTGCCCGGGTGGGACTGCCACGGCCTGCCCATCGAAGTCGCGATCGAGAAGAAGTTCGGCAAGGTCGGGCACAAGCTCGATGCGCGCGCCTTTCGAGCCGAGTGCCGCAGGTACGCCAGCGAACAGATCGAGCGCCAGCGCGTCGACTTCAAGCGCCTCGGTGTGCTCGGCGCTTGGGCGCAGCCCTATCGCACGATGGACTTCCGCTACGAAGCCGACATGCTGCGCGCGCTGGCGAAGATCGTCGCGCGCGGCCACGTGGTGCGTGGCTTCAAGCCGGTGCACTGGTGTTTCGACTGTCGCAGCGCGCTCGCCGAGGCCGAGATCGAATACGCCAACAAGGTCGATCCGGCGATCGACGTGATGCTGCCGATCACCGACGGCGCCGCGCTGGCGCGCGCCTTCGGGCTCAACGGGCCGGTGGCGGACGGTCACGCGGTGGTGTGGACGACGACGCCGTGGACGCTGCCGTCCAACCAGGCGGTATCGGTGCACCCGGAACTCGAGTACGCGCTGGTGCGCACCGCGCGCGGACACTTCATTCTCGCCGATGCGCTGGTCGAGCGCTGCCTGAAGCGCTACCAGCTCGAAGGCGAAGTCGTGGCGCGCTGCCAGGGCGCGGCGCTGGAACGCGTCGACGCGCGCCATCCCTTCTACGAGCGTGCCTCGCTGTTGATCTGCGGCGAGCACGTCAGCGCCGAGGACGGCACGGGTCTCGTGCACACCTCGCCCGCCTACGGCGTCGAGGACTTCAACGCCCTCAAGTCCTACACCGACGAGGTCATCAACCCGGTCCAGGGCGACGGCCGCTTCGCTGCGGACCTGCCGCTGTTCGGCGGCATGAAGATCGGCGAGGCCAATCCGCAGATCGTCGAGCACATCCGCGGCCTCGGCCGATTGCTCGCCGGCTTCGACTACGACCACAGCGTCGCGCATTGCTGGCGGCACAAGACGCCGACGATCTTCCGCGCCACCCCGCAGTGGTTCATCAGCATGGAGGCGGCGGGACTGCGCGCCGACGCGCTGGCCGCCATCGACACGGTGCGCTGGGTTCCCGATTGGGGCAAGGAACGCATCCAGGGCATGATCACGACGCGCCCGGACTGGTGCATCTCGCGCCAGCGCACCTGGGGCGTGCCGATCGCGCTGTTGGTCGACAAGGCCGGCCAGGCGCCGCACCCGCGTTCGGTGGAACTGCTGGAGCAGGTTGCGCAGCGCGTCGAGCAGGGCGGCGTCGATGCCTGGTTCGACCTGGATCCGCGCGAGTTGCTCGGCGACGAGGCCGATCAGTACGAGAAAGTCACCGACATCCTCGACGTCTGGTTCGATTCCGGCGTCAGCCACGCCTGCGTGGTCGACGCGCGTCCGGAACTGGCCGGTACCCCGGCCGATCTCTACCTCGAGGGCTCCGACCAGCACCGCGGCTGGTTCCATTCGGCGCTGCTGACCGGCAGCGCGATGCGCGGCGCCGCGCCGTATCGCCAGGTGCTGACGCACGGCTTCACGGTCGATGCCGACGGCAAGAAGATGAGCAAGTCGGCCGGCAATGTGGTCGCCCCGCAGCAGGTCATGAAGACCCTCGGCGCCGACGTGCTGCGGCTGTGGGTGGCGGCCACCGATTACCGCGCCGAGATGAGCGTCTCGGACGAGATCCTGAAGCGCGTTTCCGAATCCTACCGGCGCATCCGCAACACCTGCCGCTTCCTGCTCGCCAACCTGAACGGCTTCGACCCGGCGCGCGACCTCGTCGCCCACGCGGACCTGCTGCCCTTCGACCAGTGGATCGTCGATGCGGCCTGGCAGTTGCAGCAGCGCGTGGTGCAGAACTACGCCGAGTACCAGTTCCACCTGATCTACCAGGATCTGCACACTTTTTGCAGCGTGCAGCTCGGCGCCTGCTACCTCGACGTGCTCAAGGACCGCATGTACACGCTGCAGGCCGGCTCGCAGGCGCGCCGTTCCGGACAGACCGCGATGTTCCACGTCGCCGAGGCGATGGCGCGCTGGATGGCACCGATCCTGTCCTTCACCGCCGACGAAATCTGGTCTTTCCTGCCGGGGCGCAGCACAACTTCGCCGCTGTTCCACACCTGGTACGAGGGCCTCGCGCCGCTGCCGGCGGATGCGCGCATCGACGCGGCTCGCTGGACCCGGCTGCTGGCGCTGCGCGACGGTGTCAACCAGGCGCTCGAGCCGCTGCGACGGGACAAGCGGATCGGCTCCGGCCTGGATGCCGAGGTCGACCTGCACGTCGCGGAGGTCGCCGCCAGCGGCCTGGCCGATCTCGCCGCCGACCTGCGCTTCCTGTTCATCGTTTCCGATGTGAGCCTGCACAGCGATGCCGCGCCGGTCGACGCGATCGCGCTCGAAGGCGGCGCCGTCAAGCTCGTGGTGCGCGTCAGCGAGGCCGCCAAGTGCGTGCGCTGCTGGCACCACCGCGCGGATGTCGGCACCCATGTCGCGCATCCGGAACTCTGTGGTCGCTGCGTGGACAACGTCGATGGTGCGGGGGAAATCCGTGGCTGCTTCTGAGCCTCGCGGTCGATTCAACGGCTGGTGGTGGTTGCCGCTGTCGGCAATCATCATCGGCCTCGATCAGTGGACCAAGGCGCTGGCCACCGGCGCGCTCGTTTACGGTGCGTCCGAAGCCTTCCTGCCGCACTGGAACTGGACGCTCGTGCACAATTACGGCGGTGCCTTCAGCTTCCTGTCGAACCATCCGGGCTGGCAGCGCTGGTTCTTCCTGATCGTTGCCAGCGGCATCACGCTCGCCTTGCTGGAATGGCTGCGACGCTGCCCGCCGCGTGCGTGGTTGCCCTGCCTGCCACTCGCCCTGCTGATTGGCGGCGCGATTGGCAACCTCATCGACCGCATTCAGCTCGGCTATGTCGTCGATTTCGTCGACTGGCATTACGATGGCTGGCACTGGCCGGCCTTCAACCTGGCCGACAGCGCGATCACCGTCGGCATCGTCCTGCTGATCGTGTACGAGGTGTTCGGGACCCGGGAAGCGGGACCCGGGACCCGGAAGAGCTAGGCTCCGCCGGCTTTTGCCACTCACTACTCACCACTCACTACTCACGGCTTCATGGACGTCCTGCTCGCCAATCCCCGCGGTTTTTGCGCTGGTGTCGACCGTGCGATCGAGATCGTCGAGCGCGCGCTCGACCTGTTCGGCGCGCCGATCCATGTGCGCCACGAGGTCGTGCACAACCGCTTCGTGGTCGACCGCCTGCGTGCGCGCGGCGCGGTGTTTGTCGAAGAACTGTCCGAAGTGCCGGCCGGCGCAACCGTGATTTTCAGCGCGCACGGCGTCTCCCAGGCGGTGCGCGCGGAAGCCGCTGCACGTGGCTTTCAGGTGTACGACGCGACCTGTCCGCTGGTCACCAAAGTGCACATGGAAGTCTCGCGTCACTGTCGCGCCGGGCGTGACATGGTGCTGATCGGCCACGCCGGGCACCCGGAGGTCGAGGGCACGCTGGGGCAGTGGGACCGTGAGGGAGCGAGCGGCGAGATCCATCTGGCCGAGACCGTCGCGGATGTCTGGGCGATCCGCGTGGCCCAGCCCGAGCACATCGCCTACACCACCCAGACCACGCTGTCGGTCGACGAGACCCGCGAGATCATCGAAACCCTGCGCGCACGCTTTCCTGCGATCCAGGGACCGCGCCATGACGACATCTGCTACGCCACCCAGAATCGTCAGGACGCGGTGCGCGAACTCGCACGCCGTTGCGACCGCGTACTCGTGGTCGGTTCACCGAACAGTTCCAATTCCAACCGACTGCGTGAGTTGGCCGAGCGCGATGGCGTGTCGGCAAGACTGGTCGACGGCGCTGCCGACATTGACCCTGCCTGGATCGACGGAGCGCGCTGCATCGGCCTGACCGCCGGTGCGTCGGCGCCCGAAAGCCTGGTACAGGGTGTGATCGACCGCCTGCGGGAACTTGGCGCCACCTCCGTGCGCGAACTCGCGGGCGTGCGCGAGAGCATGGTCTTCGCGCTGCCAAAGGAGCTGCGGGTGGTCGTCGTCGGTGAGGGTTGATGGCCTTTCCCGCTACCTGGGGCGCATGCGTTTTCCGGCAATCGGCCGCCTGCTCTGGTGCCTGAACCGTTCCGCAGACTGCGGAACGTCGCCTCGGTTGACAAGTGCGCGCCTGTTCCCGGAAAATAGCGAGCTCAGCCGCGGAGGGATACCCAAGCGGCCAAAGGGGGCTGACTGTAAATCAGCTGTCATCGACTTCGGTGGTTCGAATCCACCTCCCTCCACCAGATACCAGTTGCAGCCAGCGAGGCGGGAGTAGTTCAACGGTAGAACCTCAGCCTTCCAAGCTGATGACGCGGGTTCGATTCCCGTCTCCCGCTCCAGCTGGCAGCAACTCGATTTCAACGCCCATGTAGCTCAGTCGGTAGAGCACCTCCTTGGTAAGGAGGAGGTCGCTGGTTCGATTCCAGTCGTGGGCACCATTTTCGCAAATCAACCTACAGAACCAAGCGCACGCAGCAGAGGCCGCCATGTCCAAGAGCAAGTTCGAACGCACCAAGCCGCACGTGAATGTGGGAACGATCGGTCACGTGGACCACGGCAAGACGACGCTGACGGCGGCGCTGACGAAGATCGGAGCGGAGCGCTTCGGTGGCGAGTTCAAGGCCTACGACCAGATCGACAAGGCGCCGGAAGAGAAGGCGCGCGGGATCACGATCTCGACCGCGCACGTGGAGTACGAATCGCCGAACCGTCACTATGCGCACGTCGACTGCCCGGGTCACGCGGACTACGTGAAGAACATGATCACGGGTGCGGCGCAGATGGACGGCGCGATCCTGGTGTGCTCGGCGGCGGACGGCCCGATGCCGCAGACGCGCGAGCACATCCTGCTGTCGCGCCAGGTGGGCGTGCCGTACATCGTGGTCTACCTGAACAAGGCGGACATGGTGGACGACGCGGAGCTGCTCGAGCTGGTGGAGATGGAAGTGCGCGAGCTGCTCTCCAAGTACGACTTCCCGGGCGACGACACGCCGATCGTGAAGGGTTCGGCGCTGAAGGCGCTGGAAGGCGACCAGAGCGAGATCGGGGTGCCGTCGATCATCAAGCTGGTGGAAGCGCTGGACAGCTACATTCCGCAGCCGCAGCGCGACATCGACAAGCCCTTCCTGATGCCGGTGGAGGACGTGTTCTCGATTTCCGGGCGCGGCACGGTGGTGACCGGACGTGTGGAGCGCGGGATCGTGAAGGTGGGCGAGGAGATCGAGATCGTGGGCCTGAAGCCGACGATCAAGACGATCGTGACCGGCGTGGAGATGTTCCGCAAGCTGCTGGACCAGGGCCAGGCGGGCGACAACGTGGGTTTGCTGCTGCGCGGCACCAAGCGCGATGATGTCGAGCGCGGGCAGGTGATTTGCAAGCCGGGTTCGATCACGCCGCACACGGAGTTCGAGGCGGAGGTGTACGTGCTGAGCAAGGAGGAGGGCGGTCGGCACACGCCGTTCTTCAAGGGTTACCGTCCGCAGTTTTATTTCCGCACGACGGATGTGACCGGTAACTGCGAGTTGCCGGAGGGTGTGGAGATGGTGATGCCGGGCGACAACATCAAGATGAAGGTGGCACTGATCGCCCCGATCGCGATGGAAGAAGGCCTGCGTTTCGCGATCCGCGAAGGCGGCCGCACGGTCGGCGCCGGCGTCGTCGCGAAGGTGATCAAGTAACGGCAGGCATCCAGTCGCGTACGCGAGTAGCTCAACTGGCAGAGCAGCGGTCTCCAAAACCGCAGGTTGGGGGTTCGATTCCCTCCTCGCGTGCCACTTGATGGATCTGGCGCAAGCCCAGGCTCAAGCAAGCCCGTCGCCGCGTTCCGCAAGGGGCGCGGCGATGGCGTCCAGGAAATCATGAACGCTAAAGTCGAACCGACCCACTCAGCAAACGGCGCCTTGCCCGACATCGCCAAGCTTGTGCTGGCGGGGTTGCTCGCCTTCGGCGGCGCGGTCACCTACTACTGGTTTGCGGACCAGTGGCCAACCTGGACGCGCGTGCTGATGGTGCTCGCCGGCATTGGCGCCGGTGTCGCCGTTGCGTTGACCAGCGGCCCCGGCGCGCAGTTGCAGAAGTTCCTGCGTGATTCGCAGATCGAAGTTCGCAAGGTGGTGTGGCCGACGCGTCAGGAGACTTGGCAGACGACGCTGATCGTCGGCGTCGCGGTGCTGATCATCGGCATTCTCATCTGGATCATCGACATGCTGCTGGCCTGGGCCGTGCGGCTGATGATGGGTTGATGGCCATGTCGAGCTCCCAGCGTTGGTACGTGGTGCACGCCTATTCCGGTTTCGAGAATGCGGTGCGCCGCTCGCTCGAGGACCGCATCGGTCGCTCCGGCTTGCAGGATCGTTTCGGCCAGGTGCTGGTGCCGACCGAAGAAGTCATCGAGATGCGCCACGGACAGAAGCGCAAGTCCGAGCGCAAGTTCTTTCCCGGCTATGTGCTGGTGCAGATCGAGACCCAGGTCGACGGCCGATCGCTGCGGATCGACGATGAGTGCTGGCATCTGGTCAAGGAGACGCCCAAGGTCATGGGCTTCATCGGCGGCACCGCCGATCGTCCGTTGCCGATCAGCGACAAGGAGGCCGACGCGATCCTGCGGCGCGTGCAGGAGGGGGTGGACAAACCCAGGCCCAAGGTGTTGTTCGAGCCCGGCGAGATGGTTCGCGTGGTCGAAGGACCGTTCAACGATTTCAATGCCGTAGTCGAGGAAGTCAACTACGACAAGAACCGCCTGAAAGTGGCGGTGCTGATTTTCGGCCGATCCACGCCAGTCGAACTCGAGTTCGGCCAGGTGGAGAAGGCCTAAGAGCAGGAAAAAGGTAGAAGGAAAAAGGAAAAGGGAAGAGCGAAAGGCGACTTCCTGCGAGCTTCACCCTTTTTCCGTTTTCCGTTTTCCATTTTCCAGGCAACGGGGAGCCGCGGGCATCCAGCCCAACGCGTTCGAACCCGAAGGAGTGATGCAATGGCAAAGAAAGTCACTGGCTGCATCAAGTTGCAGGTCAAGGCGGGCGAGGCCAATCCGTCGCCGCCGGTCGGTCCCGCGCTGGGTCAGCGCGGCGTCAACATCATGGAGTTCTGCAAGCAGTTCAATGCTGCGACGCAGAAGGTCGAGAAGGGTACGCCGCTGCCGGTGATCATCACCGTCTACAGCGACCGCTCCTTCACTTTCATCACCAAAACGCCGCCGGCGACGATCCTGATCAAGAAGTCGATCGGACTCGCCAAGGGCAGCAGCCGTCCGAACACCGAAAAGGTCGGCAAGATCACTCGCAAGCAGCTCGAGGACATCGCCACCACCAAGATGCCGGACCTGACCGCCGCCGACATGGACGCTGCCGTGCGCACCATCGCTGGCAGCGCCCGTTCCATGGGCCTGAATGTGGAGCTCTGAGATGGCCAAGATCAGCAAGCGTGCAAAGGCCCTGCAGGGCAAGGTTGTTCCGGGCAAGGCGTATGCCGTCGATGAGGCGCTGCGCATCCTGAAGGACAATTCCAAGGTCAAGTTCGTCGAGTCCGTGGACGTCGCGGTGCGCCTCGGCATCGACGCCAAGAAGTCGGACCAGGGCGTGCGTGGTTCCTCGCTGCTGCCGAACGGCACCGGCAAGACCGTGCGCGTGGCCGTGTTCTGCCCGCCGGGCGAGAAGGCCGAAGCGGCCAAGGCCGCCGGCGCCGACGCCGTGGGCATGGACGATCTCGCCGAGAAGATGCAGGCGGGCGATTTGAACTACGGCCGCGTGATCGCGACACCGGACGCGATGCGCGTGGTCGGCAAGCTCGGCCAGTTGCTCGGCCCGCGCGGCCTGATGCCGAATCCGAAGGACGGCTCGGTGACCCCGGATGTGGTCACCGCGGTCAAGAACGCCAAGGCGGGCCAGGTCAAGTTCCGCAACGACAAGGCCGGCATCGTGCACTGCACGATTGGCAAGGCGAACTTCGAAGTCGATGCGCTGCGCGAGAACCTGAACACGCTGCTCGCCGACCTGCTGCGCCTCAAGCCCGCTGCGGCCAAGGGCCAGTACCTGATGAAGATCGCGCTCTCCACCACGATGGGTCTCGGCGTGATCGTTGACCCGTCGACGGTGCAGACGCGCTGAGCAAAGACGGTCCGGGCGAGGCTTTCGCCCGGACCAGTGGAATCTTGAGGGCGCCCGGGAGCGATCCCGGGCCGCCGTCAAAGACCGCGGGTGCGACGTCCTGGTCGCGCCGGGCATGCCCGGCAACGCCAGCCGCCGCTTAAACGCTGAATGCCCGCGCAGATGGTGCCGCCCGCTCCGATGAATGGGAAACGGCAGTGCCGCAACAGGATCCGGAAACGGATCCGGCGTCCCCTCCGGTTGGTGGGGGCGTAGTCGATACGGGGCTGGTGCCGCAAGCGCCGGACCCGCAGGAGGAAAGCAATGGCGCTCAATCTGGAACAGAAGAAAGAGGTCGTTGCCGAACTCGCCGCAGTGGCTTCCAGCGCGATGTCGCTGGTGGCCGCAAAGTACGACGGCCTGACCGTCGCCCACCTCACCGCTCTGCGCGTGAAGGCGCGCAAGGACGGCGTGTACCTGCGTGTGGTCAAGAACACGCTGGCGCGCCGTGCCGTCCAGGGCACCGAATTCGAGTGCGTCAGCGACGCTCTCACCGGTCCCCTGGTGTACGCCTTCTCGAAGGAAGATCCCGGTGCGGCTGGTCGACTGATCAAGGATTTCGCGAAGACCAACGACAAGCTGGTCCCGAAGGTGGTGTCCGTGGGCGGCAAGCTCTACGGCGCCAACGAACTGGACCGCCTGGCAAGTCTTCCGACCCGCGAACAGGCCCTGTCGATGCTGCTTGGTGTGCTCGTCCAGCCCGCGACCCAGTTGGTCCGCGTGCTGTCCGAACCGGCTGCCAGCCTGGCGCGCGCGATCCGCGCGGTGGGCGAGCAGCAGCAGGCCGCCTGAGCGAGTTCCGCAACCGCTACAACCGTTTACCCAATCAGGAGTTTAGCAATCATGTCGCTCAGCAATGACCAGATCCTCGAAGCGATTGCTTCGAAGAGCCTCATGGAGATCATGGATCTCGTGAAGGCGATGGAAGAGAAGTTCGGCGTCTCCGCCGCCGCCCCGGTGGCCGTCGCCGCCGGTCCGGCCGCCGCCGCTGCCGCCCCGGTCGAAGAGAAGACCGAATTCACCGTTGTGCTCGCCGCCACCGGCGAGAAGAAGGTGGAAGTCATCAAGGCCGTCCGCGCGATCACCAACCTCGGCCTCAAGGAAGCCAAGGACCTGGTCGAAGGCGCCCCGGCGACCGTCAAGGACGGTGTCAGCAAGGATGACGCTGCAAAGTTCAAGAAGATGCTGGAAGAAGCCGGCGCCAAGGTCGACATCAAGTAATCGTCTCCTGGTCCGACTGCTGCACGCGGGGCTGGGGGCCGAAAGGTCCCCGGCCCCTCATCGTCCGCGAAAAGCGGGAAAAGGGAAAATGGGAAAAGGAAAAAGGAAAAGCCGCCCGCTCAGTCGCCTCGACTGAGCAGGCTGTCCCCTTTTCCTTTTTCCGTTTTCCTTTTTCCTGTTCCTGATTCACCGCTGCCCACCGGCAGCCCAAGGCGAGAGTACCCCCATGAGCTACTCGTTCACCGAAAAGAAGCGCATCCGCAAGGACTTCGGCAAGACCCCGGCGGTTCTTGCCGTGCCGCCGCTGCTGGCGATCCAGGTCAATTCCTACCGGGATTTCCTGCAGATGGAGTCCTCGCCGCAGAGCTACCGCGATGTCGGCCTGCACGCCGCGCTGAAGTCGGTGTTCCCGATCAATTCCTACTCGGGCTCGGCCTCGCTGGAATACGTCAGCTACCGGCTCGGCGAGCCGCCCTTCGACGTGCGCGAATGCAAGTCGCGTGGCCTGTCCTACGGCGCGCCGCTGCGCGTGACCGTGCGCTTGGTCGTGTACGACCGCGAGTCCTCGAACAAGGCGATCAAGTACGTCAAGGAGCAGGAGGTCTACATGGGCGAATTGCCGCTCATGACCGACACCGGCACTTTCATCGTCAACGGCACCGAGCGCGTCATCGTCTCGCAGTTGCACCGCTCGCCCGGTGTGTTCTTCGACCACGATCGCGGCAAGACCCACAGCTCCGGCAAGCTGCTGTACTCGGCGCGCGTGATTCCCTACCGCGGCTCCTGGCTGGACTTCGAATTCGACCCGAAGGACTCGCTGTTCACGCGCATCGACCGTCGCCGCAAGCTGCCGGTGACGATCCTGCTGCGTGCGCTCGGCTACACCAACACCCAGATCCTGCACCTGTTCTTCGAGATCAACCGCTTCGAACTGCAGAACGTCGGTGCCAAGCTCGAGCTCGTGCCCGAGCGCCTGCGTGGCGAGACCGCGAGCTTCGACATCAAGGTCGGCAAGGAGCTGATCGTCGAGGCCGGCAAGCGCATCACCTCGCGCCATGTGCGTCAGATGGAGAAGCTCAAGGACAAGCAGATCGAGGTGCCGGACGAGTACCTGATCGGCCGCATCCTGTCCGAGGACGTGGTCGACCCGAAGACCGGCGAGGTGCTGGCACTGGCCAATGACGAGCTCGGTGACGAGCACCTGGCGGCCTTCCGCAAGGCAAAGATCGAGGCCATCGGCACGATCTTCGTCAACGACCTCGACCGCGGTCCGTACATCTCGAACACGCTGCGCATCGATCCCTCGCGCACCCAGCTCGAGGCCCTCGTCGAGATCTACCGGATGATGCGTCCGGGCGAGCCGCCGACCAAGGAAGCCGCGCAGAACCTGTTCCAGAACCTGTTCTTCGCTGCCGACCGCTACGACCTGTCGGCCGTCGGTCGCATGAAGTTCAACCGCCGCGTCGGCCGCAAGGAAACCACGGGCTCGGGCGTGCTCTCGCACGACGACATCCTGTCGGTGCTGCGTGTGCTGATCGACATCCGCAACGGCAAGGGCACGGTGGACGACATCGACCACCTCGGCAACCGCCGCGTGCGCAGCGTCGGCGAAATGGCCGAGAACGTGTTCCGCATTGGCCTCGTGCGCGTCGAGCGCGCGGTCAAGGAGCGTTTGTCGCTGGCCGAGTCCGAGGGCCTGACGCCGCAGGAACTGATCAACGCCAAGCCGGTGGCCGCCGCGATCAAGGAGTTCTTCGGCTCCTCGCAGCTCAGCCAGTTCATGGACCAGAACAACCCGCTGTCCGAGGTCACCCACAAGCGCCGCGTCTCGGCGCTGGGTCCCGGCGGTCTGACGCGCGAGCGCGCCGGCTTCGAAGTGCGCGACGTGCACCCGACGCACTACGGCCGGGTGTGCCCGATCGAGACCCCGGAAGGCCCGAACATCGGTCTCATCAACTCGCTGTCGGTGTACGCACGCACCAACGACTACGGCTTCATCGAGACCCCGTTCCGACGCGTCGTCGACGGCAAGATCACCGACCAGGTCGATTACCTGTCGGCGATCGAGGAACAGGAGTATGTGGTTGCCACCGCGAGCGCGGGCCTGACGCCCGACGGCCGCTTCGCGGAAGACCTCGTCAACTGCCGCGAGCGCGGGGAAATTCTGCTCAAGGTGCCGAGCGAGATCCACTACATGGACGTCGCGCCGATGCAGACCGTGTCGGTCGCCGCGGCGCTGGTGCCCTTCCTCGAGCACAACGACGCCAACCGCGCGTTGATGGGCGCGAACATGCAGCGCCAGGCGGTGCCGACGCTGCGCGCCGACGTGCCGGTGGTCGGCACCGGCATCGAGCGCAAGGTGGCTTCCGATTCCGGTGTGACCGTGATCGCCCGCCGCGGCGGTGTGGTCGACCAGATCGACGCCGGTCGCGTGGTGGTCAAGGTCCACGAGGCCGAGGTCGGCGAGAACGACGCCGGTGTCGATATCTACAGTCTGATCAAGTACACGCGCAGCAACCAGAACACCTGCATCAACCAGCGTCCGCTGGTGCAAGTGGGCGACCGCGTGGCTCCCGGCGATGTGCTTGCCGACGGCCCGTCGACCGACCTCGGCGAGCTGGCGCTTGGCCAGAACATGCTGGTCGCGTTCATGCCGTGGAACGGCTACAACTTCGAAGACTCGATCCTGGTCTCCGAGCGCGTGGTCAAGGAAGACCGCTACACCACGATCCACATCGAGGAATTGACCGCAGTCGCACGCGACACCAAGCTCGGGCCCGAGGAAATCACTGCCGACATCCCGAATGTCGGCGAGCAGGCGCTGTCGCGCCTCGACGAGAGCGGCATCGTCTACATCGGTGCCGAAGTCAACGCCGGCGACATCCTGGTCGGCAAGGTCACGCCCAAGGGCGAGACGCAGTTGACACCGGAAGAGAAGTTGCTGCGTGCGATCTTCGGCGAAAAGGCCTCGGACGTGAAGGACAGCAGCTTGCGCGTGCCGCCTGGCATGGATGGCACCGTCATCGACGTACAGGTATTCACCCGCGAGGGTCTGGATAAGGACAAGCGCGCGCTGCAGATCGAGCAGGCCGAAGTCAAGCGCGTGCGCAAGGACTTCGACGACCAGTTCCGCATCCTCGAGGCGGCCATCTACGATCGTCTCGCCGATCAGTTGGTCGGCAAGCTCGTCAACGGCGGTCCGCAGGGCATCAAGAAGGGTGAAGCGGTGTCCCGCGAATACCTCGCCAAGCTCAAGCGCGACGAGTGGTTCGCGATCCGCATGAAGGAAGATGCGGCCGCCGAGGCGATCGAGAAGGCGCAGGAGCAGATCGAGCGCCACAAGGCCGAGTTCGACAAGCGCTTCGAGCACAAGCGTTCGAAAATCACCGCGGGCGATGACCTCGCCCCCGGCGTGCTGAAGATGGTCAAGGTCTACCTCGCCGTGAAGCGTCGCATCCAGCCGGGCGACAAGATGGCGGGTCGCCACGGCAACAAGGGCGTCATTTCCAACATCGTGCCGGTGGAGGACATGCCGTACATGGCCGACGGCACCAGCGTCGACATCGTGCTGAACCCGCTCGGCGTGCCCTCGCGCATGAACATCGGCCAGGTGCTGGAAACCCACCTGGGCTGGGCGGCGAAGGGCCTCGGCAAGCGCATCGGCGAGATGCTCGAAGCCAAGGCGAAGATCGCCGACCTGCGCAAGTTCCTCGACGAGATCTACAACAAGGAAATGCCGCGTCCGCAGGTGGACCTGGCCGAGTTCACCGACGAGGAGTTGATGAACCTGGCGAAGAACCTGCGCAAGGGCGTGCCGATGGCGACGCCGGTCTTCGACGGTGCCACCGAGGCCGAGATCAAGCGCATGTTGAAACTGGCGGGCCTGCCGGATTCCGGCCAGACCATCCTGTTCGACGGCCGCACCGGCGACGCCTTCGAGCGTCCGGTGACCGTGGGCTACATGTACATGCTGAAGCTGAACCACCTGGTCGACGACAAGATGCACGCGCGTTCGACGGGCCCGTACTCGCTGGTCACGCAGCAGCCGCTCGGCGGCAAGGCGCAGTTCGGCGGCCAGCGCTTCGGCGAAATGGAAGTCTGGGCACTGGAGGCTTACGGCGCGGCGTACACGCTGCAGGAAATGCTCACCGTCAAGTCCGACGACGTGCAGGGCCGCAACCAGATGTACAAGAACATCGTCGATGGCGACCACCAGATGGTGGCGGGCATGCCCGAGTCGTTCAACGTGCTGGTCAAGGAAATTCGCTCGCTGGCGATCCACATCGAGCTCGAGAACGAAGCGCAGTAATCGTCGAAGGCATTGGAGCAAAGCACCATGAAAGACCTGTTGAACCTGTTCAACCAGCAGCGTCCCGCCCAGGACTTCGACTCGATCCGCATCGGGCTGTCTTCGCCTGATTTGATCCGCTCGTGGTCCTACGGCGAGGTCAAGAAGCCGGAGACGATCAACTACCGCACCTTCAAGCCCGAGCGCGACGGCCTGTTTTGCGCGGCGATCTTCGGGCCGATCAAGGACTACGAGTGCCTCTGCGGCAAGTACAAGCGCATGAAGCACCGTGGCGTGGTCTGCGAGAAGTGCGGCACCGAAGTGACCCTCGCCAAGGTGCGCCGCGAGCGCATGGGCCACATCGAGCTGGCCAGCCCGACCGCGCACATCTGGTTTCTGAAGTCGCTGCCCTCGCGCATCGGCCTGATGCTCGACATGACTCTGCGCGACATCGAGCGCATCCTGTACTTCGAAGCCTATGTGGTCGTCGACCCGGGCCTGACCGCGCTGACCCGTGGCCAGTTGCTGACCGAAGAGCAGTTCCTGATTGCGGTCGAGGAGCACGGCGACGAGTTCGACGCGCGCATGGGCGCCGAGGCGGTGTACGAACTGCTGCGCACCATCGATCTCAACGCCGAGATGGTCAAGCTCAAGGAGGAGATCGCGAGCACCAACTCCGAGACCAAGCTGAAGCGCCTGTCCAAGCGCATCAAGCTGATGGAGGCCTTCGTCGAGTCCGGCAATCGTCCCGAGTGGATGGTGATGACCGTGCTGCCGGTGCTGCCGCCGGACCTGCGCCCGCTGGTCCCGCTGGACGGCGGTCGCTTCGCGACCTCGGACCTCAATGACCTCTACCGCCGCGTCATCAACCGCAACAACCGCTTGAAGCGCCTGCTCGAACTCAACGCGCCGGACATCATCGTGCGCAACGAGAAGCGCATGTTGCAGGAAGCGGTCGATGCGCTGATGGACAACGGCCGCCGCGGCCGCGCCATCACCGGCACCAACAAGCGCCCGCTGAAGTCGCTGGCCGACATGATCAAGGGCAAGCAGGGTCGCTTCCGCCAGAACCTGCTCGGCAAGCGCGTCGATTACTCCGGCCGTTCGGTCATCGTGGTCGGACCGACACTGAAGCTGCACGAGTGCGGCCTGCCGAAGAAGATGGCGCTGGAGCTGTTCAAGCCCTTCATCTTCAGCAAGCTGCAGCGCCGCGGCCTCGCCACCACGATCAAGGCGGCGAAGAAGCTGGTTGAGCGCGAGAGTGCCGAGGTGTGGGACATCCTCGAGGAAGTGATCCGCGAGCACCCGGTGTTGCTGAATCGCGCACCGACCCTGCACCGTCTCGGCATCCAGGCCTTCGAGCCGGTGCTGATCGAAGGCAAGGCGATCCAGTTGCACCCGCTGGTGTGTACTGCCTTCAACGCCGACTTCGACGGCGATCAGATGGCCGTGCACGTGCCGCTGTCGCTGGAAGCGCAGTTGGAAGCGCGTGCGCTGATGATGTCGACCAACAATATCCTGTCGCCGGCGAATGGCGAGCCGATCATCGTGCCCACCCAGGACGTCGTGCTCGGTCTCTACTACATGACCCGCGAGTTGGTCGGCAAGCGCGGCGAGGGCATGGCCTTTTCCGACGTCAAGGAAGTCCACCGCGCCTATTCGGCGCACAAGGTCGACCTGCACGCCAAGGTGCGCGTGCGCATCGTGGAGACCGAGATCGCCGAGGACGGTTCACGTGCGATGAAGCGTACCTTGACCGAGACCACGGTTGGCCGTGCGCTGCTGTCCGAGATTCTGCCGGCCGGCATGCCCTTTGCGTTGGTCAACCAGCCGCTGACGAAGAAAGCGATCTCCGGCCTGATCAACGCCTGCTATCGCCGCCTCGGGCTCAAGGACACGGTGATCTTCGCCGACCAGTTGATGTACACCGGCTTCACCTATGCGACCCGCGCCGGCGTTTCGATCGGCATCGACGATCTCAAGATCCCGCTCGAGAAGGGCGCGATCCTGGACGTCGCCGAGCGCGAAGTGCGTGAGATCCAGGACCAGTTCACCTCGGGCCTGGTCACCGCCGGAGAACGCTACAACAAGGTCGTCGACATCTGGTCGCGCACCAATGAGCAGGTCGCGCAGGCGATGATGAAGGGCATCGGCACCGACAAGGCCACCGATGCCGAGGGCAAGACCGTTGACCAGAAGTCGATGAACTCGGTGTTCATCATGGCCGACTCCGGCGCGCGCGGCAGCGCGGCGCAGATCCGCCAGCTCGCAGGCATGCGTGGCCTGATGGCCAAGCCGGACGGCTCGATCATCGAGACGCCGATCAAGGCCAACTTCCGCGAAGGCCTGGACGTACTGCAGTACTTCATCTCCACCCACGGCGCGCGCAAGGGCCTGGCCGACACCGCGCTGAAGACCGCGAACTCGGGCTACCTGACCCGGCGGCTGGTCGACGTGGCCCAGGACGTGGTGATCACCGAAGTCGATTGCGGCACCCTCGAGCACCTGACGATGGCGCCGATCGTGGAAGGCGGCGACGTCATCGAGCCGCTGCGCGATCGCGTGCTGGGACGCGTGGTTGCGGCCGACGTGTTCGCCCCCGGCAACGACGAGGATCCGGTGGTGGTGCGCAACACCCTGCTGGACGAAGCCCTGGTCGCGCGCCTCGAGGAACTCGGCGTGCAGGAAGTCAAGGTGCGCTCGACGATCACCTGCGCCACCCGTTTTGGCGTTTGCGCGCATTGCTACGGACGCGACCTGGCGCGCGGCCATCTGGTGAACATCGGTGAGGCGGTTGGCGTGATCGCGGCGCAGTCCATCGGTGAGCCCGGCACCCAGCTGACCATGCGCACCTTCCACATCGGCGGCGCCGCCAGCCGTATCGCGGCGCAGGATCACGTGCAGATCAAGACCACCGGCACCATCCGCCTCAACAACCTGAAGACCGTCGAGCACAGCGCCGGTCACCTGGTCGCGGTCTCGCGCTCGGGCGAAGTCTGCGTGCTCGACAGCCACGGCCGCGAGCGCGAGCGCTACAAGGTGCCCTACGGCGCGGTGCTGACCGTGCGCGAAGGCGAGGCGGTCAAGGGCGGCCAGACGGTCGCCACCTGGGATCCGCACACCCACCCGATCGTCTCGGAAGTGTCCGGCCGCGTGCGCTTCATCGACTTCGTCGACGGCGTCACCGTCAACGAACAGACCGACGAGCTGACCGGCCTGCAGAGCAACGTGGTGACCGATCCGAAGCGCCGCGGTGGCGGCGCCAAGGACTTGCGCCCGATGATCCGCCTGGAGGGCTCGAACGGCGAGAACCTGGTGCTGCCCGGCACCGACATCACCGCACAGTACTTTCTGCCGGCCGGCGCGATCGTCTCGCTGCAGAACGAGGCGGAAGTGGGCGTCGGCGACGTCGTCGCACGCATCCCGCAGGAGACCTCCAAGACCCGCGACATCACCGGCGGTCTGCCGCGCGTCGCCGACCTGTTCGAGGCGCGCAAGCCCAAGGAGCCGGCGATCCTCGCCGAATGCACCGGCGTCATCAGCTTCGGCAAGGACACCAAGGGCAAGCAGCGCCTGCTGATCACCGACAAGGACGGCAATGTCCACGAAGAACTGATCCCGAAGTGGCGCCAGGTGATCGTCTTCGAGGGCGAGCACGTCGAGAAGGGCGAAACCGTCGTCGACGGCGAGCCGAATCCGCAGGACATCCTGCGTCTGCTCGGCGTCGAGCCGCTGGCGGTGTACCTGACCAAGGAGATTCAGGACGTCTACCGGCTGCAGGGCGTGAAGATCAACGACAAGCACATCGAGACCATCATCCGGCAGATGCTGCGCAAGGTCGAAATCACGGCGACCGGCGACACCCGCTACCTGCGCGGCGAACAGATCGATCGTGTTCGCGTGATCGAGGAGAATCAGCGTGCGGTCTCGCGCAACGACCAGCCCGCGGACTATGACCGCGTGCTGCTCGGCATCACCAAGGCTTCGCTGGCGACCGAGTCCTTCATCTCTGCGGCCTCCTTCCAGGAAACCACGCGCGTGCTCACGGAGGCCGCCGTGCGCGGCACCCGCGATACGCTGCGCGGCCTGAAGGAAAACGTGATCGTCGGCCGCCTGATTCCGGCGGGCACCGGTCTCGCGCACCACGACAAGCGCCGCCGCAAGCGTGGTGAACTGTCCAGCGCCGAACTCGACGTGCTCGGCGAAGTCAGCAGCCGTGGCAACCGCAGCGAGGATTTCGCGGACAGCATGTAGCCCTCGATGGCCTGGACGGGTCCGTCCCGGACTCGCCAGTCCACGCCGGGTCCGGCACATGTCCGGGCCCGGCTACGCCGAACCGGGCGAGCCCGGTTCGCGGGCGGGCCACCCATGGCCCGCGTTCACCGGCCGTGCCGCCGCTCGACGGAGGCGCCAGCCAGCAACCATTCATCCGGTGAGTTGACAGCGTTTTTAACCACCGCTTAAACTCCCGCTTCTCGACAGGTCGCATTCAGCACCTGTCGTTTCGTTTCTTAGGGATCCTGTAATGGCGACAGTCAATCAGTTGGTGCGCAAGCCACGGTCTCCGAAGACCTTCAAGACCGCCTCTCCGGCGCTCGAGAACTGCCCGCAGCGTCGTGGCGTCTGCACCCGCGTCTACACCACCACGCCGAAGAAGCCGAACTCCGCGCTGCGCAAGGTTGCGAAGGTGCGCCTGACCAATGGCTTCGAGGTGATCAGCTACATCGGCGGCGAGGGTCACAACCTGCAGGAGCACTCGGTGGTTCTGATCCGCGGCGGTCGAGTCAAGGACCTGCCGGGCGTGCGCTACCACACGGTGCGCGGTTCGCTGGACGCTTCCGGCGTCGCCAAGCGCAAGCAGAGCCGGTCTAAGTACGGCGCCAAGCGCCCGAAATAAGAGCGGTCGGTGTGCAGGCTCGTCGCGTCCGCCTTGCACAACGTTCCTGTCCAGCCCCTTTCCGGCCCTCTCCCAGCATCGGCGAGGGTGGAAGTACCGAAGTCGCAGACTTCCACGTAATCGAATAGAGATCCGCCCATGTCCCGCAAAGGTTCGCACCCGTCCCGCGAGATCCTGCCCGACCCGAAGTTCGGGAACGTGGTGATCGCCCGTTTCGTCAACATGATCATGCGCCACGGCAAGAAGGCCGTCGCCGAGCAGATCCTGTACGGCGCGATCGACGAGATCAAGAACAAGAACGCCGATGCCGTCGGCCTGATCGAGAAGGCGCTCGGCAACGTCGCTCCGGTGGTCGAGGTGAAGTCTCGTCGCGTCGGTGGCGCCACCTACCAGGTGCCGGTCGAAGTGCGCCCGGCGCGCCGTTCCGCGCTCGCCATGCGCTGGTTGATCGATGCCGCGCGCAAGCGCGGCGAGACCTCGATGCCGCGGCGCCTCGCCGGCGAGCTGATGGACGCTTCCGAGAATCGCGGTTCGGCGGTCAAGAAGCGCGAAGAGACGCACCGCATGGCGGAGGCCAACAAGGCCTTCTCGCACTATCGCTGGTAAGCCCAGCACCCCGACAAGAAAGGATTCTTTGCCGTGGCCAGAGAGACTCCCATCGAGCGTTATCGCAATTTCGGCATCATGGCCCACATCGATGCCGGCAAGACGACGACGACCGAACGCATCCTGTACTACACCGGTGTCAATCACAAGATTGGCGAAGTCCACGAAGGCGCTGCCACGATGGACTGGATGGAGCAGGAGCAGGAGCGTGGCATCACGATCACCTCCGCGGCCACCACCTGCTTCTGGACCGGTATGGACCGGAAGTTCCCGCAGCACCGCTTCAACATCATCGACACCCCGGGCCACGTCGACTTCACCATCGAAGTCGAGCGTTCGCTGCGCGTGCTCGACGGCGCGGTGTTCGTGCTGTGCGCGGTCGGCGGCGTGCAGCCGCAGTCGGAAACTGTCTGGCGTCAGGCCAACAAGTACGGTGTGCCGCGCTTGGCCTTCGTCAACAAGATGGACCGCGCCGGCGCCGATTTCGACAAGGTGGTCGGCCAGCTGAAGTCGCGCCTGGGCGCGAACCCGGTGCCGATGCAGGTGCCGATCGGTGCCGAAGACAACTTCGAGGGCGTCGTCGACCTGCTGAAGATGAAGGCCATCCACTGGGATGCCGCCTCGCAGGGCATGAGCTTCGAATACCGCGACATTCCGGCGAACCTCGTCGAGAAGTGCAAGAAGGCGCGCGAGTACATGGTCGAGGCCGCGGCCGAGACCTCCGAAGACCTGATGAACAAGTACCTCGAGGGTGAAGAACTCTCCGAGGCCGAGATCATCGGCGGCCTGCGTGCGGGCACGATTTCCACCGCGCTCATTCCGGTTTTCTGCGGCACCGCCTTCAAGAACAAGGGCGTGCAGGCGATGCTGGACGCGGTCATCGAACTGTTGCCGTCGCCGAACGACCGTCCGGCGGTCAAGGGTACCGACGAGAAGGACCAGGAGTCCTCGCGCAAGGCGCTCGACACCGAGCCATTCTCCGCGCTCGCCTTCAAGATCGCGACCGACCCCTATGTCGGCACGCTAACCTTCTTCCGCGTCTACTCGGGCACGCTGAACTCCGGCGACACCGTCTACAACCCGGTCAAGAGCCGCAAGGAACGTGTCGGCCGCATGCTGCAGATGCATGCGAACCAGCGCGACGAAATCAAGGAAGTGCGCGCCGGCGACATCGCCGCGGCGGTGGGCCTGAAGGATGTCACCACCGGCGACACCCTGTGCGCGATGGATCACGTCATCACGCTCGAGCGCATGGTGTTCCCGGAGCCGGTGATCGCGATGGCGATCGAGCCGAAGACCAAGGCGGACCAGGAAAAGATGGGCATCGCGCTGTCGCGCCTCGCCCAGGAAGATCCGAGCTTCCGCGTGCGCACCGACGAGGAATCCGGCCAGACCATCATTTCCGGCATGGGCGAGTTGCACCTCGAGATCATCGTCGACCGCATGAAGCGCGAGTTCAGCGTCGAGGCGAATGTCGGCAAGCCGCAGGTGGCCTATCGCGAGACCATCCGTCGCGCGGTCAAGCAGGAAGGCAAGTTCGTGCGCCAGTCGGGTGGTCGCGGCCAGTACGGCCATGTCGTGCTCGAGATCGAGCCGCGCGAGCGCGGCGAGGGCTATCTGTTCGAGAACGCGATCGTCGGTGGCGTGGTGCCGAAGGAATACATTCCGGCGGTCGACAAGGGCATCCAGGAAGCTGTGGCTGCGGGTGTCATGGCCGGCTTCCCGATCGTCGACGTCAAGGTCCGCATCATCGACGGCTCCTACCACGAAGTCGACTCGAACGAGATGGCGTTCAAGATCGCGGGTTCGATGGGCTTCAAGGAGGGCTTCATGAAGGCCGCTCCGGTGCTGCTGGAGCCGATCATGAAGGTCGAGATCGTCACGCCCGAGGACTACATGGGCGATGTCATGGGCGACGTGTCGCGTCGTCGCGGCGTGCTCCAGGGCAGCGACGACAGTCCGTCCGGAAAGCTCATCAACTGCAATGTACCGCTCGGCGAGATGTTCGGCTACGCCACGTCGTTGCGTTCGATGACCCAGGGTCGCGCCACCTTCACGATGGAATTCGACCACTACGCGGAAGCCCCGGCGAACATCGCCGAGGCGGTCATGAAGAAGTCCTGAGACTCCAACCCCATCAAGGATCGATAGGCCATGTCCAAGAGCAAGTTCGAACGCACCAAGCCGCACGTGAATGTGGGAACGATCGGTCACGTGGACCACGGCAAGACGACGCTGACGGCGGCGCTGACGAAGATCGGAGCGGAGCGCTTCGGTGGCGAGTTCAAGGCCTACGACCAGATCGACAAGGCGCCGGAAGAGAAGGCGCGCGGGATCACGATCTCGACCGCGCACGTGGAGTACGAATCGCCGAACCGTCACTATGCGCACGTCGACTGCCCGGGTCACGCGGACTACGTGAAGAACATGATCACGGGTGCGGCGCAGATGGACGGCGCGATCCTGGTGTGCTCGGCGGCGGACGGCCCGATGCCGCAGACGCGCGAGCACATCCTGCTGTCGCGCCAGGTGGGCGTGCCGTACATCGTGGTCTACCTGAACAAGGCGGACATGGTGGACGACGCGGAGCTGCTCGAGCTGGTGGAGATGGAAGTGCGCGAGCTGCTCTCCAAGTACGACTTCCCGGGCGACGACACGCCGATCGTGAAGGGTTCGGCGCTGAAGGCGCTGGAAGGCGACCAGAGCGAGATCGGGGTGCCGTCGATCATCAAGCTGGTGGAAGCGCTGGACAGCTACATTCCGCAGCCGCAGCGCGACATCGACAAGCCCTTCCTGATGCCGGTGGAGGACGTGTTCTCGATTTCCGGGCGCGGCACGGTGGTGACCGGACGTGTGGAGCGCGGGATCGTGAAGGTGGGCGAGGAGATCGAGATCGTGGGCCTGAAGCCGACGATCAAGACGATCGTGACCGGCGTGGAGATGTTCCGCAAGCTGCTGGACCAGGGCCAGGCGGGCGACAACGTGGGTTTGCTGCTGCGCGGCACCAAGCGCGATGATGTCGAGCGCGGGCAGGTGATTTGCAAGCCGGGTTCGATCACGCCGCACACGGAGTTCGAGGCGGAGGTGTACGTGCTGAGCAAGGAGGAGGGCGGTCGGCACACGCCGTTCTTCAAGGGTTACCGTCCGCAGTTTTATTTCCGCACGACGGATGTGACCGGTAACTGCGAGTTGCCGGAGGGTGTGGAGATGGTGATGCCGGGCGACAACATCAAGATGAAGGTGGCACTGATCGCCCCGATCGCGATGGAAGAAGGCTTGCGTTTCGCGATCCGCGAAGGCGGCCGCACAGTCGGCGCCGGCGTCGTCGCGAAGGTGCTGAAGTAAACAAAGTTCGGAATGAGTCCTTCGAGGACTCACCCGAGCACACCGGGTCCGGCGCATGTCCGGACTCGACTCCCTGAACCAGGCGCTGGCGTCCGGTTCACGGTTGGGCCGTCCATGGCCCAGGTTGCAGCCGCTCCGGACACACATCGGAGCACGCATCGGTCCCTGCCAGGAGGCTAGGTCGATGCGCAGTTTGAACGGGTGGTAAACAGCAACAAACAAGTGTTGGATTTTCGGAAGCCGCGGAGTATAGTCCGCGGCCCTCTTGCCCGCTCAGGCAGGCAGGAAACAAATACATCGGCGGTGGGGCGCAGGCTCAAGGATGTGGCGAACGCGCGAAATGCGCGGCGCGAACACCGCTACGGAGAGAGACATGGCACAGCAACAGCGAATTCGTATTCGGCTGAAGGCCTTCGATCATCGTCTGATCGACCGGTCCGCCAGCGAGATTGTCGAGACCGCCAAGCGCACCGGCGCCCAGGTCCGCGGTCCCATTCCCCTGCCGACCAAGATCGAGCGCTACACGGTGCTCGTGTCTCCGCACGTCGACAAGGATGCGCGCGACCAGTACGAGACGCGCACGCACAAGCGTGTGATGGATATCGTCGATCCCAACGACAAGACCGTGGACGCGCTGATGAAGCTCGATCTCGCGGCCGGCGTCGACGTGCAGATCAAGCTCTACTGAGTCGGGGACGATAGCCATGGCAATCGGATTGGTAGGCCGCAAGTGCGGCATGTCGCGGGTATTCACCGAGAGCGGTGAGTCGGTGCCGGTGTCGGTCATCGAGGTCGAGCCGAATCGCGTCACCCAGGTCAAGACCCAGGACCACGATGGCTACGACGCCATTCAGGTCACCACGGGCAGCAAGCGCGCCGCGCTGGTCAGCAAGCCGCAGGCGGGCCACTTCGCCAAGGCAAAGACCGGCGCTGGTCGCGGCCTCTGGGAATTCCGCCTCGGCGCGGGCGATGTCGGCAAGTACGACGTCGGCGCCGAACTCAAGGCGGACGTGTTCAGCGAAGGCCAGATCGTGGACGTCTCCGGGGTGACCCGCGGCAAGGGCTTCGCCGGCACCATCAAGCGCTGGAACTTCACGATGGGCGATGCCACCCATGGCAACTCGTTGAGCCACCGCGCTCCGGGTTCCATCGGCCAGCGCCAGACCCCGGGTCGTGTGTTCAAGGGCAAAAAGATGGCGGGCCACATGGGCGCTGCCAACGAGACCACCCAGAACCTGAAAGTCGTGCGTGTCGACGTCGAGCGCAACCTGCTGCTCATTCGCGGCGCCATTCCCGGTGCGCCGGGCGGCGACGTGATCGTGCGGCCGGCTTCCAAGGGACGCTGAGGAATGACCATGGAACTCAATGTCGTGGGCGGAAGCCCGATCCAGGTCTCGGAGACGGTCTTCAACCGTCCCTATTCCGAGGCGCTGGTGCACCAGATCGTCACCGCGTACCGCAATGCGGGCCGCGCCGGCACCAAGGCGCAGAAGACGCGCTCGCAGATGTCCGGCACCACCAAGAAGTTCAAGAAGCAGAAGGGCGGTGGGGCGCGTCACGGCGACTATCGCGCCCCGATCTTCGTCGGCGGTGGCCGCGCTTTCGCCGCGAGCCCGCGAAGCTTCGCGCAGAAGGTCAATCGCAAGATGTACCGCGGCGCGATGCAGGCGATCCTCTCCGAATTGGTCCGCCAGGACCGCATCAAGGTCATCAGCGGCCTCGACATCGCCCAGCCGAAGACCAAGGTCTTCGCGGCCAAGATGGCCGAACTCGGTCTGCGGCGCGCGGTGTTCGTCTCCAGCGAGGTCAGTGAAGCCGCCTACCTCGCGGCACGCAACATCCCGCACGTCTACGTCGTCGATGTGCACGCCCTGAATCCGGCGGCGCTGGTCGGTACCGACAACCTGGTGCTGACCGTCGATGCGGTGAAGAAGATCGAGGAGTGGCTGTCGTGAGCAACGAGCGTCTGTTGTCGGTGCTGATCAAGCCGCGCATCTCCGAGAAGACCGCGCGCATCCAGGCCGACCATAACCAGTATGTGTTCGAGGTCGCCACCACAGCGACCAAGCAGGACGTCAAGGCCGCGGTCGAGGGCCTGTTCAAGGTCAAGGTCGATGGCGTGCAGGTGCTGAACGTCAAGGGCAAATCCAAGGGCTTCCGCGGCCGCGCGGGAAAGCGTGCGGACTGGCGCAAGGCCTATGTGACGCTGGCCGACGGCCAGTCCATCGAATTCGGCGCGCAGGGCTGAGGGACCAACCATGCCTCTGATCAAAGTCAACCCAACCTCTGCGGGTCGCCGTGGCGTCGTCAAGGTGGTCACGCCGGATCTGCACAAGGGCGGTCCCTACAAGCCACTCACCGAGCCGCAGGACAAGACCGGTGGTCGCAACCATCATGGCCGCATCACCACGCGCCATCGCGGCGGCGGTTCACGTCAGCACTATCGTTTGATCGACTTCAAGCGCAACAAGGACGGTATCGCCGCCCGGATCGAGCGCCTGGAGTACGACCCGAACCGCACCGCGCACATCGCGCTGCTGTTGTTCACCGATGGCGAGCGCCGCTACATCATCGCGCCGAAGGGTGCCAAGGTGGGCGACACGCTGCTGTCCGGGCGCGATGCGCCGATCAAGACCGGCAATTGTCTGCCGCTGCGCAACATGCCGATCGGCTCGACCGTGCACTGCATCGAGATGAAGCCTGGCAAGGGCGCGCAGTTGGCGCGCTCGGCCGGTGCCTCGGCGCAGCTGGTGGCGCGCGAGCAGGGCTACGCCACGCTGCGTCTGCGTTCGGGCGAGATGCGCAAGGTGCCGGCCGACTGCCGCGCCTGCGTCGGCGAAGTGTCGAACTCCGAGCACAACCTGGAGCAGCTGGGCAAGGCCGGCGCCAAGCGCTGGCGCGGCGTCAAGCCGACCGTCCGCGGCGCCGCGATGAACCCGGTGGATCACCCGCACGGTGGTGGTGAAGGCCGCTCCGGTCAGGGCAATCCGCACCCGGTCTCGCCGTGGGGCACGCCGGCCAAGGGTTACAAGACGCGCAAGAACAAGCGCACCAACGCCTTCATCGTGCGCCGTCGCAACGGTTGACAAGGGACTGAATAGATCATGGCACGTTCACTGAAGAAAGGTCCCTTCGCCGACCTGCACCTGCTGAAGAAGGTCGAGGTCGCATCGGCCGGTTCCAGCAAGAAGCCGATCAAGACCTGGTCGCGCCGCTCGATGATCCTGCCCGAAATGGTGGGTCTGACGATCGCGGTCCACAACGGTCGCCTGCATGTGCCGGTGATCGTCAACGAGAACATGGTGGGCCACAAGCTTGGAGAGTTCGCGCCGACGCGCACCTTCAAGGGCCACTCCGGCGACAAGAAGGCAGGGAAGTAATCATGCAAGCTCGCGCAATCCTGCGTACGGCGAGGATCTCGCCGCAGAAGGCCCGGCTGGTCGCCGACCAGGTCCGTGGCATGCCGGTTGGCCGCGCCGACCAGCTGCTGACCTTCAGCCCGAAAAAGGCCGCCGGCCTGATCCGCAAGGTGCTGCTGTCGGCGGTGTCGAATGCCGAGAACAACCTCGGTGCCGACGTCGACGAGCTCAAGGTCGCCACCATCTGCGTCGACGAAGGTCCGCAGCTCAAGCGCATGCACGCACGCGCCAAGGGCCGCGGCAACCGCGTCATCAAGCGCACCGCCCACATCACCGTGATCGTCGGCGACGGCCGCGCGGACTGAGGACTAGAACATGGGTCACAAAGTCAATCCCGTTGGCATCCGTCTCGGCATCTCGCGCGACTGGAACTCGAAGTGGTTCGCTGGACGCAAGGACTTCGCGAGCTATCTGGAGGCCGACCTCAAGGTTCGCGAGTACCTGAAGAGCCGCCTGAACCAGGCCGGCATCAGCAAGATCCAGATCGAGCGCCCGGCCAAGACCGCGCGCTTGACGATCTACACCGCGCGCCCGGGTGTCGTCATCGGCAAGAAGGGCGAGGACATCGAGAAGCTGCGCAAGGAAGTCTCGGACATCATGGGCGTGCCGACGCACGTCAACGTGGCCGAGATCCGCAAGCCCGAGCTCGACGCGCAACTGGTTGCCGAGTCGATCACCCAGCAGCTCGAGCGACGCATCATGTTCCGCCGTGCGATGAAGCGCGCCGTGCAGAATGCGCTGCGCCTGGGCGCCCTCGGCGTCAAGGTGAACGTCGCCGGCCGCCTCAACGGCGCCGAGATCGCGCGCACGGAGTGGTACCGCGAGGGTCGCGTGCCGCTGCACACCCTGCGCGCCGACATCGACTACGGATTCGCCGAGGCGAAGACCACCTACGGCGTCATCGGCGTCAAGGTGTGGATCTACCGCGGCGACATCTTCGATCTTCATGCGCCCCAGGCCGACGCCAAGGCCGAGCGCGCGCAGGCCAAGTAAGGAGTAGGAAGCCATGCTGCAACCTGCACGCACCAAGTACCGCAAGGCGCACAAGGGCCGCAACAACGGCCTGGCATTCGTCGCCAACAAGGTCAGTTTCGGCGAGTACGGCCTCAAGGCCGTCGAGCACGGCCAGTTGACTGCGCGCCAGATCGAGGCGGCCCGCCGCACGATCTCGCGCTACGTCAAGCGCGGCGGCAAGCTGTGGATCCGGGTCTATCCGGACAAGCCGATCAGCAAGAAGCCGATCGAGGTCCGCATGGGCAACGGCAAGGGCAACGTCGAGTACTACGTCGCCCAGATCCAGCCCGGCCGGATGATCTACGAGATGGAGGGCGTCTCCGAGGCCCAGGCCCGCGAGGCGATGGCCCTGGCCGCCGCCAAGCTCTCCGTGAAAACCATGTTCGTGACCCGCTCGGTGCTGTGATGAATGCCAGTGAACTTCGAAGCAAGTCGATCTCCGAGCTGAAGGAACAGCTGCTCGGCCTGCGCCAGGAGCAGTTCAACCTGCGCATGCAGCGCAGCCAGGGCCAGCAGACCCAGTTGCACCAGATCAAGCGTGTACGCCGCGATGTCGCACGCGTGAAGACCGTCATCGCGCAGATCGAGCGCAAGGGCTAAGCCATGAGCGAGCAACAGACCGAATCCACGAAGAAGGCCCGGCCGCTGGTCGGCGTCGTGGTCAGCGACAAGATGCAGAAGACCGTGACCGTGCTGGTCGAGCGCCAGATCCGTCACGGCGTCTACGGCAAGTACATCCGTCGTTCCACCAAGTTCCACGCGCACGACGAACTCGGCGCGCGCGCGGGCGACACGGTGACGATCACGTCCTGCCGTCCAATCTCGAAGACCAAGAGCTACATGGTCACCGAGATCGTGCGCCGCGCCGGCGAGTAAGGGGAGAGCGCCATGATCCAGATGCAGAGCACGCTCGCCGCGGCCGACAACAGCGGCGCCAAGGAACTGATGTGCATCAAGGTGCTCGGTGGCTCCAAGCGCCGCTACGCGCACATCGGCGACGTCATCAAGGTTTCCGTGCGCGACGCGATTCCGCGCGGCAAAGTCAAGAAGGGCGAGGTCTACGACGCCGTGGTGGTGCGCACCCGCAAGGGCGTGCGCCGTGCCGACGGCTCGCTGGTCCGATTCGACGGCAATGCCGCGGTGCTGTTGAACAACAAACTCGAGCCGATTGGCACCCGCATCTTTGGACCGGTGACGCGCGAACTGCGCTCCGAACGGTTCATGAAGATCGTGTCGCTGGCTCCCGAAGTGCTTTGAGGGGTCAAGGTATGAAGCGCATCCGCAAGGGCGATCAGGTGATCGTGATCGCTGGCAAGAGCAAGGGTCGCAAGGGCACGGTGACGCGTGTCACCGCCGATGGCCGCGTGTACGTCGAGAACGTCAATGTGGTCAAGCGCCACACCAAGGCGAATCCGCAGGCCAATCAGCCGGGTGGCATCGTCGAGCGCGAGGCGGCCATCGACGCTTCCAACGTGATGCTGCTGAATCCGAAGACCCAGAAGGGCGACAAGGTCGGGTTCAAGACCATCAAGAACGACGCCGGTGTGGAGCACAAGGTCCGCGTGTACCGCTCCACGGGCGAAGTCATCGACATTGTTTGAGGTATAGACCCGTGACCGCGAGACTCGATACGTACTACCGCGAATCCGTCGTGCCGGCGCTGACCCAAAAGTTCAGCTACGCCAACCCGATGATGGTTCCGCGCCTGACCAAGATCACGCTCAACATGGGCGTGGGCGAGGCCGTGGGCAACAAGAAGATCCTGGAGAACGCGGTCGACGACATGACCAAGATCGCCGGCCAGAAGCCGGTGACGACGCTCGCCAAGAAGTCGATCGCGACCTTCAAGATCCGCGACGGCTGGCCGATCGGCTGCAAGGTCACGCTGCGCCGCAAGCAGATGTTCGAGTTCTTCGATCGCCTGATCAATGTCGCGCTGCCGCGCGTACGCGATTTCCGCGGCCTGTCCGGCCGCGCCTTCGACGGCCGCGGCAACTACAACTTCGGCGTCAAGGAACAGATCATCTTCCCCGAGATCGATTTCGACCAGGTCGACGCGCTCCGCGGCATGGACATCTGCATCACCACCACAGCGAAGACCGACGCGGAGGCCAAGGCCCTGCTCGAAGCCTTCGGCTTCCCCTTCCGCAACTGATCGCGACCCCAGGAGAGATTCCGATGGCGAAGACTTCGATGGTGAATCGCGAGATCAAGCGCGAGAAGCTGGCCAAGCGCTACGGCGCGAAGCGCAAGGAACTGAAGGCGGTGATCGTCAGCGCGACCGCGTCCTACGACGAGAAGATGGAAGCGCAGGCGAAGCTGCAGAAGCTGCCGCGCGATTCCAGCCCGAGCCGCCAGCGCAACCGCTGCGCGCTGACCGGGCGTCCGCGCGGCGTCTACCGCAAGTTCGGGCTCGGCCGCAACAAGCTGCGTGAAGCGACCATGCGTGGCGACGTCCCCGGCCTGCGCAAGGCCAGCTGGTAAGCAAACTCAAGAATCAGGGAATCGCCATGAGCATGACCGATCCAATTGCCGACATGTTGACGCGCATCCGCAATGCGCAGGCCATGGGCAAGCCCGAAGTGCAGATGCCCGCCTCGCGTGTCAAGCTGGCGATCGCCGAACTGCTGAAGTCCGAAGGCTACGTCGCCGACGTCGCCACCGCCGAGACTGGCCCGGGCAAGAAAGTGCTGAACCTCAAGCTCAAGTATTTCCAGGGCAAACCGGTGATCGAGAAGCTGGAGCGGGTGTCGCGTCCCGGTCTGCGCAAGTACCGCGGCAAGGATGCCCTTCCGAGCGTGCTCGGTGGTCTCGGCGTCGCGATCGTTTCGACGTCCAAGGGCCTGATGACGGACACCAGGGCGCGCGCCGAAGGTCTCGGCGGCGAAGTCGTCTGCCTCGTGGCCTGAGAGAAGGAGTTCAGCATGTCCCGAGTTGCCAAAAAGCCGATCTCGCTGCCGAAGGGCGTGGAGATGTCTGCCAAGGACGGCACGATTTCGGTCAAGGGCCCGAAGGGCACCCTGTCGCTGGCGCAACCGGCCGGTGTGACCGTCACCGTCGAGGGCGCCGAGGTCAGAATCGCCCCGACAAGTCTTGCGCAGGATGTGATCGCCGGAACTGTGCGCGCGTTACTCGCCAACTGCGTCAACGGTGTCGCCAATGGCTACGAGCGCAAGCTCGAGCTGGTCGGTGTCGGCTATCGCGCTTCGATGCAGGGCAGCGACCTCAACTTGACCCTGGGCTTCTCGCACCCAGTGCTGTTCAAGGTGCCGGCGGGCGTGACTGTGCAGACCCCGACGCAGACGGAAATCCTCATCAAGGGCGCCGACAAGCAGGCGGTCGGCCAGGTGGCCGCGAAGATTCGCGCGTTCCGGCCGCCCGAACCCTACAAGGGCAAGGGCGTGCGCTACAGCGGCGAGAAGATCACGCTGAAGGAAGCGAAGAAGGCCTGACCGCCTTCGCGCTCCATCAACAAGCAAGGACACGAAAGTCATGGCGAAAGTGGACAAGAAGGAAGCTCGGTTGCGTCGTGCGCAATCGACACGGCATCGGATTCGGGAACTTGGTGTTCCGCGGCTGACCGTCAACCGCACCGGGCAGCACATCTATGCCCAGGTCTTTGCGGCTGGCGGCAACACCGTGGTGGCCTCCGCGTCCACGACCCAGAAGGGCGTCAGCGAGGGCCTGAAGGGCACCAAGAACAAGGAAGCCGCAGCCGCCGTCGGACGCGCGATCGCGAAGGCGGCGCTCGCCGCCGGCGTCGACAGCGTCGCTTTCGACCGCTCCGGATTCAAGTATCACGGGCGCATCAAGGCGCTTGCCGACGCAGCCCGCGAGGGTGGTCTCCAGTTCTGAGGACGGCGTTGCCGCACTCTCGATCCAATTCAGGTGAGTAGCATGACGACTGATAACGAGAACAGCGACGGCCTGCTGGAAAAGCTGGTCGCCGTCAACCGCGTGGCCAAGGTGGTCAAGGGTGGCCGCCAGTTCGGGTTTACCGCACTGACCGTGGTCGGCGACGGCAATGGCCGTGTCGGCATCGGTTACGGCAAGGCCCGCGAGGTGCCGGCCGCGATCTCCAAGGCGATGGATCGCGCTCGTCGCAACATGGTCAAGGTCAGCCTCAACGGCGGCACCTTGTGGTATCCGACCCAGGGCTCGCACGGCGCCGCCAAGGTGCACATGCAGCCGGCCTCGGAAGGTACCGGCGTGATTGCCGGCGGTGCCATGCGCGCCGTCTTCGAAGTGGTCGGCGTGCAGAACGTGCTCGCGAAGGCCTTCGGTTCGCGCAACCCGATCAACCTGGTGCGCGCGACCGTCAAGGGCCTCGCGCGCATGGCCTCGCCGGGCGACTACGCCGCCAAGCGTGGCAAGCGACTTGAAGAACTGACGGGGAAGACCCATGAGCAGTGAAAGCGCCACCGTGCGCGTCAAGCTGGTGCGCAGCCCGAACAGCACGCCGGCCAGGCACCGACTGTGCGTCAAGGCGCTCGGCCTCAAGCGCATGCATCAGATCGTCGAGCTGAAGGACAGCCCGAGCGTGCGCGGCCTGATCGAGAAGGTCAATTACCTGGTCCGTGTCGAGGGCTGAAGCCCGTCGACCGAGTGGAGATGCAGTCGTGCGATTGAATACGATCAAGCCCGCCGAGGGCAGCAAGAAGGACGCGCGCCGGGTAGGACGCGGCATCGGCTCGACCTTGGGCAAGACCTGTGGACGTGGCCACAAGGGCCAATACGCGCGCACCGGCAAGGGCAAGGTGAAGGCCGGCTTCGAGGGCGGCCAGATGCCGCTGCAGCGGCGCCTGCCGAAGGTGGGCTTTCGCTCCAGAACAGCCGCTTCTGCCGGAGAAGTGTTTCTGTACCAGCTGGCACAGCTCAAAGGCGATGTCGTCGACATCGACGCCTTGCGTGCTGCCGGCCTGATCGCCACCGGCATCAGCCGCGTCAAGCTCGTCAAGCAGGGCGAAATCGCGCGCGCAATGACCGTACGCGGCGTTGCCTGCACCGAAGGCGCCAGGGCTGCGATCCTCGCGGCCGGCGGATCGGTGGAGTAAAGCCCCTTGGCCAACGCGTCGAACAGTGCGGGTAACGCGCTCGGCGGACTCGGTCGTCTGACCGAGTTGCGCACGCGCCTGCTGTTTGTTCTGGGTGCGCTGATCGTGTTCCGTGCCGGCAGCTTCATCCCGGTGCCCGGCGTCAACCCGGAAGCGATGCTGGAGCTGATGCAGTCTCAGCGCGGCACCATCATCGACGTGTTCAACATGTTCTCGGGAGGTGCGCTGGAACGCTTTTCGATCCTCGCCCTCGGTGTGATGCCGTACATCTCGGCATCCATCGTGGTACAGATCCTGAGCACCGCGTTGCCCTCGCTGCAGGCGCTCAAGAAGGAAGGCGAGGCGGGCCGTCGCACACTGACCAAATACACCCGCTGGGGCACGTTGGGCCTGTCGATCTTCCAGGGTTTCGGCGTGGCCTACGCGCTGCAGGCCCAGGCCGGTGTGGTTCCGGAACCTGGCGTCGGCTTTCTGGTCACGGCTGTGATCAGTCTGACTGCCGGCACCATGTATCTCATGTGGCTCGGCGAGCAGGTCACCGAACGCGGCATCGGCAATGGCATTTCGATCCTGATCTTCGCTGGCATCGTGGCCGGATTCCCGGGGGCGATCGCCTCCACCCTCGAACTCGCCAGTACCGGCCAGTTGCAGTTCCTCGCGATCATCCTGGTGCTCGCGATCGTAGTCGTGGTGACCGCCTTTGTGGTGTTCATGGAGCGCGCACAACGGCGCATCACGGTCAACTACGCGCGCCGCATGTCCGGACGTCAGGCCTACCAGAATCAGTCTTCACACCTGCCATTGAAGCTCAACATGTCCGGCGTGATCCCGCCGATCTTCGCCTCCAGCCTGATCCTGTTTCCGGCCACCGCCGCGACCTGGTTCGCGCAAGGCGAGGGCACCATGTGGTTGCAGCGACTGGCGGCGATGCTCGGTCCGGAACAGCCGCTGCACATGCTGATCTATTCTGGACTCATCGCCTTCTTTGCCTTCTTCTACACCGCGCTCGTGTTCAACGCGCAGGAGACCGCGGACAACCTGAAGAAGTCGGGTGCGCTGATCCCCGGCATCCGTCCGGGCAAGGCTACCGCCGAGTACATCGATGGCGTGTTGACGCGCCTGACCGCGGTCGGTGCCCTCTATCTGGTGGCGGTCTGCCTGCTGCCTGAGATCATGCGCATCTATTTCTCGGTGCCTTTCTATTTTGGTGGCACCTCGCTGCTGATCGTGGTGGTGGTCGTGATGGACTTCATGGCGCAGATTCAGGCGCATCTGATGTCGCACCAGTACGACAGTCTGTTGAAGAAGGCCAACCTGAAAAATGTCGGGCGCGGTGGCTTGCTGAAGTAAAGCCGTCCGCGCGCGCGGAAAACGTAATGTCTTGCGCAAGACCCGTTGGAAGCTGCTACCATAGGCGGTTCCACCGGTCGCGCTCTTGGAGTGGAGAGTACTCATGGCACGAATCGCCGGCGTCAACATCCCGGTCAACAAGCACGCCTGGATTGGCCTGACCAGCATTTACGGTGTCGGTCGCAGCAGCGCCCACAAGATCTGCAGGGCCGCCGGCGTGGTGCCGTCGACCAAGGTCAAGAGTTTGACCGAAGCCGAAGTCGAGCGCCTGCGCGCTGAAGTCGGCAAGTTCACCGTCGAAGGCGATCTTCGTCGCGAAGTCGCGATGAGTGTGAAGCGCCTGATCGATCTCGGCTGCTATCGCGGCCTGCGTCACCGCAAGGGCTTGCCGATGCGCGGCCAGCGCACGCGCACCAACGCACGTACCCGCAAGGGCCCGCGCAAGCAGATCAAGAAGTAAGCACATTCATTCCGGAATCGAAAAATGAGCAAGGCAGCAGCCGCCGCCGGCAAGGCCAAGAAGAAGATCAAGCGCTCCGTCTCCGACGGCATCGCGCATGTGCAGGCTTCTTTCAACAACACAGTGATCACGATCACCGATCGCCAGGGCAATGCCCTGTCCTGGGCGACCTCGGGCGGTGCCGGTTTCCGCGGTTCGCGCAAGTCCACGCCCTTCGCCGCGCAGGTGGCTGCCGAAAAGGCGGGCCGCGTCGCGCTCGAGTACGGCGTCAAGGCGCTGGAAGTGCGCATCAAGGGCCCGGGTCCGGGCCGCGAGTCCGCGGTACGCGCGTTGAATGCGCTCGGCCTGAAGGTCACCAACATTCTGGATGTGACGCCGATCCCGCATAACGGCTGCCGTCCGCCGAAGCGCCGTCGCGTGTAATCAAGGAGGATCGACGTCATGGCACGCTACATTGGCCCCACCTGCAAGCTCGCGCGCCGCGAGGGCACGGACCTGTTCCTGAAGAGCCCCGCGCGCCCGATCGACAAGAAGTGCAAGATCGAGCAGAAGCCCGGTCAGCACGGCGCCGCAAAGAAGGCAAAGAACTCCGATTACTCGCTGCAGTTGCGCGAGAAGCAGAAGGTCAAGCGCATGTATGGCGTGCTCGAGCGCCAGTTCCGGCGCTATTACGCCGAGGCCAGCCGCCGTCGCGGAGCCACCGGCGAAAACCTGCTGCAGATCCTCGAGTCGCGCCTCGACAACATCGTCTACCGCATGGGCTTCGCGGTCACCCGCGCCCAGGGTCGCCAGTTGGTGGCGCACCGCGCGGTCAAGGTCAACGGCCGCATCGTCAACCTGCCGTCCTACCAGGTCAAGGTGGGCGACGTGGTGGCGCTGGCCGACCGTGCCAAGGACCAGTTGCGGGTCAAGGAAGCGCTGACGCTGAGCCAGGAGATGGACCTGGCGCCGGGCTGGCTGGAGTTGGACTCTGCCAAGTCGCAGGGCGTGTTCAAGCAGCTTCCCGACCGCAGTGATCTGTCTGCCGACATCAATGAAAACTTGATCGTCGAGCTCTATTCCAAGTAATCCCGCGAGGTTTCACATGACGTCTGCAACGAGCTTGCTGCGTCCCCACAATCTGGTGGTCGAGAATGCCGGTGATCGGCGCGCGCGTGTCGTGCTCGAGCCACTGGAGCGGGGTTTCGGCCACACCCTGGGCAACGCGCTGCGTCGTGTGCTGCTGTCCTCGATTCCGGGTGCCGCCATCACCGAAGTCGAGATCGATGGCGTGTTGCACGAATACAGCACCATCGAGGGCGTCCAGGAGGATGTCGTCGAGATCCTGCTGAACCTGAAGGACGTGGCGGTGCGCCTGCACAACGTCGAGCAGACCACCGTGCACCTGTCCCGCAAGGGCCGTGGGCCGGTGACTGCCGGCGACATCACCGCCGACCACAACGTCGAGATCGTCAACCCCGAGTTGCCGATCTGCACGCTGACCAAGGACGTGTCGTTGTCCATGCGCCTGAAGATCGCGCGCGGCGTCGGCTACGAGGCGGCCAGCAGTCGGCGCATGCCGGAAGATGAGGCGCGCCCGATCGGACGCTTGCAGATCGACGCCACTTACTCGCCGATCCGCCGCGTCGCCTACACGGTCGAGAGCGCCCGAGTCGAGCAGCGCACCGACCTCGACAAGCTGGTGCTGGATGTCGAGACCGATGGCACGGTCGACGCGGTCGACGCCGTCAAGCAGGCCGCCGGCATCTTGGTCGACCAGCTCGGCGCCTTTGTCGACGTGTCGCGCCGTTCCGAAGAACGGCCGGTTGCTGGTCGCACGGAGGTCGATCCGATCCTGCTGCGTCCGATCGACGATCTGGAGCTGACCGTGCGCTCGGCCAACTGCCTGAAGGCGGAGAGCATCTATTACATCGGTGATCTGATCCAGCGCACCGAAGTGGAACTGCTGAAAACGCCGAACCTCGGCAAGAAGTCGCTCACCGAAATCAAGGATGTGCTCGCCGCGCGCGGCCTGTCGCTCGGCATGAAGCTCGAAAACTGGCCACCGCCGGGCCTGGCCACCAGCGGCTTCGGCGGTTGATCAAGGAGAAATTTCCATGCGTCATCGTAATTCCGGCCGCGCGTTTGCGCGCAACAGTGCCCACCGCCAGGCCATGTTCCGCAACATGACCAACGCGCTGTTCCAGCACGAGTTGATCAAGACCACGTTGCCGAAGGCGAAGGAACTGCGCAAGTTCGCCGAGCCGCTGCTGACCCTCGGCAAGATCGATGGCGTCGGCAACCGCCGTCTCGCCTTCAGCCGGCTGCGCGACAAGGCGGTGGTCGGCAAGCTCTTCGTCGAGCTCGGCCCGCGTTACCGCATGCGTCCCGGCGGCTACCTGCGCATCCTGAAGTGTGGCTTCCGCGCCGGCGACAACGCGCCGATGGCCTACGTCGAACTGGTCGATCGTCCGCAGAAGACGATGACCGATGCGGTCGCCGAAACCTGATCGACGCATCGATCCGACGACCCAGCGATAAGGCCGCCTCCGAGCGGCCTTTTTTGCGTTGCAGCATTCAAAGACTTTCGGGTTACACTCGAAGTTCGCCCGCAGTACGACGCGCGGAACCGGGGCCGGTCCGCGCTGTCGGAGCCCGGTCTGGTGTTCGATGGGGGTTGGCATGCTGGGTATTGAAAAACTGTCGGTGCGGCAGATCTACGGCGGATTCGTCCTGCTGTGCATCGGCATGCTCGGCTACGCGATCTACGTCGAGAAGATGCAGGGATTGGTGCCCTGTCCTTTGTGCATGTTTCAGCGAGCGGCGGTGCTCGCTTTCGGCGCGGTATGCCTGGCGGGGCTGCTGCACGGCCCGAAGGGCTGGGGCGTGCGCGTGTACGCGGTTTGTGCATTGCTGATGGCTGGCCTTGGCGCCGCGATCGCGGGCCGCCACGTCTGGTTGCAGTCGCTGCCCAAGGATCAGGTGCCTTCCTGTGCGCCGCCGCTTGACTACATGTGGGACAACTTCCCGCTCGGCAACCTGCTGAAGACGGTCCTGATGACCTCCGGCGAATGCGCAAATGTGGACTGGCAGTTTCTCGGCTTCAGCATGCCGGCGTGGACCTTCGCTTGCTTCGTGCTGATGGCGTTGGCGATGGCCTTGCTCGCCCTGTTTCCACCGGGCCGGATCCCGACGCCATGAGATTTCGTGGAGTACGAATGTGTTGAGGAAAGAAAGAATGCTGAGCGCAATCCGCGAAGTCGAAGGCTGGACGCCATCCTCGTGGCAGGAGCGCACTGCACTGCAAATGCCGCAGTACCCGGACGCCGATGCCTTGGCCGTACACCTGTCCGAGCTGCGGGAGATGCCGCCGTTGGTCACTTCCTGGGAGATCCTTCAGCTCAAACAGGAACTGGCCGACGCCGCCGAGGGTCGGCGCTTCCTGTTGCAGGGGGGGGACTGCGCCGAGAACTTTGCCGACTGCCGCAGCCCTCACATCGCCAATCGGTTGAAGGTGCTGCTGCAGATGTCGCTGGTGCTGGCGCACGGACTGAAGCAACCGATTGTGCGCGTCGGGCGCTTCGCCGGTCAGTACGCCAAACCACGTTCGGTGGATACCGAGACCCGCGATGGTGTGACGCTGCCGAGCTATCGGGGCGATATCGTCAATGCACCGGAGTTCAGCGAGCAGGCTCGTCGGCCCGACCCGCGCCGGTTGATCGAAGGACACTCGCGCTCGGCGTTGACGATGAATTTCGTGCGCGCGTTGATCGACGGCGGATTCGCCGACCTGCATCACCCCGAATACTGGGACCTGGACTGGGTCCGGCACTCGCCCTTCGAACGCGAGTACCGTGAGATGGTGCGCTCGATCGGCGATGCCGTGCGCTTCATGGAGAGCGTGGGCGGGGCGCCGATCGGCAGTTTGCGCCGGGTCGATTTCTACACCTCGCACGAAGCCCTGCTGCTGCACTACGAGGAGGCGCTGACGCGCCAGGTGCCGCGCCAGTGGGGCTGGTTCAACCTGTCCACGCATTATCCGTGGATCGGTATGCGCACGGCCGCGCTGGAGGGTGCGCACGTCGAGTATTTCCGCGGCATCCGCAACCCGATCGGGGTCAAGATCGGGCCGGCGGTGAACGCCGATCATCTGCTGCGGCTGATCGACATTCTGAACCCGGAGAACGAGGCCGGTCGGCTGACGCTGATCCATCGCCTCGGCGCCGGCAAGATCGGCGATCACCTGCCGCGCCTGTTGGAAGTCGTTCGTCGCGAGGGCCGCCGGGTGCTGTGGTGTTGCGATCCGATGCATGGCAACACCGAAGCGACCGCGAACGGCTTCAAAACGCGCCGTTTCGAGAACATCCGTTCGGAGCTGGAGCAGGCCTTCGACATCCACGCTGCCTGCGGTTCGCGCCTGGGCGGCGCGCACCTGGAACTGACCGGAGAGAACGTCACCGAGTGCCTGGGTGGCGCGCGTGACCTGACGGAAGGCGACCTCGAACGCGCCTACCGCTCGAGCGTCGATCCGCGTCTCAACTACGAGCAGGCGATCGAATTGGCGATGCTGATCGTGTGCAAGCAGGGAGCGCGCATTCGCGAGGCCGGTTGAACGCGAAGGGACGGCGACGAATCCACCGTGTGATCGAATGTCCTGCCACGCAGTTTCCCTGGATCCGTTTCGTGCTCTTTTGTGAGCGCCCGCACGCGGCGAGCGCCGGGCGATCCCGAGGCGCGATGCGTGCGGTGGTGCGCACCGCTATGCTCCGCGCACCCGCCGGACCGCAGGCCGATGTACTCCAACTACCTCGCCACGCTGCCGCAATTCGCCCTGCTGTACGCCGCGGGGCTGTTGCTGCTGGCGGCTTTCTGGGCGCTGTACACCTGGGTCACGCCGCACGACGAGCTGGCGCCCAGCGCGGCGCTGATGCCGGCCGGCGCGATGCTCGGCTGCGCGCACCGCTTGCGCTCGCACGCAGCGATCCTGCAGGACCGCATCTCCGTGGCGCTGTGGGCAGCCACCATCTCCCTCTGCGCCGGCATCTTGAACGCCGGCGCGCAATTTGTCTGATCCCTGACCATCGGAGGTTCCCATGACCGACCTGACCGCCGTCTTCACCACCGCCCGCGGCACCATCCGCATCAAGCTCACGCCCGACCAGACGCCGATCACGGTCGCCAGCTTCGTGAACCTCGCCAGGCGCGGCTTCTACGACGGCCTCAATTTCCACCGCGTGATCGCCAACTTCATGATCCAGGGCGGCTGCCCGCAGGGTTCCGGCACCGGCGGCCCGGGCTATCGCTTCGGCGACGAGTTCGTGTCCTCGCTGCGCCACCACAAGGCCGGCATCCTGTCGATGGCGAACGCCGGCCCCGGCACCAACGGCAGCCAGTTCTTCATCACCCACGGCCCCACCCCGTACCTGGACGGCAAGCACAGCGTGTTCGGCGAGGTCATCGAAGGTCAGAACGTGGTCGACTCGATCCGCCAGGGTGACCGCATCGGCTCGCTGCGCATCGAGGGCGATGTCGACGCCTTCCTCGCCAGCCCGAAGGTCGCCGCCAAGGTGGCCGAGTGGAATGCGATCCTCGACAGCCGTCGCTGATCGCCCGATGAGCATCAAGAGCGACCACTGGATCCGCCGCATGGCGGCGGAGCAGGGGATGATCGAGCCCTACGCGGCCGAGCAGGTGCGCTACGGCGAGGCCGGCCAGCGCCTGGTCAGCTACGGCACGTCCAGCTACGGCTACGACGTGCGCTGCGCCGACGAGTTCAAGATCTTCACCAACATCAACTCGACCATCGTCGATCCGAAGAACTTCGACGAGCGCAGCTTCGTCGACTTCAAGGGCCCGGTGTGCATCATCCCGCCGAACTCCTTCTGCCTGGCGCGCACCGTCGAGTACTTCCGCATCCCGCGCAGCGTGCTCACGGTGTGCCTCGGCAAGAGCACCTACGCGCGCTGCGGGATCATCGTCAACGTGACCCCGCTGGAACCCGAGTGGGAAGGTCATGTGACCCTGGAGTTCAGCAACACCACCCCGCTGCCGGCCAAGATCTACGCCAATGAAGGCGTGGCGCAGATGCTGTTCTTCGAGTCCGACGAAGTCTGCGCCACCAGCTACCGCGACCGCGGCGGCAAGTATCAGGGGCAATTGGGGGTGACGCTGCCGAAGACCTGAGGCGGCGTCGCGCAGGCCGCCCCCTGAAAAAGCGCCCGCCAGGGGCCGGACTCCGTCGACCTGCGATGGAGCCCGGTCACGGGCATCGCGGGACTTCATTGCACGCCCGGGAAACTCTCCACGTATCGGATCGTGAAGTCCGGAAAGGACTCGACGAACTGGATCTTGAAGTCGGGGGAGCTCTCGACCATCTGCCACTTGCCAGGTCCGTCCGGAAAACTGTCGACCAGCTGCACATGCAGGTCGGCGAAGGACTCGACCACCTTGACCTTGTAGTCGGGGAAGCTGTCGACCACCTTGATCTTGCCGTAGAGGCGCGACAGATCGGGCTTGTCCGCGTGGGCGTTGCCCTGCGTGAGCAGCATCAGCAAGGCAAGTCCGGCGGATTCGAGCCAACGGCGTCTGGCGTGCATGCCTGCGCTCCGATGATGGTGCGCGCAGCATGCACCAGCGCGCGCCGCCGCGACGTGTCCGCCCGCGCGCCGGTGGGCACGCATTCAGGCGGCGAAGCGGTTCATGGGCTGGGCGAGGTCCGGGAGCGGAGTCGTGCGACCACATGGGGCCGGCGCAAGCGTACCGGTCCCGATCCAGTCCCGGTGCTCGCTCCTCTCGCCTCAGCGCCGCCCGCGCACCATCACGTCCTCCGCGGACATCTTCAGGTGGTACTGGAAGCGATCGGGGCGGTAGCAGGCGACGAGGTAGTCGATCGGCTGGCCATGCTGATCGCTGGCGATGCGGATCACCTGCAACAGTGGTTCGCCAACACGCACCACCAGGCGTTGCGCCAGGGTAGTGTCGGCGGCGACCGCGGTGATCACCTGGTCGACTTCCTTCAGATGGACGCCGAGACGGCGGAACAGGTCCAGGCGGCTGGTCGAGGATTTCAGCAGTTCCGGGTCCAGGCCGTGGCCAATCTGCCGGGTCCAACTGACGTAGTGCGCGAAGGGAAGGGCCTCGGCCAGGCGCAGGCGCACGGCGCGTTCGACCTGGCAGTCCGGTGGCACGCGCAGCGCATCGGCGACCTGCGGCGGCGGGATCACGCGTGCGAATTCGATCAGACGCACCTGGGTCTCGCGCCCCATCGTCGCCAGGCTCTCGAGCATGCTGTCGAGCGGTGCGCGCAGCACCTTCGGTTCATACTTCCAGGTCACATGGGTGCCGCGCCCGCGGTGGCGCGAGACGAAGCCCTCGGCTTCGAGATCGTCGAGCGCGCGCTTGACCGTGATTCGCGAAATCCCGAACCAGGCCGCGATCTCCTTCTCGGCCGGCAGCAACGCGCCCTGGCGCAGCTCGCCGCCCTCGATCTTGCGCTTCACCACCACGTACAACTGGTGGTACAGCGGCGTCGGTTGGTCCGGACGCAGTCTGGCGCGATCCTCGGCGTTGAACAGGCGCATGCGGGGTCGCTCGCAAGCCGGGAGTGGAATGGATCGTAGCGCAATCGCCGCTGCCTGCGGTTGGCGCTGCGTGCCAAGTGCGTGCCGGATCGTCAACGGTCCCCGGCCCGTGGCTGTCCCTGTGCGGTCGCGAGCGGCATGATTCGGTCTTCGCCACGGAATGCACCACGGGAATGACCGCCGAATTGCTCGCTCCTTACGATCGCGTGCGTGCGTTGCGTTTCGACGAGCGCGGTTTCTGGCTGCTCGACCAGCGCGCTTTGCCGCAGCGCAGCGAGTGGCTGGCGATGGCCGACGCCGACGCCGTCGTCGAGGCCATCCGCGCGCTCATCGTACGCGGTGCGCCGGCGATCGGTATCGCAGCCGCCTACGCGCTGGTGCTGGCGGCGCGTCGGCTCACGGCCAGCGGCGCGCAGGCGCGCGTCGATGGTTACGCGGCGGTTGCGGCGCGGCTGCGCGCGGCGCGTCCGACCGCGGTCAATCTGATGTGGGCGGTCGATCGCATGCTGGACCGTTGCGGCAGCGATCCGCAGCCGGATCGCGCGCTCGCGGAGGCGCGCGCCATCGAGGCCGAGGACCTCGCCGCGAACTACCGCATGGCACTTGCCGGGGCCGCGTTCATCGAGCCCGGCAGCGGCGTGCTCACCCACTGCAATACCGGATCGCTGGCCACCGCCGGCCTCGGCACCGCGCTCGGCGTGATCCGCGCGGCCTGGGCGCAGGGCAAGCTCGCGCAGGTGCATGCGAGCGAGACCCGGCCGTGGTTGCAGGGCGCGCGCCTAACCGCTTACGAACTGCTCGAAGACGGCATCCCGGCGCGCTTGATCGCCGACGGCGCCGGCGCCTGGCTGCTGGCGCAGCGAGGCACGCACTGGGTGATCGTCGGCGCCGACCGCATCTGTGCGAACGGCGATGCCGCGAACAAGATCGGTACCCTCTCGCTGGCGGTCGCGGCGAAGCAGTTCGGCGCCCGCGTGATGGTGGTGGCACCGACCTCGACGGTCGATTTCGGCACCGCCAGCGGCGCGGACATCCACATCGAGGAACGCGATCCACGCGAACTGTGCGAGTACGCCGGCCTGCGCGTCGCCGCACCCGGCGTGCGGGCCTGGAACCCGGTCTTCGACGTCACCCCGGCAGAACTGATCGACGTGATCGTGACCGAGAAAGGCGTGGTCGAACGGCCCGATGGCAGGCGCATGCGCACCCTGCTGGCCGCTCGATCTGGCCCGGATGTTTCGTGAAGTCGCGAGGAAACGATTCGGTTTCCTCGTCGCGACGGGAAAAACCGCCAACTTCTCGCGTTGGCGGTGCGGCCCACGTGGAACATCGCCACCGGCAGGCTGCCGCGGACTTCGACCTGGCGCCGATGCTCGCGCCTCTCCAGGCCGCAACGGAGCGGCGCAGGGCAGTGCGGGCGAGGCGGGCCCGGTCGGTCGTGGCAGAGACGATCGAATGGCTGTTGAAGGTGCTCGACAATGAGCGTCTGCGCTCGCGGATCGACAACACTGGCGAAGATGGGCCAAGGCTTGCGAAACCCCGGTCCGGCCGGGGTTCCGCTGCTCCCCCGCGATTCACGGCGCAGGCGTCTCGAAGCCATCCGCGAAGAACTGCGGCCCGTAGTAGGCGATGCGCATTCCGCAGATCCGGTTGGCGCTACCCAGCGCGTCCGGCCAGCCGATCAGCGTGTACGCGTAGCGGTCTCCGTCGACGATCTCGTCGATCTCGGGACTCAGCGAGGTGCCGTATCCGCCGACGAACGCCGCCGTCGACCCGGCGGAGGTCAGGTCGCTGGCGGCCGCGCCCGGCTCGTACCGGGTCAGGAAGGCGCGCACGCCGTCGGCGGGATTGGTGTCGTGGTAATAGATGCGCAGGTACTTGATGCGGGCGCCATCCGGCAGCGGCGCCTCGGTGTTGAGGATGCGATCGGTGCCGGCGTTGACGTAGCTGCAGCCAAGGCTGGCGTAGGCGACGCCAACGCTGGAAGAGCGACCACGCAGGGTCGCGCCGGAAACGGTGTAGTAGCTGAACGACTGGTTCACCGCATCCGGCCGGTTCTCGTCGGCCGTCTCGAAGGCCTTGGGCGCAAGCGCTGCCGGGGTGGATTCCATCGCGGCGGGCTGTGCCAGGGGCTCGGTGAGGGAAGGCGGTGCTGCCGGCGCACCCAGGTGCAGGCACAGCGCCGCGAGCGACAGCCCACGCGCGCCCGGCAGAATTCGGAATGCCCTCATCGCAGGATCCTCACTCGGGCAGGTGTTCATGGCGCGTAGTAGGCCACGCGCAGTCCACAGATCTGGACCGTGTTGCTCGACAGGCTGGGCACGCCGAGCAGTGTGTAGGCGTAGGTGGCGTTGTTGACCACCTCGTTGATCTCGGCGCTGACCGTGAATCCGTAGCCGCCGGCGAAGGCAGCGGTCGAACTGGTTGAGACGAGATCGGCGAAGTCCTGGCCAGGCTCATAACGGGTGATGAAGCCCGCGACATTCGCACTCGCATTGGTGTCTCTGTAATAGACGCGCAGGTATTTGATCGTGGCGCCATCCGGAATCGGCAGTTCGGTGTTGAGTATTCGGTCGGCGTCGAGGGTGTAGGTGCATCCCAACCCGGCGTAGCTGTAGCCGGCCGAAGTCGAACGTCCACGCAGGGTTGCGCCACTGACGGTGTAGTAGCTGAAGGTCAGGTTCGGCGCGCGCGCTTTCGCGCCTGCCGGCGGGTTGTCGTCCGGCATCGGTGGCGCCAGGCCGAGTCCCTCCCAAACCCCGGTGTAGCCGCCGTCGGGCACGCCCGGCGTCGATGGCGTGCCGGATTCGGTCGGCCCGATCGCTGCTGCCGGGAAACTTCCGAGCAGCAGTGCGAGCGCCAGGCTACTCAGTAGCCTCGATCCAGGGACTTGCGTCGAATCGGTGAACATGGGAACTCCGGTTCCGAAGGCGTCGAAATGACGCACAGCGCGCGCCCGACACTACGAGGAAGCAGACGAACGGCATTGACGGAGATCAATTCGCTCATGGTTGCGAGTGGTAGCGGGCACTGATCCGAGCCGGCGTCGATGTGTTCCGCCTGAACCTGTCGCAGGTGCCTGCCGGGGGCGTGGTGCCGGCCCTCGCCCTGCCCGAGGACCTGCAACAGCCCGACACGCTGGCGCGTCGGCGCGTGCGCGAACTCGGTCTTGCCGAACCCGGCCAGCGGATCCTGCGGGTCGCCGGTTTCCGCGAGGACGAGGGACACAGCAACCATCGGCGTGCTGATGCTGTAGCGGGAGTCCCATGCGCACCAGAACGGCCGCCGAGGACGGTGGCCCTCCGAGTCGCGGCGCTCCCGCGCCGCGATTCAGCCCACCCAGCGGCGCAGTGGCGTGCGCCGCACCAGCGCTTCGTAGCTCAGCAGGCACAGCGCCAGCGTCGTGACCACGGCGGTCGCGAACTTGGCGGCCCAGGGCCATTCGAGGTCCATCAGCGCGTACTGGATCGCAAACAGCAGCGGCAGGTGCACGATGTAGCTCCAGTAGGCGCTGCGGGCGAGGTAGCCGAGCCAGGCGCGCGGTTGCGCGAGCCAGCGCAGCCCGCAGGCCAGGCATCCGAGGGTGCCCCAGCCGGCGACCATGGCTTCGAGCAGTGCCGTGCTCCACGCGGCATTCGCGAGCGTGAGTCCGGCCTCGAGCTGGAGCAGGAAGATCGCGTAGGCCAGCAAGCACAGCAGTGCCCCCGCCGGCAGCCAGCGGCGCAGTGTGGCGAGCGCGTCGAGGCGGCCGTGCAGCGCCACGCCGAGCGCGTAGAAGGGCCCGTAGACGCCGATCGCCCAGAACTGCGGCAGCAGGCTTTCCGGCGCCGGATGCGGCGCCGGTGCCAGCGCGAAGCCCGGCCACAGCAGCCCTGGCAGGCACAGCGCGACCGCCAGCATGCCGCGATCGAGCCACCGACGCAGCAGCCCGCCGAGTTCGAGCGCACGGCCGGCCCAGTGCAGCACGCCGAACAGCAGCAGGTAGTAAAGAAACCACAGGTGGCCGGTGGTCGGCGGCAGCGAGGGCGCATCGGGCATCGCCATCCACTCGGCGATCATGCGCAGCATCGGCGCCGGATGTTCGACGGCGCCCGCGGCCCACGTGGTTGCGGCGCCCGTGCCCCAGTGCACCAGCGGCCACGCGACCAGCAGGGGCAGCAGGATGCGCCGGACGCGCTGGCGCGCGAGTCCGCCGATGCCGCGACGCTGCTGCACCAGCGCGGCGAAGTAGCCGGCGACCAGGAAGAACAGCGGCATGCGCACGAGGTGCGACAGCCACAGCAGCGTGTCGACCACTGGCGCGTGCTGGCGGTCCGCGGTCGGCCACCACGGATGCAGCAGCGGGCTGTAGGCCAGGCCTGCGTGGAACAGCACGCCGGCCAGCATCGCGAGCGCGCGCAGATGGTCGAAAGCGTGGACGCGGGCGTCCGGCGGCGCGCCTGCCGGCGCGCCGGATTGGATGTCGTTCATCGCGTTCGGCTCAGTAGAAGGCGGCCTTGCGCCCGTGCCACCACGCGGTGAACGCGAGGGTGCAGAGGCTCAGCAGCAGCTGCGCGGACAGGATCGCCACCGCCGGCAGGCTCCAGACGATGTCCTCGCCGCGCGCCGGCACCGAAATCGCGTCGATCTGCCCGAGCAGCATGATCAGCGGGTTGACCAGCAGGTTGCTGGCGATCATCGCGAAGATGTTCCAGCCCTCCGACTGCACCTGCATCGCGACCGCCAGCGAGATGCAGTAGGCGAGCAGCACGTGGCCGTAGATCAGCAGCGAGTACACGAGTAGTCCGTCCGGCAGCGGCGTCGACAGGATCACGACGACCGTTCCGAGCAGCAGCACCATGAAGGGCACGCCGAAGGTCAGCAGGCCCCCGGCCAGCTTGGCGACGGTGAAGTCCAGCGGCGACACCGGCAGGCTCATGACGAAGGCCAGGGTCTGCTGCTTGCGTTCCTCGAGCAGCGAGGTCGAGACCGCAAAGCAGGATCCGGCGACCAGCACGACGATCAGCAGCAGCGAGCCCAGGTAGAAGGCCCACGGCCGGGCCAGCCCGAGCAGACCGAGCGCGAACAGACCGGCGAGTACATGGGCCGCCAGCGGTTTCTGGAACAACTGCCAGTCCTTGATGACCAGCAGGCGGATCAGCGGGATATTCATTGCAAGCTTCACGCGACACCTCCGGCACGCACGCTGGTCACGAAAATGTCTTCCAGCGACATCGGGTCCACCCGCTGCACGCTCAGGCCTGCCGCGCTCAAACGCGCCGGCAGGTCCTCGCTCCAGCGGCGCACCTTGACTTCAACCTGGCTGCCGGCATGGCGCACCTGCGCCAGTTCCGGCCAGCTCGACAGCGCCGGCGGCACCGAGCCCAGACACAGCAGCCGCCGCCAGTCGTCGAGAAAGCGCTCCTTGTCGGCGTGGGCGATCAGCCGGCCGCCGTGCAGGAAGGCAATGCGATCCGCCAGTTGCTCGACATCGTGGGAGTTGTGCGAGGAAAACAGCACGCTGCGGCGCTCGTCGCGCAGCACATCCGCGAGTGCCTCCAGCACCTCGGCGCGCGCCACCGGATCGAGGCCGGTGGTGGGTTCGTCGAGCAGCAGCAGACGCGGCCGGCGCGCGAGGCACAGCAGCAGCAGCGCCTTGACCCGCTGACCGTGCGAATAACCGCCGAGCGTCTGCTGCGGGCGCAGGTCGAAGCGATGCACCAGGCTCGCGGCATAGGCGTCATCCCAGCCGGGGTAGATGCGACGCATCATGGCGATGTGCCAGTCCAGGCTTTGGCTGCGATACAGGCGCATGTCCTCGGAGGCGAAGCCGATCTCGCGTTTGGCCGTCACCTGCGCCTGTGGCAGGCGGTGTCCGAGCACTTCGACGCTGCCGGCGTCCGCAGCGGCGATGCCGGTCAACAGGCGCAGCAAAGTGGTCTTGCCGGCGCCGTTGACGCCGACCAGACCCATGACCTCGCCTTCCGTCAGGCTCAGCGTGACCTCTTGCAGCGCGAAATGCGGATAGCGCTTGCACAGGCCGGAAACCGCGAATGCGGCCATCATGACTTGGGTCCTTCGTGGTGGGTTGCGGGGGTTTCAGAGGCGTCGAGGACTTGTTCCAGGCGCGCGTGCAGCGCCGGGCGCGTCAGACCCAGCCGGGTCGCATGGGCGACCGCCGCCGCAAGGCTCTGCGTGAGCGCATCGACGAGCAGTGCGCGCGCCTGCTCGGGCTGCTCGGCGACCACCGAGCCTTTGCCCTGGCGGGTCGCGATCAGCCCGGCGCGTTCGAGCTCCTCGTAGGCGCGCTTGACCGTGATCACGCTGACGCCGCTGTCGGCAGCGAGTTCGCGGATCGAAGGCAGCGCCTGTCCCGGCAGCCAGTCGCCCGCCATCACCCGCGCGGTGATCTGGTCGACGATCTGCTGGTACATCGGCCGCGGGTCGCTGGCCGACAGGAGGAGGTGCGCGCTCAAGAATCGTTACTGTGCATGTCGTATATGCACAGTATGCACAGTCAATTCGCGTACTGCAAGGACCGCCCTTTCAGCGCCAGCGGCACAGGATTTCCTCGCGGTTGAAGCCGCGCCGGACCCAGGCGAACAGCGCGAGGTCGATGGCGAGGAAGGCCGCGCAGGCGCCGAGCAGCGCGCCGAAGTGCAACACCAGCGCCGGGCCGATCAGCGAGAACACGATCAGCAGCAGGGGAATCAGGATCAGCGCGGTGACCTGGTTGGCGGCCTGCGGATCCTGCATGCGCGCCGAGACTCGCAGGCAGACCAGCGCGGTCATCGCGCCGATCTGCGGCGCCAGTACGAACACCGCGACCCAGTAGAACTCGTCCGGCCAGACGATCAGGCCGTGCGCCCACCAGAAGCTCGCCACCGACGCGAGCGCGCCAAGCAGCGCGGCGATCCACGAGGCGATCACCGCCGGCAGGCTGACCGCGAGCAGCTTGGCCAGCAGGAACTGCGGGGTCGACATCGGCGTCGCCAGCACCGGTTCCAGCGTGCGCTGCTGCTTCTCGCCGACGATCGCGTAGGCGCCGGCGATCGAGACGATCGCCAGCGGCATCAACAGGAAATAGCCTGCGGCCATCCGCAGCGAGAACATCGCCGCAGCCCTGGTCACGTCGATGCCCTGCGTGCTCGCGAGCAACTGCGCCGCGTTCAGCATCGACTGCATCTCCGGCTCGATCGGCGCCTTGCCGGCGAGCGCAGCCGCGGTGGCGAGCGCGATGATCGCCGGCAGCGCCGCGCCCACCAGCGGCATGATCAGGTACACCGGCCACAGCATCCGGTTCTGACGCTGGTCGAGGTACTCGCGCCAAAGCATCCAGCGCAACGGGGACAGGGTCTTCATCGGCGCGCCAACAAGTCGAGATAACGGTCGCGCAGACTCCGCGACACGGGTCGCACTTCGAGGATATGCACACCGGCAGCGACCAGCGTCGCGACCAGCGCCGGGGTGTCGCCTTCGGCATCGCCGATCCCGATGCGCGCCTGCCGGTCTTCGCGCGCCAGCACGCTGCAACCGGCCGGCAGCGCCAGGTCGTCGGGCAGGGGCATGCGCGTGCGCAGCATGAGTTCCGGGGCGGCGTCGGCGCCGAGGCGCTGTGGCGGGCCGTGGAAGACCGCGCGGGTGTCGAGCACCAGCACCTCGTCGGCGAGCGCCTCGGCCTCTTCCAGCGTGTGCGTGCTGAGCACGATGCCGACACCGCCATCGCGCAGCGCGCGGATCAGCGCGTGCAACTCCTGGGTGGCCTTGGGATCGAGCCCGGCGGTGGGCTCGTCGAGGAACAGCAGGGCCGGGCGGTGCAGCAGTGCGCGCGCCAGCGCAAGGCGCTGTTTCATGCCTTTGGAATAGGTGCCGACGCGCTCGTCGCCGCGCTCGGCGAGCCGGAAGCGTGCGAGCTCGGCCTCGCTGCGCGCGATCACCTCGGCGTCGTCGAGGCCCTGCAGGCCGCCGAAGAAGCGCAGGTTCTGGCGTGCGCTCAGGCGCTCGTAGAAACCGGGCGCCTCCGGCACGACGCCGCAGCACGCGCGGATCGCGTCGTTGTCGGCATCGCGCTGGCCGAGCGGATGGCCGCAGACGGTCGCGCTGCCGCTGCTCGGCGCCAGCAGCCCCGAGAGCATCCGCATGGTGGTGGTCTTGCCGGCGCCATTCGGTCCGAGCAGCGCCAGTACGCGGCCCTTGGCGAGTTCGAAGCTCAGCGCATCGACGGCGAGGCGGTCGTCGAAGCGACGCGTCAGCGCCTCGGTGCGGACCAGCGGGGCGGCCATTGCTCAGGTGCCGCGGAACTGCGCCGGTCGTTTCTCGAGGAAGGCCGCGGTGCCTTCGCGCATGTCCGCGGTCGATGCGGTCACGGCGAACAGATGGGTCTCATAGGACAAGCCCTGGTCCAGCGCCATGTCGCCGCCGAGGATCACCGCATCCAGGATCGCGCGCAGCGCGTGCGGCGCCGATCGCGCCAGTTGTGCGGCGACCTTCATGACCTCGGCGTCGAGCTCGGCCGCCGGCACCACGCGGTTGACGATGCCGAGTTCCAGCGCCCGCTGCGCCGTGATCGGCGCGCCGAGCAGGCACAGTTCCAGCGCCGCCGCGCGGCCGCACAGGCGGGTCAGTCGCTGGGTGGCACCGAAGCCCGGCAGGATGCCGAGGTTGATCTCGGGGGTGCCGAGCTTCGCGCTCTCCGCAGCGATGCGCAAATGGCAGCACATCGCCAGTTCCATGCCGCCGCCGAGCGCGAAGCCGTTGATCCGCGCGATCACCGGTTTGCCGAGGGTTTCGACGCTGCGCATCATCTGCTGGCCGGCTTCCGAGAAGGCGCGCGCCTGTACCGGCGTGGCACTGGCAAACTCGCTGATGTCGGCACCGGCGACGAAGGCCTTCGGCCCGGCGCCGGTCAGCACCAGCACCCGTACCGCTGCGTCCGCGCGCGCTGCCGCGAAGGCGTGGTGCAGTTCGCCGATGGTCGCGTGGTTCAGCGCGTTCAGCTTGTCCGGGCGGTGGACGGTGATCGTGCGCACCGCGTCCTGGTCGGACACCAGCAGGTGGGCGTAGCTCATCGGGAGGACCTCGGCGGAGTGCAAAGCATTGGATTCTAGTCATGTGCCTACGCCCAAAGTACGTAGAGCTTCGTACCGACGAACGGTATGGTCGGGTCATACTCGGGCGAATGGGGGATGGCGATGCGGGCAGCGGTGCGGGCGGTGCTGGCGGGCGCGATGCTGTGGTGGGCGGGTGCGACGCAGGCGCAGGTGACCCCGGACCCGGTCAACCTGACCGCGCTCTGGTACGACCAGTCCCAGGCGGGTCACGGCGTCAATGTGGTGCACCAGGGCAGCATCGTGTTCATCGCGTGGTACGTCTACGGCAGCGACGGCAAGGTTCTGTGGCTGGTTGCCGCCGCGACGCGCCAGGCGGACGGTCGCTACGTCGGTCCGCTGAACAGCTTCACCGGCGTACCCTTCCACCAGATCAACAATGCTCAGTCGAACCTCCAGACCAATCCGCGCGGCGAGGCTCGCCTGACGCTCACCGCCGATGGCAAGCTCGACTTCGGTTACACCGTGGACGGGATCGCGCAGACGCGCCGACTCGAGAAGGCGGCGTTCATCGCCAATCCGCCGACCTGCACCTTCACCACGGCATCGCGCGCCGGAGCCAGCAACTACACCGACGTCTGGTGGCGTCCGAGCGAATCCGGCTGGGGTATTTCCATCGTCCACCAGGGCGACCTGATCTTCGTCGCCTGGTACACCTACGCCGGCGACGGCAAGCCGATGTGGGTCACCGGCCTCGCCACGCGGCAGGCCAACGGCAGCTACAGCGGCGAGCTCAACCGCCCGGTGAGCGGCATCCCATTCAACCTGATCGATGGCAATGCCACCACTTTCCCGGTGCCGGTGGTCGGGAGCTTCTCGCTGACTTTCGCCGACGGTGAGACCGGAACGTTTGCGTACACGCTGGACGGTGTCGCCCAGAGCAAGGACATCACCCGCCTGGTCTACACCGGCCCGGACGTGCCGAAGACCCTGTGCAGTCACGCCGCCGGTGGCGGCGGTGGCAGTGGCGCGCTGAGTGCCTGCGACCCCGGGCTCAACGTCGGCGATTTTCGCGTCAACCGCCCGGACAACGGCGGTGGCGATGTCACCGAACGCGTCACCGGGCCTGCCACCTTCCAGGGCCAGAGCGTGCTGGTACTGGAACAGTTCGACGCGCAGAACGTGCTGACCGGCAAGAGCTACATGCAGGTGACGCCGACCGAGATCCGCACCCTCGGCACCGAGGGTTACCAGAACGGCGTGCTCGCACTGACCACCGTGTACAACCCGCCGGCGAAGTTCATCCGCGCACCGGCGGTCGGTGAGAGTTACACCCACAGCTACGTCGGCAACACCACCGGCCAGTTGAGCTACACCACCCAGTACAGCGAGACCATCCGTCGCGAGGCCGACGATCCGGAAGACGTTCCGGCCGGCAGCTTCAATGCCTGCAAGTTCAAACGCGACATCCAAACCACCACCTTCGGCGTCAGCGCCTCGGTTTCGATGGACCTGTGGACCGCTCCGCAGGTGGGCACCATCCGCTCGCGTTCGCGCACCTCGGCCAGCAGCGGCGAGACCCGCATCGACTTGCTGCGGGCGCGGGTGAACGGGGTGGATTACGGGCAGTGAACGAGCCGATCGCCGGTGGTCACTTTCTGGAGGAAGTCTGTGGTCCGCGGCGCTCTCGACAAACACCGGCCACCCGCAGCCGGCACCGTGCCGGTGATCGCCCCGACGTCTCTCATCCGTTAAACTCGGGTCTCCGCCCGCACGGGGCGCGCTTGCCGTAGTAATGAACGAAGATTCACCGAGTAGCAGCGGTTCCGCGCCGCGATCCTGGCTGGAGCGACTGGGCCAGGCCTTCTCCGGAGAGCCGCGGAACCGCGAGGAACTGATCGAGGAATTGCGCCACGCGCGCCAGAACGGGCTCCTCGATGGCGATACCTTGGCGATGCTGGAAGGCGCCATGGGCGTGTCCGACGAGCAGGTCGTCGATGTCATGGTGCCGCGCGCGCAGATGGTGTGGGTGCCGATCGACGCCTCACTCAAGGACATCCTGCGGATCGTCACCGAATCCGGGCATTCGCGTTACCCGGTCCACGGCGAGGACAAGGACGAGGTGCTCGGTCTGCTGCTCGCCAAGGATCTGCTGCGCCATTTCGCGAGCGGCGAGAGCGAGTTCGAGCTGCGCCGGATCCTGCGGCCGATGACGCTGATCCCGGAGTCGAAGAAGCTCAATGTGCTGCTCAAGGATTTTCGTCTCAACCGCACGCACATGGCGGTGGTGGTGGACGAGTACGGCGGCGTCGCCGGCCTGATCACCATCGAGGACGTGCTCGAGGAGATCGTCGGCGAGATCGACGACGAACACGACGCCGAGGACAAGCCGGAGGTGCACATCACCGCGCAGCCGGACGGCGCCTGGACGGTGCAGGCGCTGACCCCGGTGGAAGATTTCAATGCGCATTTCCACGTCGGACTCGACATCGACGCGGCGGATACCGTCGGCGGCCTCGTGACCCAGGCTTTCGGGCACCTGCCCGAGCGCGGCGAATCGATCGAACTCGGTGGTTTCCTGTTCGAGGTGGCCAAGGCGGACGCCCGTCGCGTGCACCTGCTGCGCGTGCGCCCGCCGGGCGGCGCATGAGCCTGCGCAGCGCGGCGCTCTGGCTGGCCCTGCTGCTGGCCGCGTGGGCCGCACCGCTGCGCGCCGAAGTGCCCTTCGACGTCAGCCTGGTCACGGTCGAGCCCGGCCAGGTCTACTGGCAGCGCTTCGGTCACAACGCGATCCTGCTGCGTGATCGCGCGACCGGGCGCGCGCTCAGCTACAACTTCGGCTATTTCGACTTCGCCCAGCAGGATTTCCTGCTGCGTTTCCTGACCGGGCACATGCTCTACCAGGCGGTCGCGCTCGATGGCGATGACGATCTCGCCGGCTACGTCGCCGCCGGCCGGCGCGTCTGGGTGCAGCAACTGCGCCTGCCGGACGCGAGCGCACTCGCGCTCGCGCAGGCCTTGCACGCGCACGTGCAGCCGGAGAACCGCGATTACCGTTACGACTACTACACGATCAACTGCTCGACCAAGGTGCGCGATGCGCTCGACGCCGCGCTCGGCGGCGCGCTCGAACGGGCCACCGAGCACCGCTCACACGGCCAGACCTGGCGGCGGATGACACGAGCGCACGCGCAGGGCGAGTGGTGGCTCTACCTCGGCACCGACTTCGCGCTCGGACAGCCGGTGGACCAGCCGCTGACAATCCGCGAGGAGGCTTTCATTCCGGCCGAACTGATGCGCCAGGTGGCCGAGCTGAAGCTCGCCGACGGCCAGCCGCTGGTGGTGTCGACCACGGTGCTGCCGGCCGGCGCAGACCCCGAGTACACCACGCCGCAGCCGCCCGACTGGCGCGCCGCCTTCGCGGTGGCGGGCATCGCACTCGCCGGATTCGTCTTGTTGCTGGCGCGCCTGGCCGAACGCGGTGGCGCCTGGCGCTGGCCGTTGGCACTGTTCGGTGGCGCTGCGGCGCTGCTGCTCGGTGCGGCCGGCCTGCTGCTGATCGGGCTCTGGTTCGGCACGGATCACTACGCCGCCTGGCGCAACCAGAACTTGTTGCTGGCTTTGCCGCTGTGGTGGCTCAGCCTGCCGGCCTGGGCCTTGCTGGCCAGGCACGAGCGCGTGAACGGACGGGTCGCGCGGCTGGCTGTGCTGGCGGGCTGGTCGGCGCTGGCTGGTGTCGCCCTGGCCGCCTTCCTGAAGGCCTTCCGCGGCTTCGATCAAGGCAATCTCGAGTGGCTGCTGTTGCTGTGGCCCTTGCTGCTGGCGATGCATCGGGTGCTGGCGCGCCGTTGCGATTGATCTGGTCGCCACGGGAAGCGTTGTGCGAAGGCAGCGGTCCGAGCGTTCCACCCGACCTTGGGTTGTCGGACAAAAGGGCGGCAACGGAGCGTCGGCCCGACTTACTGCACGCGCCCGATCATCCAGTCGACGATGGTCGCGATCACTTCGGCGTCCATGGTCGCCGCGACTTCGTAGTCGGCCGGGCCGGGCTTCTCGCTCGCGGGCGTGAACAAATGGCCGAGCGTCGCGAAACTGCGCTCGCTGTAGCCCTCGCGACCGCGCATGCGCATGTGCCAGGCCTGGAAGTCCTCCTTCATCGTGACCTGGTAGTCGCGCTCTCCCTGCAGCACCAGCATCGGCATCGGCGCGGCGCGCGCGACCAGGAAGGGCTGCGCGTGATGCAGATCGCGCCAGTAGGAGGCGGGTGCGCCGAGGATCGGTGTGCTGTCCTCGCTGGCCGGGGCGGCGAGCGCGGCCTGCACCTTCGCGATTCCGGCGAGGATCTGGTCCAGATGCGCCTGCTCGGCGGCATCGATCTGCCCATCGAGGCCGACGATGTAGCGCACCTGCTGCGGGATCATCTCGGTCAGCGAGCGCGCCGGCGCCGCCATCAGCACCATGCCGTCGGCCTTTGCTTCGGTCGCGATCCGCGGTGCCAGCATCGCGCCGAGGCTGTGACCGATCACGAACACCGGCTTGCCCGCCAGTTCCGGCTGCGTGCGCAGCAGCGCGATCGCCGCGACCGCGTCGTCGACCACTTCCTCCTTGACCGTGTAGGCCTTGCCGACAAAGCTCTGCGGATGCGCGTGGCTGCGCTTCTCGTAGCGCAGGGCGGCGATCCCGTGGCTGGCGAGGCCATGCGCGAGGTCGCGGAAGGGCTTGTTCGGGCCGATCGTCTCGTCGCGGTCGTGTGCGCCGGATCCATGCACGAGGACGACGCCGGCGTGGACCTGCCCGCGCGGCACGCTGAGCGTCGCCGGCAGTTCGAGGCCGGCGCTGGCGACGCGCAGTTCGCGCTCGCGCCAGGGCGCGTCGGCGGGCGGCGCGGCCGGCGGCTCTGCAGGCGCCTTGCCGGGACGCACGAACAGACCCTGCACCTGGCCGTCGGCGGCGCAGGAAATCAGCAAGTCCAGCCAGGCTTTCTCGTGCTGCAGCGGGATCGTCACGCGCTCGCCGCCACCGGCCGGCGCGACCCGCGGCTCGCCCTGGGCCAGGCGCTTGCCGACCTGCGCCGGCAGCGATTCCCACACCGCCTGCAGCTTGTCCGCGGGCAGCGCCTCGCGCATGCGGCCGTCGAAACCGCTGCCGGCGCGTTCCCAGTCGCCCGCGTCCAGTGCCTGCAGCACCGCGGTGGCCCGCGTCGGGCAGTCCGCGGCCGCACTCGCCAGGATCGGCAGCAGCAGCGCGCCGATCGTGATCCGTGTCCTCATGGGGCATCTCCCGGAAGGTCGTTGGCGGCGGGCGCCGCTTTCAGGCGGCCCGCCTTTCGCAGCGCATCGCGCAGCACGTACTCGATCTGCGCATTCAGCGATCGCAGTTCGTCGTCCGCCCAGCGCTGCATCGCGTCCAGCACCTCGGCGCTGATGCGCAGCGGGTAGGCCTTGCGCTCGGCGGCCATCGCGGCTCAACCGTACAGCGAGCCCGTGTTGACCACCGGCTGCGCGTCGTTGTCGGAGCACAGCACCACCAGCAGGTTGCTGACCATGGCCGCCTTGCGTTCCTCGTCGAGATCGATCACGCCGCGCTGGCTGAGCTGGGCGAGCGCCAGTTCGACCATGCTGACCGCGCCTTCGACGATCCGCGTGCGGGCCGCGATCACCGCATTCGCCTGCTGCCGGCGCAGCATCGCGTTGGCGATCTCCGGCGCGTAGGCGAGGTGGCTGATGCGCGCCTCGACCACCTTCACGCCAGCCTGGGCGAGGCGCTCCTGGATCTCCTTCTGGAGATGCTCGGAGATCTCCTTGGAATGGCTGCGCAGCGCGATCTTGACCTCGTCGTGCAGATCGTAGGGGTAGGTGGTCGCCATCTGGCGCAGCGCCGATTCGGACTGCACGTGCACGAAGTTTTCGTAGTCGTCGACCTGGAACAGCGCTTCGGCCGAATCGACCACCTGCCAGACCACCACGGAGGCGATCTCGATCGGCGAACCTTCGAGTTCGTTGACCTTGAGCTTGTTCGATTCGAAATTGCGCACGCGCAGCGAGACCGGACGCTTCGAGAAGAAGGGGTTGGCCCAGCGCAGGCCTTCGTCGCGGGTGGTGCCGACGTAGCGGCCGAAGAGCTGCAACACGACCGCATTGTTCGGTTGCACCATGAACAGGCCGAACAGCAGGAAGAACTCGACGAAGCCGAGCAGCGCGAGCAGAACGACCGCGCCGACTGCACTGGCGGCGGCCGCGGCGAGCAGCGCGGCAAAGGTCAGCAGCATGGCCAGCAACAGTGCGAGCAACATCGGGATGCCGGGCAGGGTGGAACGCGGGATTTCGCGGGTCATGGTCTCTCTCCTCGTCATGGGTGGTCCGGAACTCGAACTCAGGCCGTCCGGCGGTGGCCGCGGGTCTGCATGCTCGCGATCAGCGCGATCAGCACCACCGGAACGGCGGCGCCGGCTCCCGCGACGCCAGCCAGCAGGGCCAGGCCGAGACCGAGCAGCACGCTGGGGGCGTGGGAGCTGATGGAACGGGGGTGGGATTCGGAAGGGAAGTTCATGGTGGCGCGTCTCAGTGATGTGGTGTGCATACGATATCACAAAGATATCATCGTGCAATAGGCCGGAAGACGTGGGACGGGCACGGGGCACGCCGTGCGTCCTTTCGCCACCCGGGACGAAACCGGCTCAGCCGACGGACTGGCCCCTTTTTTGTGGCGCCATGTTCTTCAGGCAAAGGACGCAAGGAAGTGCAAGCAAGCCGGAAAGACTCCGCGTCTGCGCTCTTTTGCGTCCTTTCTTTTCCCCTTCGCGCCCTTTGCGTCCAACGCTTTTCCACTCGGGAATGGAGCGCACGATCCACCCCGCGGGTCGGGAGCCTCCAGGTGGTCCTCCCGCGCCCCACGCCCCGCCTCAGCGCCGGCGCACCGGCACCCACCACGGCGTCAGCACGACGGCGAGGCCGAACAGGCTGTAGATCCAGGCGAGCACGGCCAGCGGGGCGTGGACGAAGATCAGCTCGCCGAGCCAGTACTGGATGAACTGTGGGCCATGTCCGTCCTGGCCGGCGGCTCGCCGCAGTTCGGCCTCCCAGACCGTCCGCGGACAGAGGTCATCCCGCCAGGTCTGCACGACCACGAACACGATCAGCCCGAGGTGGGGCAGGCGGAACCATGGGCTGTGCACGAAGCGCCAGCGACGCCAGGCGCCGAGCCAGGTCAGCGGCAGTGCGAACACGATGAAAGCGATGATGAGCGCGTGGCAGACCAGGACCAGGTCCGCGAGCAGCGCCGGGTTCACGCGGCGCGACGGCCCGCTCGACGACGCCCCACCCGCGGCGGGCGCGCGGCGGCGGCCTGCGCCATCGCCGCCTCGATTTCGTCGATCTCCTTGACCACGTCGCCGGTCAGTACCTCGGGGCCGTCCTTGGTCACCAGCACATCGTCCTCGATGCGCACGCCGATGCCGCGCCAGCGCGCCGGGACTTCCTTGAGGTCGGTCGAGATGTAGATGCCGGGCTCGACCGTCATCACCATGCCGGGTTCGATCAGGCGCGGCTGGCCATCGATGCGGTAGTCGCCGACGTCGTGCACGTCCAGACCGATCCAGTGGCCGGTCTTGTGCATGTAGAAATCGCGGTAGCGCTCGTCTTTCAGGTTCTTTGCGAGCGAACCGCGCAGCAGCCCGATGCGGATCAGTCCGGCGGTGATGGTGCGCACCGCCGCGTCGTGCACATCGTTCCAGTGACGGCCGGGCCGCGCCTCCTCGATCGCCGCGCGTTGCGCATCCAGCACCAGCTGGTAGATCGCGCGCTGCTCCGGCGAATAGCGGCCGTTGATCGGGATCGTGCGCGTGATGTCGGAAGCGTAGCAGGCGTACTCCGCACCGGCGTCGACCAGCAGCAGGTCGCCGTCGCGCAACTCGGACTGGTTGGTACGGTAGTGCAGCACACAGGCATTGGCGCCGGCGGCGACGATCGGTTCGTAGGCGGGCACCGCGCGCTGGCGCCGGAAGGTGTGCAGGATCTCGGCCTCGATCTCGAACTCGGTCATGCCGGGCTGGCAGAGCTCGAGTACGCGCGTGTGCGCGTCGGCGGCGATGCGCGCGGCGCGGCGCATCAGCTGGACCTCGGCGCGGCTCTTGAACAGCCGCAACTCGTGCAGCAGGAAACCGAGCGCGATGATCTCGTGCGGGGCGCGCGCACCGCGGCGCACCTCGGCGCGCACGCGGTTGATCCAGCCGAGCACGCGCAGGTCGAACTCCGAATCGCGACCGAAGTGGTAGTGCACGCGCTCGCGACCCTCGATCAGCCCGGGCAAGATGTCGTCGATGTCGGTGATCGGGAAGGCGTCGTCGACCAGCAGCGCCGTCGGTGCCCGCTCGGGGCCGAGACGCGGGCCATCCCACTGCTCGCGGGCGCGGTCGCGCTCACGACAGAACAGAATGGTTTCGGCGGCCTGCCGTCCCGGTACCAGCACCAGCACCGATTCCGGCTCTTCGAAGCCGGTCAGGTAGACGAGGTCGCTGTCCTGGCGGTACGGGTAGTGCGCGTCGTTGTTGCGGATGCGTTCGGGCGCAGCCGGAACGATCACGATCGAGCCCGGGCCGGCCAGCTCCATCAGTTGTCGCCGGCGGCGCCGGTGTTCGCTGGCGGCCACGCTCATGCGCGGGTCGCCGTGCCATGCAGATCGCCGTGCAGCAGGATGGCGCCCATGCGCGCAAACTCGATCAGTTCCGCGAGCGCGATCTCGTCCACCTCCTCGTCCTCGTCGTGGCCGACGCGGCTCCCGGCGATCTCGGCGAAATCGCGCAGCAGCTCGCGCCCATCCTCCGACAACTGGCGCTCATCGCGCAGCCCCCCCAGGCCAAGCCCGCCGACGAAGCCCTGGCACCACTGGAGCAGTGCCTGGGTGCGTTCGGCGAGCGGGCGCTCATCGTCGGGCAGCAAGGGCTGGAAGCCGCAGTCCTCGTGATCGAGATCCCGTGCGCTGCGGTCGAAGAGCCGCGCCAGCCGTTCCCGTTCGGCCTCGGTCGCAAGCAATTCGCGCAGATCGAGCGCGTTCAGGAAGCGCGCAAGGTCGCCGCCGCCGACGGCGAGGAAGCCGCACAGACTGCCGTGCAGATCGGCCGCGCCGACGCCGGCGTTCGCCGTCCGCAGCAGCATCGCCAGTTCCTCGAAATCGGGTGGGGAGTGCGGATCCATCGGGGCGCGGTTGCGGACGGAGCGTGGATTGTAGTGCAGCGAGTCGCACGGCGCCGGTCGGCGGGGCGCGCATCGCAGCGGGACTAGAATGCCCTTGGGATGATCGGGGATGTGGATGCCGCTGTTGCGAAAGAAGGCTTGGGCATGGGTGCCGGTCCTGATCGGCTGGCCGGCGTGCGCCTGGGCGGCCGGCGGCTTCGGTGCCTCGGATCTGCTCGCGATCCTGCTGCTCCTGCTGCTCGCGCTCGGCGGCGGCTGGCTGGTCGGCCGGCGTGCCGCGCTGCGTTCCAACCAGTTGCTGCCGGCGGCGATGGACTCCGACCAGCGCCTGATGTGGGCCTTGTGGGGCAGCGGCGACAACTTCTGGATCTGGGAAGTCGCGGACGACCTGCTGTCTTGGGCGAGCGCCCGCCCGATGCTGGGCTACGGGGCGCACAGCTCCATCAAAGGTGCCGACTGGCGCGCGCAGATGGTGCACCGTGCGGATCGCGCGCGCCTGGAAGCCGCGATCAAAGCGCATCTGGACGGCAGCGCCGACCAGTACGAAGTGACGTACCGCCTGCGCGACGCGCAGGGCCGATGGAACTGGGTGCGCGCGCGTGGTCGCGTGGTGGCCCGCGACGAGGCCGGCAGGCCGACCCTGGTGGCGGGCACTTTTCGCCCGATCGAGGCCGAGCGCGCCAGCGATTCCGAGCGCCGCATCGCCGCCGAGGTCATCCGCCACATGCTCGAGGGCGTGTCGGTCACCGACCTCGATTTCCATTTCGTGTCCGCCAATCCCGCCTTCCTGCGCCTGACCGGTTACGAGGCCGAGGAACTCTCCGGCAAGTCCGCGAGCCTGCTGGATTCGCCGCAGCACCCGCCGAGCTTCTACGAGGAAGTGCGCCAGCGTCTGCACGCGCATGGCAGTTGGTCCGGCGAGATGTGGCAGCGGCGTCGTTCCGGCGACGATTTCCTGGCCTGGCTGCAGATCGCCGAAGTGCGCTCGCCGGAAGGCGCGCGCAGCCATTACGTGGCGGTGCTCGCCGACGTCACCGACCGCAAGCGCGCCGAGCAGCGGCTGCGCTATCTCGCCCACTTCGATCCGCTGACTTCGCTGCCGAACCGCGCCTTCCTGCGTCAGCGCCTGCGCACGCGCATCGACACCGGCGGCAGCCGGCGTTTTGCGCTGATGTTCATGGACCTGGACCGCTTCAAGCACGTCAACGACTCGCTCGGCCACGCCGCCGGCGACGAGCTGTTGCGGCAGGCCGCCAAGCGCCTCGCGCACGTCGTCGGCGAATCCGAGAACGTGGCGCGCATCGGCGGCGACGAGTTCACGGTGATCGCGACCGGCGACACCAGCAACGAGGGCGTCGAGCGCCTCGCCGGCGAGATCCTCGACGCCTTCGCCGGACCGCTGCTGGTGGCCGGCCAGGAGATCGCGATCTCGCCATCGATCGGCATCGCCTACTATCCGGACCACGGTCGCAATCTCGACGAGCTGCTGCGCCACGCCGACGCCGCGATGTACGAGGCCAAGGCGCGCGGGCGCAACACCTACCGCGTCTACAGCGTGCGCATGGCCGAGGACGCCGGCGAGCGCACGCGCCTGGAAGCCGCGTTGCGCAAGGCGCTCGACCGCGACGAGCTGCGCCTGGTCTACCAGCCCAAGCTGAGCCTGCGCAGCGGCCGCATCACCGGTGCCGAGGCGTTGCTGCGCTGGCGCTCGGCCGAACTCGGCCACGTGCCGCCCGCGCGCTTCATCCCGGTCGCCGAGGACACCGGCCTGATCCTGCAACTCGGCGAGTGGGCCTTGCGCCAGGCGCTGTCGCAGGCACGCGCCTGGGCCGACGCCGGCCTGCCGGAACTGCGCATCGCGGTCAACGTCTCGGCGGTGCAACTGACGCGCGGCGGTTTCGCCGAGCTGGTCAAGCTGGTGCTCGACAGCCATGGCCTGAAGCCGAGCTGGCTCGAAATCGAACTCACCGAGAGCGCGCTGATGGCCGATCCCAAGCGCAGCGGTCGCACCATCGCCGAGCTGCGCGAACTTGGCGTGCGCGTCGCCATCGACGATTTCGGCACCGGCTATTCCTCGCTGAGCTATCTGCGCGGCCTGGCGATCGACACCGTCAAGATCGACAAGAGTTTCGTCGACGGCATCGAGCACAGTGTCGACGACGAGGTGCTGACCAGCACGATCGTGCTGATGGCGCATTCACTGGGCCTGTCGGTGGTCGCCGAGGGCGTGGAGACCGAAGGCCAACTGACCTTCCTGCGCGGCGAGAACTGCGACGAAGTGCAGGGCTACTGGCTCGCGCGCGCGCTCGACGCCGACAAACTGCGCGCCTTCGTCGGCTCCTACCGGATGCCCGCCGGCCTGGTATTGCCTGGCGCACGTTGAGCGGGGCCGGCGGAGCCGGCCCGGGATCCGCGTTTGGCGGCGCTCCGGCTGTGTCCATGCGCGGCTGCGCCGGAGGGGTGTTCGCGCATGGGCCGGCGGCGCCGCCATGATCGATGCGCACCGAAGGCGGTGATGCGCATCGGGCGGTTGCGGTTCAGGCGGGGGGCGCGAAGCTTGACCGAGGGTGCGATGTTTCCGGCATCCTGCGCACCCCGCCGCCTGAGGTTCGCCATGTCGTTGCGCCTGTGCTGCTGCGCCCTGCTGCTGGCCACGGCCCGCGGACCGGTATGCGCCGCAGGCGATGCCGAGGCGACGCCAGTGCCCGTCGAGCGTGTGGCGCAGCATGTCTACCTGCTGCGTGGCGCCTACACGTCCGGTCGCCAGCCGGACGGCAACACCGTGCTGTTTACCGGTGGCGCCGGCTGGATCGTGTTCGATACCGGCCGCCACCCCGAGCATTCCGAGCGCATCCTCGATTTCGTCCGAGCCAGCGGCGCGCGCGTCGATGCGATCGTCAACTCTCACTGGCATCTGGATCACATCGGTGGCAATGCGCGCATTCGCGCCAACCAGCCCGACGTCCGCATCTACGCAAGCCCCGCGGTCGACCTGGCCTTCGCTACCGGGCTCAAGGATTACCGGAGCCGATTGCAGAGCCGGATCGACGATCCGAAATCGCGCGCCGCCGACCGTCAGGCCTGGCGTCGCGAGATCGCGCTGATCGACTCTGCGGCGCAGTTGCGGCCGGATGTGCGCATCGGTGGTACCCGCGACCGCCAGATTGCCGGGCTCCGCATGCGCTTCGGTCTGGAAGTGGACGCCGTCACCGGCGGCGATGTCTGGATCTACGACCGCCGCAGCCGCGTGCTCGCCGCAGGGGATCTGGTGACCCTTCCGGTGCCCTTTTTCGATACCGCCTGTGCCGTGCGCTGGTCGGCGGCGCTCGCGGGGCTCGAGGATCTTCCCTTCGAGCGGCTGGTGCCCGGTCACGGGGCGGTGCTCGGGCGGCACCAGTACACCCGGTATCGCATGGCTTTCGACGCCCTGCTCGGATGCGCGGCGGGCAGCGCGCCCGCATCGGTCTGCGCGGACGCATGGATCGCCGCCACCGGCGATCTGTATGCGGCCAGTGACCAGCCGCGGGCGCGCGAGATGCTCGGCTCCTATTTTTCGCAGCGTCTGCGCGCGCCGGCCGAACAGCGGGATCGCCATTGCCCGCCCTGAGCTTTGTCGCTTGCCATCGATGCGGGTCCGGGCTAGGTTCGCCGGCCCCAGGGCATCTTGAGTGAGCATTGGCATGGTGCGTGTGGCTTTCCTGACCCTGTGCGTGCTGCTGGGCGCTCCCGCGGCGATGGCGAAGGCGGACGACAAGGACGCCAAGAAGTGGGATGTCGACCAGCCGCCGGGTGAGCGCAAGCGCATCGAGTTCGAGGTCAACCAGGGCACCTGGATGAACCTGGACGTGAGTCCGGACGGTCAGCACATCGTCTTCGACCTGCTCGGTGATCTTTACGAAGTGGCGGTCGGCGGTGGGGTGGCGACGCGGCTGACGCAGGGCATGGCCTTCGACGTGCAGCCGCGCTACTCGCCGGACGGCAGCCAGATCGCCTACACCTCCGATCGCGGCGGCGGCAACAACCTGTGGCGGATGATGCGCGCCGACCGCAAGCCGGTGCAGGTCAGCCAGGAGAGCTTCCGTCTGCTCAACAACCCGGCGTGGACGCCCGACGGGCAGTATCTGATCGGCCGCAAGCATTTCAGCTCGGAGCGTTCGCTCGGCGCGGGCGAACTGTGGATGTACCACATCGGTGGCGGCGAGGGCCTGCAGCTGACGAAGAAAAAGAACGACCAGCAGGACCTCGGCGAACCGGCGCTCAGCCCAGATGGGCGCTACGTCTATTTCAGCGAGGATCTCAGTCCCGGCCCCAACTTCGATTACAACAGGAATGTGCATGGGCTGATCTACGGCATCCGCCGGCTGGATCGCGAGAGCGGCGAGATTGAGACCCTGATCGCAACGCCCGGCGGTGCGGTGCGCCCGCAACCCTCGCCGGATGGGCGCACGCTGGCTTTCGTCAAGCGCGTGCGCGAGCGCACCGTGCTGCACTTGTACGACCTCGAATCCGGGCAGGTGCGCGCGCTCTGGGACGGACTCTCGCAGGACCAGCAGGAAGCCTGGGCGATCTTCGGGCCGTACCCGAACTTCGACTGGACACCGGATTCGCAAGCGATCGTGATCTGGGCGCGCGGGAAGATCTGGCGGGTTGCGGTCGCCGACGGCACGGCCAGCGAAATCCCTTTTCGCGCGCAAGTCGACCAGCAGGTGCTGGCGCCGCTGCGTTTCGAGCAGAAGCTGGACGAAGGCAGTTTCACGCCCAGGATGATTCGCGACGTGGCCACCAGTCCGGATGGTCGCACGCTGGTCTTTCACGCGGTCGGCAAGCTGTGGCGGAAAGCGCTGCCCGATGGCGAGCCGCAGCGACTGACCGCGGCCACCGGCGTGTACGAGTATCAGCCGAGCTTCCGTCCCGACGGTCGTCGGCTGCTGTACACGACCTGGTCGGACAGCGCGCTCGGTACGATCATGGAATTCGACCTGGAGACCGGCGCCGAGCGGCGCATCGGCAGCGCACCCGGCTTTTACTACGGCCCACAGTATTCCCTGGACGGCAGCCGCATCGTCTACGCGCGCAGTGGCGGCGGTGGCATGACCGGCAGCCTGTGGTCGCGTGAACGTGGCGTGTTCTGGCTGCCGGCCGCCGGCGGTACACCCACCCGGGTCGCGAAGGACGGCCAGGCGCCGCAGTTCTCGGCCGACGGCAGTCGCATCTACTACTTCACCGGCGCCGGCTTGAACAAGAAGCTGATGAGCGCCGGACTGCAAGGGCAGGAGGTCCGCGAGGTCTTCAACCTCAAGTACGTCGACTTCCTGGCGCTGAGTCCGGACCGGCGCTTCGTCGCCTTCACCGAACTCTACCGGGCCTATGTTGCCCCGCTGCCGCTCACCGGCGGCAGCATCGAACTGTCGAAGGACAGCAAGGCGATCCCGGTGGCGCGCATCGACGAGAACGCCGGCTCCTATCTGCACTGGTCGGGCGGCGGCGACGCCCAGTCGCTGCACTGGATGCTCGGCGATCGCTACGTCTCACGCCCTCTGAAGGACGTGTTCTCCTTCCTGCCCGGCGCGTCGAAACCGGCGGCGAAGGGCGCGGCCACCACCTCGCTCGCGGTCGGGCTGCGCCAGCCGGTGTACACGCCGACCGGCGTCACCGCCTTCGTCGGCGCCCAGGTGATCACGATGCGCGACGCGGCCAGCACCGAAGAGGTGATCGCCGATGCCGTGCTGCTGGTCGAGGGTGACCGCATCCAGGCGATCGGCAAACGCGGCGAACTTCCGGTGCCGGACGGCGCGCGCGTCATCGACGTGTCCGGCAAGACCATCATGCCGGGCATCGTCGACGTGCACGCGCACGCAGCGCACTTTGGCCAGGGCGTGGTGCCACAGCAGAACTGGGCCTACTACACCAACCTCGCCTTCGGGGTGACCACCCTGCACGATCCGTCGGCGACCAACGAGTTCGTGTATTCGCAGGCCGAGCTGGTCAAGGCCGGACAGATGGTCGGTCCGCGCGTGTTCAGCACCGGCACCATCCTCTATGGCGCCGATGGCGACTTCAAGGCGGTGGTCGATTCGCTCGACGACGCACGTTTCCACCTGAAGCGCATGCAGGCGCTCGGCGCCTTCAGCGTCAAGAGCTACAACCAGCCCCGCCGCGACCAGCGCCAGCAGATCAACGCTGCGGCGCGCGAACTCGGCATGCTCGTCGTGGAGGAGGGCGGCTCGACCTTCTATCACAACCTGACGATGGTGCTGGACGGGGTGACCGGCATCGAGCACAACCTGCCGGTGGCGCCGCTGTATGACGACGTGCTCGGTCTGATGGCGCGCACCGACGTGCGCAACACGCCGACCCTGGTGGTGGCCTACGGCGGCCTCAACGGTGAGTACTGGTGGTACGCGCGCGACCCGGTCTGGGAGGAACCGCGCCTGAACCGCTACTTCCCGAAGGAAACTCTGGCGGCGCGGGCGATCCGCCGCGAAACCGCGCCGGACTGGGACTACTACCACATCGAGGTAGCCAAGGCCGCCAAGCGCCTGCGCGATCTCGGCGTGCGCATCCAGACGGGCGGCCACGGTCAGATGCAGGGGCTGTCCGTGCATTGGGAGATCTGGTCGCTGGTGCAGGGCGGCTTCAGCAATTTCCAGGCGTTGCGTGCGGCGACCATCGACGGCGCCGACTACATCGGTCTCGGCCGCCATCTGGGCTCGCTCGAGGTCGGCAAGCAGGCCGATCTGGTGGTGCTCACCGGCAACCCCTTGTCCGACATCCGCGACAGCGACAACACCGCGATGGTGATGGTCGACGGACGATTGTTCGATCTCAAGGCCGACATGGCCGAACTCGGTGGCCAGCACGCTCCGGCGCCGCAGTTCTACTGGCAGCGCCACCGCGACGGCGGCGGCTACGGCATCGAGTACGGCCCCACCGCCCCCTGCCACTGTCCCAAAGGCGAGCACCGGCATTGAGGCGGACGGCGGATGGCGCGCCCGGGAAGGCTTCCCGGGGCGCGATCGGGCGCACGACCGACGCAATCAGGGTTCGCGCAGCGCGCGTCTTTCCCGCCGAAACCGCGCCATGCGCTCGAAGAAGCGCCGGTAGGGCGTGACCGAGGCGAAATGTCTCCAGGCCGTGTGCTCTGCGAAGTGGCGGCGCATTTCCTGGGCGTGCCCGGGAAAGCGCATCCAGTCCACCTGCGGCGCATCCAGTCGCCGCAGCAGCAGGTGCGCGCCGGTCGGCGGCGACTCGGGCAGCAATTCGAAGCCGGTTTTCCAGGCCAGCATCGCCAGGGTTTGTCGGGTGAATCCGTGGGCATGGCCGAAGTGCCAGCGCGCGCTCGGGGTGCGCAGCGGATCGGCAATGTCGGGCACCAGGATGTGGAAGTGTCCGGCCGGTCGCAACAACCGATGGACGCGCGCGAAGGCCTCGTTGGGGCGGCGCAGGTGCTCGAACACGTGCGAGCTGGTGATCAGGTCGAAACTGTCCGCAGCGAGTGGCGCATCCTCGAACAGCGTCGAATGGACACGCACCCGGTAGTGTCGTGTCCCGAAAGCTGCGAATTCCCGATTGGGTTCGACGCCCTCGGCCAGCCAGCCCGCGGCGTTTGCCGCGGCGACGAAGGCGCCGGTGCCGGCACCGATGTCGAGCACCCGATCGCCTTTGCGCAGCAGCGGTGCCAGCAGCGCCATGCGTTCGCGCGCGCCGCGCTCGTCGCGCAACAGCGCCTTCGGTCGCGGCCGAGGGTCGCCGTGGTAGTGCGCGCAGTACTCGTCGCGATAGTAGTTGGCGATCTCGTCGGCGCGCGGCATCGGATCGAGGAATACCAGGCCGCAACCGCAACAGAGCACATTGCGCAGCGGCACGAACCAGCGGTCGCGGCGGCCGACGACGATGCTTTCGCGACCACCGCATAGCGCGCAGGGCAGCGATTCCCCCGTGAATGGGTGGGGTCTGAGGCGGGCGAACCAGGACACGGCAGACTTCGGGTACGGGCGTTGTTGGACACAGTTTGCCGCAGTTGCGTGGATCGCGGCGCTTTTCGGCGGCCGGGGAAAGCCGTAACCCTGCTTCGCACTTCCCGACAACCGGCAAGCGACCATCCGCAACCGGTTAGCCCTCGCATGGCTCGGCGCTGAACTGCCGCTCGGCGTGAGCGCATCGGAGCGGGTAGACTACGCCCCCGGTTTGCAGCAACCGGATCCGTTCATGACCCCCCTGATCTTCGTCACCGGCGGAGTGGTGTCCTCGCTGGGCAAGGGCATCGCCGCGGCCTCCCTCGCCGCGATCCTCGAAGCGCGCGGGTTGCGCGTCACGATGATGAAACTGGATCCGTACATCAACGTCGATCCCGGCACGATGTCGCCCTTCCAGCATGGCGAGGTCTACGTCACCGACGACGGCGCCGAGACCGATCTCGACCTCGGCCACTACGAGCGTTTCCTGCGCACACGCATGACGCGCCGCAACAACGTGACCACCGGGCGCATCTACGAGAACGTGATCCGCAAGGAGCGCCGCGGCGACTACCTCGGCGCCACCGTGCAGGTGATCCCGCACATCACCGACGAGATCAAGCGCTGCATCGACGAGGCCACCCAGGGCTACGACGTCGCCCTGGTCGAGATCGGCGGCACCGTCGGCGACATCGAATCGCTGCCCTTCCTCGAAGCGATCCGCCAGATCCGCATCGACCGCGGTCCCGAGCACGCGTTGTTCATCCACCTGACGCTGGTGCCCTTCATCAAGGCCGCCGGCGAGATCAAGACCAAGCCCACCCAGCACTCGGTCAAGGAACTGCGCTCGATCGGCATCCAGCCGGACGTGCTGTTGTGCCGCAGCGAATCCGAACTGCCCGAATCCGAACGCCGCAAGATCGCGTTGTTCACCAACGTCCCGGTCCATGCCGTGATCTCGGCGATCGACGTCGACATCGTGCACAAGCTGCCGATGTGGTTCCACGCCCAGGGCCTCGACCAGATCGTCGTCGACCGCCTGCGCCTGCAAGCGCAGCCGGCCGATCTGCGCGAGTGGCAGGCGGTGGTCGACGCGCTCGAGCATCCCGAGGACGAGGTCGAGGTGGCGATCGCCGGCAAGTACGTCGAGCACTCGGATGCCTACAAGTCGCTGTCCGAGGCGCTGCGCCACGGCGGCATCAAGCAGCGCACGCGCGTGAAACTGCGCTGGATCGAGTCCGAACACGTCGAGCGCCTCGGCGCCGAGGTGCTGGAGGGCGCCGATGCGATCCTCGTGCCCGGCGGCTTCGGCGAACGCGGTTTCGAGGGCAAGGTGCTGGCCGCGCGCCACGCGCGGCTGAACCAGATCCCGTACTTCGGCATCTGCTACGGCATGCAGGCCGCGGTGATCGACTTCGCCCGCGAGATCGCCGGCCTCGCAGGCGCCAACAGCACCGAAAACGCACGCGACTGCATGCATCCGGTGATCGCGCTGATCACCGAGTGGCGCACCAGCAGCGGCGAGGTCGAACGCCGCACCGCCACCTCCGACCTCGGCGGCAGCATGCGCCTCGGCGCCCAGGAATGCCGGCTCAAGCCCGGCACCCTCGCGCGTTCGCTCTACGGCGCCGAGATCATCCGCGAGCGCCACCGCCACCGCTACGAATTCAACAACTTCTACCGCCAGCAACTGGAACAACTGGGCCTGGTGATCTCCGGCCGTTCGATCGACGACCTGCTGGTCGAGATCGTCGAACTGCCCGACCACCCCTGGTACCTCGCCTGCCAGTTCCACCCCGAATTCACCTCCACCCCGCGCGACGGCCACCCGCTGTTCGAAGGCTTCATCCGCGCGGCGCGCGCCTGCAAGGCGGCGCGGCGGGCGGGGGCGGGGGAAGTGCTGGCGTGAAACGCGGTTGTCGGCTGCAAGAGCGGGCAGCCCGCGAATCATCGGATTGCGAGCTTCGCTGCCGACAACCAGACGCGGCCTGTTCAATCGCCTCACTTTTCACGCCATGAACCTCTGCGGCTTCGACATCGGCCTCCACCGGCCCTTCTTCCTGATCGCCGGGCCCTGCGTGGTCGAGTCGCTGCAACTGCAGCTCGACACCGCCGGCGTGCTCCAGGAGATCACCGGGCGGCTCGGTATCCCGTTCATCTTCAAGTCCTCCTTCGACAAGGCCAACCGCTCTTCCGGCCGCAGTTTCCGCGGGCCGGGAATGGAGGAGGGGCTGAAGGTGCTGGCCGAGGTGAAACGCCAGCTCGGGGTGCCGGTGCTGACCGATGTGCACGAGTACACGCCGCTGGCCGAGGTCGCGAGCGTGGTCGACGTGCTGCAGACTCCGGCTTTCCTGTGCCGGCAGACCGACTTCATCCAGAACGTCGCCCGCGCCGGCCTGCCGGTCAACATCAAGAAGGGTCAGTTCCTCGCGCCCTGGGACATGGGCAACGTGGTCCAGAAAGCGCGCGATGCCGGCAACCAGCAGATCATGGTCTGCGAGCGCGGCGTCAGCTTCGGCTACAACAACCTGGTGTCCGACATGCGCGCGCTGGTGGTGATGCGCGCGACCGACGCGCCGGTGGTATTCGACGCCACCCATTCGGTGCAGTTGCCGGGTGGGCAGGGCAGCAGTTCCGGCGGCCAGCGTGAATTCATCCCCGCGCTGGCGCGCGCCGCGGTCGCGGTCGGCATTTGCGGCCTGTTCATGGAAACCCACCCGGACCCCGACCAGGCGCTCTCCGACGGCCCCAACGCCTGGCCGCTGGCGCGCATGGCGGGGTTGCTGGAAACGCTGCAAGCGCTGGATCTCGCGGTCAAGGCACGGCCTTTTGACGAGGCGGATCTGCTCTGAGGCGGTCAACCAGGTGCTGTGCGTTCCGGGACGGTGCGGGGCAGCATGTGCAGGCCGGGCCCGTCGGCGGCGAATCGGGCGCGCTCGATCCGACTGGCAAACATCCTCACTCGAAGCCGTTCGCGAACACGCCGTCGACCGTCGGCTCGCTGCGCACGCAGTCGTAGGTCTCGGCGATGCGCGGGCCGGTGTCGAGCACGGCGAAATCGCTGATGAACACGTCGGTCGCGCCGGCGGTCTGGTCGAAGACGCGCGAGCCGATGCCGAGGCTGGTCCAGGTGTTCGTCGTGTAGCGGTCGCTTTCGGCGGTCAGCGCGATGTTGCCGCCGTCGGCGAGGACGATGCCGTAGCGCTGCATGGTGCGCAGGATCACGCGCGCGGCGGCGTTGTAGCCGGTCATCGGGAAGTCAGCGCGCAGACGCAGGCGGGCGCCGTAGGGGACCGATCCGACAGGGCCCGAAGGTCCGCCGGCATGTGTGCCTGGGCGCACGTACAGCCGACCCTGCACGCCGCCGAGCGAGCCATCGTTGGCCATGCGGTTGTTCGGCAGGATGAAGCGCAGCGCATGGCCGAGGTCGCCGTCCGGCAGCTCGTCCACCGCCGCGACTTCGTCGGCGTTGAACAGCAGCGGTGCGATCGGGAAACCGGCGGCATCCGCGCTGGTGCAGTGCTCGCCGCGCTGGGTGGCCGGGTACAGCGCGTCCATGCGCCAGCGCGCCAGGCACTGCGCCTGCACCTGGCCGCCGGCGGAGTTGGCGCGGTAGACCTCGAAGATCTCGTTGCCGGTGACCACCAGCAAGTGGCAGTCGTTGCCGAAGACATCGCAGGAGTAGCCCTGCTGGCCCTCGATCGCGCCACCGACGGGCAGCGGGATCGGCGTGCCGAGCGGGTCGCAATCGGGCAGGTAGTAGTCGTCGTTGGGATCGCTGCTCGGAATCTCGACCAGCGGCTGGGTCGGCGTGCCCGCGGTCGCGTACAGCACGTACATCGAGAAATCGATCTGCATGCGCCCGTTGCCGAAGCCGCCGAGACCGGACAGCGTCGAGATCATGGTGCCGGAGTTGGCGTGCAGCGGCGCCTGGTCGATGCGCTGGTACCACACCGAGTTCGGGTGCAGGCGCGGCAGCGGTGCGGCGAGCACGCCGCCCGCGAGCAACAGGGCGAAAACAGTCGCGCACATCGATCGCATGGTCGCTGCCTCCGAGGGCTCCGGTGAGAGCATGATCGCGCCGCTGCTGCCGCGTTTGTTAACGCTTTCACGCGACCGGGTGCACACTTGCGAAAGCCGGCGCGACCCGCTTCGGTCCGTTCCGCGTCTCCGCCAAGGAAACCCCGATGAAACTGCGCTTCCTGATTCCCATACTGACCGCGAGCATTGCCATGGACACCCACGCCGACACGCCCAACCAAGCCAGCATTGTCCTCGGCGGCGGCTGCTTCTGGTGCCTCGAAGCGGTCTACGAAGAGGTCCGCGGCGTCAGCGCGGCGGTGTCCGGCTACGCCGGCGGCCACGTGCCAAGCCCGAGCTACAAGCAGGTCACCGGCGGTCGCACCGGGCACGCCGAAGTGGTCGAGATCCAGTACGACCCGCAGCAGGTCTCGCTCGACACCCTGCTCGACGTCTACTTCACGATCCACGACCCGACCACCCGCGACCGCCAGGGCAACGACGTCGGCCCGCAGTACCGCTCGATCGCCTTCTACCGCAACGATGCCGAGAAGGCCGCGATCGAGGCCGCGATCGCGCGCACCGCACAGAGTGGCGAGTGGCGCGGCAGCATCGTCACCCAGGTCGAGCCGCTGGAGACCTTCTGGCCGGCCGAGGATTACCACCAGGAGTACTTCGAGCTGAATGGCGAGCAGCCCTACTGCAGCCTGGTCATCGCGCCCAAGGTGGCGAAATTCCGCAAGCGCTTTGTGGATCTGCTGAAGTAGTGGTCGCGTAGCCCTGCGGACAACACGACCCCCGAAACGCCGATGCAGGTCACATGGTCCACGCAGCGGCCTGCGTGACACGGCGGCGGCGTCGGCCACAAACCAGCCGAACCCGATCCGGCCCGCACCGCCGGAGTACCAGCACCACGCCCAACGGTTATGATCCCGCCGGTCCCACACGATCAGGCTGCCGGATCACCGCGAAGGTGCATCCGTGGGCCTTGTCGCACCTGGAGAGATGCATGGCGCGTGTTCCGGCGATCCTGGCCCTGGCGGACGGCAGCGTTTTCCGTGGCGTTTCCATCGGCGCCGACGGTGCCCGCAGCGGCGAGGTGGTGTTCAACACCGCACTGACCGGCTATCAGGAGATCCTGACCGATCCCTCGTATGCGCAGCAGATCGTCACGCTGACCTATCCGCACATCGGCAACACCGGCTGCAACGCCGCCGACGAGGAGTCGCGCGGGATCTACGCGACCGGTCTCGTCATCCGCGACCTGCCGCTGCTGGCCAGCAACTGGCGCAGCGAGTCCGACCTGTCGAGCTACCTGCAGGCGCGCGCGGTGGTCGCGATCGCCGACATCGACACTCGCAAGCTGACCCGCATCCTGCGCGAGCGGGGCGCACAGAATGGCGCGATCGTCGCCGGTGCCGACGCCCGCGAGGACGCCACGCTGGCGCTCGCGCGGGCCTTCCCGGGCCTCAAGGGCATGGACCTCGCGAAGGTGGTCTCGACCCCGGCGCGCTACGCCTGGGACCAGGGCGTCTACGACCTCGGCGAGCCCGGTTTCAAGAGCGGCGCCGGCCGCTTCCACGTGGTCGCCTACGACTTCGGTGTCAAGCGCAACATCCTGCGCCTGCTGGTCGACCGCGGCTGCCGCGTCACCGTGGTGCCCGCGCAGACGCCGGCCGACGAGGTGCTGGCGATGCACCCCGACGGCATCTTCCTGTCCAACGGCCCCGGCGACCCCGAACCCTGCGACTACGCGATCGCGGCGATCCGCCGTTTCCTCGCCGCGCAGATCCCGACCTTCGGCATCTGCCTCGGCCACCAGTTGCTCGGCCTCGCCGCCGGCGCGAAAACCCTCAAGATGAAGTTCGGCCACCACGGCGCCAACCACCCGGTCATCGACCTCGCCACCGGGCGCGTGATGATTTCGAGCCAGAACCATGGGTTTGCGATCGACGAGCGCTCGCTGCCCGACCACGTTCGCGTGACTCACCGGTCCTTGTTCGACGGCTCGAACCAGGGAATCGCGTTGACCAACGCCCCGGCCTTTTCCTTCCAGGGTCATCCCGAGGCAAGTCCCGGTCCGCGCGATGTCGAGGGATTGTTCGACCAGTTCGTGCGTTTGATGGAGGACGCAAAGGACGCAAAGGGGCGCGAAGGACGCAAAGTAGAAGCGAAATGAGACAGGGACTTCTCTCCGAGAAGCTGATCGCGTGCGCGATCGACGTGCGTAAGGAACTTGGCTTCGGGTTTCTTGAGAAGGTGTACGAAAACGCGTTGCTGGTAGAACTCGTCCGGAGTGGAATTCGCGCAGAACAACAGAAGCCTCTGCAAATCAAGTATCGGGGCGCAATCGTTGGCGATTACTTTGCCGACCTGATAGTGGAAGAGAAATTGCTGGTGGAGATCAAGTCGATCGAGCGCACCGCTCCAGAACATTCGGCGCAGGTACTGAATTACCTCCGTGCAACGGGCTTGCGCGTAGGTCTTCTTCTGAACTTTGGTCCGACGCGCCTCGGAATCTCGCGGTTGGTGCAGGGCCATAAAGAGGATGACCCCATTTAGCTGGTTGCTTCACTTTGCGTCCTTTGCGCCCCTTTGCGTCCTTTGCGTCCACCATTTCAGCGTTGTCGTGCGAGAAGCCCCATGCCAAAACGGCAAGACCTCCACTCCATCCTCATCATCGGCGCCGGCCCGATCGTCATCGGCCAGGCCTGCGAGTTCGACTATTCCGGGGCGCAGGCCTGCAAGGCGCTGAAGGCAGAAGGGTTCCGGGTGGTGCTGGTGAACAGCAACCCGGCGACGATCATGACCGACCCGGACATGGCCGATGCCACCTACATCGAGCCGCTGCACTGGAGCTCGCTGGCGAAGATCATCGAGAAGGAGCGTCCGGACGCGGTGCTGCCGACGATGGGCGGCCAGACCGCGCTGAATGCGGCGCTGGACCTCGCCGAGCACGGGGTGCTGGAGAAGTTCGGGGTCGAGCTGATCGGTGCCTCGCGCGAGGCGATCCGGCTCGCCGAGGACCGCGAGCTGTTCCGCCATGCGATGACCGAGATCGGTCTCGAATGCCCGCGCGCGGAGATCGCGCGTTCGCTGGAGCAGGCGATCGCGGCGCAGGCCAAGGTCGGCTACCCGACCATCATCCGGCCCTCGTTCACGCTCGGCGGCTCCGGTGGCGGCATCGCCTACAACCGCGAGGAATTCATCGAGATCGTCGCGCGCGGGCTGGATCTCTCGCCGGTCGGCGAGGTGCTGATCGAGGAGAGCGTGCTCGGCTGGAAGGAGTACGAGATGGAAGTGGTCCGCGACCGCGCGGACAACTGCATCATCGTCTGCTCGATCGAGAACTTCGATCCGATGGGCGTGCACACCGGCGATTCGATCACCGTGGCGCCGGCGCAGACCCTGACCGATCGCGAGTACCAGCGCATGCGCGATGCCTCGATCGCGGTGCTGCGCAAGATCGGTGTCGACACCGGCGGCTCCAACGTGCAGTTCGGCATCAACGCGAAGGACGGCCGCATGGTCGTCATCGAGATGAATCCGCGGGTGTCGCGCTCGTCGGCGCTGGCGTCGAAGGCCACCGGCTTCCCGATCGCCAAGATCGCCGCCAAGCTCGCCATCGGCTACACGCTCGACGAGTTGCGCAACGACATCACCTCCGGGCTGACGCCGGCTTCGTTCGAGCCGACCATCGACTACGTGGTCACCAAGATCCCGCGTTTCGCCTTCGAGAAATTCCCGAAGGCGGACGCGCGCCTGACCACCCAGATGAAGTCGGTCGGCGAGGTCATGGCGATGGGCCGCACCTTCCAGGAATCGCTGCAGAAGGCGCTGCGCGGCCTCGAAACCGGCAACGACGGCCTCAACCCGCGGGTGTCCTCGCCCTACGACGAGGAAAGTGTCGCGGTGATCAAGCGCGAGATGCGCGAGCCGCGCCCGGACCGCATCTTCTACGTCGCCGATGCCTTCCGCGCCGGCATGGGTGTGGCCGATGTGCACGCCCACTGCGCGATCGATCCCTGGTTTCTGGTGCAGATCGAGGACCTCGTGCGCCTCGAGCGCGAGGTCGAGCAGCAGGGCCTGGCCGCGCTCGACCGCGAGCGTCTGCGCGAACTCAAGCGCAAGGGTTTCTCCGACTCGCGCCTGGCGACGCTGGTGCACAGCGACGAGGCCGCGCTGCGCGCGCTGCGGCGCGCGCTCGGCGTGCGCCCGGTCTACAAGCGCGTCGATTCCTGCGCCGCCGAGTTCGCCACCAGCACCGCCTACCTGTACTCGACCTACGAGGAAGAGTGCGAGGCGGCACCGACCGGTCGCGACAAGATCGTGGTGCTCGGCGGCGGCCCCAACCGCATCGGCCAGGGCATCGAGTTCGACTACTGCTGCGTGCACGCGGCGCTCGCGCTGCGCGAGGACGGCTACGAGACCATCATGGTCAACTGCAATCCGGAGACCGTGTCGACCGACTACGACACCTCCGATCGCCTGTACTTCGAGCCGGTCACGCTCGAGGACGTGCTCGAGATCCTCGACAAGGAAAAGCCCAGGGGCGTGGTCGTGCAGTACGGCGGCCAGACCCCGCTGAAGCTGGCGCGCGCACTCGAGAAGGAGGGCGCGCCGATCATCGGCACCAGCCCGGATTCGATCGACCTCGCCGAGGACCGCGAGCGCTTCCAGCAGATGATCCAGGAACTGGGCCTCAAGCAGCCGCCGAACCGCACCGCGCGCACGCCCGAGGCGGCGGTCGCGCTGGCGCGCGAGATCGGCTATCCGCTGGTGGTGCGCCCGAGCTATGTGCTCGGCGGGCGCGCGATGGAAGTGGTCTATGCGGAGGCCGATTTGCGCCGCTACATGACCGAGGCGGTGCGCGTGTCGAACGATTCGCCGGTGCTGCTGGACCGTTTCCTCGACCACGCCGGCGAGATCGACGTGGATTGCATCTGCGACGGCCGCGAGGTGCTGATCGGCGGGATCATGGAGCACATCGAGGAAGCCGGCGTGCACTCGGGCGACTCTTCGTGCTCGCTGCCGCCGTACTCGTTGTCGCCCGAGACCCAGGACGAGCTGCGCCGCCAGGTGACGATGATGGCCAAGGCGCTGAACGTGGTCGGTCTGATGAACACCCAGTTCGCGATCCAGGGCGAGGACATCTACATCCTCGAGGTCAATCCGCGCGCCTCGCGGACGGTGCCCTTCGTCGCCAAGGCGACTGGCGTGGCGCTCGCGAAGATCGCGGCGCGCTGCATGGTCGGGCAGACGCTCGCGCAGCAGGGCAGCACGCGCGAGGTGATCCCCGAGTACTACTCGGTCAAGGAACCGATCTTCCCCTTCGTCAAGTTCCCGGGCGTGGACCCGATCCTCGGCCCCGAAATGCGCTCGACCGGCGAAGTCATGGGCGTCGGCCGCAGCTTCGGCGCGGCCTTTGCGCGCGCCCAGCTCGCCGCGAACGTCAAGGCACCAGCGCTCGGCAAGGCCTTCCTGTCGGTGCGCGATGCCGACAAGCCGCGCCTGGTGCCACTCGCGAGGGACCTGGTGTCGCGCGGCTACCGGCTGGTCGCCACCGGCGGCACCTGCGATGCGCTGATCGCGGCCGGCGTGCCCTGCCAGCGCATCAACAAGGTCATGGAAGGGCGGCCACACATCGTCGACCTGATCAAGAACGACGAGGTGACCTTCATCGTCAACACCACCGAGGGTCGCCAGGCGATCGCCGACTCCTTCTCGATCCGGCGCGAGGCGCTGCAGCACCGGATCACCTACTCGACGACGATTTCCGGCGCGCGGGCCATTGTGCACGCGCTGGATTTTGGCAGCATCGACAGCGTGCACTCGCTGAAGGAGCTGCACGGCGAGTTGAACGCTAAGGGCAAGGAAGCGACGGTATGAAAAGAGCACCATTGACGCAGAAGGGCGCGAACAGGCTGCGTGCCGAACTGGAGCACCTCAAATCGGTCAAGCGCCCGCAGATCATCGAGGCGATCGCCGAGGCGCGCGCGCACGGCGACCTGCGCGAGAACGCCGAGTACCACGCGGCGCGCGAGCAGCAGAGCTTCACCGAGGGCCGCATCAACGAGCTCGAGAACACGCTGGCGAACGCCGAGATCATCGACACCAGCAAGCTGAAGCCGGGTTCGCGGATCGTCTTCGGCGCGATCGTCGAACTGCAGGACATGCACAGCGACGAGGCGGTGCGCTACCAGATCGTCGGCGACCTCGAGGCCGACATCAAGCAGCGCATGATCTCGGTGTCCTCCCCGGTCGCGCGCGCGCTGATCGGCAAGAGCGAAGGCGACACCGTGCACATCGACACCCCGGGAGGCCGCAAGAGTTTCGAGGTGGTCGAGGTGCGTTACGAGGAGTGAAGCCGCGAGCCGGTGGTCGCTCGTGGCGGCAACGGCGGTCATGCGCGGGTTGCGCGAGCCTGGCGGGCGTCCAAGGCTCGCCAGACGCGGATCCGGAACGAGCTGTGGTGCTGCCCGCAACCCGCGAGCGATGGCGGGCCGGCGCCGCGGGGCGCCGGCCGCCGGACTCTCAGTTCAGTTCGTTGCTCTGCACCATCTCGATGCCGCGCGCGGTCAGTTGCATGCGCACGTCCATCATCTTCACGCTGTCGCCCATCGCGCGGATGATGGCGACGCCGCGTTCCATTTCCCGGCGTTCCTGCTCTTCCATGCCGGCGTCGGCGGCCGGCATGTTGTCGGCCATCAGCTTGAAGAAGCGGCCGGAGAAGCCGTAGCGCAGCACCGTGCCGTCGCCGCTGGCGGGCACGTCGGCGGCGGCGCTGAAGCTGGCATCGGCGATGTCGCGGGTGGCCACGCCCAGGCTCTTCGCGGTCATCACCGCCTTCAGCTCCAGCGGGATCGGCATCGGGAAGGCGTCGGCCGGCAGCGACACGATCTTGCCGTCGGTACTGAGCGTCAGTTGCGCCAGCGCCGGCACGCCCTGCTGAGCAAAGCCCCACAGCATCAACGGCGACGAGGACCCGATGGTCATGTAGGCCGAGAGCTTGCTTGGCATCTCGCTGCCGCGGTCGATGGTCACGTCCTCGAGGCCGAAGTGCAACGCGTTCATCGCGCCGGCCATCGCCAAACCCGGGTTCGCGAGGTTCTGCTTGAGTTCGGCGGCGCTGTCGTTGATCCCCTTGAGTTCTTCGCACTGGTAGGGCGCCGCGCCGATCGCGTCGGCTACACCGTTGAGGAAACGCATGGCCTCCGGCAGATCGACCGCCGCGGCGAAGCGCAGCATCACGGCGTCCTCGGCCGCGCTGCCCGGAATCGGTGCTGCGATCTTCTGCAGCGAGGCGGCGAGGCCGGGCTCCATCTCGACGATGCTGGCGACGTTCATGCGCTTGGCGTCGAAAGTGGTGGTGCCGAAGATCACGCGAGGGAACTTTGCGGTCATCGCGTCGAGTTCGCTGGTGCAGGCATCGGAGAGCTTGGGCACCTCGCCACCGAAGGCCGCGATCACCGCCGCATCGTCCTGGTTGCGGCCGGTCAGACGCTGCGCCAGGCTGCGCACGTCGAGATAGCCGCTGAAATGACCGTCGAATCCATTTTTCTGGTCGAGCTCGGCGAGGGCCTCATTGCTGGCGATGGACCTCTCGGGCAGGCTCAAGCCGAGTTGCGCGCTCAGGCGCGCCTCGTCGGCGTTCGCCGGGGCGACGCTGGCGACCAGGAAATCGCCGATCGGACCGAACACCACCTGGGCCTTGTCGTTGGCGAACTGCCACAGCGTGTGCTCGCCGAACTTGCGCGTGGCGAGTTTCCTGCCCGAGCGCCCCTCGATGCGAGCAACCGTTTCGGCAAACTTCGCGGCGTCCGCAAGCTGCATGCGATACACCGGCATCAGGCCGAAGCCATAGATCGCGATCCGACCATCGGACTTCAGGCCGAGCGCATCCATGCCGCCCGGTGAGGCGAGCTTGCCGACCTCCGGCAGCGCCGCGCGCAGCCATTCGCCGAACTCGCCCTCGATCTTCAGCAGTTCCGGGTCCTTGGCCAGATCCGCGTACAGATCTTCGATGCGGACGCCGTACATCTTGGTCCACGCCTCCAGCGCCTCTCGCGGCATCGGGGTGCGATTGGCGAACAGGTAGGGAGTGTCTGCGGGCACGTAGGCGAGCGGGTCGGTGGGGGCCTGGTCCTTGCTGCAGGCGGCCAGGGTGATGGCGGCGAGTGCTGCGAGCAGGGTGCGGCGGGCAGGCGAAAGCATCGTGGGGACTCCTGGGAGCGGGGCGGTGGCGTGCGACGGCCGATTGTAGGCGTGACGACGGTCGAGTGCGGAGAACGCAGTGACCGGAGGCGACGGGACAAGGTCGCCGGTTGTGTCGTCCGACGGAACGGTCGGCGCTCGCGGGCGGGCACAGGCGCGAGCGCAAGGACGGCGTCTCGCGATGCCTGGCGCGCCGTGGATCGCGTGTCTTGGCACATTTTCGCGGCCCACCCATGAATGCCTTGCAGAACAGTGCCTTGAATAGAGCGCACAAGCGCTCGACTGGGCGAAGCCGAATCCGAACATGCGTCGGACTTGGCGCGGGCTGGCGAGTCCGGGGTGGGCTCATCCAGGCCAATCCGTTTCTTCTCGGTGGCAGGATCGGTCCGTCGAGGGTCCGGAGGCGATTGCCACGCACCACCGGGCGCGGCGCAGCCGCGCGTACCACTCGGCACTCGTTGCTCCCGATGTTGCGTTCGAAAATCTTGCTCCATAATCCGCGCCCCGCGCGGCCGCTTGCCGGTCAGGCGCGCCCTTCGTGCTCCCTGGAGACCCGCATGGTCAAGCCGATTCCGCGCCTGAAGCTGCAGGGGTTCAACAATCTCACGAAGGCGCTGTCCTTCAACATCTACGACGTCTGCTACGCGGTCACCGCAGAGCAGCGCCAGCGCTACATCGAGTACATCGACGAGGCCTACAACGCCGAGCGCCTGACCGAAATCCTGACCGAGGTGGCCGACATCATCGGCGCCAATGTACTGAACGTGGCGCGCCAGGACTACGACCCGCAGGGCGCCAGCGTCACCATCCTGATCTCGGAGCAGCCGGTGATCGACCGCGCCGACGTTGGTCGCGAGATGCTGAAGGACGCGATGCTCGAATCCGACGAGATCGAGGCGAGCGTGGTCGCGCACCTGGACAAGAGTCACATCACCGTCCACACCTACCCGGAAAGCCATCCCTTCAATGGCATCAGCACCTTCCGCGCGGACATCGATGTCGCCACCTGTGGCGTGATCTCGCCGCTGAAGGCGCTGAACTACCTGATCGACAGCTTCGAGTCGGACATCGTGATCATGGATTACCGCGTGCGCGGTGCCACCCGCGATGTGCGCGGGCGCAAGCACTACATTGACCACCGCATCAACTCGATCCAGGACTTTCTGTCGCGCCCGATCAAGAACCGCTACGAGATGTTCGACGTCTGCGTGTACCAGGAAAACATCTTCCACACGAAGATGCACATCAAGGAGTTCGACCTCGACACCTACCTGTTCGAGGCGACCAAGAACGAGCTGTCCTTCAAGGACCGCGCGCGCATCGAGGCCCAGGTGCGGCGCGAGATCGGCGAGCTGTTCCACGGCCGCAACCTGGATTGAGCGATGGCGCGCGCAGGACGCCGCGCCGGCCGCCGCGCATCGGCCTGACGCTGCGCGCGCGGGCCGGCGATCCCGGCGGACGCGGTGCCGACCGGGCCGATGGCTGGTGGCTGCAGGATGCGCTGTTGCGCTGCTGC